>JAZSMT010000014.1:0-36369 GCA_045536025.1 Christensenellaceae bacterium
TAATAATATATCTCTTAATATTTCGTTTTCCATTATGCAACCTCCTTACAAGATGTTTTTACCTTTTTATATATTAAAACATTTTTTTAATGCTTTATACTCTCCACACACGAGCAACGTTTTCTTTGATGTTAGTACAGTGTCAGGCGCAAACATTGCATTTATTTTTCCATTTTCCTTGATCGCTATGATATTAACGTTATATTTCTTACGTATATCAATTTGCAAAATGCTTTTTCCTATCCATTCTTTGGGAACGGAAACCTCAAAAATCGAACAAGATTCATCTAACTCTATATAGTCGAGAATATGGTCTGCGCTATATCGAATCGCCATCCAAGAAGCAAGTTGCTTTTCGGGATATACTATTTCGTCCGCACCGTTCCGTAATAAGAATTTTGCCTGCCCATCACGTTCAGCACGCGAAACAACTTTTTTCGCCCCAAGCTCTTTCAATAAACAAGTAGTTTCAAGCGAACTTTGAAAATCGCCTCCGATGGTGACAATACAAACATCGTAATTATCCACGCCAAGCGAACGTAAAAATAATTCGTTTGTACTATCGCCAATTTGTCCATTGGTTACAATAGGCATAATCTCATTGACCTTTTCTTCGTCGTGGTCAACTGCCATAATTTCGTGTCCAAGTTCGTTTAATTTCATAGCGATATGCTTTCCAAAACGACCAAGTCCAATAAGCAAAATTGATTTTTTCTTCATATATCTTCTCCTTAACCTACCGTTATGTTGTCTATTGGCAACTTTGAAACTTGTTTTTTATTTCCACCTAAAGTTGCATATATAAGGGTTAACCCGCCAACACGACCAAAAAACATCAAAATCATCAATATTATTTTCGATATTATCCCAAGAGATGGCGTAATACCTAGAGTTAATCCAACCGTACCGATTGCCGATGCCGTTTCAAAAAGGCATGTCATAATTGGCAACCCTTCAATGGAACTTATTATCATTCCGCCAAGCACAAACAACGTTACGTACATCAAGAATATTGTAATAGCATTCTTAACAGTATCATCATCTATTCTACGTTTCATAAGTTCTGCATTGTCTTTTTTCTTGAATACGGATATTGCAGATGAGAATAATACCGCAACCGTAGTCGTTTTCATACCGCCTGCCGTAGAACCCGGCGAGCCTCCAATTAACATAAGAATTATCATAAGCAACAAACCTGTTCCAGTAATAGCGGTTATATTTGCCGTATTAAATCCTGCCGTTCTCGGGGTTATGGCTTGAAATAAAGAAACGAGAATTCTTTCACCTATCGGTAAAGTAGTAAACTCAAAGAAAAAGAAATAAACAGAAGGGAAAAGGATTAAAAGTCCCGTTACAAGTAGAACGACTTTACTTTGAGTTCTATATTTCTTTACGCTCCATTTATGTTTACAAACGTCTTCCCATACAAGAAAACCAATACCGCCTATTACAATTAACAGCATAACAGTTATACTAATTATGGGTTGTGCAGAAAAATTTGTTAGCGAACTGAAATCTCCACTTTTCGTCCCCATAATATCAAACCCCGCATTGCAAAATGCAGATACAGAGTGAAATATTGCCATCCAAATTCCTTCAACTCCATAATCTTTACAAAAAATGGGAAGCATTATTAACATTCCGATTAGTTCTATAACAAATATTCCTTTTAATATAAAACCAACTAAACGAACTATACCGCCTACGCTTGGAGCAGATATTGCTTCTTTCATCGTGCCACGACTAAAAAGACCAATTTTTTTACCTGAAAGTAGCGCAAACGATATCGCTACCGTTACAATCCCCATACCACCGATTTGGATTAAAATCAATATTATTATTTGCCCAAAAATCGTCCAATACGTTGCCGTATCAAAAACAACAAGCCCAGTCACACATACAGCTGACGTTGACGTAAACAAAGAATCAATAAAGGAAGTCCATTTCCCCGATTTACTTGATATAGGAAGGCAAAGCAAAAATGCTCCAATAAAAATTACTGCTGCAAAACCGAGTAAAATAATTTGAAAGGAAGATAATTTGAATTTTGTTTTAACTTCCATAAACACACCTCTGGAATATCTTTCTTCGCTAATCATTGTACTATATTTCTTATAAAGAATACGTTATGATTTTTCTCGTCGGCATTAAGATTGTATAAAGAAAACTCTCGCCATTTAATAACGAGAGTTAAACAAAAAAATCAAACCCCGTAAGCCGAGTCCCTACAAGGGATTCGGCAACTAAATAAATCCTTACGGACTTGTTATATCCGTCTAACTACGAGTGATATTGCCTATCGGCAGTGATATTTGCCTACGGCAAGTTAAGGATTTATTTAATATAACTTTGGCTTTGCCGAAATATAACTGTTTGCGCAGTTGGCGTTCGCGATGCTCGGCTAAACTGTTTGCAACGCAAACAATATCACTTTTAGCCACAAGGCTAAAAATACAACTAAAATCTTTAATTTTTTGTGGATAAAGAAAAGCCCACCATACTTCGCTTTAAGTCGAAATATGGTGGGCTACACTTTTATTTTCGATATAAAATCCTTATATCAGACCCCCTTAACGTCCTTTTTTTACTTTAACTATTAAGCTTGTTCAGCTTTATCAAGTTCGCCTTTTTTTGCCCTTTCAAACTCTTCAACAATATCGTCACTCGGTTTTTTAGAAAGGAGCGATGCAACTACGATAGCGATACACGAAACGATAAATGCAGGAAGAAGTTCGTATATTGCAAACAAAGGAACGCTTGCTGATAATAATGGATTTAACACAAGTTTCCAAACAAATACCGTTACGGCGCCTGATACCATGCCTGCAATAGCGCCTGCGCGGGTAGTTCTTTTCCAGAATAGCGAGAAGAGCATTATAGGACCGAACGTTGCGCCAAAACCCGCCCAAGCAAACGAAACGAGCTTGAAAATAACGCTGTTTTCGTTCCAAGCAATAATAATACCGATTATTGCAATAACGACTAATACTATTCTTGAAAGCCACATAATTTGCTTTTCAGAAGCCTTTTCCTTTTTAATAATACCTTTATAAATATTAACTGATACCGCTGACGATGCAATTAACAAATAAGAGTCAGAAGAGGATATCGTTGCTGCAAGAATTCCCGCCATAATAAGACCTGCAAAAATTAAAGGTAGATATTGTGTTGACAATACGATAATAATATTTTCAGCCTTTGATGCGGTATTAAGTGCGTCGGAAGTGGGGAGAAGGGTTCTACCAATTATACCGATTAAAACTGCAGCGCCTAACGAAATTACGCACCAAACGGTTGCAATAATTCTAGAACGCTTGATATCTTCAGATTTGCGGATTGCCATAAAGCGAAGAAGAACTTGCGGTACGCCAAAATAACCAAGCCCCCAAGCAAGCATTGAAACCATACTTAACAAGCCGTAATCTTTAGCGCTACCAAAAAGCGGAATAAGACCTTGAGTAAGTTGTTTGCCATTTGCATCCACGGTGGGGTTGGCAATTTCGGTAAGGGATAAAAATCCGTCGAAATTTTTAGTGTTTTCAATAACTGCGCCCAAACCGCCTGCGTTTACAACGCCAACCACTATTATTGCAACGAGTGCTAGTATCATAACGATTGCCTGCATAAAATCGGAAATACTTTCAGCTAAGAAACCGCCGATAAGGGTATAAGCTACTACGAATATTGCACCGATTATAAGGGTAACGTGATAGTCAAAACCAAACAGCGTGCTAAAAAGCTTTCCAACCGTTACGAAACAGCTTGACGCGTACACGGTAAAAAATATTAGTATAAACGCGGAAGAAATACCGAGTAACACTTTGCTTTTTTCTTTAAAGCGATTAGAGAAAAAGTCTGGTATTGTGATTGAATTACTTGCAACCTGAGAATAGTTGCGGAGCCTTTTTGCAACGATAAGCCAGTTAACGTACGTGCCGATAGCAAGACCAAGAGCCGTCCAAAACGCGTCTGCAAGACCGCACCAGTAAGCAACGCCGGGAAGCCCCATTAAAAGCCAACCGCTCATATCGGATGCTTCTGGGCTCATTGCGGCAACCCAAGGCCCGAGCGAACGCCCGCCTAAAAAGTAGTTTTCGGGATTTTTTTGAGATTTTTTATAAAAGTATACTCCTATTCCGATAACGACGCACATATATAGCATCATTACCACGAAAATTTCAGGGTTGTTCATATTGCTCTCCTAATTAAAATAAATAATATAGACGTTATATTATCATAAATACGAAATTTAGTCAAGTAAAACGCTATTTAACGAAAAATTACTTTCAAAGGCATAACGTTATGAAAAAACCGCCAATAGGGCGGTTTATAATATATTTTCAATTTTTAAAGCATAAGTTTTAGGAATTTGTTCTACCATTTCAAGAACGACCTCAAGCTTAGAAAGCGCGTCCTCCCACTTTTTATTTTCTACAAGCGTTACAGCCTCTGATACCCATAAATCAATCTCGCGAATATCGTTATGTGGTATAAAGATATGAAGAGTTTTTTTCTTTTCAATCCAAAGGTCTTGAACGCTTAAAACGTCGTCTTTTACTGCGGTGTGATTTTCAGTTTTTTCATACGTTGCAGTAACTGCGCGTTCGAACTCGTCAAACGAGCTAGATAAATAAGTTTGTTCAAACAAGCTTGCACCTACAATTATCAACAAGCTTGCAAGTGCGGTAATTAACGCCTTTAGCATAGGACCTCCTTTTTAAGCTTTATATAGCCCGTTTTGAATTTATCGCTATACTCTTGTAGGTAATATCTGCCGTTGCTATCTACGGTAAAAACGCCTACGCGTTTAACGTTTATCACCCCAAGGCTACTAAGTAGCTTTTTAAGTTCCTCTTCCGAAAAACCTATTTTTTCAAGGTTTTTCTTATCCGTTTTGCCACCGCTTATTACAAGTAGTGATAAATCGGGGGAATAATCTAAGCTTTCGTTTTCAATGGCAGACAGCGTGCCGTTAGCTTCGTATAGCGCGTAAGTTACGGCGTCAAGTGAAAAATACCCAAGTATCCTCATAGATTCTATTAGGTCGGATATATCGAGGTTGTTTTTTTTAAGTTCTTTAAAATCAACGCCGTTTTTGTTAATCACTACCGACGGTTTTCCGCTAAAAGCAAACTTAAAAATCTTGCCCGACTTATCAAGTAGCGACATAAACTGGTGTAGAACGAAAACCGCAACTATTGCCGAAATTCCGTATAAAAGCGGAATTGAAAAGTCAGACATGGGTATACACGCAAGTTCTGCAATAAGAAGTGTTACGGTGAATTCAAACGGTTGCATTTCGCCTATTTGCCGTTTGCCCATAAGCCTCATTATAAGTAGTAGGGCTATATATATAATAGTCGACCTTAAAAATATAATTGCCATAACCTTATTATCTATAATAATAAAATTATTATTCTAAAACGCTTGATAAAAGACTACAACTATGATAATATTAACGTATCAAAATAAAGAGTAGCCCGAGTAGCGTTAAGTGTCAAGGAATGGGATGTCGTCCTTGAACGAAAACGGCAAGTGTCGTTGCGGTTTGAGGGCGCGTCCGCTTTAGTATAGCCGTTAGGCTTTTTGTGGTGGACCTCTTAAGGAGGTTTTTTCTTATGCAAAAAAATTATCAAGGCAAAAAGTTATGGGGAAAATTAGTGTTTTCACCTATGCTTGGTCAAAAAAGCGCAACTAAAAAAATAGCGTATATCGCGGTTATAACAGCCGTTTTAACCGTTTGCAATACGCTACTTGAAATTAAGTTTTCAGACGTTCAGTTTTCGCTTACGCTACTACTTTCTATGGTTGCGGGAATACTGCTTGGTGGCGGAAGCGGTTTTTGCGCATGTTTAATCGGCGACGCGCTCGGGTTTATAATTAACTCGTGGGGGTACGTTTATATGCCGTGGGTAGGCTTAACCTCGGGCGTAACCGCGCTACTATCGGGGTTAATTTTTCATCTTTTAAATTTCGAGTTTAAAGGTGGTTTTTTTATAAAACTCTTTTTAATTTGCCTATCGTCTTTTTTGTTTGGAACGGTTGGTATAAACACTACGGGCTTTTATTTTTACAACTACAATATGGGTTTTTCAACCGCCGTTATTAACTATGTTAAAGACCTTTTTGGTGGAGAGGTATCCTATCTTGGCTATTTATTATACCGATTAATTTTTAAAGGGCAAATTTTTAACTGTCTTGTAAATTACGCGCTATTATTTGCAGTAGTTCCCGCGATAATTAGATTGCCTTTTTTTAAAGATTGATTATTTTTCAAACACTTCTTTCAAACTAAAAAGGTTAAAAATTTTGAAAAGCAGGTATATAAAAATTATCACCGCAAAAGCGCAGATTATAACCGTTAAATAAACGGGTAAATAGTTGAGTAGTATTCCTTTAAGCAAATGCCCAAACAGCGCTGACGGAACGATTAAAAATATACTTGCGATTATGAAAAATGAGTATTCGGGTGGGCGCTTGCAAGTTTTTTTGATAAGTAAAAGGTTAAAAGTTGACGTTATTACGTAACTTATAAACAAACCTACAACGAGCGCGTAAACGCCTAAATATTTAGGCAAAAAGTAAATAGAGGCTATCAAAAACACTGCGCCGACTGAGTAGTAGGCAAGTGTTTTTTTCTCTAAATTTAAGCTGTTTAGCATACTCGTTGAAATCATTGATATGCTCATAGGAAGCATAATAATAGAGGCGCGTTGAACGTATACGCCTGCGTTTAAATTATCGTAAACCAAAACGCCTAATTCCTTTCCCACGCTCAAAAAAACGGGGATAATAAGCGAGGATATAAAAACTGACGATTTAACCCCCTTTTCCATATTATTTTTTAACGTTATGGTGCTGTGGCGGTAGTAGTTATCGGATAGTTCGGGAACTAAAACGAGCGCTATTGAGCCTATGAGCGTAGAGGGGATATAAATAAGAGGGATACTCATGCCAGAAAGCTCGCCGTAGCTTGACATTGCTAAGCTTTGGCTCATACCTCCAAGAACGAGGCGCATGGGTAAAATAATTGCAATAAGCGTATTTATAAGCGAGGTTGCCGTACGCATTGCGGTAATTGGTGCGGCGGAGGATATTAGCGGTTTTAGCTCGCTTTTAGGGCTTTTTATTTTACCGCCTCTTATAAAGTAGAGAATAATAGCGGTTACAAACGAGAAAATATACGATATAAGTACGGCGTTACCCGCGCCTCTGATACCGCCGTCTGCACTCGTTGCCGAATTTATAAGTATTACGCCCGCAACGAGCATAATAAGCTCTTCGGTAAACTCTATAAGCGAGTAGGATAAAAAGTATTTTTTACCCCAAAAATAACCTCTTATTACCGAGTAAACTGAGGTTATAACGATACCTGGCAGTATAATTTTAAGAAGAATATAGCACCTTTCGTCAGTAAATATAAGTCCAGAAATGCTTGGAATAAAATAAATTATTAGCACTACGGGCAGGGATAGGATGAGGCTAAGAAGTATCCCAGCAGTTACCGTACCAAAGCTTAACTCGTCGCGGTTTTCAGCCGAGTGCTTGGTCATAATTCTTGAAACGGTAATGGGAATACCTGATGACGTAAGCGTCATTATAAGTCCGACGACGGATAGCGCCACTTGATAAAGCCCCATACCCTCAGAGCCTAAATTTCTCGATAAAAATATGCGGTAAACAAAGCCGAGCAGTCTTTCGGCGGTGGAAAACACCGTTACCGTCATCATTGTTTTTACTAATCTTTTAATGGTATCACCTCGATAATTTCTAAAAACATTTTATTATCGTCAGCTTGTAAATAGAATATCGACGGGTTTAAAAGAATAGATTAAACTATGAAATCTTTAACTATTTCTTTACTAAACCAAAAAGAGGGCGTATACTATTGCCAAGAGGGCGACACTTTAGAAAGTATTGCAAACGCCTTTTCAACCTCGAAAGAGATTATCGCTAAGGATAATTTTATATCGGGCGAGGTTAAAAGGGGTGACGTAATTTATATAAGGCGGTATAAAAAAGTGTATACCGTAAAGGTGGGCGACACACCTGAAAGAGTTGCCGAAATTTTAGGCGTTTCGGTTGACGAAATGTTTAGAATAAATAGGATAAACTATGTTTATCCATTTATGCAAGTGGTAGGTTATGATTGATTTTATTAAAAATATTTTTAAACGCTCATTGTTTCACGATAGATGGACGTGTAACGTCTGCGGTAAAGAAATTTTCGAGGGATATTTTTGTAGCGACTGTCAAAAGGGCATAACTAAAATTGCTGAGAATAAGTGCTTACATTGTGGGCGCGCTACCAAGTATTCCGTAAAATATTGCGATTCGTGCGTTGAGAAAAATATTAATTTCGACAGGGCTTTAAGCGTATTTGACTATAAGCCACCGATAAGCTTTTTAATACAAAATTTTAAATATCAAAACAAAAAATATCACGCTAAATATTTTGCTGAGGAGCTTTATTCACTTTTTAATAGCGAAGGATTAATGGTGGACGTAGTTACTTTCGTTCCCATGCACGAAGATAGGCTTGATGAGCGTGGATACAATCACGCCGAGCTTTTAGCTCGTGAATTTAGTTTGCTTTCAAAAATTGAATTAAAATCGCTTATTGAAAAGGTAAAGGAAACTGAAAGGCAAGCAACCCTTTCGCTTAAAGAAAGGCTTAAAAACTTAACGTCTTCCTTTAAAGTTTTAAAAGAACAAGTGAACGGTAAGCGCATTTTAGTTATAGACGACGTTTTAACTACCGGCGCAACGGCGGACGTTATTTCAAAAGCCTTGAAAAGCGCAGGAGCTAAAGAGGTTATCGTTTTAACCGTTGCAAGCGTTTCTCGGCTTGAAAATAACGAAAAATTAGACTGAAATATAAAAATTTTATCGAAAAAACCGTTTTTTTTGCAAAAGCGGTTTATTTTTTTTAGGTTAAATTGTTTACTTAACGGCTAAAATATAGTAAAATATGTTAGATTATACATTAATACACGGAGATTTTGTATGGGACTTATAAGATACATCTTAAATCACGATACCAGAGTGGGGCTTAAAAATATCGGTAAAATTGCCGATAAGATTTTAGAGCTTTCTCCTAAATACGAAGCGATGAGTGAAGAAGAACTTAAATCGCAAACCAATATACTTAAAGGGCGTTTAAGTAACGGCGAAACGCTTGATAAAATACTTCCGGACGCCTTTGCAACGGTAAGAGAGGCAAGCTATCGCGTACTTAATATGCGCCACTATAAAGTTCAGCTTATGGGCGGTATTTGCGTTCACGAGGGGCGCGTTGCCGAGCTTAAAACGGGTGAGGGTAAAACGCTTATGGCAACCTTACCTGCATATCTTAACGCATTGACGGGAAAGGGCGTTCACGTAGTAACGGTAAACGACTATCTTGCATCGCGTGACGCTGAGTGGATGGGAAAGGTTTACAAGTATTTAGGTCTTACCGTTGGCGTTAACGTTCACGATTTAACTGACGATCAAAAGCGCGAGGCATACGCTTGCGATATAACCTACGGCACTAACAACGAGTTTGGTTTCGACTATTTAAGAGACAACTTGAAAGTTAACCTCAAAGATATGGTTCAAAGGGGATTAGAGTTTGCCATCGTCGACGAGGTTGACTCAATACTTATCGACGAGGCTCGTACACCCCTTATTATTTCAGGTAGAGGCGGAAAGTGATCTGAGCTATACGTCAAGGCAAATCGATTTGTAAAAACTCTTATCGCAGAGGAAGATTACACGGTTGATATAAAAGATAAGTCCGTTCAACTCACCGAGTCTGGCGCTGTTAAGGCGGAGAGATTTTTCGGTATAGAAAGTTTTTCGGATATTGAAAACGCCGACCTTTCTCACCACATACAGCAAGCCCTTAAGGCTCATCACATCTTCAAAAGGGATAACGACTACGTAGTTGAGGGTGGCGAGATTTTAATAGTAGACGAGTTTACCGGTCGTGTAATGATAGGTAGAAGGTATTCAGACGGGCTTCACCAAGCAATCGAGGCAAAGGAAAACGTTCCCGTTAGAAACGAGAATAAAACTCACGCAACTATTACCTTCCAAAACTACTTTAGGCTTTATAACAAGCTTTCGGGTATGACGGGTACGGCAAAAACCGAGGAAGAGGAATTTAGAACCATTTACGGGCTTGACGTTTTAGAAATTCCCACCAACCGTCCGCTTATAAGAAAAGACGAGCCTGACGTTATTTACTCTACCGAAAAGGGTAAAATGCGCGCTCTTATCCGCGATATTATCGAAACGCACGAAAAAGGTCAACCCGTGCTAGTTGGTACGATTACGGTTGAAAAATCGGAAGAAATTTCAAAGCACCTTATCAAAAATAGGGTAAAACACAACATACTTAACGCTAAAAACCACCAAAAAGAGGCTCAAATTATCGCTCAGGCAGGTAAAAAGGGCGCAGTTACTATTGCCACCAACATGGCAGGTCGTGGTACGGATATACTTCTTGGTGGTAACCCCGAATACCTTGCCAAGCAAGACCTTAAAAATAAAGGTATCGAGCAAGACGTTATCGAGCTTGCCACCTCTTACGTTCAAAACGTTTCAGACGAGGTTTTAAAGGTTAGAGAAGAATACCGTGAAATACTTGAAAAACACACCCTTCAAACGGAGGAAGAAAAGCGCGAGGTATCGGCTCTCGGCGGTCTTAGAATTATAGGTACGGAGAGGCACGAGTCCCGCCGTATTGATAACCAGCTTAGAGGTCGTGCAGGTCGTCAAGGCGACCCCGGCTCGTCGTTATTTTACATTTCACTTGAGGACGATTTGGCAAAGCGCTTCGGCGGTGATAGATTAATGGGTATCTACAACGCCTTTAAGGTTGACGAGGATACGCCTATGCAGGCTAAAATTCTTGCCCGCCAGATAGAAAACGCTCAGCGTATGATAGAGGGTAAAAACTTCGGTATTCGCCGTCAAATTATCGAGTACGACGACGTTATGAATACTCAGCGTAAAGTAATTTACGAGGAAAGAAATACCGTATTAAAGGGCGAAAACACTCACGAAAAGATACTCAATTTAATTCCAGATATCGTATCGGATATTATTTCAAGAACGGTAAATATTGGGCAAGAGCCTTCAAAGTGGGATAGAGAAAAGCTTAACAAAGCACTTGAGGAAAGAGTTCTTCCCGACGGCACCGATTATCTTACCGAATCTCGCCTTGAAAAATGGGATTATTCCGAAATACTTCAAAGAGTAACCAAAAAGGTTATCGAGTGCTACGAAGAAAAAATAGCAAGATACAAAGAAATCGGCATCGATTTTAACGAAGTTGAAAGGGTTGTTCTTCTTAAGAACGTAGACACTAAGTGGATTGACCATATCGACGCTATGGACACCTTAAAGCGCGGTATATCTCTTCGCGGTTACGCGCGTGAAAATCCTATCAACGCGTATAAGCGCGAGGGGCTTGATATGTTCGAGGCTATGATTGAAAGTATTCAGGTTGACACTATTACCGTTTTACTTAAATCAGAGGTGAGAAAAACGCCTACTAGGCAAGAGCAAAAAAAGGAGCTTCAAGAGGGTGGCGGTAGTTCGGAGAACAAGCCCTCGGGAACTATCGTTAAGGGTAAAAAGGTTGGAAGAAACGACCCCTGCCCCTGCGGTAGCGGTAAAAAATACAAAAACTGTTGCGGTCAAAATTAAAGCTTTATGAACTACAAAATGATAATTTCTGACTACGACGGAACTACCGCAATCGGCAATAAAATCCCTAAAGAAGTAGTAGGCGCAATAAAGGCGTTTAGAAACGCGGGTGGCAAATTCGTGTTTTGTACGGGAAGAGCCGAGGCGTCTATACTATCCGTTATGAAAGAAAACGGCGTTGAGGCGGACGCGGTTATATCTTATCAAGGCTCGAAAGTTAACGTTAACGGAGACGTTATTTTAAGTGGTGGTATAGACAAGCAGACCGTGCTTGATTTAATCGACGATTTTCGTAAGTTTAATAAAGGCGTAGTTCTATTTTTAAACGACGAGATTTTTTACGAGGGTAGTGACGGCGTTGAAAGATACGTTGAGTTTTACAGACCTTTTGTAAATTGCGGTAAGATGGGCGATTTAAAAAAATTCGTACAAGGTAGCGATTTAGTTTATCAAAAGCTAATAATTACGAAAACGCCCGAAGAGGACGTCAGCGCCATAGAAAGCTATATAGACGAAAAATATAACGGAAAAATCTTGGTAAACAGCGGTGGCGTTAGGCTTTTAGAGTGCGTTTCAACCAAGTTTTCAAAATACGTAGCGAGTAAGCTAGTTGCCGAGCATTTTAATATTAGCGAAAGCGAGGTAATTACGGTAGGCGACAGCACTAACGACTTAACCTTGCTTGAATACGGTTTTGGCGTAGCCGTTGAAAACGCTCACGAAACTCTTAAAGAGTCGGCTGACTTTATTGCACCGCACGTCGACAAATTCCCTCTTAAATTTATCGTAGATAAAGTTTTAAGCGGTAATAATTTTTAACAACTAAACGTAGGATTTTTATGATAAGAACTGATTTATATTGGCAAAAAATAGAAGACCTTAAGCAAACGCTTAAGGAGGCTGGATATTCCTTAGATATCGACACTGCAAGAAAAGATTTAAACGATATCGAAAAAGAGCTTGAAAAAGAAGAGGTTTACAGCGACCTTAAAAAATCGGCTGAGCTATCTAAAAAAGCTCAGGCAATAAGAAATAAAATCGAGGTGTTTGATAGGGCTGAAAAGGCTATATCCGACGCTGAAGAAATGATAGTTTTATCCGAAGAAGAAAACGACGACAGCTTTATGGCTGAGGTCGAATTAGAGCTTAAAGAGGCTGAAGAAGATATCGAAAAAATTCGTTTACAAGCACTACTTAGGGGTAAATACGACTCTTCAAGCGCAATTATGACTCTTCACGCAGGCGCAGGCGGAACGGAAGCTTGCGACTGGACGGAAATGCTTTACCGCATGTACATTATGTATTCTGAAAAGCACGGCTATAAACTTACAGAGCTTGATAGATTAGAGGGCGATTCTGCTGGTATCAAAAGCGTAACGTTTAGAGTAGACGGCGTTAACGCCTACGGTTATTTAAAGGCGGAAAAAGGCGTTCATAGATTAGTTAGAATTTCGCCGTTTGACAGTAACGCAAGGCGTCAAACCTCCTTTTCGTCGGTTGAAGTTATGCCCGAAATTGAAGATGCAGGCGATATCGAAATTCGCCCCGAAGAAATTAAGGTAGATACCTATCGTTCGTCGGGTGCGGGTGGTCAGCACGTAAACAAAACTGAATCGGCAATCAGAATTACTCATTTACCTACGGGTATTATCGTTGCTTGCCAAAACGAGCGTTCGCAAATACAAAACCGCGAGCAAGCTATGAAAATGCTTATGAGTAAGCTTGTTGAAAGGCGCGAGGCGGAAAAAATGGCTGAAGCGCAAGAAATTAAAGGCGAAATTAAAAAAATAGAGTGGGGCAGTCAGATACGCTCGTACGTATTCTGTCCGTACACTCTCGTTAAAGACCACAGAACGGGTGCTGAAAACAGCAACGTTTCGGCGGTTATGGACGGCGATATTGATTTATTTATCGTTGATTATCTTAAAAAATCGTAATGAATTATTTTGAAAAAATTAAAACAGCGCCCTTAAAAGAGGGCGCGTTAATACTTGCAATCGAGTCGAGCTGTGACGAAACTGCGGCGTCGGTCGTTAAGGGTGGTAGAGAGATTTTATCTTCGGTAATTATGAGTTCGATGACCGAGCATATAAAGTTCGGTGGCGTAGTTCCCGAAATTGCCTCGCGCGCTCATACTACTGCAATATCTTTAACCGTTCAAAGCGCGGTTGAGGAGGCTGGCGTTTCGTTAAATGATATCGATGCGATTGCCGTAACCTACGGCTCGGGGCTAATAGGCGCGCTTCTCGTAGGCGTTTCTTATGCAAAGGCACTTGCCTTTTCGCTTGAAATTCCCCTTATTCCAGTAAGCCACATAAGAGGGCACGTTTCGGCAGGGTATTTAGCAGATAAGGAATTAAAACCACCCTTTATTGCGCTACTTGCAAGCGGTGGGCATACCGCGATTATCGAGGTTAAGGACTATTATACCTATAACGTTTTAGGCGGAACGCTTGACGATGCGGTAGGCGAGGCTTTTGACAAGGTTGCAAGGGTTTTAGGTTTATCGTATCCAGGTGGACCTAATATTGAAAGGCTTGCAAAGGAAGGCTCTAACACGGTAGAGCTTCCCGTTATGCTCAAAGGCAAAAAGGGCTACGATTTTTCGTACAGTGGGCTTAAAACCGCAGTAATTAACTACGTACATAACAAAGAGCAAAAGGGCGAAAGTTATAACAAGGCGGACGTTGCTTGTTCCTTTCAATGCTCGGCAGTAGGCGAGCTAGTTAAAAAATCTATCAAAGCCGTTAAGGAAAAGGGGTATAAAGTGTTGTCGGTAGGCGGTGGCGTTGCCGCTAACGGATATCTTCGTAAAAGCCTTGAAAAGGCTTGCAAAAAAGAAAAAATTAAGCTCGTACTTCCTGAGAAAAAGCTTTGCACCGACAACGCGTGTATGATAGGTGCGGAGGGGTATCTTCAATATCAAAAAGGAAATTTTGCCGACCTTTCTTTAAACGCAAAGGCGTACGTAGGGCTTGGAGATAAAGATGAATAAAATATTTAAGCTTTTTATAAAAAATGCCGACGACGTTACTAACCCCGTCGTGCGCTCGGCTTACGGCAAAGTAGCAAGCGTTATAGGTATAATTTGTAACGCCTTGCTGTTCGGTATAAAAATGCTTGCAGGGCTAATATCTGGCTCTGTGGCTATTATGGCTGATGCGTTTAACAATTTAACGGACGCATCGAGCAACGTTATAAGCTTTATAGGCTTTAGGCTTTCAATGCGCCCTGCCGACGAAGAGCACCCCTACGGGCACGGTAGATACGAATATCTTGCCACCTTTATCGTTTGCATTATTATACTACTCATCGGCTTTGAGCTTTTTAAAAGCGGTTTTGAAAAAATTATCAACCCAACGGACGTTGAGTTTTCAATACTCGCCGTCGTTATACTCGTCGTTTGTATAATTATAAAAATATTTTTAGCAATATTTAACGGTTGTGGAGCAAAAGCTATAAATTCAGATACTTTAAAGGCAACGCAAAAAGACTCACTTAACGACGTAATTGCAACGTCTGCGGTTTTAATATCCTTATTAGTAAGCCACGTATTTAATATTTCGCTCGACGGATATATGGCGGTAGCAGTTGCAATATTTATATTCTTAAGCGGTGTTGGGCTTATAAAAGAAACGCTTTCAAGCCTTCTTGGTAAACCGCCCGAAAAAGAAAAGGTGGAATACATAAAAAATAAGCTTTTAAGCTACGACGGCGTCTTAGGTATTCACGACCTTATCGTGCACGACTATGGTGTGGGCAGGCAATTTGCTAGCGTTCATTTAGAAATGGCGGCAGAAGCGGACGTTATCGAAAGCCACGAACAAATAGATAAAATTGAAAAGGCGTTTAAAGACGATGACGGTGTCGAGGTAGTTATTCACTACGATCCCGTATCAACCACCAACCCCTTAGCCGTTGAAATGCGAGAGTTTTTGCATGAAAACGTAAAAACCATTTGCGATAGTTTGTCCGTTCACGACGTGAGAATCGTAGAGGGTAAAGTTCGCAACATCGTTATATTCGACTGCGTACTTCCATACGGGGAAAATTTAACCGAAAAAGAACTCAAGTCAAAACTTGACGAACTTGTAAAATCAAAATACCCCTCTTTCGATACGGTAGTTACTGTAGATAGAAGTTTTGTATAAAAAATTAATATTATTCACAAAAGTTATACATTTATGCAATAATTAATGAATATTTTTAATTTTTATAAAAAATGATTGACAATATAATTTAATGGTAGTAAAATCTAAACAAATAAAATTTATATATAAGGAGAAACTTATGAAAAAATTTTTAAAAGCAATAATTGCAGGTGTTTTAGCAGCTCTTTGCCTTTGCGCTTTCACGGCTTGTGATGAAAATAATGGCGATCAAAGCGGAGCACCAAAGTTATACGTTTATACAAACGCAGGCTTCCCACCGTACGAATATGTTGATTCTAATGGTAAAGTTGTAGGCGTTGACATTGAAATTATGAAAGAAATCGGCAACGTTTTAGGTTACGAGGTTGTTATTAACGATATAGAATTTAACCAAATTCTTGATGAAGTATCTAAAAACGCAAATGCTGTTGGCGCTGCTGGTATGACTAAGAAAGCTGAGCGTGACGCTATATGTACCGCATCTATTTCTTATACTACCTCTGTTCAATACGTAATTGCACCTAAGGATTCGCTTGATGCTTATGTTGTAGATGGGAAAGTTCCTGTTTCTGCACTTGAAAACCTTGCAAAGAAGTCTATCGGTGTTCAAGCGGGTACAACTGGTAATTTCCTTATTGGCGATTCTATTTCTGGTTGGGAAGAAGATGGCGTACACGTTGCTGGTGACCTTGAAGGTAAGGGTATTCAAATGCAAGAATATACCAACGCTATCGTTGCAAGCAACGATATAGGTTCTGCTATCGGCGCTGTTGTTATTGATAAGCTTCCTGCTGAATCAATTACTGCTGCTAACGCTACCACTCTTGAATGTTATCAATTAGATGCTGAACCAGAATCATATGTTCTTTATTTCAATAAGAGCGCAACTGAACTTATTGCGAAAGTAAATAAAGTACTTCAAGCGATGATTGATAATGGAGTTATCAACTATTATACGCTTAAACACAGTGGCAACTTAGCATAATAGGTATATAAAATGACTTTTCAACAACAAATTAAATACATTTTAGAAATCCGTGGTCGTCTTTTTGATGGCCTCGGAATTTCTCTAATTATAGCATTTTCTGCAATAGTTATAGGTTTTGTAATAGGCGTAGTGCTTGCTATGTTTAAAATTGCGCCTAAAACCAACTGGCTTATTAGAGTTTTAGATAAATTTGCAGACATATATATAACCGTTATTCGTGGAACGCCAATGCTAGTTCAATTACTTATTATGTATGGCGTTATACTCGTTTCGTTTAAGTATCAAGAAACTAACTTGATTGTACCGATTATATCTTTTGGTATAAATTCAGGTGCCTATATGGCTGAAATTATACGAAGCGGTATCAATTCGATTGATAAAGGGCAAATGGAAGCTGGTAGAAGTTTAGGCCTTAATTGGAGATCTACTATGTTTAGCGTAGTTATACCACAAGCGATTAAGGTCGTTATTCCTACTATTTTTAATGAAATTATTATTCTTGTTAAAGAAACGTCAATCGTATGTTACATTTTAGTAAGAGTAAATGGTAAACAAGCATGGGACTTACTTGGTATTGCAGAAAAGTTAGGTCTTGCAGTTCCAGGCGCTTATATGGCGTTAATATTTACGGTTGCTTTAATGTATTTAGTAATCGTATTACTTTTAACGTTTATTCAAAAGTTAATAGAAAGGGGGCTCGCTAAAAATGAAAGATAATACTTTAAAATTTTTAAGTGTTAAAGCCCTTTGCAAGAGTTTTAATAACAACAAAGTTTTAAACGGTATAGACATTGAAATAAAAAAAGGTGACGTTGTTGCCGTTATCGGTCCGTCGGGCTGTGGTAAATCTACCTTTTTAAGATGTTTAAACTTACTTGAAACCCCTTCAGCTGGTGAAATCGTATTTCAAGACGAATACGTATATAAACTATTTAGTTTATACACAAAGCAAGAAATTAAACTATTAAACACTGAAATCAATAAATGTAAAAATAGTGGTGAAGATTATTCTGAACTTCAACAAAAGTTGGAAATTCTTAAAATTCAACTTAAACAGCAAAAGATTGAAGAAAGAAAAATTTTAAAAGAATCGAATAAAAATATCAACGTTCACCGTCAAAAAATCGGTATGGTATTCCAACAGTTTAATTTATTTGCTAATATGACTGTTATGAATAATATAACGTTAGCGCCAATTAAGCTTAAAAAAATGTCAAAAGTTCAAGCTGAGGAACTTGCCTTAAAACTTCTTGACAAGGTAGGGCTTAAAGATAAAGCAAACATGTATCCGTCAGCATTATCGGGCGGTATGAAACAGCGTGTAGCAATAGTTAGGGCGCTTGCTATGGAGCCTGACATTATGTTATTTGACGAGCCTACCTCTGCGTTAGACCCTGAAATGGTTGGCGAGGTTTTAAACGTTATGACTGAACTTGCTAAAGAAGGTATGACGATGGTTATCGTAACGCACGAAATGGGCTTTGCAAGAGAGGTTGCTAACCGCGTTATATTTATTGACGGCGGAAAAATCGTTGAAGAAAACGAGCCTAAGGAGTTTTTTAGTAATCCTAAAAACGAAAGACTTAAAGAATTTCTATCAAAAGTCCTTTAAAAAAGCGGAATTTTTTCCGCTTTTTTTGATAAAAAGCCTTTTAATTTTAGGAAGAATATGCTAATATATTATCGAATAAATTTGTTATTTGGAGACACCTATGAAATTTACACCTGTTTATGACAAAAATTACTATCCTATGATTGTTAAGCTCAACGAGTTTAGAGAAGCCGTTAAAAAAGAAGAAAGCAAGCTTTTAAAAATTTGCGTTGAAAGAAATAAGGGCTATAACTTCATTTACGAGCTTGATATTTTTGCTAGCGAGAGTAAGCGCGAAGAAAACTACGGTGTTGCCGAAAGAATAATCAAAACCATTTTATGGGTTGCAGGCGGTTACAAAATCTATATTGCAGGCGATGATTATATTTACAATAAAATCAAATCGGCATACTCAAAGTCGGGCGAGCGCGCGTTTGACGAAAAGTTTATGTCCGGCGTTTATGAAAGACCTTTTGAAGTTGTATCCGTATCGTACGAAGAATTCCCCGAAAAAAAGAGCTGTTCATTAAAAGTTGGCGGTCATTTAGATGGTTGCCGTATAGGCTTTGACGCGGGCGGTTCGGATAGAAAGGTTTCAGCCGTTATCGACGGTAAAGTCGTATACAGTGAAGAAGTCGTTTGGCATCCCAAGCTTAATTCTGACTGGCACTATCAGTACAACGGTATAATGGAGTCAATGAAAACTGCGGCAAGCAAAATGCCTAGGGTTGACGCTATCGGCGTATCTTCAGCAGGCGTTTACGTTGACAATAAAATTATGGTAGCTTCACTTTTCATTAAAGTTCCAGAAAGTGATTTTGAAAAACACGTTAAAACTATGTATTTAGACATAGCTAAAGAAATCGGCGCACCTATCGAGGTTGCTAACGACGGTGACGTTACAGCCTTAGCAGGTGCAATCGACCTTGACGATACGGCTGTTCTTGGTATCGCTATGGGTACGAGCGAGGCCGTAGGCTATATCAACCGCGAGGGTTGCTTAGAGGGCTGGCTTAACGAGCTTGCTTTTGCACCCGTTGACTACGCTAGGTCGGCTATGGTTGACGAGTGGTCGGGCGATTACGGTTGCGGTGTAAAATATTTCTCGCAAGATAGCGTTATTAAACTCGCTGAAAACGCAGGCTTTAAGTTTGAAGAAGGTTTATCTCCCGCCGAAAAGCTTAAAGTTATTCAAAAGCTTATGGAAAAAGGCGATGAAATGGCAGAGAAAATTTACGAGTGTATAGGAATTTATCTCGGCTACACCTTAGCTTATTACAGCGAGTTTTACGATATTAAGCACGCGCTTTTACTCGGCCGTGTAACGTCTGGTAAAGGTGGAGATATTATCCTTAACTTTGCAAACAAAGTATTAGCTGAAGAATTCCCTAAGTATTCGTCTATTAGCCTTTCTATGCCTGACGAATCGAATAAGCGTGTTGGGCAGTCTATAGCAGCGGCATCCCTCCCAGAGCTTTAAGTCGTTATTTCTTTAAGGGCTTATTTGCTACGTCTATCATCGTTAACTGCTTTGGTTTTGCGACCTTCACAACCGACAAGGTTAGTTCTGTGCGCAAAACCTCGCGGGCCTCGCCTAACTTGTTTCTAGCGCCTTAAATAGGTTAAAATAAATTAAAAAACAACTCTCGCTTTCAACGGTGAGAGTTTTTTGTTTCAAAAATATCCATAAAACTACAATATAAACCAAATTTATCAGCAAATATTATTTTACAATTTTTATATGGCTGTAAAATACGTTGTAACCTCTGGTAAAGGGGGAGTGGGAAAGACCACGTTAACTGCAAATATAGGACTGAAATTAGCAGAAAGCGGAAAGCGCGTTGCCGTCGTTGACGGCGACCTTGGACTTAATAATTTAGACGTTTTAACGGGCGTTGAAAATAAATCGGTTTTTGATTTATCAGACGTCGTTTCGGGTAGGTGCAGGGCAAAGCAAGCGCTAGTTGAAAGCCCCCTTTGTAAAAATCTTTTCGTTTTGCCATCGGCGCACACGTTAACCTCACCTGAAATAAGCGGGCAGGGCGTAAAAAATGCCATTGAGTGTATAGACGGGCTTTTCGACTATATATTTATCGACTGCCCAGCGGGGATAGAGCTTGGTTTTCACCGCGCCGTTTCTTGCGCCGATAAAGCAATCGTTATAGTTACCCCAACGATTACGAGTATTCGCGATGCAGACAAAGTTATATCAATACTTAAAAGCTATTCTTTATCGAGTATAGAGTTAATAGTTAACCGTGTGCGCGGTGATTTGATTTTAAGTGGAAAAAGCTTATCGCCCGACGACATTGAAAACACCTTAAAAATTCAAACGCTAGGCGTTGTTCCCGACGACGATGCTTTAACTTCGTCAAGTTTCGGTGGCTTTTTAGGTGAAAGTGGAAAGGCAATAAAGAACGTCGCTTTAAAACTTGTAGGTAAAAAAGCCAAGCCGTATGATTACCTTAAAAAATACACGGGCTTTTGGGGAAGTATTCGAAAGGAGCTTAAAAAAAGATTATGACAGCAAATAAAAAACGCTTACAAGAAATTATCAAAAACGATAGATTGTTACTAAGTTCAGACACTTCCGAAATGATTTGTTACGACCTTAAAAAAACGCTACTTGAATACTTTAATTTAGAGGGTGGAATTTCACTTTCGGTAGAGCCGAAAAGCGACTGTTATCAAATAACCGTAAAAGCGACTGCAAGTGCAATAAAGTCTTTTGGCTTGATTAAATAGTTGAAATAAGCTTAAGCTTATGTTATAATAAAACAAAGGAGATTATTATGGAATTTGATAAAGTTTTAAAATCAAGATATTCGGTAAGAAAGTATAAGCAAACCCCCGTAGAGGAAGAAAAAATCGAGGCAATACTTAACGCCGTTAGGCTTGCGCCTACGGCAAAGAACAGTCAGCCTCAAAAGATATTCGTAGCTAAAACGGAAGAAGCGCTTTTGAAAATGGATTTGATTACTCCAAATCGCTTTGGTGCGCCCGTTGCTATGCTTGTTTGCGGAGATAGTGAAAAAGCTTGTATATTAAAGTCAAACGGCAGAAGTTTTTTAGAGGTTGACGTCACTATTATTCAAACGTATATGATGCTTAAAGCAACCGAACTTGGTCTTGGCACTTGCTGGATAGGTAGATACGCAAGTGAAAAGGTTTACGAAGTTTTAAACATACCTAAAACACTTATTCCATACGGAATACTTCTCGTAGGATATCCAAGTGATGACGACGAGCCCTCGCCACTTCATACGAGTAGGCTTGAAATTAAAGATTTTACCGTTAATTTATAAATCGTAAACTCCGAACCACGTTTCGGGGTTTTTTTGTGCCAAAAGCCAAAAATCGTTAAAAAAGATTGTAATTTAGTAAATAATATGTTATAATGCTAACTAGGTGTAAAATGAACTGTATTGAAAAGATGTACAAAGAAATCGAAGAGATTTTATTAAAAGAAAAGCAAGAAGCTCAAAAACTTGCCGTTCCCATCCGTGAGATTAAGAACGGTTTTTCTGACGATGCGTCTTTTTTAACCGAAGAAGTTACTTTTACGCCGGTAGACTATTTAAGTCAAATAACCCTGTCGGAGGAGTGGGATAAAAAGCCTTTGTCAGTTGAAAGAGCGAAAGCTTTTATCTTATTTATTTTCAAAAAGTATTTTTGCTTTAATAAATCCTCGTCGGGCGAGGGCGGTTTTATAAAAACCGTTGAAAAATCTCTTTCCGAAGGTGACGATTTATTGCAAATTTTAACCTCTTTAACTAACGACCTTATCGAGTACGTAGGCGAGGAAACGGAAGAGATTAAAAACTTTTTCACAAACCCTTACAACGCTTTATTTAAAGATGGCGACGGTTACTATGCCGTAATTAAAAATGGTAAGTTTAGCGACGTTAAGCGCCCGTTTGGCTTTAATCCCAATCAAATGAAAAAGGTGATTAAAGAAACGTTTGACGAATACGCTCAAGATTTTAAAGGCAAGTTTCACTCGGATAAAGAATATAATACTTTTATAAACAATCTTAAAGCCGAGGTAAACAAATCCGAAGCTCAACCTCTCGATATTGAAAATGCGTGCTTAGATAAGCTCACTGCTATATTAAAAGCAAACGGCGTGAGTGAATCGGCAATAAAAAACCACATTGAAAAAAAGGGGTTATCCCTTGTAAAACAAGGCAATTATTATTTCAGAAAAAAGGCGTACGACGAGTTCGCTGAATATAAAAAAATAGAATTCCGATACTGATTAGTTCAGAATATAACCGGAATACAAAGGAGTAATTTTTTCTAATGCCTGACGGCTCTATGCCCCTGCTAATAGCAATTATCGCACTTATCATCTTGTCTGCGTTTTTCTCGGCAACTGAAACGGCTTACACAAGCCTTAACACCATAAAACTTAAAAGTCTTGCGCAAAAAGATTCAAGATTTAAAAAAGTTTTAGCACTCTACGATAGATACGACCAGCTTTTATCGACGATACTTATCGGTAACAATATCGTTAACATTACCGCATCGTCGCTTGCACTTTTATTATTTACAAAACTCATACAACAAGGTTCGTTTTTTGATCCCTCGTTCGTATCTACGGCGGTAATGACTATAGTAGTATTACTTTTCGGTGAAATTACGCCCAAAAACATCGCAAAGGCGTATCCCGAAAAACTTGCTGTTGCTTTTTACCCGATAATAACGATGTTTTATTATCTTCTTTATCCGCTTAATTTTCTTTTCGGCTTATTCAAAAAGCTTTTAAACCTTTTGTTTAGGCTTGACAGAAAAGAAGCCATTACTGACGACGAGCTTATAACCATAGTTAACGAAGCTCAAGAGGACGGTACGCTTAAAGAAGAAGAATCAGACCTTATACGCTCGGCTATCGAGTTTGACGATTTGGAAGTTAGAGATATTTTAGTTCCTAGAATTAACGTAATAGCCGTTCCTACCGACGCTACTAAGCAAGAGGTTAAAAAGGTTTTCGATAGCGAAAGATACTCGCGTATCCCAGTATATAAAGATACGATTGACTCTATCGTTGGCTTTATTCACGAAAAGGATTTTTATCGCAATTATTTCAAGCAAGAGTTCGACCTTAAAAACCTTATGCAAAAGGTGGAATTCGTTGTTGAACACACTAAAATTTCCGTTTTACTTAAAAAATTACAGGCTAAAAAGGTACATATGGCAGTAGTTTTAGACGAGTACGGCGGAACGCTTGGTATCGTTACGGTAGAGGATATCATTGAAGAACTCGTTGGCGAGATTTACGACGAGTACGATGAGGATACCGAGCTTATCAAAGAGCTTTCAAGCGACCAGTATTTAATTAACTGCTCGGCAGAGCTTACCTTGTTTTTTGATAAGTTCGAGCTTTACGACGACGGAGAGGAATTCGACGCCAACACCGTTGGCGGTTGGATAACCGAAAAGCTTGGCGAACTTCCAACCACTGGTAGAAAGTTTGATTACAAAAATTTGAGAGTTGAGGTTACGAAAGCGTCTATGAAAAAGGTGCTTGAAATAAAAGTTACCCGCCTTGAAGAAATTACCCAACAAGAATAAGCATTTACCCACTCTTTTAGAGTGGGTAAACTAGTTGAAAAAAAGGAGAAATTATGAGTAAAATACCTTGCTATCCGGCAGATATAATGCTACCTGACTTTAATAAGGTTGACGGAACTAAATGGGCGGTAATTGCTTGCGACCAGTATACAAGCGAGCCAGAGTATTGGGAAGAAACAACTAAATTGGTAGGGGACAATCCTTCCACGTTATCTATCATAATACCAGAGGTTTATCTTACTGACGCTCAGTCGATAATTCCCAAAGTTAACAAAAAGATGGTGGAGTATGAAAAAGAGGTTTTAAAAACTTATAAAAACTCTATGATATACACTGAAAGACTGCAAAAGGACGGGCGCGTTAAGCACGGGCTTGTAGCCGTTGTTGACCTTGAAGATTATGATTTTTCAAAGGGTTCAACCTCTCTTATTCGCGCAACTGAAGGAACGGTGCTTGAAAGAATACCTCCAAGAGTTGCAGTAAGGCGTAACGCGTCTATTGAATCTCCGCACATTATGTTGCTTATAGACGACGATAAAAAAACGGTAATCGAGCCTATAACCGCGTCTAAAGAAAGCCTTGAAAAGATTTATGATTTTAAGCTTATGCAGGGTGGTGGTAGCGTTAAAGGTTACCTTGTAAAAGACGGTTTTGATAAAATTAGCGACGCTCTTTCCAAGATTATAAGCGACGAAAACGCCGAGAGATTATACGGCAAGAACACACCCTCTAAGCTTTTGTTTGCAGTGGGTGATGGTAATCACTCGCTTGCAACGGCAAAAACGTCTTATCTTGAAATAAAAGAAAAGTTGGGTGAAGAGGTGGCTAAAAATCACCCTGCAAGATACGCCCTCGTTGAAATCACTAATCTTCACGACGACGCGCTTGAATTTGAACCTATTTACCGCGTAATGTTTGGCGTTTCGCCCGAGCACGTTATTGAAAAACTTAGCGAGTACGTTAAGAGCTTAAAGGGTAATGAAAAGGCGCAAACGGTAGAGTGTGTCGCTAAAGATACCGTTAAAAAAATCGTTATAGATTGCCCCGAAAAGCAACTTACCGTAGGTACGCTACAAGATTTTATTGACGATTATATCAAAAACCACGGTGGTGAAGTAGACTATATCCACGGCGAAAATTCCGTTAAAGCATTAGCGAGTAAAGACGGTGCTATCGGCTTTATATTCAGCGGTATGGAAAAGTCGCAACTATTCAAAACGGTTATTTTCGACGGTGCGCTTCCTAGAAAAACTTTCTCAATAGGCCACGCGTACGACAAGCGTTATTATATTGAGTGTCGCAAAATTAAGGCTAAATAAACGGCGTTATGCTTCGTTTACTGCCACAAAGTTGTGTCCGCCACAACCAAAAAGGTTAGTGCCGACCACACTTTGTGTCGAGCCTCGCCTAACTTGTTTTTTTATCCTTAATTAGAGCTTTGCACAAGCTAACAATTATAAAATTAAAGCATAGATTTTTCTATGCTTTTTTAAGTGTAAAGGTTAGCGCTGTCCGCAAAACCTTGCCGAGCCTCGTCTTGCTTGTTTCTAACGCCTTAAATAATGCTAAATAAAAGCGTAAATTAAAATTAACTCTCGTTTGATAGGCGAGAGTTTTTTTGTTAAAAATTTTTTTAAAAAAATCGTTTTAAAACGTTTGACATACGCATATCAATATTATATAATAATTACGAATTAGCAATGGCTAACAAACTTTTTTAGGAGAGATTTATGGATTTAAGTTTAGCTCAAATCGGTAAGGAATATATTATTTCACAAATTAATACCGATGACGAAGAGTTAAATTCCTTCTTATTTTCTCTCGGGTGCTATAGTGGCGAGCCTATCACGGTAGTATCCGCGCGTAAAAGCGGTTTAGTTGTTGCAATAAAAGATGCAAGATATAATATAGATAAAGAACTTGCAAAGGCGATTTTAGTAAAATAAATAATCTGCGGATTATTTTTTTGATAAAATGTTAGCAAAGACTAACAAAGGAGATATATATGAGAATTGCATTGACGGGCAATCCTAACAGCGGTAAAACGACCATGTTCAACGCCTTAACCGGAAGAAATGAAAAGGTGGGCAATTGGGCAGGTGTTACCGTTGATAAGAAGGAGCATCAAATTAAAAAGAGCTTTTGTCCTGCGGGAGAAGAGCTTATTGCGGTAGACTTACCCGGCGCGTATTCTATGAGTCCGTTCACGTCGGAAGAAAGTATAACTAGCTCTTACGTTAAAAACGAAAAGCCTGACGTTATTATCAATATAGTAGACGCGACCAACCTATCGAGAAGCTTATTTTTTACAACTCAGCTTTTAGAGCTTGGTATTCCGCTTATCGTTGCTCTTAACAAGGTTGACGTAAATGCGAAAAAGCAAACGGAAATTGACGTTAAAGCGTTATCTTCAAAGCTTGGTTGCACGGTTATTGAAACGGTATCAACTTCAGCTAAGGGTTTAAAGAATTTAATAGTAGAAGCTGTAAAGCTTAAAGGTCAAAATCAAATTGCCCCCTATACTCAAGGGGATATCGACCTTAGCGACAAAACTATCGTTCAAACGGCTGACAGAAAGCGTTTTGATTTCGTAAACAAAATTGTTGACGAGGTAGAAACGCGTAAAGTATTTACTAAAGACAGTAATTTTCAAGATAAAATTGACGCGGTATTGACAAATAGATGGTTAGGGCTTCCCATTTTTGCGGTTGTTATGTTTCTAGTTTTCGGCATTTCGCAAGCGTGGTTAGGCCCGTGGATTGCAGATACCTTCGTAGGCTGGTTAGAGGCTGGGCAAGAACTTGTTGCAAACGCTTTAGCAAACGAGGCAGGCGAGCTTGGAATTTGGGCGTCAATGCTAGTTGACGGTGTACTCGGCGGTGTAATTGCGGTAGTGGGATTTTTACCGCTCGTAATGGTAATGTATTTCTTGATAGCAATACTAGAAGATTGTGGATATATGGCGCGCGCATCAGTCGTTTTAGACCCCATCTTTAAAAAAGTAGGCTTATCTGGTAAATCAATTATTCCCTTCGTTATCGGCACGGGTTGTTCTATCCCCGGCGTTATGGCTTGCCGAACTATAAGAAACGAAAGGGAAAGAAGGGCAACCGCTATGCTTACACCCTTTATGCCTTGCGGTGCTAAACTTCCAGTTATTGCGCTGTTTGCAGGCGTATTTTTCGGCGATTCCGCTTGGGTTGGCGCAACTATGTATTTCGTAGGCATTGCAATTATTTTGCTTTGCGCCTTACTTATTAACCTTTTAACAGGTCATAAGGTTAGAAAATCTTTCTTTATTATTGAGCTTCCCGAATATAAAATTCCAAGTTTATTATCCGCATGTAAATCAATGATTTCTCGCGGTTGGGCGTACATAGTAAAGGCGGGAACGATTATACTTATTTGTAACTTCGTCGTTCACGTTATGCAGACGTTTGACTGGTCTTTCAATATCGTAGAGGCTGATAAATCTATTCTTCACGATATAGCAACTCCGTTTGCGTACGTTATTGCGCCTGTTGTTGGCGTAGTTGCTTGGCAACTTGCAGCCGCTGCGGTTACGGGCTTTATCGCTAAAGAAAACGTAGTTGGAACTTTAGCCGTTTGCTACGGCGTTACCAACTTTATCAACGTAGACGAGCTTATTTTAGAAAGCGGTGCTTCCGAGGTTGCTGCCATTTTTGCAATCACTAAGGTTGCGGCACTTGCTTACTTAATGTTTAACCTCTTTACACCTCCGTGCTTTGCAGCTATCGGCGCAATGAACTCTGAAATAAAGAGCAAAAAATGGCTTTTTGCAGGTATCGGCTTACAGTTTGCCGTAGGCTTTACGGTATCTTTTATCGTGTATTTCTTCGGAACTTTATTTACAGGTGCAGGCTTTGCGTCTTCTTGGATGGTTTGGGTTGGCTGGCTAATCGTCGCTTTAATATCGGCGGTAATTACCTATCTTATTATGAAGAAAAACAAAGAACTTAAATCGGAATACGAGCTTAAGTAAAGGTGCAAAAATGAAAGAATTTATAGCAATACTTATAATAGCTTTAATTATCGGCGGTGCGGTTTTATACGTGATAAAAGCCAAAAAAAGCGGTAAAAAATGTATAGGCTGTCCGTACGAGTGTAAGTGTAAATCAAATAGCGATAAAAATAATAGTTGCTGTAGTTCGGATGAAAAATAACTTAAAAAGCGTTACCAAAAGTAACGCTTTTTTTATCCTTTACAAAACAAAAAAAGGGTGGTATAATTAAAAATATGAAATACCACGAATCACAAGAGATGTATCTTGAAACGATACTTCTTCTTAAAAAGAAAAATTCCATCGTTCGTTCGATAGATATCGCAACCGAGCTTGACTATTCTCGTCCAAGCGTTTCAAGGGCTGTAAATTTACTATTGCAAAACGGATATATAACGATTGCTAAAAACGGCGAGATTAATTTTACTGAAGCGGGCGCTAAAAAAGCAACCGAAATTCACGAAAGGCACGAGGTTATCACGGCAGTATTTGTAAAATTAGGTGCAGACACCGTCGTTGCAGAAGAAAACGCTTGCAGGGTAGAGCACGTTATCTCCCCCGAGCTTATGCAAGTTCTTAAAAATTTTATACAAAAATAAACGGAGAAAAAATCTCCGTTTTTTATTTTTAATTTTTATTAAAAATTATTGACTTGAAAAAAATATGAGAGTATAATCAATAATTGTGAATTTTCACTTATGAGGTAATTATGAAAAACTTATCAAATAAATGGACGAGAGCTGCAATACCTGCTTTACTTCTTCACGCAAGTATCGGCACCGTTTACTGCTGGTCGATATTCAGTTATGAAATAGTTAACCTTGGCTTTAATTCGGTTGCGCTCGAGTGGGCTTTTAGTTTAGCGATTTTCTTCCTCGGCATGTCGGCGGCGTTTTTAGGTAATTTCGTAGAGAAAGATATTCACAAAGCAAGCTTAATAGCAACTATTTGCTTTGCAGTAGGCGTTGTGGGTACGGGATTTGCAATTAGAATACACAGCTTGGCGTTAATACTTATTTTCTACGGCATTATTATGGGTTTTGGCTTAGGATTAGGATACCTTTCGCCCGTTAAAACCTTAATGCTTTGGTTTAGCGATAAAAAGGGCTTGGCTACGGGGCTTGCAGTTGCGGGCTTTGGCGCTGCAAAAATGATTTTCTCGCCTATTATTGAAGGTCTATTAGCACTCGTTGGCGTTGAGTATTCTTTTTATATCTTAGGCGCAATTTGGTTTATCATGATGTTCGTGGGGCACTTGCTCCTTAAAAAGCCTGACGGTTGGTCAGAACCACACGAAAAGATTACAGTAAAAGAATTTTTCGGCAGATTTAAGATTTTCTTAGATCCCAAATTTATCGGCATTTGGCTCGTTTTCTACATTAACATTACCTGCGGTTTAGCACTTATCTCGCACGAAAAGCATATATATAGCGCTTTAGGCTTAGCGTCGGTTACTAGCATTTTATGTACGATTTCAGGTCTTTTCAATGCAACGGGTAGACTTGCTTACTCTTCAATCGGCGATAAAATGAAGGATAGAAACACCATCTATAAAATCATTTTAATCAGCGAGATAGCGTTTACCTTAATTGCCGTATTGACAGGCGCGCTTGACGGTAGCGGTGCGATAGCAATGGTAATTTCAATAGCGCTTATCTTAGTTGTTAACGCAGGTTACGGCGGTGGCTTTAGCAATCTTCCCACGCTACTTTCCGACGTTTACGGTATGGGAAAAATATCTTCAATTCACGGCATTGCGCTTTCGGCTTGGGCTATAGCAGGCTTAACGGGTAATCAAATTGCAACCCTTATATACGAAGCAACTGGAAGTTATAACAATATTTTAATCTTTACGTTAATTATGTACGCGGTAGCAACGCTTATAAGCTTTGTTCTTATAAAACCTAAAAAAGCATAAAAAATTAAGGGGCACTAAAAAGCGCCCCTTTAAATTTATTTGTAATTTCAGTATTTTTAGTATATAATACAATTATCATGAAGAAAAGTTTTTATCACCTTTTAAAAAAGTTAACTCTGTTATCATTAATATGTACACTTTTAATAGCTTTTTCGTCTTGTTCGATAATATTTAATAAAGACGACGGCGAGGTCGAACAACCCGTTGATTTATCTAACGGCGTTATAACCGAGGGTATAATTGACGCTAATTTTACGGTAACACTTTCGTCGTATAACCTTTCGCCGTTCAATAAAAAAGTGAACGAAACGCTATCTCAAGGTAGCGGTGTAGTGTTTGATAAAACGGCGCTTGTTGACGAAGAGTATATCTATTATATATTAACTAACAACCACGTTATTTATAAACATACGAATTCCTTTAACCACTTTGACTATACCGTTCGCGATTGTTACGGTCAGGCATATTCTGCCAACGTCGTTGCGTTTGATCCCGATTACGACTTAGCGGTTGTTAGTTTTAAATCAAAGCAAGCATACAAGGTGTTGCCGTTTGCTGATAAAAATCCGATAGTTGGCGATAAAGTCGTTTCAATCGGGCAACCGCTTGGTATTATCAACGCCGTAACCGAAGGTAAGATTGAAAAATATTTAACGGTTAGCGTTCCTACAGATAACGGCGAAGTTAATACCGAGATTTCTAACGTTAACTTTAGCGTAATTAGACACAGCGCGCCGTTAAACAGCGGTTCGTCGGGTGGTGCCCTTCTTGATAAAGACTATAAAATTTGCGGTATCAACTATGCCGCCGCGGTTGTTGATGGTAGCAATGAGTTCGTTTCGGGCTACGCTATTTCCGTAGAGCTAGTTAAACAATTTTTGTCGGGCAGTTTTTATACCGAATAATTAAAAACAAGGCAATCGCCTTGTTTTTTGTTTTTGCTTAAAAACTCACACATATTTTTATTTTTATAGTTCAAAATATCTTTATGAAAGAAACGGGAATTGTAAGAAGAATAGACGGCTTAGGAAGAGTAGTTCTTCCTAAAGAAATAAGAAAAACCTTAAAGCTAAATTCGGGGGATTTACTGCAAATTTTCGTAGAAAAAGAGGCTATTATATTAGAAAAATATTCCCCCTTATCCACCTTTGAAAAAACGACAGGCGCGGTGGGTGAGTGTTTGTTTTTATCGGCAGGCTTACCCGTAGTTATAACCGATAAGGTAAGCGTTTTGCAAGCTCTTGGCTCGGCTAAGCATTTAAGGGGCGAAAAGCTTTGCGAAAATATGATAAAAACGGTTGAAGAAAAGGGCAGTTTTATAATAAACTCGTCCGAGGGTGCTACGCCCAAAAAAATAACCGAAAATGCCGACGAAAGCGAGTTTGTTAGCCAAATTATAGTTCCTGTAATAAGCGCTGAAAACGAGGCTTTAGGCACTGTAATACTACTTGATAGTAAAGTTGGCGGTCAAATGGGGCTTAAAGAAATTTCACTTGCAAGCTTTGCGTCGAAAATGCTTGTATCGGATATAGATTCGTGAAGAAAAGCACGCTACTTGGCGGTGCATTAACCTTGTCGGTTGGCGGTGTTATAACAAAGCTTATAGGCGCAGTTTACCGAATACCTTTAACAAACCTTTTAGGCGCTGAGGGAATTGGCATTTACCAAATGGTGTTTCCGCTATATACTATACTTTTAACGCTGTCGTCAACGGGTGTGCCAAGTGGAATATCAAAGCTTATAGCCGAGGGAAATTCCCCCGAAAAAACACTTAAAAGCTCGCTTAAATTTTTTGCCGTAGTCGGCTTTATACTCTCAATATCAATGGCGATTTTTTCGGGTGCAATTTCTAAACTTCAAGGAAACTTAAACGCTCGCCTTGCATACGTAATGATAGCGCCGTCGGTATTTTTGGTTAGCCTTATCTCTTGTTTTAGAGGTTATTATCAAGGCTTTTCAAATATGAAACCGACGGCGCTTTCTCAAATTTTAGAGCAAATAATCAAACTGCTGTTTGGGCTTATAGTTTGCTATATATATAAAGATAACGTCGTTTTAGCAAGCGCAGGCGCAACCCTTGCGGTTACGGCATCTGAGCTTGTTACTTTGTTATATCTTATATTAAAAACTAAAAATTCAATAAATAAAGCCGAGTTTGTTTCAGTTAAAACGGATATAAAACCCATACTCAAAACGGTGTTTCCAATGATGGTTGCCACCATAATTATGCCTTTAACTCGCACGGTAGACAGTTTTTTAATACTAAATATCGTCGGCGGTTATCTAGATACCGCAACCGCCGTTTATGGGCTTTATTCGGGCGCTGTGGAGTCAATTGTCAGCCTCCCAGTATCTTTTTGTTACGCTTTAGCGGTAACTAGTATTCCAATCGTTTCTCGCCTTAAAAAAGAGGGCGGAAACTACTATGGTAAAATTATGCAATCGGTTATGTACACCGCGCTGTGTTCTTTTGCCTTTGCGTTTTTAACCTACGCCTTTTCGGGCTTTGCTGTAAATATTTTATATTCAGGGCTTTCAACTTCAAATAAATTAATAACTGCAAATATGCTCAAGCTTTCTTCGTTATCGGTGTTTTTTCTTCCCATTATGCAAACGCTTATCGCCTGCGTTAACGCTTTAGGGCGTTACAAAGTTACGATAATAAGCGGAAGTTTGTCAGCCGTTTTTAAAATAGTGGCGTCGTCCGTTCTTTTAAAAATGGCAAGTATTAACGTTTTTGGCGCTATAATAAGTGATATTTTTTGTTATTTGGTTGCTTGTTTTATAAATTTAAGTTATATTATTTATAGCAAAGTTTCTAAGAGGTTGAAAAATGCACAAAATTACCGTTATAGGCTTAGGAGTTGACAAAAAGGATTTATCAGCATACTCCGAAAATATTATTAAATCAAGCGTAAAAACCCTTGCACGAACGGGGCTTACCGAAAGCTATAAAAACCTTATGGCGTTTGGTAAAGAAATACCTACGCTTGATTTTATTTATGAAAAGAGTAGGAATTTCGATACGCTTAACAAAAATTTAGCAAACGAGGTTTTAGCCATAGCTAAACAACAGCCCGTTTGCTATCTCGTTGACGGATGCGCAACTGAAGATAATTCGGTTAAATATATTTTATCTAAAACGCGTAACGTCGAGGTTATAGCAGGCGTTTCATACGCAACTAAATGCCTTGAAAGGCTTAACGTTTGCGAGGATAGTTTTACGGCGCTTTCAGCGTACGAGGTTAGCGGGCATAGGTTTATAAACGCACCGCTAATCGTTTATGCAATAGACAGTAAAATTACCGCAAGCAAGGTAAAACTATATCTCTGTGATATATTTGGCGAAGAAACCAAAGTTTTTGTGTCTTCAAACGGCGGTAATAAAAGCCTTTATCTTTACGAACTTGATAGGCTTGATTGTTACGACTATTCTACCTCTTTATATATTCCAAATCTCCCATTAACCAAAAAAGAGAGGTATAATTTTGACGATTTACTTGAAATTTTAGCCATTTTACGCTCTCCAAACGGTTGCCCGTGGGATAGAGAACAAACGGAAAAAAGCATACTTAAAAACGTTGTTGAAGAGGCGTATGAACTTGTTGATGCCGTTGAGCAAGGCGACGATTTTATGATAGTTGAAGAAACGGGCGATTTAATTTTACAGTCGGCGTTTTACGTGCTTTTCGGCGAAGAAGGCTCGAGATACACAAGAAATGACGTTTTAAGTGATTTATGCAAAAAGCTAATTACTCGCCACACCCACGTATTCGGCGAGGATAAGGCGGTTAAAGCAAGCGACGCGCTTTCAGTTTGGAATAGCAACAAAATCGTTGAAAAGGGCTACGATACGGCAACCGATTATTTAAACGCAGTGCCGTCGTCTATGCCCTCGCTTATGCGTGCTGAAAAAATAGGCAAACGCGCTGGCAAATACGGCTTTGATTTTGAAAATTACACCCAAGCAACCGATAAGATATTAGAAGAATTAAACGAGCTTAAAAAGGCAATTTCAAGCGGTGATAAAGAGGAAATTCAAAAAGAATGCGGTGATTTAATTTTCAGCGCGGTTAACGCCGTTAGGCTTTTAGGCGTTGACGCCGAGCTTTCTCTTAAACGCTCGGTTGACAAATTTATAAAGCGTTTTTCAAGGCTCGAAAACGTCGTAAAAGCTACGGGAAAGCAAATGACGGATTATTCTCCCAGCGAGCTTGACGAAATTTACAATAGCGTAAAAAGTGGGGGAAAAGATGATAATTAAACCGCTAAAAATAGGTAACGTTACGGTAAAAAACAACCTTTTTTTCGCTCCGCTTGCAGGGTTTTCAGACGCGCCTATGCGCAAAATTTGCCTAAAATCAGGTGCAGGGCTTGCCTTTACCGAAATGGTAAGCGCAAAGGGTTTAAAATACACTCCGTCCGCCTCCAGCGAACTATTGTTTTCGTATGAGGACGAAACTGTTAAAGCCGTGCAAATATTCGGTAGCGATATCGAGGTTATGAAATGGGCGTCAAATTCCGAGTACTTAAGCGGTTTTGATATCATAGATATCAATATGGGTTGCCCAGTTCCTAAAATTTACAATAACGGCGAGGGTAGCGCGCTACTTAACGATTTAGAATTATCCTCTAAAATTATAAAGGCGGTTAAAAGTAGCGGTAAGGCGGTAACGGTAAAATTTAGAACGGGCGTTAATGAAAATAAACTTATAACTCGTGATTTTGCAGTTATGTGCGAGCAAAGTGGAGCCGACCTCATAACTATTCACGGTAGATGTAGGACTTCGTACTATCAAGGCGAGGTTAATTTTGCCGAGATTGAAATGGCAAAGTCGGCAGTTTCAATTCCCGTGATTGCAAACGGTGGAATTTTTACTAAAGCCGATGCCGATAACCTCATAGATAAAACCGGGGCTGACGGTGTTATGGTAGCTCGTGGCGCGCTTGAAAATCCGCTTATATTTTCTGAAATTTTAGGCGTATCGCCTAACTTTTCACTTGCCGAGCTTGTAAAAGAGCAAACGGAGCTTATTAAACAGCGTTTCGGTAGTGAACGTGGCGCAGTAATATTTAGAAAGCAAGCGTCCTACTATCTCAAAGGCGTTAAGGGCGGTAAAAGGCTTAAAGAGCAAATCTTTGCCTCCACCGATATAGACGAGGTTTGTAGTATTTTAACTAGCGTGCTATAACTAAGAACTTTTTTGTTAAAATTTAAGTATAATGAAACAGTATGGTGTGTTTCAATGCTTAAAATTTATACCGATAAAAGTCAAAAACTCTCTTGCGCTAACGTAGAAAGCGCTCAACGCTCGCAAATTTCGGTGTTTGGGTTTAACTCTATAGGAAAGGTGAGTTACAAACACGAATTAAGCGGAGCTGAAAACAAGCTTCCCGACCTTGCCTCATTTTCAAGGCAGGTCAAAGGCGTGGTTATAGCTGGCGCTATTACCGATAACTACGGAATACTTAAGCAGTCGTTAATCATTGCCGAAAGCGGAAAGCTTTTAGGCATATCGGATATGACGTTATCTATCGGCGGAACTGATTATTCTGGTGGCGGTAGTTTTAAGGTATACCAAACGGGAGTGGGGCGCATAGGTCTACTCGTTGGCGACGATATCATTAATTTAGACGGTGTTAAAGCTATGGCGCTTTGCGACGCCGACCTTATCGTTGCAGTTGTTCCAACCGAGGAAAAACCGCAGTATAATTTTTTAATAAGGGCGTACGCCTATCTATTCGGTGCGCCCATAATGCTACTTTCTAAAACCGGCGTTATCGCAAGCGATATGTCGGGCGAAATATGCGGAAAAAGTATAGAAAATACCGCAAATTTAATAATACCCACGCAAAAGCAATACATACTCGTTAAAAGTAAAAGGCGAGGGATAAAGGAATAACTTATGAAATTAAACATCGTACTCGTAGAGCCGGAAATACCGCAAAATACCGGCAATATTTCAAGAACGTGCGCGGCAACGGGCAGTTCCCTTCACATGATAAGACCCTTTGGGTTCGAACTTTCGGACAAGCATTTAAAAAGAGCAGGGCTTGATTACTGGCAGTATTTAGACGTTCATTATTACGATAGCTTAGACGAACTTTTTGCTCGCTATTATAACGGTGATAATTTTTACTTTATGTCCACGAAAGGTCAAAGGGTGTACAGCGAGGCAAAGTTTAAAGACGGCGATTTTTTAATTTTTGGTAAAGAGTCGCACGGGCTTCCCGAACCGCTACTTCAAAAGTATTACGATAAAACTTTGCGAATACCTATGCTTGGTAATTTAAGAAGCTTAAATTTATCAAACTCGGTTGCCTTAACTGTATACGAAGCACTTCGTCAAAATAATTTTGAAGGGCTTAATGAGATAGGTCATTTAACTGGTCGCATAGATTAAGCCGTTATAAACGGCGCAATACTG
>JAZSMT010000001.1:0-10206 GCA_045536025.1 Christensenellaceae bacterium
TAATTTTGATTATTTAGTTTAGTTTAAATTAATTTAAGAAATTATTAAAAATTGTTTCAAAAATTAAAATTATAGTGTATAATATTAATTAATATTATAATATAACGAAGAAATTTATGGCAAACAAAATACTAACCCCAAATACGCTTTGGAATAAATTTAACGATAACCTTTCGCTTAACGAAACGACTATGCTAAGTGAAACGATAGGTAACGCCGTGTTTAACTACGTTTACTTTTCAGGAAGAAACGTAGACGTTTCGCGTGTTCGAATTTACGGTATTTATGCAGAGCAAAAGAACGTTAAGGCAAATACTATCGTAATTTTGCCGAACGTATCAAGTGGGGTTGACGTTGACTTAATTACCCATTTTGCAAATCGTGGCTATAACGTTTTGTCTGTAGATTTAGCAGGTCAGCGAGAGGGCGTTTCTGATTACACCGTTTATCCCGATAAAATTTCTTACGCAAATTATAAAGATTCTAGTTCGACTTTTAATTACGTAGAAAGTAGTGCAAAAGAAACTTGTTGGTACGAGTGGTGTGCAGTTGCTAGATACGCAGTATCTTTTGCTAAATCTAAATCGCCAACTGCCAAAATAGGCGTGCTTGGAATTAAACACGGTGCTAACGTTGCTTGGCAATTAACCGCAGTTGATACTAGGGTAAACGCATCTGCGTTTATTTCGGGGGCTGGCTGGCTTGCTTATAAGGACGTGTTTAAGTATTCTGGTGAAGATATTAAGCTTGACGACGAGCGCTGTAGATATATAGCCGGTATTGACGCGCACACATACGCTCAACACGTAAAAGTTCCCGTATTTTTTGCTACGACTACTAATAACGATGAATTTGACGTTGATAGATCGGTTGATACCTTACAACGCGTTGATAATCAAAACAAGTGTTGGCATAATTTCGTTAGTGCATCTAAGGACGTGCTTGACAGAAATTCGTTAACTGACATTGAATTGTTTTTTGATAAATTTATTGCAAACAAGCGTGTAAAAATTCCCACAATTCCTAAAATTTCGGCTGAAATTGATGGTGAAGAGGTTAAATATTACGTTGAAGTTTCTAATCCTGACGACGTCGTTTCAGTAAAGGTTTACGCAAGCAGTAACGATTTAAATCCTGCTGAAAGAGTTTGGTTTTTACTCACTGAACCGCTTTCGCGCAAAAATGGCGAATACCTTTTTAAGCGTAGGGTTTACGGTAAGGTTGATTTTGAAATATCGTATGCCGTAGTTAAATATCAAAGCGGTATTACGCTTAGTTCAAAGTTTAATTATCAAAACTTTAACGTTTATTCTAACTCTAAGATTCCTAGCGTTATATTTAGCTCGTCTAAAATGGTGAGTAATTTTATCGTAAAAGAGGTAAAAACTAAGCTACTTGGCGACGTTTTTTCAATTAATAAGCTATACGATTTTGTTAAAGGACCGTGTGGCATCGTTGGCGTGTCGACTAAAAATATTTTAATTAGTTATTCAATTAAAAAGTTTGCAGACGCGTTAAATTATAACTCTTTTATAAAATTTGATGCATTTACTGGCGTTCCCGATAATTTAACTATCGTTTTATCTTCAAAAAACGGAAACGAATATTTTATATCAGTAGCTTTAGACGGTAGTGACGGCTGGTCGAATTTTACTATACCTTTTTCGGAATTTAAGACCAAAGAAGGTATGCCTCTTAAAAAATTCGGCGAAATTTATTGTATGACGGTATATTCAATGGGCTCGGTTATTGTTAATAACTTTTTAATTTTGTAAGGTGGATATGGCGGTAAATATCGGTGATAAAATAATAACAAAAAAAGCACACCCGTGTGGTTCGTCTGAGTGGACGGTAATTAGAATAAATACTAATATTAAAATAAAATGTTTAGGCTGTGGCAGAGTCGTTATGTTGGCTCTTTCAGAGTTTAACAAGCGCCTTAAAAGTATTGTTGAGGACTAAAATGCAGGGTAGTTTGCTTAATAACAAAGAAAATAAAGAGGGTATTGGCGTTTACGTAATAATTTTCCTCCTCTTATTCTTCTTTTTTACACTTTTTAATAATTTTTACATGATTGTAAGAGTTGATGGTGATTCGATGAATTACACCCTTACTGACGGTGACGTTTTGTTTGTTGATAAAACGAGTGATGTACGTAGAGGGGACGTTGTGGTTTTCGATATGCCTTACGCTAAGCTTATTAAAAGGGTGATTGCAATAGAGGGTGACGAAATTTATTCTGAAAACGGTATACTCTATCTTAAGAAAGCAGGAGAAGAGGAGTTCGTTGCTTTAAGCGAAATTTACTCTAAAGGCGACACGATAAACGTTGAACGAACGATTGTGGATAGTGGCAAGGTTTTCGTTCTTGGCGATAATAGAATTAACAGTCAAGACAGTAGATTTTTCGGCTGTATTTCACTTGATAGCGTTAACGGCGTTGTAGACGTTAACGCAATAAAAAATAAAGGCGTTTCAACATTTTTACTCAGTTGGGCGTTTGATTTAAATGAATTTTTCGGTAGGCTTTTATGACGGAACTTTACTTAGAGTCACACTATGATAAAATTAAAAAACAAAAACGCAATTTATTAATCTCTTATTTTGTAGCATTAGGCGTTTTCCTTGCAATAGTGGCTACAATTATGATTATATATGCAAACGAGCCGTACGGAACTCAACTTAGAACTCCGTTTTTAATAGTGCTTATCGTTATTAGCGTTACTTTCGTTATATATTCGTTCATATTCTTTTCTATATGTTACGGACGAATTAAAAAATACGAATATTACTTATATTTTGCGGTTTTTGGTAAACACGAAATTATTAAAGCAACCGTTATTGATATAGATAATTCGGTTAAAGATGTTGGAGGAGTTGATTTTTATTCTTTCACAGCTTTAGTTTGGTCGGATATTAAAAACGATTACGTTAATCGGTTAATATACGTTGATTGCGAGCTTGATTTTAGCGTTAACGTTAACGAGGTTTTAACTTTAAAGGTTAATTCAAGCTATCTCGTTGGGTATGAAAGGTGAGTTTATGAAACGAAGTGATATAGATATTAAATACAAGTGGAACGTGGACGAGATTATTTCGTCTAAAGAAGAGTTTGTTTCACGTATCAAAAAAGTTAATAAGCAAATAGATTTTACTGCTTTTAAAGGTAAGCTTAACAACGTTGATACAGTTTATAATTGCTTTTATAAAATGTATGAAATCGTTGGAGAAATTGAGTTATTATCAGTATATTCAATGATGAAGCGCGACGAAAACGGTGCAGACCCTGATGCAAATGAAATGGCTTGCCTTATAGAAGAGGTATGCGTTAATTTTTCGTCAGCCGTATCTTTTATAGAGCCTGAATTATCTAAACTTGGAAGTGAAAAATTAAGCGAGCTTTATCAAGATAATAAACTTAAAGATTACGACCTAGATATTAAAAGGGTAATAGACTTTTTGCCCCACGTTTTATCAGAAGAAACTGAAATGGTATTGTCGCTTGGCGGTAAGGTTTACGGTGGTTATGACGATGCGTTTTCAATGCTTGATAACGTCGATTTAGACTTTCCTACCGTTAACGTTGACGGTAAAAAAGTTAAGGTTACGCACGCAACGTACTCGCTATTAATGCAAAATCCTAATCCTTTAGTTAGGCGCAGGGTGTTTAAGGCGTATTACAACGCCTATAATAAAGTTTTAAACACCATAACCGCGCTTTACAAAGGCAACGTTGATAAAGACGTGTTTTTGTCAAAAGTTCGAAAATTTTCCTCTTCGCTCGCTCGGGCGTTACACTCTGAAGAAGTTGACGTTTGCGTATACGACAGTTTAATTTCTTCCGTTCATAAAGCGCTACCTCTTCTTCATAGGTATATTTCGCTTAGAGGGGCAATTCTTAACAAGAAACTTCATATGTACGACTTGTACGTTCCACTTACTGAAAACACCGAATTAAAACTTGATTATGAAGAGGCGTTTAATTTGGTGCTTGACGGGTTAGGTCCCTTAGGTAGCGACTATAAAAATCTTTTATTAAGAGCTAAAAACGAACGCTGGATTGACGTTTATGAAAATGACGGAAAGCGTAGTGGTGCGTACAGCGTAAGCGTATATAACGTTAAGCACCCTTACGTTTTACTAAACCACAATAAAACTACTCACAGCGTATTTACGATAGCGCACGAATTAGGGCACGCTATTCACTCGTATTTTTCTAACAATACTCAGCCTCAATCTAAAGCTGATTATAAGATATTCGTTGCAGAGGTTGCCTCTACCGTAAACGAAGTTTTACTCGTTAAATATCTTATAAAAAATGCAAAAAGTGATAAAGAAAAGAAATATTTCTTATCGTACTATCTCGATATGATAAGAACAACGCTTTTTAGACAAACGATGTTTTCAGAATTTGAGCAAATTGCTCATTATATCGCAGAAAAGGGTGAGCCGTTTACGAAAGATAGGCTTAATGCAATATATCTTAAGCTCAACAAAAAATATTACGGCAAAGACGTCGTTTTCGATAGTGAAATTTCGTTTGAATGGGCGAGAATACCGCATTTTTACAGGGCGTTTTACGTTTATAAGTATGCAACGGGCATTATAAGCGCCATTGCAATAGCCGAAAGAATACTTGGTGGCGGAGAAAGGGAACTTAAAGAGTATTTTAACTTTTTATCTTCGGGTTGTTCGGATAAACCCACCGAGCTTTTAAAGCTCACGAGTGTTGACCTTATAAGCGGTGACACTATGAAACTTGCCTTTAAATCGTTTGAAGAGGCACTTACTGAATTTGAAAAATTAATTTAAGGATAATAATTATGGCACAACAAGCAAATAACGCGCTTCCTTATTCGTTGGAAGCTGAACAAAGTTTACTCGGCTCAATTTTAATTGACGGTGAAGCTCAATTTGAAATTGCAAGTAAGGTAAAAATTGAAGACTTTTACGTTGAGGCGCACAAGAATATATTCCGCGCAATTATGGGTGTTTTTTCAGATGCTAAACCGGTTGATTTAGTAACGCTGATAGACGTTTTGAGTAAAACTCCGTCTATAAAATACGATAAAAAAGAAAGTTCTAATGCCGAACTTATTGCAAATGCTGAAAAAAAATCAATGCTTGAAAAGGTTGGTGGAATAGAGTATCTTACCGAACTTTCACGAGTAACGCCGTCAGCAGCAAATTACGAATATTATCTTGAAATCGTTAAGCGTGACAGCGTGCTTCGAAAGCTTATTAAGTGTTCGGATGCTATATATAAAGACGCAAAGTCGAGCGATAACGGCTCGAAGTCGCTTGCGTATGCTGAAAAACTTATCTACGATATATCCGAAGAACTTGACACCTCTTCGCTTACAGACGTTAACGAAAACGTTGACGACGTATTACAAACTTTTCAAAAAATCCAAAGTGATAAAAACTATTTACAGGGTTTGCATACCGGTTTTACCGCGCTTGACGATTTAACTAACGGTTTACATAAAGGTAATCTTATTATCTTGGCTGCACGTCCCTCCGTTGGTAAAACTACGCTTGCTATGAACGTAGTTGAAAACGTAGCTGTTCGCCACAACGCCGTATGTGCCGTGTTTGCGCTTGAAATGACTAAAGCTGAGCTTACCGAGCGTATGCTTTGCTCGATAGGCGGTGTAAGCGCTCAAAGGGCTAAAAAGGGTAAACTTGATTCTGACGAGTGGAAAAAGCTTTGGGACGCTCAAAAGATACTTAATAAAACTAAAATTTTCATTGACGATACTTCAATGACGACTATTCCCGATATTTTAAGTAAATGCCGTAGACTTAAAAGTTTGCAAGGGGGTAAGCTTGATTTAATCGTAGTTGACCATATTCAGCTTATGAACGCAGTTAAGTCAAACGATAGTAGACAGGCTGAGATTACTGAAATTTCACGCGGGCTAAAAATGATTGCTAAGGAACTTGAAGTTCCCGTTATTGCCCTTTCACAGCTTAACCGTGCCTCTGAAACTGGTAAGCGTAGGCCACAACTATCAGACCTTAGGGAATCAGGTGCTATAGAGCAAGACGCCGATATCGTAATGTTTATTCATAGACCAGACCGCGCTGGAACTGAAGATAACGAAATTAAGCCGTTATCAAGGGCAGAGGCGGAAATTATCCTTGCTAAAAACCGTTCGGGTGCATGCGAGTCGTTTAAGCTCTTCTTCAAGGGCGAACAAACAAAGTTTGTTAATATCGTGTATAACGCGCCCGACGAAGCGCCTGCATATATGTCTAAATCAAGCAGTCAGTCAAAGACTGAAGAACCGATTGACGACGGTTTTGATCCATCTATTCCGGTTGGTGAACCGCCCGCTGAATCTATTGACGAATCGCTATTTGAGTAAATATGCTATCACTATGAATACAAAAATATTAAAAATTACCGATAGTTCTTTGAAATTGTCGAAAAACTTAATACTTAACGAAGAGCTTGTTGCCTTTCCTACGGAAACGGTTTACGGCTTAGGTGGCTTGGCAACTAGCGACCTTGCAGTTGAAAGAATTTTTAAAGCTAAAGGTCGTCCAAACGATAATCCTCTAATCGTTCACGTTCATAAAAATTACGACCTTAAAAGGCTTGTAGAAATTGAATACGATTACGTTTATAATTTGATTGACGCGTTTATGCCAGGGCCTTTAACGTTGGTAATGAAAAATAAAGGCTCAGTATCAAAATCAGTTACTTGCGGTCTAGATACTTTAGCGGTTAGAATTCCTAATCACGCTGGCTGTCAAGAATTTTTGAAATATCTTGATTTGCCTATTGCGGCTCCGTCGGCAAACGTTTCAAAACATACAAGCCCCGTTACAGCAGAGCACGTTTACGACGATTTGTGCGGTAAGATTGAAATTATTCTTGACGGCGGTAAGTGTAGCGGTGGAATTGAGTCAACCGTTTTAGACGTTACCGGTCAAACTCCAGTAATTTTAAGAAGTGGCTTAGTTACCGCTGAAATGATTAAAAGAGTGGTGGGTAGTTGCGAGTATGCAACGGTAAACGATGGCGAGCCTGTACGTTCACCAGGTATGAAATATACCCATTATACCCCTAAGTGTGCTACCGTTTTATTTGAAAGAAACGAACTTCCACTTGCACAAAAAATGTATGACGACTGTATTTTAAAAGGTAAAGTTCCCATATTTTTATGCGACGATAAAGTATCTCACAAGCTGTGCGGAGAAAAGCTTTTGCTTGGAAATACTGGCGAAGAAATAGCTTCAAATTTATATTTTAAGTTGCTTGAGGGAGAAAAAATTGCCGATATTTTAATTGCCGTTAAAATTAATACGGGAAGTGAGATTGACGTTGGCGTTTTGAATAGGCTGTCTAAAGCTTGTAAGCCTTATGACGGGAGTAATATAATTGATGAAATTTAAGGAGGAATTTTATATGAAAATAGCATTTGCTTGTGACCACGGTGGGTTTTCCGCTAAAGAAGAGGTTATAAATTATTTAAAATCAAACGGATATACCGTTAAAGATTTTGGAACTTTTTCAGATGAGTCTTGCGATTATCCAGAATTTGCCGAAAAAGTTTGTAATAGCGTTTTATCGGGCGAGAGTGATAAAGGCGTATTAATTTGCGGTACTGGTATTGGTATGAGTATCGTTGCAAATAAAATAAAAGGCATACGCTGTGCGCACGTAACCGATATATTCTCAGCCGAAATGACTAGGCGTCATAACGATACTAACGTTATAGCTCTCGGTGCAAGAATTACCGATACGCAAACTATAATTAAACTTGTTGATAAGTTTTTAACAACCGATTTTGACGGTGGTAGGCACGCCGTTAGGGTTGATAAAATTAAGAATATTGAAGAAAAATTCGGAAGATAAATTAAAGGAGTTATTATGAAGCAAGTTAAAAAGGCGGTTATTCCCGTAGCTGGATTTGGCACAAGGTTTTTGCCGTATACAAAAGCAGTTCCCAAAGCAATGCTACCCGTAATTAACAGACCTGCCATACAAGTTATTACAGAAGAAGTAATAAAAAGCGGTATTACCGAAATATTATTTGTTGTTGGCTATAAAAACGAGGTAATTAAGGCTCATTTTAGCCAATCTAAGATACTTGACGAGGAATTACTTGCAAAGAATAAAACCGATTTTTATAACGCAGTTAAGTATCCTGAAACAATGGCTAAAATAAGCTTTGTTGAACAAAAAGAGCTTAACGGTACAGCTAAAGCAGTAGAAACAGCTAAAGAATTTTGTAACGGCGAGCCTTTTGCCGTGCTATTTGGTGACGATTTAATGTATAACGAAAGCGCGCCCGTAATAGGTCAACTTATTGACGTTTACAATAAAACCGGTATGACGGTTATCGGCTGTAAAAACGTTTCCAAACAAGACGTTACTAAATACGCTTCCGTTGAATACTCAAGCTTTGGCGGTCGAGTTTACGACGCTGTTAAAGTAACTGAAAAGCCCAAGCTTGAAGAGGTTAAAAGCACGTTATCTCCGCTTGGTAGATACGTTTTCACCTCTGAGATATTTGATGAAATAGCTAAACTTAAGCCGTCAGTTAACGGCGAGTATCAGTTAACCGACGCTTTTGACGCACTTGCTAGAAAAGGTAAAGTTAAAGCGCTTGATTTTGAGGGTGTTCGATACGATATGGGCTCGCGCCTTGGGTATTTAAAGGCAAATATTGAATTTGGACTTAGGGACGAAGAGTTAAAAGACGAGTTAATTAACTATTTAAAGACATTAATTTAACGATATGGCAAATTATACGCAGGGCTATTTAGTGGTTTTAAAGACCGCTGAAAGACTAAAATCTAAATTTAATCTTTCATACGTGGGTACGGAGCTTATCTTGTACGCTATTTTGTCAACCCCAAAATGCGATGCTTGTGCATACCTTAACAAGTTTGGTGCTACAAATGAAAATTATTTTCCGCCACTTAAGCGTATTTTAAAAGAAAGAAACGTTCAAGGGTATACCGTTAAGGCGATGGGCGCACAGAAAAACGCAGTTGAATTTGCGGGCTCGCTTAACCTTTCTTACGTTTCAACCGAGCACTTATTATTGTCTATCCTTTCAATCGAAGATTGTAGGGCTATGAGTATTTTAAGGAGCTTAGGCGTTGATATACCAAAGCTTTACGCGTTCATATTTGAAAGAGTTAAAAGTAAAGCTAAAGCGACTACGGCTCAAAACGTGCCGTCTAAAAAAGAAATGCCTAAAGTTAAGAAAGAAATAAGCCCCGACAAAGGTGAAACCGTTTATCGTAATTTAGAGCAAGTTGAAATAGAAGAGGAAAAACCCTCTCCACTTGATAGTTTTGGTTATTATTTAACGGATAGAGCGATAAAAGGTGATATTGACGCAGTTATTGGGCGTGAAGAGGAAATATCTAGAGTTATTCAAACGCTTTCAAGAAAGACTAAAAATAGCCCATTACTTTTAGGTGAGGCTGGCGTAGGTAAAACTGCGGTGGTTGAAGGGCTTGCGCTTAAAATTGCTAGTGGAGAAGCTCCTGAATTTTTAAGAAATAAAAAGATATTTTCGCTTGATTTAGCGGGTGTATTATCGGGTACTAAATATCGCGGTGATTTTGAAGAAAGATTAAAAACCGCCGTTGATTACGCTATTAACGAAAAAGATATAATTTTATTTATTGACGAGATACATAACATAGTTGGTGCAGGTAGCACGAGCGACAGCAGTTTTGACGTTGCTAATTTTTTAAAGCCTGTTTTAGCGCGAGGCGAACTTAGCATTATTGGCGCTACCACTAACGAAGAATATACTAAATATATAGAAAAGGATACCGCGCTTAAAAGGCGTTTTCAGCCGATATCCATTAAAGAACCGTCAGTTGACGTTGCTATTGAGATTTTAAGGGGAATTAAACCTGCTTACGAATCTCATCATAAAATAATAATTAAAGACGAGGCTATCGTTTCGGCAGTAAAGCTATCAGACCGTTACGTTACGGGTAGGTTTTTACCTGATAAGGCCATTGATTTGATTGACGAGGCTGCCTCTAAAAAACACGTTGAAATTTCTTCAACACCGAAAATTATAATTGAACTTGAAAACGAAATTAATAAACTCATTGCCGAGCGTGATTATTCGCTCTCACGCGGGGAGATTGATACTGCAAGTAAAATTGACACTAAAATCAGCGTTTTTATTAATAAAATACGCAATGAAAAAAATAAAATT
>JAZSMT010000008.1:0-102522 GCA_045536025.1 Christensenellaceae bacterium
AACTCCCACCACTTATATAATTTCGGGGATAGGTTGAAAAGGCATCGGCTTATCTTTGAAAGGATGCGGGAGTAGCTCAGTTGGTAGAGCACTGCCTTGCCAAGGCAGTTGTCGCGGGTTCGAGTCCCGTTTCCCGCTCCAAAACGAAAAAGCAGTCGTGTGACTGCTTTTTTTGTTTTGGAAATGAAAGTTTGGTCGGGACTCGAACGGGTAGGGAGTCGCAACTTAAAAAGTTTGAGTTTTAAGTATAGTTGCGACCAAACGGTGGACACCCACCGTTTGCTACCCCGGCGTGATAGCAAGGCAAAGCCTTGCGGAGCGAGTCCCGTGAAACAGTCCTCGAGCTACGTTCGGGCGTTAGCACGATAAGCTCGTACGGCTTAGGCTGGGTAGCGGACGCGTTTGGTTGGACAGCGGTATTTTGGTTGCTACTTAGCGTTTTTATTTTAATGCTAATTATTTACGCCGTTTACTTTATAATTAAATATCAATCAAAAACTAATTTAAAAGTCTATAAAAAACCTATCAGCCCCGAAGCATTTCGGGGTTTTTAACTTGATTAAAGTTAAAAGATATGATACAATATCGTTATGAATAATTCTTACGTTCAAAAACTTAACAGCGCACAAATACTTCCCGTAAAAGATACCGAGGGCGCAGTGCTCGTAATAGCTGGCGCGGGTAGTGGTAAAACGCGCGTTTTAACAAGCCGAATTGCCTATTTAATTTCTGAAAAGGGCGTGCATCCGTCAAACGTTTTAGCAATTACCTTTACCAACAAGGCGGCGGACGAGATGAAATACCGCTTAGAAAAAATGATAGGCGATATTGAGGGGATGTGGGTTTCTACTATTCACTCAATGTGCGTTAAAATACTTAGAAGCTCGATAGCGTATCTTGGGTATGAAAAAAACTTTTCAATATATTCAGAAGACGATAAAGAAAGGGTTTTAAAGCGCATAATATCGGATATGGAGCTTGAGCCTGAAAAGTTTTTAAAGCTTTGCAAGAACCATATAAGCAACGCTAAAAATTCCGACCTTTCGCCAAGAGAGTATCGCGACGAAAATATTAATTTAAAATCAATCGGAATAATTTACGACGTGTTTTTAGCGTATGAAAAGGAATTAAAGCGTTCAAACGCTTTGGATTTTGACGATTTGCTTATAAAAACGCTACATCTATTTGAAGAGCACGACAACGTTTTAAGTTATTACAGCGAAAAGTTTCATTACGTTCATATCGACGAGTTTCAAGATACGAATACCGTTCAGTATAAAATTGCAAAAATGCTATCGTCGTATCACGGAAACATCTTTGCCGTTGGCGACGACGATCAGTCAATTTATGGCTGGCGCGGAGCTAAAATTGCAAACATTTTAGGTTTTGAAAGGGATTTCAAAGGCGCAAAAGTTTATAAACTTGAGCAAAACTACCGTTCAACAAAAAATATTTTAAATCTTGCAAATTTGATTATCAAAAACAACGGCGCAAGAAAAAACAAGGTTTTGTGGACGGAAAATCAAAGTGGTAAAAAGCCTGAATACTATACGGCGTTTGACGAGGCGCGCGAAGCCGAATACGTTGCAACCAAGATAAAGTCTTTAATTGCAGGCGGTAAAAAAGCTTCCGACTTTGCAGTTCTTATGCGAGTAAACGCGTTATCGCGTTCGTTCGAGCAAGAGTTTTTAAAATACAATATCCCGTATAAGGTTTTTGGCGGTTTTAAGTTCTTTGACCGTAAGGAGATTAAAGACTTAACGGCGTATTTAAAGATAGCCTCAAATCCGCTTGACAACGAGGCGGTTTTAAGGGTTATTAACGTTCCTAGGCGCGGTATAGGCGATAAGACGGTTGAGATTATATCTCAAACGGCGCAAAAAGAGGGGTTATCCGTTTACGAAGTTATTATGGACGTTGATAGTCTTCCCATTAACGCGTCGTCAAAAGCGAGGGTGGCGGACTTTAAAAACACCATATACAGCTTTATGCTTGACGCGCAAGAGTTAACAGTTCCCGAATTTATCAAGCGCGTTATCGATAAAACTAACTTTTTATCGCAGTTTGAAGAAAACACCGAAGAAAACGAGAGCAAAAAGCTTAACGTGTCAGAACTAATAAACTCGGCAACTGAGTTTTCTAAGATAAACCAAGGCGCAACGTTAACCGAATATCTTAGTTCAATTACCTTAAGCTCCGACCTTGACGATTTTGACGGAAGCAATTTCGTTAGCATTGCAACCGTTCACTCGGTAAAGGGCTTAGAGTTTGATAGCGTGTTCATCGTCGGTATGGACGAAACTATATTCCCAATATCTCGCGCAACTGAAAGCGTTGAAGAGCTTGAAGAAGAAAGAAGGCTTATGTACGTTGCTATCACGCGCGCTAAAGAAGAGTTGTTTATAACTCGTGCAAAAAGCAGGTTTTTATACGGCAAGCGCAATATTACGCTTGAAAGCCGTTTTATAAAAGAGATAGAACCGTTATTACAGGCAAAATCAAGTGGGTACGACGGTTATAATACTCGTGAATACGGGTATAATCGTCAGCAAACTCGATTTGATAGTTATAATAGAAATCAGTCGGGTAGCGACTATGGGTATTATTCGGACGTGCCGTCCACCTCTTCCTCTTTTTGTAGGACTAAAAGTTTTTCAACCGGATACAACTTATACGGTAACGCTAAAAAACAAGAAACTAGCTCGCTAAGTGGTCAGTTTAAAGCGGGCATAAAAGTATTACATAAAAAATTCGGCGTTGGTACGGTTATTGCCGTAAAAGACGGAGGAAAGGTTATAGACGTAGCCTTTTCAGGCGTTGGCATTAAATCACTTGCCGTTGAATACGCTCCCATTGAGATTGTTAAATGATTATGGAAAAAATGAAATGGTTAGTTGAAAAACTGAATAGATACGCATACGAGTATTACGTTCTCGATAACCCAACCGTATCAGACGGCGAGTACGATAAGCTTTACGACGAGCTTGTCGCTTTAGAAAAAGAGTATGGCGTAGTGCTTGATAATTCCCCCACTAAAAGGGTGGGTGGCGAGCCTATCTCGGCTTTTTCTAAGCACAAGCATATAAATAAGTTGTATAGCCTCGATAAAGGCGTAACGATTGACGAGGTTAAGGCGTTTATTTCGCGCGTTGAAAAACTGTCTGGTAAAAGCCCTGATTATACCGTTGAGTTTAAATACGACGGTTTAACGATATGTTTAACCTACGAGGGTGGCAAATTCCTTCGTGCAACTACGCGCGGTAACGGCGTTGAGGGGGAGGACGTAACTAAGCAGGTTCTAACTATAAAAACTTTTCCTTTAACTATCGATTACAAGGGTGTAGTTGAAGTTCAAGGCGAGGCAGTTATAAAATTATCTACTCTTAAAAAGTATAACGAAACGGCTTTAGAGCCACTTAAAAACGCGCGTAACGCGGTGGCGGGCGCAATACGAAATTTAGACCCTAAAGAAACGGAAAAAAGAAAGCCTGAAATACTTTTTTATAACGTAAACTATCTTAGTGACGGCGAATTTAAAACTCAAGTTGAGCACTTTGATTTTTTAAAGAAAAACGGCTTTAAGGTGTACGATTTTTTAGAGGTTGTAAGCTCTGTTCAAGGTATTGAAAAAACGCTTAAAATTATCGAAGAAAAGCGCAAAAATATAGATTATTTAACTGACGGTGCAGTAATAAAAGTTAACGATATTTCACTTCGTGAAGAGCTTGGTTTTACTGAAAAATTTCCCCGTTGGGCGCTCGCGTATAAATTCGAGGCGGAAGAGGTTACAACCACCGTTGAGGATGTTATTTGGCAGGTTGGTAGAACGGGTAAACTTACACCTTTAGGTGTTGTTGAACCGGTTGAGCTTGGCGGTGCTACCGTTAAAAAGGCAACTCTTAATAACTACGGCGATCTTCTTCGCAAAAAGGTTAAAATAGGCTGTCGTGTGCTTATAAGAAGAAGTAACGACGTTATACCTGAAATCTTAGGTGCAACTGAATATACGGTCGGTTGCATTGACGTTGAAAAACCCACCGTTTGCCCCTATTGCAAAGAGGCGCTTGTTGAGGACGGAGCAAATATTTTCTGCGTTAACGAGCTTTGCCGTCCAAGAGTTGTGGGCGCACTTACCCACTTTGCAACTAAAGACGCTATGAATATAGAGGGCTTTTCGGAGATGACGGCAGGTCTTTTATATGACAATTTCGGCGTTAAAAATTTCTCGGATTTATATCTTTTAAGCGAAGATAAGCTTTTATCGTTAGAAGGTTTTAAGGATAAAAAAACGCAGAATATCTTATCCGCGATAGAGGGTTCTAAAAAGGTAGCTCTTTCGTCCTTTATTTACGCCTTGGGCATTGACGGCGTTGGAAAAAAAACCGCAAAAGATTTAGTTAAAGCTTTTAAAAATTTGGACGGCTTAAAATCGGCAACTCTTCTTGAACTTTCAGCAGTAAAAGACGTGGGCGAGGTAACTGCAAATTCCGTTTACGAGTATTTTTGTAATCCCAACAATATTGCCGAGATAGATAAACTTTTATCAGTAGGCGTTACTTTTGAAGAGGTTAGTGCTTCGGTTGGCGATAAACTAAAGGGTGAAAAATTCGTGCTCACAGGAACGTTACCAACCCTTAAGCGCTCGGAGGCTACTAAAATTATCGAAAGTTTAGGTGGCGAAGTTTTAAGCTCGGTATCTAAGCTAACGACCATAGTTTTAGCGGGCGAAGAGGCGGGTTCTAAGCTTGAAAAAGCAAAAAAACTCGGAATAAAAATTATTGATGAAAACGAGTTCAAAAATCTAATAAATAGTTGAAATTAACTTAAAAGTATGATATACTATTACCTATGAAAAGTATGACTGGTTACGGCAAGGCGGAGTATAAGAGTGAAAAGTTAACCTTGTCGGTTGAAATTAAAACTGTAAACAACCGCTTTTTGGATATTTCCTATAAATACCCAAGAAGTTTTACCCCACTTCAAGAGGGCGTGCGCTCAGCTATACAAAAGCACCTTTCAAGAGGCAAGGTTGATTTGTATATCAACTACAAAAAAAACCTGCAAGGCGAAGGCAATCTTTCGTTTGACGAGGGCTTGGCTCAAAGTTACGTCGAGATAGCTAAGGCGCTTAAAAAACGCTTTCCGTCGCTAAAGAACGACTTTACGGTAACTTCGCTTATCAAAACGCCTGACGTTATCAAGCAAGAGCAAGAAGAAATTGACGTTGAAGAGATTTCGCCAATTTTATTTGAAACGGTTGAAAAAGCGTGTGAAAATCTTAATGCAATGCGCGAGTTTGAGGGTGAAAAGTTAAAAGCGGATATGCTTTCGAGGGTAGACGTTATCGAACAAACGGTAGCGGTTATTAAAGAAAGAGCGCCCCACGTTTGTGAAGATTATAGAAAAAGGCTATTTGAAAAAGTTCAATCACTCGTTGAAAGTCAAAATATTGACGAGGCTAGAATACTTCAAGAGGTAGCATTATTTGCAGACAAGTCTAATATCGACGAGGAGCTTACGAGGCTTAATTCCCACGTATCACAGTTTAGAAAGATTTGTAGTAGCGGTGGTGAGGTTGGTAAAAAACTTGATTTTTTAGTTCAAGAATTTAACCGCGAATCAAACACCGTTTGTAGTAAGAGTAACGATATTGAGGTTACTGACAACGCTTTAAAATTAAAGTGCGAGATTGAAAAAATCCGCGAGCAAATACAAAATATCGAATAAGGAGAGTACATATTATGATTAACGAACCACCTATTGACGTTCTTACCGATAATTTAGGCGAAAAATTTAAAGGCTCGAAATACGTTTTATGCGTAGTTGCCGCTAAGCGCGCTAGACAGCTTATTGACGTTACGAAAAGCCAAAACAGCACCGCAGTTTTAGAGGATAAAAAACCGCTTACTGCCGCAGCGTATGAAATTTACAATGGTAAAATAACCGCTGTAAACGGCTAATTTAGTAAAATTTAAAAGGCAAAAAGCTTTGCCTTAAATCGGCAGTCTTTTAAGCTGCCGATTATTTCATTTAAGGGTAGTTATGATAGCAAGGGTAATAGTGGATATAGCCACGTCCGAACTTGATAAAATCTTCGATTATAAAATCGGTTTTTCAGGTGCGAAGGAGGGTAGCAGAGTTATCGTTCCTTTCGGCAAGTTTAAAACCGAGGGTTTTGTCATTTCGATTGCCGAAAATTCAGAGTATCCTGAAGAAAAATTAAAATCAATTATTCGAGTTATCGACGATATTCCGGCGCTTACCGAAGAAAATTTAAAGCTTGCTAACTATCTTCATGAAACCTATCACGTATCAATGGCGTTGGTACTTAGGCTGTTTTTACCGTCCGAAATGAGAAAGGGCAAGGTTAGGAAAAAAACCGCTAACTACGCAAGCCTTTCGGGTGAAGATTTTGATAAAATGCTATCTTCTCTCAAAAAAGGGGCGGACAAGCAGAGGGGAGTTTTAGAGTTTTTATTAAAAAACGGCAAAACTAAGTGTTCGATACTTAACGAAAACTTTTCGCCGTCGGCTGTAACTGCACTTAAAAACAAGGGCTTTATCACGGTTAGTGAGGAGCAAATTATAAGAACGCCTTATAAAGACTTATACGCAAGCGAAAAGCGGGTAACTTTAACCAAAGAGCAAGAGTTAGCGGTAAATCTATGTATGTCAAGCGACAAGCCCACCCTTATAAAGGGCGTTACCGGTAGCGGTAAAACCGAGGTTTATCTTAGGCTTATTGACGGCGTTATAAAAAGCGGTAAAACGGCGATAATGCTCGTTCCTGAAATTTCGCTCACACCCCAAACGTTTGCGCGCCTTAGAGGGAGATTTGGCGATAAATGTGCAATACTTCACAGCGGTTTATCGTCGGGCGAAAAGTTTGACGAGTGGTGGAGATTAAGAAGTAACGAGGCGGTGATTGCAATCGGTGCGCGTAGCGCGGTGTTTGCCCCGCTTGAAAATTTAGGGCTTATAATTATCGACGAAGAGCACGACCAAAGCTATGAAAGTGAATCAAGCCCAAGATACGTTACCGACGAGGTTGCGCTTATAAGGGCAAAGCTTTCGGGTGCTAAGCTAGTTTTAGGTAGTGCAACTCCTAAAATCGAGAGTTATAAAAAGGCGCTTGAGGGGGAGTATACGCTCGCCGAAATGAAAGAGCGCGTTAACGGCAAACCCCTTCCTGAAATTATAATGTCAGATATGCGTGAAGAGGTGCGCCACGGCAATATATCTCCCTTTTCAGTTGCGCTAAAGCAAGAGCTAAAAAGCACCTTGGAAAGCGGTAACCAAGCTATAATCTTTTTAAACCGTAGAGGGTATTCTCAAAAGGTGATTTGCCGTGAGTGCGGTTACGTTGCAAAGTGCTTAAATTGCGACGTTACCTTGCACTATCATCGGGCGGACGACGTTTTGAAATGCCACTATTGCGGTTCGCAGTATCATATGTTAACTGCTTGTCCAGAGTGCGGTTCACTTTCGATAAACTACAGCGGAACTGGCACTCAAAAGGTTGTTAGCGAATTACAAGAGCTTTTTCCGTCTGCAAAAATACTTAGGATGGATAACGATACCACTCAAACTAAAGAAAGCCACTTTAAAATTTTAAAGGAATTTAGCGATAAAAAAGCCGATATTTTAGTCGGTACGCAAATGATAGCAAAGGGGCACGACTTTCCGTCGGTAACTCTGGTCGGGATACTTGACGCTGATATGAGCTTGTATTTTTCAGACTATCGCTCGGGGGAGAGGACGTTTCAGTTGATAACCCAAGTAGCAGGTCGTAGCGGTAGGGCGGACGATAAGGGTAAAGTCGTTTTACAAACGTACAGTCCTAAAAATTCCGTACTTGCAACGGCGATTGATTACGATTACGAACGCTTTTATAAGCGCGAAATAGCGGTGAGAAAGGCGTCGCATTTTCCTCCTTATTCGGATATTTTGCGAATTATGGTGGAAAGTGAGGAGGAGGAAACGGCAGTTTCAACTCTCAAAAAGGTTTTTGAAAGCTGTAAGGAAGTTTATTCAAAATACTTAGGTAGTTTTATTTATTTTGACAAAATGAAAAGCCCCGTAAAGCGAATTAAAAACAAATACCGCTATCAGGTGCTTGCGAGAATAAAAGCAAACAACAAGGAAATTAAAGACGAATTTTACAAAATAGCAAACGAATGTTCTAGCCGTAAGGCGTATTGCTATTTAGAGGTAAATCCATCAAGTATGAGTTAGGTGAATTATGGCATTAAGGCAAATTGTAAAATTAGGCGACGAAGTTTTAAGAAAAAAATCGTTTGAGGTAACTGATTTCGGAGCAAAAACTCATCAGCTTCTCGACGATATGTACGACACGCTCGTTAAAGCTGACGGCGCAGGTCTTGCAGCCGTTCAGGTAGGCGTTTTAAGGCGTATATTTATCGTGATTGCCGGCGAGAGTGTAAAAGACGGGGTTATCGAGTTTATCAACCCCCAAATTATCTCTCAAAGCGGAGAGCAGGACGGAACGGAGGGCTGTTTGTCAATCGAGGGCAAGTGGGGCGAGGTTAAACGCCCGTATAGGCTCACCGTTAAGTTTCAAGACAGATACGGTAAAACTCAAAAATTAAAAGCAGAAGGCTTTTTAGCTCGCGCAATATGTCACGAGTACGACCATTTGGACGGAATAGTTTACATTGATAAAGCGAGAAATATAAGGGAAAAACAATGAAAGTAGTATATCTTGGCACGCCCGATTTTGCAGTAAAAGCGCTTGAGGCGATAAATAGCTCAAGGCACGAAATTTTAGCTGTTATAACACAGCCCGACCGCCCTTTCGGTAGAAAGGCGGTTATTACCCCGTGCGCCGTAAAACAAAGTGCTATAAATCTTGGGCTTAAAACTTTAAGCTATGAAAAAATTAGGCTTGAGGGGGTAGAGGACTTAAAGGCGTTAAATCCCGATATTATGGTAACTTGCGCTTTTGGGCAAATACTTTCAGGTGAAATTTTAAATATTCCTAAATACGGCGTTATAAATATTCACGCCTCGCTACTTCCCAAATACCGCGGTTCAGCGCCTATTCAATACAGCGTTATAAACGGCGATAAAACTACGGGAATAACCATTATGCAAACTGACGTTGGCGTTGATACTGGCGATATTTTAATGCAAAAAGAAATAGAAATATTACCCGACGAAACGGCTGGGGAATTATTTGAAAAATTGTCATTATTAGGCGCTGAAATTATAGTAAAAGCTCTTGACGATATTGAAAGTGGCAATATTACTCGCGCCCCTCAAAACGAGGCGGATGCAACCCACGTTAAAATGCTTTCTAAAAAGGACGGGGTTATTGACTTTTCTAAGTCGGCTTTAGCGATTAAAAACCTCGTTCGCGGTCTTAACCCGTGGCCGATAGCTTATACCTATTTTGGCGACAAAACTTTAAAGGTTTATAAGGCGGAAGTTAGTTCTTTAAAAGGAAAGGTTGGCGAGGTTTTATCATTAGATAACGGCATTACAATCGGTTGCGGTGAAAACTCTATCACTTTTATGGAAGTTCAGCTCGAAGGTAGTAAAAAAATGTTCGCTAAAGAGTTTTTACTTGGGCATAAAATAGGCGTGGGGTATAACTTTTAATGCTGGTTACTTATTACGACTGTTATAACGTTTTATCTAAGGTTTATAGCGAAGGTGCGTATATAAAACAAGCACTTAATTCAACTAGCGTAGAAGAGAGAAACCGCCCAGCTATTACTAAGATTTGCTACGGCGTTTTAGATAAGGATATAACGCTTGACTATATCTTAAAAAAATTTTGCACTAAAAGCCCCAAACTATCTATTAAAATACTTTTAAAAATCGGGATTTACGCAATAAGGTATTTAAATACCGCACCGCACGCGGTAACGGACACGTTAGTTAGCCTTTGTAAAAAAATGGGTAAAGGTGGCGTTTCTGGGTTTGTTAACGCCGTTTTAAGAAATTATTTGCGCTCGGGCGTAGAACTACCTAGTGGTAGCGGTGTAAAAGATTTATCTATTAGATATTCTTGCCCAGAATTTATCGTTAAAAAACTAGTTGACGCTTACGGTCAAGACACAGCAATAAATATTCTTAGCTACGATAAAGAAGATACTTTTTTGCGCTTTAAATCGGACGGAGAAGAGTATCTTAACGGCTTAGGCGTAAGTTATACTAAAACTCCGTTTGAAAATTTATATTCAGTTTCAAGTTTTAGGTTAAACGGCGATTTTTACGAGGGGCTTTACACCTTTCAATCAATAGGTAGCGTTGCAATTTGTTCGCTACTTTTAGGTGGAAAAAGCTTGCTTGACTGTTGCTCCGCACCGGGTGGTAAAGCGGTTTTATTATCTAATTATTACGAGCGCGTTACCGCTTGCGATATTCACGAGCATAGAGTTGAACTTATCAAATCATACGCTATGCGTATGGGTGCAAATAACGTAACCGCAGAGGTCAAAGACGCTACCGTTTTTGACAGCGCGTTTGAAAACGCTTTTGATAGCGTATTATCTGACGTTCCCTGTAGCGGAACGGGCGTTTTAAAGCAAAACCCCGATATAAAATTAAATAGAACGGATAACGCTATATTTGAGCTTAGTAATTTACAGCTACAAATTTTAAACAACGTTAGTCGTTACGTAAAAAGCGGTGGCGAACTCGTATATTCAACCTGTTCAATACTCAAAGACGAAAACGACTGTGTAATTGAAAAATTTTTAAAAGAAAATACCAATTTCGAGGCGGTAAGATGCGATTGCGCTTTGTTACATATAAACACAAAATTCGGCATGCAGTTTTTACCGCATATCTCTTTAGGTGCGGGATTTTACGCTTGCAAGCTTAAAAAACTATGAAGATTTTACAAGATTTATCGGTAGAAGAACTTAAAAGTTTAATGATTTCGCTAGGCGAAAAACCCTTTCGCGCTAGCCAGATTTTTCGCGCGCTGTCAAGTGGGCGCAAAATAAGCGAAATTACTGATATTTCAAGCTCTTTAAGACAAAAGCTTATCGAAATTTACGCTGACGAACCTGTTAAGATAATAAAAAAACTAATATCGAAAGATGGAACTGAAAAGTATCTTTTCGCGCTTTACGACGGCAATATCGTAGAGGGCGTGTTTATGAAAAACAAATACGGCAACACCGAGTGTTTATCAACGCAAGTGGGCTGTCGTATGGGCTGTAAGTTTTGCGCATCAACGATAGGTGGTTTGGTTAGAAATCTAACCGCAGGCGAGATGTACGCAACCGTGTGTGCGGTGAATAAGCTTGGTGGTGGAACGCTTATAAAACGTTCAGTTACTAACGTTGTATTAATGGGTAGTGGCGAACCGCTTGACAATTACGACGAGGTCGTTAAATTTTTGCGCTTAGTTTCGTGTAAAGAGGGGCTTAATATCAGCCCAAGAAATATAAGCTTGTCAACTTGCGGTTTAGTTCCTGAAATGTATAAGCTTGCTGAAGAGGGCTTGCCCGTCAACTTAACGGTATCTCTTCACAACCCATTTGATAGCGAGCGCCAAAAATTAATGCCGATTGCAAAAGCGTATAAAATAAAAGATATACTCACAGCATGCGATAATTACTTTGAAAAAACGGGTAGGCGGTTTATATTCGAATACACTTTAGTAAAAGGTGTAAACGATGGTGAAGAGTGCGTAAAAGAACTTATTAACCTTTTAAAATCACGCCCCTGCCACGTCAATATAATTCGCCTTAACGAAGTTAAGGAAAACGGCTTAAAATCGGTTGACGATAAAAACGCCTATCGCTTTGCTGGCGAGCTTGAAAGGGGCGGTTTATCGGCAACGGTTAGACGGCTTAACGGCGCTGATATCGACGGTGCTTGCGGTCAACTTCGCCGTAGTCATTTGGAGGGCGATTGCGTATGAAAGTAGCCATATTTTCAGGTGGCGAGCTCACTAAAACTCAAATTTTACCTTTTGATAAGCTTATTTGCGCTGACAAGGGGTATGAATATGCTAAAAATTTAAACCTTAATCCCGATATAATACTCGGTGATTTTGATAGCTTAGGGTATATCCCCGAAAACGCCGAGTTGTTTTCAAAGGATAAAAACTTTTCAGATACCGAGCTTGCAATAAAAAAGGCGATAAATTTAGGTGCAACGGAGATTGATTTATACTTTTGTTTAGGCGGTAGATTAGACCACGAGCTATTTAATATTAACCTTTTAAAATACGCTAAAAATTTAGGAGTAAACGCTAAAATTCTAAGCGGTAACACAGTGGTGAGATTAATAAGCGGTAGTGGCAATTATTCGGTAAAGAAAGGAAATACGATAAGCTTCGTACCATTTTCAGACGCGGTGCATATAATAAAAAGCAAAGGTCTTAAATATCCGCTTGACGGTATTAAGGCGGTAAAGGGAGAAACGCTGACGCTATCTAACGTTTCAAACGACGATGAAATTTACGTTGAGATAGAAAGCGGTGAGTTATTGCTTATTTGTTTTTTATAAGGAGCCGTATGAAAATTTATTGTTTCAAACCCCCTAAGATAATTAGAGCTATACTAAAATTATTTATAAAAGCTTAAAAAGGTCGGCATTGCCGACCTTTTTAATTTAATTGACAAAATCTTTTTATATATGTTAATATAGCCGTATGAGCATTTATGATTTTTACAAACAACTCGGCATATCTAGTAAAGTTTTCGATATGGGCGAGAGTATAGAAGCTTCATTAAAGCCCCGTTTTGACGGGATTGATAAAATTGCCGAAATCAATCAAGCAAAGGTGTTGCTCGCATTTCAAAATAATAGAGTTGATACTGCTTGTTTACAATCGTCAACCGGCTACGGTTATGACGACGTTGGTAGGGATAAGCTTGAAAGGGTATACGCTGATATTTTTAAAGCGGAAAGTGCGCTCGTACGCCCTCAAATAACTTGCGGAACGCACGCATTAACCTTGTCGTTATCGGCAAATCTTCTACCTGGGGACGAGCTTTTAGCTCCCGCAGGTAAGCCTTACGACACGCTTGAGGAGGTTATCGGCGTTCGCCCGTCGCCTTGCTCGCTTATGGAATACGGCGTTTCTTACCGTCAAGTAGACCTTTTGCCTAACGGCGATTTCGATTACGAAAATATTAAAAAAGCCGTTACTGAAAAGACCAAAATGGCAACAATACAAAGGTCTAAGGGCTATCAAATGCGCCCGACCTTTTCGGTGGAAAAAATCGGCAAACTTATATCTTTTTTAAAAGATATAAAGCCCGATATTATTATAATGGTTGACAACTGCTACGGCGAGTTTACCGAGGTTATAGAACCAAGCGAGGTGGGTGCGGATATGGTAGTTGGCTCGCTTATTAAAAACCCCGGTGGCGGTTTAGCGCCAATCGGCGGTTATATAGTTGGTAAAAAAGAATACGTTGACCGCTGTGGTTACCGTTTAACAGCTCCAGGGCTAGGGCACGAGGTCGGCGCTACGCTTGGGGTGTTACCAAGGCTATATCAAGGCTTGTTTTTAGCTCCAACCGTTACTGCAAGCGCATTAAAAGGCGCGATATTTGCAGCAAACTTATACGAAAAATTAGGTTATGAGGTCGTTCCTAACGGCAGTGAGCCTCGCCACGATATAATTCAAGCGGTTAAACTTAAAAGCGAAAAAGCTATGTGCGCTTTTTGTAGGGGAATTCAATTTTCCGCCCCTGTTGACAGTTACGTTACGCCAATTCCTTCAGATATGCCGGGGTATGACAGTAAGGTTATAATGGCTGCTGGCGCGTTCGTTCAAGGTTCGTCTATCGAGCTTTCGGCTGACGGTCCTATTAGAGAGCCTTACGCCGTTTATTTTCAAGGCGGTATAACCTATCCACACGCTAAAATCGGCATACTTAAGTCGTTACAAGAACTGATTAACGACCACCTTATCGATATTTAATCTTTCCGTATATTTAATTAAAAAATAAATAAATTTACGGAGGATAATTATGTTATATTTTTCATTTGCTTTAATTGCACTTCTTGCATGGAGTGGTTCTGATTTATTTTCTAAAAAAGGAACTTATCAAAGGGATAAGTTAAGCCATTGGCGCGTTATCTTTATGGTAGGTGCGGTAATGGGTATTCACGCGGTTATTACTATCGTTGCAAGCTTAATCTTTGGCGAAACGCTTGCAGAGGCTAACCCCTTTATCGTAAGCTTGTTCTATACCGACTTTGTTCCTATGGACTTTATAAAGTATTTACCCGTTGCTTTTTTATATCTTTTAGCAATGGTAATAGGCTACGTTGGCTTAAGATATATTGAACTTTCTATTTCAAGCCCCATATGTAACGCGTCTGGTTCGCTTGCACTCGTTCTTATCGTAATTTTAGGCGCGTTTGGCGTTTTTTCTGAGCCTGCAACGCTAGGCGTTATTGAAATTATTGCGGTAATTTTAATAACCTTTGGTATAATTTGGTTGGGTTTTGTAGAATATAGGGAAGACGAAGAGGTTAAGCTCGTTCGTAGCGAAGGCGGTAATTTTAAATACACTACTAGTTTTATCGCAATACTTATTCCTATTATTTACCTTTTCCTTGACGCTATCGCAACGGTTGGCGATGAAATCGTTTACGATATGGGCGTTTTTGAAAGTGATTACGCTGCAAACACGGCGTTTGAATTTACCTCGCTTTGCTTTGCAATCTTTGCATTTGTTTGGGTAAAATTCGTTAAAAAACAAAACTTCTTCTCAATAAAGACCGAAGAAACGCTTGAAGACGGTAGCGTGGTTAAAAAGACGATACCTCTTAGCAAGTTCTTAATTTACGGTGGTATTTGCGAAACGGTAGGTCAAATATTTTATATGGCGGTAGTTGCGTCTGACTTCGTTCAAGGCTTGCCGATGATATCGTCGTACTGCGTACTCTCGGTTGTGTGGAGTAGAATTTTCTTAAAAGAAAAACTATCAATTAAACACTATATTGCAATATTTGCAACGCTACTTGGTATAGTTGGTTTAGCTATTGCAGAACTTTAAATAAATAAGCCCCACGCACTGCGTGGGGCATTTTTTTATATATCGTTATGTTTATTTTAGTATTATTTGGTAAAATAATATTGCTAAGGGAGGTAATATTATGAAACAAATTGCTATAAAAGAAACCGACGTAACACGCTTTCAAAATTATTTAATTACCAACGAAAACAGCCGAGCAACCGTTGAAAAATACACACATGATATACGGGTATTTTTATCGTTTATCAAGTCCGGAACCTTTGATAAACAAACGGTTTTAAGCTATAAAGACTGGCTTGGAAGCAATTACAAAGAAACAAGCGCAAATTCAATGCTTGGCGCGCTAAATTCCTTTTTTAAGTTTTTAGGTAAGTTATGGCTATGCGTAAAGCAATTTAAGCTTCAGCGACAGGCATATTGCTCCGAGCAAAAAGAGCTAACAAAATCCGAATACGTACGCCTTATAACTACAGCTCGCAAAAAGAACAATAAAAAGCTTGATTTGATTATACAAACTATATGCTCAACGGGCATTAGAGTTAGCGAATTAAAATTTATTACCGTAGAAGCCGTTCGGGCAGGCGAGGCAACGGTAAAATTAAAAGGTAAAACCCGAAAAATCTTTATAATTCCCGAACTTAGAAATAAACTGCTTTGTTATATCCGAGATAAAAATATTAAAACTGGTAGCGTATTTTTAAGTAAAAACGGCAAGCCCGTTCTTAGAAACAACGTGTGGCGGGATATGAAATCGCTGTGCGATGACGCGGGCGTTTCAAAAACTAAGGTGTTTCCTCACAACCTACGGCACCTTTTTGCAAGAACTTTTTACGGAATTGAAAAGGATATTGCAAAGCTTGCCGATATCTTGGGGCATTCAAGCGTTAACACTACGCGTATCTATATAATAACTACTGGCGCAGAACATAAGAGAAAGATGCAAAGTATGAGGTTATTAGTTTAAAAAACAAAAAAGTCGGAACAAAATCCGACCTCTGAGACATAATGGTTGTTATGTATCGAGTAAACCTTTTTAAGACGAGCATTTGAGGCTAGCAAAATAAATTGCATAACAAAAAAGCCTTTTCATTACAAAGTTCCGGTCCAAATATTTGAAAAGGCTTTATTATAATGCAAAAAATTATTGAACAAGTGTAAATTTTATAAAATATGTATTAAATTTAGTTGCCAAATAAAATGAAATATGCTAGTCTTTAACTAGAATTTGATACATAACAACCATTATGTTAAAAAACGATACATAACAACCATTATGTCGCTGTTACATTTTGATTTTTTCTTAGAAGGAGATGGTGGTATGGAGTTTTTTATAGGCTTGATTGTCGGAGTGATGATAGGGGCTAATATAAGCCTTATAATCGTTGCGGTAATCAACGCAGGTAGAAAAAGTTAGGGAGAATAAATGATTAAGACCAAAAGTATAACCATACTTTTTATTTCATTGGCGCTTATGTCGGTTATGGCTATAAGTCTTATCGGTTATTTTACGGGAGGGGCTGAAAAGCTTAGCGAAACGGTTATAGTTGAAGGGGACGGCGTTGTAGATAAAACGCTTAGCGTATCCTCATTAACTTTAAATCCTGGCGAAGAGGTTGAGTACGAGATTTTATTAAAATCGGAAATTGACGGTAGCTTTACCGTATCTCTTGATTTTATTGAAATGGTAGACGGAGGGCTTAATTCCTTCGTTAACGTAGAGATTTCCAGTAATGATAACGCGGTGCACGACGGGACCTTACGTGATTTGCTTTCAAGCACCGCTATTTCATTTGAAGAGATTTTAGATGCAAAGGCTCCCGTTAAAATAAAAATAACCTACAAAATGCCCGTTGAAACGGGGAACGAAGCGCAAGGGACTACTGCTAGTTTTAATATTCGTTTAATAATACAAAAATCGGCGGTGTAACCTATGAAAAAGAATAACTCGGTAAAAGAAAAAAGCTCGGTAGTAAAAAAAATGCTAAGCGTATTTCTAAACGCGTTAGTTTATTTGTTTATTGCAATATGTCTATTTGGGGTAATCGTGTCTATTGCCTCTAAAAAAGATGAGGACGGTACGGCAACGATATTCGGCGTTCAAATGCGCTCGGTAATATCTCCCTCAATGGAAAAGTGCGACCAAACTGACGTTTCGGGTTTTGAGATTAAAGATATCAAAACGAAATCAGTAGTGTTTATAAAGGTCGTTCCTGAAAGTGAAAACGAAAAGAACGAATTTTATGCATCTTTAAAAGTGGGTGACGTATTGACTTTCAAGTATACCTACGTTACGCAAGAAACGATAACTCACCGTATTACTAGCATAACTAAAAAAGATGGCGGAGGCTATATAATCGAGCTTGAAGGTGATAACAAGAACACCGAAGACGGCGTTTTAACTCAGGTGATAGATACGTCGGACGTTATAAGCCCCAACTACGTAATAGGCAAAGTTACGGCAACTAGTTATTTGCTTGGTTTATTTATCTACGCGCTTAAATCGCCAATTGGACTTATTTGTTTAATAATACTGCCGTCAATTATCATTATGATACTTGAAATTGTAAAAATAGTTAACGTTCTTGGTGCGGAGAAAAAGAAAAAATTACAAAACGCAGAACAAGAACTTAAACTACTTCGTGAAAAGTTAAAGCAATTAGAAGGCGGAGAAGTAAAGGTCGAAACGCCCGAAAGTGCGCCTACTCAATCGTCTGAAAACGCTCCCGAAGAAGTTGTGGAAAATATAACCGCTGAAGCAACTGAAAGTGCGCCCAGTGAAATGAACGAAAGCTCCACGGCTAACATGCACGAAAGCGTTGATAACACTGCGCCTGAAAACCCAGCTTAACCTATCTATATTATATAAGGAGAAAAACTATGGAAATTTTATTTATGGTATTTATGGTGTTCGTATCCGTAATGTGCTTATTTTCGGTACTCGTAGTTCTACGCGATATCGTGAGAGAAATAACCGAATCTAAGCGTCAAGCAAAGGCTCAAACCGTTCAAGTAGTTGAAAAACCTCAAGAAACGCCTTGCGTATTACCCGAATCGTCCAAACCCGTAGTAGAAAAAGTTAAAGAAGAATCGATTGAAAGTGAAGTTGCCGTAACTAGCGTTGAAGAAAAAGAAGGCAACATATCATTTTCGGCAAACAAAAAGCAAACACTTGAGGAAAAGTATGCAAGTTTATCTCAAAAAGATAAAAACCGCTACAACGAAATCGTTGAATACGCTAAAAAGGTCGAAGGTAACCGCTGTTTCAAAAACGACAGATACGAAGAATATAAAGTTGGTAAAAACCGCCTTGTTCGTATGCTTATTAAGCGTGGTGTAATAATTTGTGAATTTATTTTACAAAATAGCGATTTTAAAAATTACGTTAACGAAAACAAAATTTCAGTTAAACAATCGGCAACTTCGCTTAAAATACTCGATAGCGCAAGCGTAGCTGTTGCAAAAAACAGTATTGATATTGCAGTAAACGCTATAAACGAAGAAAAGGAATACAAAAAGCAACTTGCGCGTGAAAAGCGCAGAGCTAGAAATCAAAATAAAGCCTAAAGGCTTTATATATTACTTTCAATGATGGGCCAACGTTAACAAGGAGGAGAAATATGAAAAGAAGGACTTTACTGTTGTCTATCACCACGCTTGCTTTGGCGCTTTCATTAGTAGCGGGCGCAACTTTCGCGCTTTTTACCGATAGCGTTACTCTTGGAAACCACTTACAAGCAGGTACGTTAGACGTTACTCTTACAAGGACGAATCTTGTGACGGAAACACTTGATAGTCAAGGTTTATTAACCAAAACAGAAGATTCGGCGGACGTGGATTTTTCCGACTCGACCGATAAGAACATTTTTAATATAACCCCAACAACTCTTATCGTGCCGGGTTCTACGTTCAATGCCGAATTAGAACTTGCAAACAATTCAACCGTTGCCTTTAACTATTATATAGAAATAGTTTATAAGGGCGATAGTGAAGACCTTGCTAAACAGCTTAAAGTTACCGCAAACACGGGTACTGAAACTTCTGCTTACGTGAAAGACGGAGTTACCTTAGGTTCTAAAACAGCGCCACTCGGTACGCTAGTTAAAGGCGCTAAAAAAGTGTTTACTGTAGAAGTAGTATTCGAAAATTTATCGAATAATAATGATGCGCAAGGCAAAAACGTGCAGTTTGACTTAATCGTGCACGCAATACAGGCTACAACGTCTGCTTAATTAAAAATTTTACATCATAGGAGAGACTTATGAAAAAACATTCAATACTTACATCAATACTTATTATCGTAATGTGTTTAAGTTTAACAGTAGGTGGAACTTTCGCACTCTTTACAAGCCAAAGTGAAGTTAACATCGCAGTAACTTCTGGAACTGTTGAAGTTGTTGCAAGCGCAACGGCTCTCGATAAAGGCTCAGAACTTGGAAGTGAAAACGCAAGTTTTGCCGTTGTAGAAGACGGTAAGGGCGGTTTCGCATTGGAAGGTATGGTTATAGGTGACTATGCTACTTTTGAAATAAACGCAAAAAACAAAAGTGACGTTGCTATCAAGTATCAAATAGAAACCGTATTTAGCGGTGATTTATCACCAGCATTATCGGTTGAAATTAAAAATTCTAATGGTGACGTTATAGCAAATAATTACAAATCGGCTTGGATATATCGAACCGTAGAAGAAGGTGAGGTTATTGAAACTTACACCGTTAAAATTAGTTTACCAACAAGTGGAAGTGACGAAATTGACAGTCAATTCATGGGCAAAACCGCAAACGTTGCGTTAATAGTAAATGCAGTTCAAGGTAACGCTGCTACTTATGATGAGTGGGATGGAGTTTCGAAAAACGTAGCGTGGTTCTTTAATGATCCTACTGCAACTGAATACATACTTTCTTCCGCTGAACAATTTGCAGGTTTTATGTCAATTATAGACAAAGATAATGATGTTCTTCCTGTAACTTATGCAAATACTGACAATTCAAGCGACCCATGGGAAGATCTTAACGTTACTTTCGAAGGTGTTACCGTAAAACTTAATGAAAACATTGATTTAAGTGGTAAATTGTTTAACCCTATCGGTTCTTATAGAAAAAATAATGCGTTCAAAGGTACTTTTGATGGTCAAGGTCATACTATTAAAAATTTAAGTCAAAACACTTGGGAACTTGACAATGGTTATTACTACGGTGATTTAGGCTTAGGTTTATTTGGAAAAGTTGAAAATGCAACTATTAAAAACTTAGTAATGGATAGTGCTACAATCTCTGGCGAATCTGCAATATGCGGTGTTGTTGCTGCTACCGCATACGGTAATTGTGTTTTTGAAAATATTACCGTTACGAACTCTAAGTGTAACGACTATCAATATTATGCTGGTGGTGTTGTAGGTTGGGCTTCTGGTGAACACGTTTACAAAAATATCGTTATAGACGAATCTACGGTCATTGGTAGTCAATGGGGCGACTTTGGTAATGCTAGCGGTGGTGTTATCGGTGGTTGTGGTTCTAGTGCTGAAATTAAGATGCAAGATTGTACTATTGCTTGTCGTATTGATGCTGTAAACGACATTGTTTCCGCATATCAATGGTGCTGTTATCGTAATTGTGGTATGTTAATCGGTACTACCAACAATACCGAAACAGACGATGCCGTAACCAAAGCTGCAGCACCTAACTTAACGTGTGATAACGTAACTGTTATCTACGGCGATTGGGCAAACTATACATACTGTGAATTTGCAGGAACAGGTTATCCTTACGTAAGAGTTCAAGCAGGTGTAAGCGTTGATGCTTATTCAAACGTTCGTTATGGTCACCCAACTGATGCTAACGGTAACACAGTAGTTGACGATAATCACGTTCATAACGACGGTGAAGATCACCACTTATTGCTTGCGTTCGATCAACTTTACGGTGGTGCTGCTGATCATAGATATTGTCAATACGGTGTTGCTACGCATCCTGGCGTAACCGTAATTTATAACAACAAATAAAAAAATTATATAGAGGAGGAGAAATATGAAAAAGAAAACTCTATTTACATCTTTTTTAACTATCGTTATGTGTTTATGCTTAACGGTTGGCGCTACGTTTGCGCTCTTTACAAGCAGTAGTGAAGTAAATATCGCAGTAACTTCTGGTAACGTAAACGTAAAAGCCACCGTAGATACCCTTAAATACAAAAGCCTTAACGACGCCGACTATTTAGACTTTAATAACGGCAATAGCACCACCTTTGAAGTTGGCGGAACTGCTAGCGTAGACGGTGGCAAGGTAACTTTATCTAGAATCGTTCCTGGTGATGCGGTTTCATTTAACGTTCAAGTAACTAATTATAGTGACGTTGTCGTTAAGTACAGAACTGTTATCAAAAACGCGCAAAACAGTGACGAAGATTTATACAACGCGCTTGCTATTAAAGTAAACGGCTATAAGTTTAACGGCTTAGTTTCTACACCTTGGACTAAACTTGACGCTGTTACCGCACCTACTAGCATTGTTACTATTCCCGTTTCTATTGAACTCCCTGCAAACGCAAGTGGTGCTAACCTTATGGGTAAAACCGTTGCTATCAACGTTTTAGTTGAAGCAATTCAAGGCAATGCTGAAACGGAAGACGAAATCGTTATCACGAAAGACGTTGAAGTGTCAGGTGGCGCAATAACTGAAAACAGTGCTATCGATACCGACGTTGCAAAGGCAGAAGTATCCGCAGGCACTAAACTTAACGACGGCGAGTCCACCTTAACCTTAACCGTAACCGAAGCAAACGACGGTATCAACACGGGTATTCACGCTATCTTAAACCCCGATAAAGCAACTGCTTTAACCGTTAAAATTCCCGAAGTTGCAAGCGACAACCAAGAACTTATCAAAGTTACGTTAAAAGGCGCTGCAACTCAAAATTTGGACGTTCTAGACCTTAGAGTATATCACTCGGGCGCACCTATGACTAGCGTTGCAAACGTTGACGCGCTCGTTAAAGATAGTTTCTATTACGACGCGACTACCGGCGATATCACTATCGCTATCGTAAACTTCTCTAACTTCACTATCGTTGAAGGTGGCGAGCTTCAAGAATATGCTATTGCTAACCTTAACGGTCTTAAATATTTTAGAGATTTAGTTAACGGCGGTAAAAATTTCAGTGGTAAAACCGTAAAACTTACCGCAGATATCGACTTATCGGGCGAAAATTGGACTCCTATCGGTCCTACGTCAGGTATTTGCTTTGCAGGTACGTTCGACGGTGACGGTCACGTTATCAAAAACTTAACCGTTATCCAAAACAGGGGATACGGTAACGGTTTCTTTGCTAACTTAGTTAGCGCAACCGTTAAAAACCTTACCATAGACGGCGCTCACGTTTCAAGATACGATTTTGATGCTTTCTCTGGTAATGCATACGGTATTTTATCTGGATACGCTTACGGTAAATGCGCTATTGAAAACGTTCACGTAGTTAACTCTAAAATCGTTGGTTTTGGTAAAGTTGGCGGTATTATCGGTATGACCGGTGGCGACTGCGTTCCTTCTACTATGTCAAGCTGTTCGGTAAAGAACACTAAAATTTACGGCACTTATAACGTTGGTGGTTTACTCGGCTTACAAAACGGTGGCGATACCGTTACTTACACGGGTTGCGCTGTTGACGGTGTTACTTTCTATACCGATAGTGCAAGTTACTACGTAGTAGACGGTGGCGTTTACTGGGATTATAGTAACGAATGGGCTTACGCAGGTCTTGGCGCAGTTTACACCGACTATACCGAATGGACTAACAACTCACAAGGAATGGCTGGCTACGTACATAACGAAGCAAGTGGCGTTAAAGTTTCTAACGTAATTTTCAATATTGACGGCAAAGAACTTATATACAAAACCGAAACCGTTCAAGAAGACGGCGTTAAAGTTACTACATATAATTTAAGCGGTAAAGTTTACGCAAGTTTTACTGAAAACGTTAAGAGTGAAGTTTCTATCCCCGAAGGTGTAACTCACCTTGGCTCTAAATCTTTACAAGGCGATACTACCGTTAAAGAAGTAGTTCTTCCTTCAACCGTTGTTGATTTTGGTGGTACTCCTAACGCTCAGGGTACTGGCGCGTCAGGTGGTATGTTCTATCAATCTGCGGTAGAAAAAGTTATTCTTCCCGAAGGCTTAACTGAAATTCCCGCTGCTACGTTTAACCAAGCAAGTGCGCTTAAAGAAGTTAATATTCCTTCGTCGGTAACCAAAATCGGCATTAACGCTTTTGCAGGCTCAGGGCTTACTTCACTTTCGTTAGGTAGCCAAGTAAAAGAAATCGGCTACGGCGCGTTTAGAGATATGGCAAACCTTGAAGAAATTACTATCGACGGCGACGTATATATTCCTACTTACGCTTTCCGTGCTTGCGCAAGCCTTAAAAAGGTTTACTTAAACGGCGATAACGTAACTTTCGGTAGCAATATGATATTCACTGTTACTTCTACTAACAACGAAAATCCTAACGGCATTACCGTTTACGTTCAAAACGAAGTCGTTAAATCTCGTTTACTTGCAAACGGTCAATTCAAGGGCGAAATCGTTGTAGTTAATGATACTACTAACGGCTACTATGAAAAAGAAGACGGCAGTGTAGTAGTATTTGATAACTCATCTTTATCTAGCGCCCTTAATGACGGCGAAACTACTATAAATTTGTTTGAAGGCACTTACGTTATTCCTAATTCTGCTCAAGGTAAAAACGTTAAATTTGTTGGTGTTGGCGACGTAAAAATTGCAACTAACAACGATACCGGCTCTTACGAAGGTTGTAACTACGCGCTTGACGGTGCTACTGCAGAATTCGTAAACGTTACCATTAACACTCCAAGCACCACTTACATAGGCTATGCAAGGGCAAAAGTTACTTTTACCGATTGCACCTTTAACGGGACTTACACCTTATACGACGATACCGTTTTCAACAACTGCGTATTCAACGTTTCTGGCGACGTTTACAATATCTGGACTTGGGGTGCACCTAAGGCAACTTTCAATAAATGCACCTTCAATTCTGACGGTAAAGCAATATTATTGTATAGCACGGTTTCCACAACTCTTAACGTAAACGAGTGCATATTCAACGATAACGGCGGTTTAGAAGATAAAAAGGCTGCTATTGAAATCGGCAACGATTACGGTGTTTCTTACGTTGTAAACGTTACTAATACTACCGTAAACGGCTATGAAATTAACGATAAGGGCATCAACACTAATACTACCTTATGGGGCAATAAAAACTCTATGGGTACTGATAAGCTCAACGTTGTAGTTGACGGTGTTGACGTCTACTAAAAACTAAAAAAGTTACCGAATTATCGGTGACTTTTTTAATGCAATTAAAAATGCTATGGCACCCGCCATAGCGTTTTTCATTCAATATTCCAGTTAATAGGTTCAATATTAGCGCTTTTTAACAAAGCGTTAGTTTTAGAAAAGGGCTTAGAGCCGAAAAAGCCGTTATAAGCCGATAAGGGGGAGGGGTGCGCGCTTTCTATTATAAAATGCTTGTTTTGGTCTATAAACTTCTTTTTAGACCTTGCGTTGCCACCCCAAAGTATAAACACGATAGGCGTTTCGCGGTTATTAAGAAGTTTAATAACTTCGTCGGTAAACCATTGCCAGCCACAGTCTTTATGAGAATTCGGGCTACCTTCTCTTACCGTAAGCACGGTGTTTAACAGTAAAACGCCCTCTTGCGCCCATTTAGTGAGGTCGCCGTGAGTTGGTATTTCAATATTAATGTCGGATTTTAATTCCTTATATATATTTACGAGCGAGGGCGGAGCTTTAACGCCCTTTTTAACCGAAAAACACAAGCCGTGTGCCTGCCCGTAGCCGTGATAAGGGTCTTGCCCAAGTATTACCGCCTTAACGCTTTCATAATCGGTTTTTTTAAAGCAGTTAAATATGTCGTGCATATCGGGATAAACCGTTTGTTCAAAATATTCCGTTTTAAGGAATTTTCTAATATTTAAATATCGTTCGTCTGAAAAAAGGGGAGCTAAAACACCGTCCCACGAGTTACCTAAATTAATCATAAAAACATTTTATCACTTTACTTTTAACAATGCAAGATAAATAAATATATTTATAATATATTTAGACGTTATACGCTTAAAAACGCCTATCCTTATATATAATATAAAGATAAGAAAATCTTGTGAAAATTGTTTACTTTTTTAAATTGTTGGTTTACAATATATAGAAACACTAAAATGGGGAGAGTTTTTAAATGCTTGCCAAAGTTAGAAGTTACGCCCTTTGCGGTTTAGAAGGCTTTTTGGTAGACGTTGAAGTCGACGTTAGTAAGGGTATACCTTCGTTTGATATCGTAGGGCTTCCTGATACCGCGGTTAAAGAATCTAAAGAAAGGGTGCGTTCGGCAATTAAAAACAGCGGATTTAAATTTCCTAATGCTAAAATTACCGTTAATCTCGCCCCGGCGGACGTGAAAAAGCAAGGTGCGTATTTAGACCTTGCTATTGCGCTTGGTATTATAAAGGCGTCGTCGAGCGAACTTTCACTTGAGCTTGACGAATATATAGTGATAGGCGAGCTTTCTCTCGACGGTAGCTTAAGGGCTGTTCAAGGTATTCTTCCCGTATTAATATCGGCAAAAGAGGGCGATTACGGCAAGTTTATAATCCCTTGCGATAACGCTACTGAAGCTAGCTACATATCGGGTATTGAGGTATACGCTTTAAACGAACTTAAAAGTGCCGTTTCAATGCTTAGTAAGATGGAAACGCCGTCGGCGGTAATTCCCTCCGATTTCAATTTTAAAAATTATAAGAAATACGACGTAGATATGTCCTACGTTAAAGGTCAGGCGCTAGCTAAGCGCGCAATCGAGGTTGCCGTTGCAGGCGGACACAACGTGTTGTTCGTAGGCCCTCCGGGTGCAGGTAAAACTATGCTTGCAAAGTGCGTTCCCACCATTATGCCTGATATGAGTTTTGAAGAGGCGCTTGAAACTACTAAAATTCACAGTGTGGCAGGAACTCTTAGAGGGGAAGAGGGTATAGTTACGGCAAGGCCGTTTATGACGCCTCACCACACAGCCTCTCAAATATCGATAGTAGGCGGTGGGCAAAACGTAATGCCTGGAATTATAAGCTTAGCGCATAACGGCGTGTTGTATCTTGACGAAATGCCCGAATATCCACGGTCGGTACTCGAGAGCTTGCGCCAACCGCTTGAAGATAGGGTTATCACGGTTACTAGAACTAAGGCGTCGGTAGAATATCCAGCAAGCTTTATGCTCGTTGCAAGTATGAACCCTTGCCCTTGTGGGAATTTAGGCAGTAAAAACGGCGAGTGCAAGTGCACGCTTTCGCAAATTCAAAAATACAAAAGTAAAATTTCAGGTCCGTTACTTGATAGAATTGACCTTCAAATCGGGGTTGACGGGGTAGAGTATTCAGACCTTGTAAGCGATAAGCTTGAAGAAAGTAGCGAAGTGGTCAAACGCCGTGTAAATCTAGCGAGAAATATTCAGCGTGCAAGATTTGAATTAGACGGTATATCGTGTAACGCTGAAATGGGCGAAAAGCACATTAAAAAATACTGCGTATTATCTAAAGAGTGCGAAGATATTATTAAAAAGGCGTTTACCTCGCTCAATTTATCTGCAAGAGCGCGCAGTAGAATTATAAAAGTAGCAAGAACGATAGCCGACCTTGAGCTTAGCGAAAACATTTTGCCCGAGCATATATTAGAAGCGGTAGGATATAGGAGCAACCAAAGCGTATGACGGAACTTGAAAAGGGGCTTATAATTCTTGACGGCTCGTTTGATATAGATTACAAATACAAGCGCGAACTCGTTGACGGTATAGATAAAATTAATTCTTTAACCGAATTTGCAAGCCTTGCTTTAAGCTTTTTTAAATCAAAAATTCAAGAGTTTGACGAAAAGCTTTTTAAATCAAAATTTACTGATAGCGAATATAATAAACTCATTGCAAAATACGATAGCAAAAAGGTAAAAGTTATAACTGAATTTTCAAGCATTTATCCCGAAGAACTTAAAGAAATTCCATTTAGACCTATTTGCTTATACCTTTTAGGTAACGAAAAGTTGCTTAACGCTAAGGATAAGTTTTCAATAGTGGGATCGAGAAAGACTATACCTTCAATCTTGAAAATTTCTGAAGATTATTCTAGCGAGCTTTCAAAAAGCGGTGTAGTTATAGTAACGGGCGTAGCAGGCGGTGGCGACTTATCTGCAATCAAAGGCGCTGTGGATAGCGGTAACTTGATTTGCGTATCGGCAAGTGGTTTTGACCATTTAGATAAAGAATATACGCGCGAGTACGCTAATAAAATTGCAAAAAATTGTCTTATTATATCCGAATATCCGCCGTGCGTACAAGCAATGCCGTATTTCTATCCTATACGAAATAGAATTATAGCAGGCTTATCAAAGGGAACGCTTATAATAAGCGGTAGCTATAAAAGCGGAACTCGCCACACTTATAACTACGCGCTTGAATACGGCAAAGAAGTTTTTGCGTTTCCATACGGCTTAAACGTAACGTCGGGCGAGATTTGTAACGAAATAATAAAGCAAGGCGGTTATCTGGTAACCGAACTTGAAGATATAACCTCGGTATGCGGATTTTCTTTGAGTAAAAAAGAAGATATACTGCTAAATGATAGAGAATATACTGTATTATCTACTATAAAAAACGGATGTTATACGGTAGACGATATATTATTAAAAACAGGGCTTAAAATATTTGAGCTTATGCCAACGCTTACTGCGTTGGAGATAAAAAGTTTAATCGTAAAATCAGGTAGCGATTATACGCCGATATAAATTAAGGAGTTTTATGCAACTAATCATCGTAGAATCACCCAAAAAAGCAAAGACAATAGAGAGATTTTTAGACGGTAAATATAAAGTAATGGGTAGTGGAGGGCACGTTAGAGGGCTTCCTGAAAAACGCTTCGCCGTTGACGTTGACAACGGCTTTGAGCCCACCTACGTTATAGAGCCTAAGCAGGAAAAACTCGTTAAAGAATTAAAACAAGTAGCGTCTAAGGCTGAGCTTGTGTATCTAGCAACCGACCCCGACCGTGAGGGCGAGGCAATAGCGTGGCATTTATACGAGGTGCTTGGAATAAAGGGCAAAACTCATAGAATTAAATTTAACGAAATTAGCGAAAAGGCGGTTAAAAACGCCATTTTAGCACCCGAAAGGATAGACTATAATCTCGTAAACTCACAGCAAGCAAGGCGAATACTCGACCGTATCGTTGGCTATAAGCTTTCTCCGCTTGTAAGAACGCGCGTTAAAGACGGCGAGTCGGCAGGAAGAGTGCAGTCGGTAGCGGTTAAGCTTGCAGTAGAATTAGAGCGCAAAATTCAAAATTTTGAACCCAAAGAGTATTGGACGGTAACCGCCCACTTAAAATCTACGGGTGATAATCCTATAAAGTTTAAAATGCTTTTAGCGGAAAAGGCGGGTAAAAAATTCCGTCCGTCAAGCGAGGCTGAGGCAAAGGCGGTTGAGGAGGTTTGCAATCAAAACTCGTTTATCGTAAAATCAGTTAAAAAAAGCGTGATAAAATCAAGGCCGTTACCTCCCTTTACCACCTCGACTATGCAACAAGACGCGTCGCATAAGCTAGGGCTTTCAGCTCCTCAAATTATGCAACTTGCACAGCACCTATACGAGGGCGTTGAAACGGATAGAGGACACTTGGCGCTCGTAACCTATATAAGAACGGACTCTACGCGCATTTCTAATGACGCGCAACAAGAATGTTTAAATTTTATTTTAGATAATTACGGTAAGGAATATTGTCCTTCTAAACCCAACGTATATACCGCTAAAAAGAATTCGCAAGACGCGCACGAGGCAATTCGCCCGATAGATATAACTATTACCCCTGAAAAGGTAAAAGGTATACTTGATAAAAACCACTATAACCTTTATAAACTCATTTACGAGAGATATCTTGCCTCGCAAATGACGCCTGCCGAGTATAATTCAATGCAAATTATTGCAACGTCTGGCGAATACGGCTTTAAAGCGAGTGGTAAAAGCGTTAAATTCAAAGGTTTTACCGCCGTTTACGACTATCAGATAGAAGATAAGTCTGACGACGTTATTGAAAATAAAATTCTTCCCGACTTAACGGACGGAGAGGTTTTATCCCTTCAAAAACTCGGGGGCGAGCAAAAATTTACAAAACCCCCCGTTAGATATACCGACTCGTCGCTCGTTAAAGCGATTGAGGAAAATGGTATCGGCAGACCTTCGACTTACGCAACCATAATAGGTACGCTAACGAAGCGTAAATATATTGCAAGAAAGGGTAAATACCTAATTCCCACGGAAATTGCCTTTGAGGCGACCGACTTTTTAAATAAGTATTTTTCTGACGTTATGGATATAGGCTTTACCGCCAAGATGGAAGATAAGCTCGACGATATTGCCGAAGGCGAGATTGATTGGCATACCGTAGTCGGTGAATTTTACAACCCCTTTATAAACGAGCTTAAAATTGCTGGAAACGACAATAACGAGCCAACCGATATTCCTTGCGATTACTGCGGTAATTTAATGGTTAAAAAGAAGGGTAGGTTCGGCGAGTTCTTGTATTGTCAAAAATGCAAAAAGACTAAAAACCCCGATGATAAGGTTTCTAAAAATACATGTCCCAACTGCGGTGAGCTTATGATACTTAAAGACGGTAGATACGGTAAATACCTATCTTGTCCGAACGTTGAGTGCAACACCAAAATGCAAGAGGGGGACGAGGTTTCTCAAGAAAAATGCCCGAAATGCGGTGCTGTAATGCTCAACAAAACGGGCAAGTTCGGAAAGTATTTAAAGTGCAGTAAGTGTACGCAAACGAAAAGTTTGAGCGAATACGTAGGCGTTTGCCCAGTTTGCCATAAACCGGCGCAAAAAATGATAAGTAAAAAAGGTAAGGTGTATTACGGTTGCTCGGGATATCCGTCCTGCAACTTTATAAGCTGGGATATTCCCACCGGCGAGCTTTGCCCCACCTGTGGTAAGCACCTTATAAGTAAGGAGGGTGCTACCGTTTGCTCGGATAAAAACTGTAATTATGAGGAGAAATTAAAATGAGTATAGAATTTCGCGGAACTACCATTTGTGCAGTAAAGAAAAACGGCGTTACCGCTATTGCGGGTGATGGTCAAGTAACCTTCGGCGAATCGGTAGTGTTTAAAAATAACGCTAAAAAAGTAAGAAGAATTTATAACGATAGAGTAATCGTAGGCTTTGCAGGCTCGGTATCCGACGCGTTTACCCTAACTGAAAGGTTTGAAGAAATGCTTTCTAAATACTCGGGCAATCTTTTAAGAAGCGTAGTATCCCTTGCCGAGCTTTGGCGCTCTGACAAGGTGGCGAGAAAGCTTGAGGCTATGATGATATGTGCCGATAAAGATAATATGTACGTCGTGTCTGGTGGCGGTGAAATTATCGAGCCAGACGGCGGTGTTTGCGCTATCGGTAGCGGTGGCAATTACGCATTAGCGGCAGGTCGCGCGCTTATTGAAGAAACCGATTTCGACGCTGACGTTATAGCTAAAAAAGCATTGCTTATAGCAAGCAAAATTTGCGTATTTACCAACGATAATATCGCTGTTGAGAAGATTTAAGGAGGAAGTTATGAATTTATCACCGAGAGAAATTGTTCAAGAGTTAGATAAGTACGTTATAGGACAAGCAAAGGCAAAGCGTGCCGTTGCAATCGCGCTTAGAAACAGATATAGAAGAAGTAGGTTAACCCCCGAACTTAAAGAGGAAATAACGCCTAAAAACATAATAATGAAAGGACCAACCGGCGTTGGTAAAACAGAAATTGCTAGACGTCTTGCAAAGCTCGTTGGTGCGCCGTTTATTAAGGTAGAGGCGACTAAATACACCGAGGTTGGCTACGTCGGTCGCGACGTTGAGTCTATGATAAGAGATTTAGTTGAGTGTAGCGTTCGCCTCGTTAAAGAAGAACAGTTAAATATCGTAGCCTCAAAGGCAAAAGCAACTGCTGAAAAAAAGGTGGTAGACATTATTTACGAGGTTAAAAAGAGTGAAAAAGGCGAAACGCCCGACGACGTGTTTAAGCATCAAATTTTATCCGATTTAAGAGAGGGTAAGCTTGACAATCTTCATATTGAAATGTCTGTTCAAGATACGCCAAAGCAACTTGAAATTTTAGCTGGAACGGGTGCTGAGATAAACCTCGGCTCGATATTTGGCGATATGATGCCCAAGCGCACTAAAAAGAGAAAGGTTACCGTTAAAGAGGCGGTATCTTATATAATCAACGAGGAAAGCGACAAGCTTATCGACCCCGATGCCGTTAATCAAGAGGCAGTTCGCCGTGCCGAGCAAGAGGGTATTATCTTTATTGACGAGATAGATAAAATTGCCGCAAAATCTAAGCAGGGCGGTGTTGACGTTTCAAGAGAGGGCGTTCAAAGAGATATTCTTCCTATCGTTGAAGGCTGTACGGTTATGACTAAATACGGCCCAGTTAAAACCGATTATATCTTATTTATAGCTGCGGGTGCTTTTCACATTTCAAAAGTTCAAGATTTAATCCCCGAGCTTCAAGGTAGATTTCCTATCAAAGTTGAGCTTTCAAGCCTATCAAAAGAAGATTTCGTAAACATTTTAACGATGCCTCAAAACGCTATAACTATACAGTATAAAACGCTACTACTCGTTGATAATATCGACCTTAAATTCACTAAAGACGCCATTGAAGAAATTGCTTCAATTGCCGAAGAGATGAACGCAAGTAGCGAAGATATAGGGGCAAGGCGACTTCATACGGTTATGGAAAACTTGCTTGAAGATATTTCCTTTAACGCGGGCGGTAACATACCTTTAACTACCGTAAACGTTGATAAAAAATACGTGCAAGAACACCTTGCAACGGTTGAAAATAATCAAAGTCTTAAAAAATTTATTCTTTAAGGAGAAAATATGGTTAATATACCCAAAGGAACTAAAGACGTATTGCCGTCAGACAGTTATAAGTGGCACTATCTTGAAAACACGGTACGCGAAGTTTGCCGTATTTTTGGAATAAAAGAAATTAGAACGCCAACTTTTGAGCATACCGAGCTTTTCTTGCGCGGTGTTGGCGATACTACCGATATCGTCAATAAAGAAATGTACACCTTTGAGGATAAAGGTAAAAGAAGTATTACCTTAAAGCCCGAAGGTACGGCAGGTGTAGCGCGCGCGTTTATAGAAAACGGCTTAGTTAGCTCTGCAATGCCTCTTAAAATGTATTACGTTACGCCCGTATTCCGCTACGAGCGCCCTCAAGCAGGTAGACTTAGAGAGCATCATCAATTCGGCATAGAATTCTACGGTGCAAAGTCTGCTGATATCGACGCTGAAGTTATTTTAACGGCGTACACTTTTTTAAGTAAAATAGGTCTTAAAGTAGCCCTAAACATCAACAGTATGGGCTGTAAAGAGTGTAGGGCTGAATATAATAAAGTGCTTAAAGAGTTCTATAAAGATAAGCTTGACGGTATGTGTCCGACCTGCCGTGAACGCTACGAGAAAAATCCGCTTAGAATTATCGATTGCAAAGAAGAAAATTGCAAAAAAATAAATGAAAATGCGCCAGCTATCACCGATTACTTGTGTAAAGAATGCTCCGAGCATTTTGAAAGCCTTAAAAAATATCTTAAAATCGCAGGGCTTGAATATACCGTTAATCCGCGTATCGTTCGCGGGCTTGACTACTATACTAAAACGGTGTTTGAGTTCGTTACCACCTCGCTTGGCTCGCAAGGCACTGTTTGCGGTGGCGGTAGATACGATAACTTAGTTGAGCAAATCGGCGGAGCTTCCGTACCAGGTATAGGCTTTGGTATGGGGCTTGAAAGGGTTTTAATGCTTGCCGAGGTTGAGGGAATTAAGTTTCCAAACAACGAAAGCATTAAGTTATTTATAGCCTCAATGGGCGAAAGTGCAAGCGATAAGGCGTTTGAGCTTTGCTACGCGCTTAGAAAGGCGGGTATTTCAGCCGAAACCGACCACTTAGGCAGAAGCTTTAAATCGCAGTTCAAATACGCCGATAAAATCGGTGCAGAATACGTTATAGCACTTGGCGACAACGAGATTGAAAGCGGTGTTTGTAAAGCAAGAAAAATGCTTGACGGTAGCGAAACTGAATTATCTCTTGATAAAGTAGTTGAATTTTTTAATAAATAATGCACATTATCATTTCGTAAGGAGAAATTTATGAGTGAATTTGTAAAAAACGTAACCGAATTTGAGTTTGACGAGGTTGTACTTAAAAGCAAAATCCCCGTGCTCGTTGATTTTTACGCCGTATGGTGCAGTCCTTGCAGAATGCAAGCCCCCGTGCTTGATGAGCTTGCAAGCGAGCTATCCACCAAAATAAAAGTATGCAAGGTTAACGTTGACGAGGCTGAAAGGCTTGCTATAAACTACGGCATTAACAGCATACCTGCTTTACTCGTTTTCAAAGACGGTAAAGTGGTTGAAAAAAGCGTAGGCTTAACCTCTAAAGCCGAGCTTGCCTCAATGCTTATAAGGCACGTATAATTTGTAAACGTAAAAAATGCACCTTAAAATTTTAGGGTGCATTTTATTTTGAATTAATATTTTAGTATGAGAAAAGAGTTACCCAATAAGGTAACTCTTTTATGTTTTACTTATAATTACTTAGATGCTTTGAGTGCGTTAAATCTCTTCATAAGGCCAGATTTTTTGTTAGCAGCAGTATTTTTAGCGTATACGTTTTTAGTAACCGCCTTATCGATTGCAGCCATAGTAGCGGGAAGAGCCGCTTCAGCCTCTTGAAGATTACCAGCATCGAGCATCGCGTTAAAGTTTTTAATGTAAGTTTTTACTTCCGACTTATCACTTTTGTTAATATTTGCTTTTTTCTGATTAACGAGAACGCGTTTTTTCGCCGATTTAATGTTAGGCATTTCAATCTCCTTTCAATGTAACTTCTTATAAACTACGGCTATTTTAACACACTTTTATAAAAGTTGCAACTTTTTTTCACACATTTATTAGCCTAAAATTAAAAAATCTCGATTTTATTTCTATAAAACGATTTTTCTAAATAAAAATATGTATTATGCGTGATTTTTTAAATTTGCCTATCGGCGTAATTGATAGCGGTATCGGCGGTCTATCCGTCCTTGATAGGCTTATAAAAGCCTTTCCTAATGAAAGTTTTTTATACTACGGCGACAACGATAATTCCCCTTACGGCAACAAGCCGTTATCTTTCGTTAAAGAAAGGATAGAAAAAATCGTTGAAACTTTATATAAAAGGGGAGTAAAGGGGATAGTTATTGCTTGTAACACAGCATCAACTCATTTTTATAAGGATATAAAAAACGCCTATCCATTTTTTGTAATTCCCACCTTTCCACCTATAGTTAAAGGCAAGGGGGTTTATCTTGCGTGCACCTCAAATACAGCAAAAAGCGATTACGTCAAAAAACACTATAAAAGTAAGGTTATAGCCTTTCCCCGCCTTGCAAAAACAATTGAAAATAACGTTTTTAACTTAGATGATTTCAACGTTTATCCCTATTTTGAAAAGCTAAATAAAAAAATCGAGGTTTTAGTTTTAGGCTGTACCCACTATTCTTTTATAAGTGATAATATTAAGCGTCAGCTTGGTATAAAAACGATAGATGGTTACGATATAATCGTAAACAATTTAAAATTCGAACTTCAAGTTCGCAAAATGTCCTCTAACAGCGCGCAAAAAATTACTTTTCTAGGGGAGAAAAGCACTTTCAATAAACGGGTTTTTGAAAGGGTGTTTTGCCACACGGGTGGTTATCAATGCAAAAAAAATTAAAAAAAATTACAAAAAGTTACCAAAAGTGGTTGCAAGTTACTAAAAAGTATGTTATGATATGCGTGTAAACTTATAAATGGATTAAAAATCGCTAAAGGAGGCAGGCTATGCTGTTTGGTGAATACAGTCATCAAGTTGACGCTAAAAACAGAATAAGAATACCAAGCAAGCTAAAGGCTGAGCTTGGAAGCGGTTACGTATTTATGAAAGGCGCTGCTAAATGTATAAGCGTTTATCCTGCCGATAAGGTTGACGAGTTAGTTGGGCAATTTTCTGGGCTTAGCACCTTTGATAAGGTAGGGCAAGAGTCGTTAATGGAATTTATGTCCTCTTTCTTCCCAGGTGATGAAGACGGGCAAGGCAGAGTAGTTATTCCCGAAGCTTTACGCATATACGCTGGAATAGATAAAGAGGTAGTGACCATTGGTATGGTAAACCACGTTGATATCTACAGTAAAGAAGAGCGCGACAGAATAAAAGCTGAAAAATCTTATTCTGAAAGAATAAATATCTTAAAGGACAGGCTTAAATAATGGAATTTCGCCATTATTCGGTAATGCTTAAAGAGTGTATAGACGGCTTAAAGCTTAAAAAGGGCGGTGTGTACTTTGACGGCACGCTCGGCGGCGGAGGACACTCTGAAGAAATTTTAAAAAACATTGGCGACGGTTTTTTGTTTGCAACCGACCTTGACGACGATGCTTTGGCGTCAACTACCAAAAGGCTTGAAAAGTATAAAAATTTTAAGGCGGTTAAAAGCAACTTTAAAAACTTTTCAAAGGTGTGTAACGAGTTAAATATAACGTCAATTGACGGCGCTATTTTAGATTTGGGCGTAAGCTCGTATCAGCTTGACAATCGCGAACGCGGATTTTCATATATGGCTGACGAGGTTTTACTCGATATGCGTATGGACAGACGTAGCGGATTTTCCGCATACGATATCGTAAATGGATACGACGAGAAAAAATTAAGATATATCTTATCCACTTACGGCGAAGAGAAATTTGCTCAAAATATCGCAAAAAATATCGTTTTAGATAGAAGCGTTCGCCCCATTAAAACTACGGGTGAACTCGTTAAAATAATAGATAAATCAATACCTTATAAATTCAAGCGCGACGGGCATCCCGCCAAAAAGACCTTTCAGGCAATTAGAATTGAGGTTAACGGCGAACTTGACGGACTTGACGAGGTTTTAAGAGATATAGTTAATAAATTAAACGTAGGTGGTAGACTTGCAGTAATTACCTTCCATAGCTTAGAAGATAGAGTTGTAAAATCAGTCTTTAAAGAGCTTTCATCGGGATGTGATTGCGATAAGAGATATCCGTGCGTTTGTGGAAAGAAGGAAATAGTAAAAGAGACAACTAAAAAGCCTATAACGGCAACTGATAAAGAACTTAACGAAAATAGTCGTAGCAAATCGGCAAAACTTAGAATAATTGAAAAACTTTAATTTATTAAAGGTTTTACGTAGCATAATAAACGGAGGAAAGCAATATGTTTAATTATAGACAGTCAAACGTAATCGAAAAAAACACGTTCGTTGATGAATTCGAAGCGGAAAGCGTTGCTCCCACTAAAACTCGCGAAATTTCGAGTGAGGAAAGGGAGTTTAATGCTAGAATTGCCGATAATTTTGATAGAATTATCAATTACGACAGCTATTCAAGACAAGACGCCGTTCAAGAGCGCGCACAAACTGTAAACTCCTTCGTTTCGGGTGCTAATTACGAAATTAGCCCCTCGGCTACTACTATGCAGTATAAAGATATGCCCAAAGCGGAAATTTACCAAGATTACCGCGTAGAATCGGGATATTATACTCAAACGAAAGTTAGACCGGGCGCTAAGGTTGCAGTTGCGATATTAACGCTTATAGTTGCCATACTCTCGGCGCTCGTAGTTTTAAACACGGCGCTTCTTGGTAATATGAACGCGCTTATCGGCAGTAGACTTTCAGAAGTTGAAAAGCTTGAGGCTGAATACGCTTCCCTTACCGAAGAATTAGGTGACGTTTCGAGCGACCAGTCGATTATAGACGCTGCATTAGATTTAGGTATGAAAGGGTAAAAACTATTAACTATTATTCAATAACTACGGTACGAAAGAGGTTATTCGCGCTGATTTGCGCGGTAACCTTTATTTTTTTATTCGTTTTAATAAGACTACTATATATTCAAGTCTTTTGGGGGGAAGAACTGCAAGTAAAAGCGCTTGACCAGTGGACGAGAAACGTTCCCGTTCTTGCTAAGCGTGGGGAAATTACCGACCGCAACGGCGTCGTACTTGCAACCACTAAAAAAACGTATACGGTATTCGTTCGCCCAAGGGCGGTTACCGATTTAGACGAGGTTACGTCAGTTTTATCCGAGATATTTTCTCTTGATAAGTCGGCGTTAACCGACAAAATAACAACTACGAAAGTCAGCGAAATAAAAGTTACGAAGCACGCCGAGAAGGAATATATTGAAAAGCTTTCTAAATATTCCTTAAACGGCGTTTATTTTGCCGAAGACGTTACGAGATATTACCCATACGACGAACTTTTAGCTCAAGTTTTAGGCTACACATCGGCTGACGGCAACGGTATTTCGGGGCTTGAGCTTTACTATAACGGCTATTTATCGGGTGAAAACGGTGAAATTTTATACGAGGCTGATTTAACGGGTAAGGATTTAGAGGGTAAAACCCCTTCGTATGTTCCCGCAATAGATGGACTTAGCCTTAGGTTGACGATAGACTATGAAATTCAGCAAATACTTGAAAGCGTAACCGATAAAGCCATGAGCGAATATACCCCCAAACAAGCCTCTGCAATAGTTGTTAATCCGCAAAACGGCGAAATACTAGGTATGTCGATGAAACCGTCGCTCAATCTAAACGAAGTGCCTCTTGGAGATTTGGATACCCTTAATAAACTTGGACGAATTACGCTTATTTCAGACTGTTACGAGCCTGGTTCAACCTTTAAAGTTTTAACGGCTAGCGCAAACGTAAACGAGTATTTAAAAGGGAATAATAAAGCTTTTTCGCAATATCATATTTTTAATTCTTCAAGATACCGCTATATCGACGGCTCAAAAATAAAATGCTGGTCAACCCACCAAAACGGCAAGCACGCTAACGAAAACTTGGGGGAGGCGCTCAACAACAGTTGTAACCCGATATTCGTTGATATTGCCCTTTCGCTTGGCAAAAAAAGCTTTTATTCTTACTTAAACGCATTTGGTTACGGCAAAGTAACAGGAATTGATTTAACTGGCGAAGCGCAGGGTATGATAATTCCAGAAATGGCTGTAAAATCAGCAGACCTAGCAAGAATTTCGTTTGGGCAAGCAATAGCTTGCACGCCACTACAGCTGGTTATGGCAACGTCAGCAGCGATTAACGGCGGTAAACTTTACACGCCTTATTTAGTAAAAGAGATATATAGTAACAAAGGAACGCTTTCAAGCGTAACTGAACAAAAATTAGTTGGAACGCCTATTACCTTAGAAACGTCAAAAATAATAAATTCGTATTTAGAAGACGTTGTTGAAAACGGCTCGGGTAAGCAGGCGTATTTAGAGGGCTACCGCGTAGGCGGTAAAACGGGGCTTTTCTTAAAAAAATGCGCAAACTTTTTAGCCTAAAAATCCAAAAAATGATGTAAATATAGGCAAAAATGAGCTAAAATATATGTTTTTTGTGGGAAATAGGAGGGCACAAAAATAGACAAAAGTCATATTATTAGGAGACATGGATAAAATTCCATGTTTTTTTCTTTTTATAAAATTTAATTATTAAGTCTTAATATCATTAAAAAAAATGATTATTATGAGATATTATTATTTTTTTATGCTGAAAAATATTGACATTTTATATAACATAGGGTATAATATAAAATATAATAAATGTTATAGGTGGTAATATGAAAGACATTCTTAAAGAAATAAGACAGTATGCAGGATTAAGTCAAACAGAGATGGCAAAAAAAGTTGGGGTACGATTTGCAACTATTAATCGTTGGGAAAATGGACATTCAGAGCCTAATCGTCTTGCTCAAGAAAAGCTTTATGAATTATGTGAAGAGTTTTCTATTCCTGTTTATGATATGATTATCAATAAAATTAATAATGAGTCAAATAATTTGCGTATTGATGATGGCAGAATGCTTCTTTATCACGGCTCAAAAAATGGATTAGTTGGTAAAATTGCTCCTATAAGTAGAGAACGCTGTGATTTTGGAAAAGGTTTTTATATGGGAACAACACCGGAGCAAGCTCTTACACTTATTTGCGACTTTGAGGACTCAAAATTTTATATCGTATCCATTGATTTAACAAATCTTAATTCGTTTGAAATTCCAACGGATTTAGATTGGGCTATGGTTGTGGCGTATAATCGAGGAAGAATGGAGAAAATAAAAGGAAGCAAGTTTTACAGTAAATATGCTATGATGATGAACACAAACGATGTGGCAATAGGAAGCATAGCGAATGATAGAATGTTTTTTGTTATTGATAACTTTTTTCAAGAGGTCATCACAGATACAGCATTAATAAGCAGTTTATCAGCGTTAAAGCTTGGGCAACAATACGTTGCATTGACAGAAAAGGCTTGTGACTGTGTAAAAATTGAAAGAGAAGTTATACTTAGTTATTTGGAAAAAAAGATATTAAAAAAAGTAAGTGAAGCTAACCGTCAAAAAGGTATAGAGTTTGCAAATGAAATATGTAAAACATTTAGGCGAGAAGGAAAGTTCTTTGATGAAATATTGGAAGAAGTTTTAAAAGGAGAAAAGATATGACTTCTATAAAACATAAATTGTGCGATATACAAGGTAGGCTCTTTGAATTGTTTACAGAAACAAGCTATTCTATGGAAAGTCTTGTAAAAACGTTTATGAATAGTGAGTTGGCGAAAAATTTGGATTCTGAATATAACCGTATGCAGTGGGCTGGAGAAGAATATCTTTTAGAAGAGTTGCTTGCGACATGTAAAGACAAATTAATAGAAAAAAAAGAAACTATATCAAAAGACGTTATGTTTTGGATTGGTTATGTATATCGGTATTGGCATTTTATGACGCAAGAAGAAAGTAAAAAAATATATAAGCAAGCACCATTTGAGACAATGAATGTTAATTATCTTATGTTTCATACAATGGCGCCAGAATTAGCTGTTGAGGATTTAAAAGAAATTTACAAGCAGAAAAACAAGTAATTTCCAATATTAAACACGGAGAAAGAACATGGATTTGATTGAATACGAGAAAAGAATTTTAAATTTAGAAGCAATGAAGTTTGAAGATTTAGTTCATGATTTGTTGCTTAAAGAATATCCAAATATGGAAAATGTTTCGCACCTGGGGAGACAAGTTGGGCGAGCTGTTCCAACAAAAGGTCCAGTGGATATATGGTTTACAAGTAAAAAAGATAAATTTGAATTAACAACCTTTGTTGAGATAACATCTCAGCAAACTTCTTTGCGTACTAAAATAATTTCAGATTTAAAAAAAGCGACAAAAGTAATTAACAAAAATAAAATTAAAGTTAATGAAGTAATTTATGCTTGCACGGGAAGAATTTCACCTAAAACATATAAAGAAGCGAAAGATATTCTCAGGAATGTTGAAATAATTGGAGAGTTTAACTTAAAATTTTGGGGAATAGATGAAATTGTTCGATTACTTAAAACATGCTATCCTATTTTAGCTGAAAAATATTTAGGAATAAAAATAAATAATGGATGTATAGTTCCAATTAAAGAATATGGAAATAAATTTAATGTAGCACAAGATAATTTATTTTTATACAGAGAAGAGGAAAAAGAAACAATAAAAAGAATATTACAGACCGATAAGGCTATTGTTTTGTATGGACCTGCAGGTTGTGGAAAAACAAGGATTGCACTTCAAATATTCAAAGAGTTACAAGAATTAAATCACGATTCAGAATGTCACGTAGTCAAAATGAGCGGCGTGGGATTATTTGAGGACTTAAAATCACTTTTAAACGATACACAAAAAATGCATTATGTATTAGTAGATGATGCAAATCGAACAAATTATATTGGCGATATAGCTAATTTTATAGAAAGGCAAAATAATATTCGTATTATATTTACGGTGCGTGATTATGCTGTTGATGCGGTTATGAGAGCCTTAATTAAAACAGGAATACAGAATTATGAAATTAAGCCTTTTAAACAAGAGGACGTTACGGAGATAATTAAACAGGGATTTGGTATTGAAAGAAAAAAGACGCTCGATTATATATTAGATGTTTCAAAAGGCAACTTGCGTTTTGCTGTAATGGCTGCACAATTAATAAATGAAAAAGGAAAGGGGGTAAGACAGTTATCTGATCTTTTAGAAGAGTATTTTAATGATGTGCGAGAAAGAATTGAATCTCTAAGTTCTGGTAAGCTTGCAGAAAAAGTTCTTGCAGCTCTTTCACTTTTTAAGAGATTAGATATTAGGGATAAAAATTTAATAACGGAAATAGGTAAAGTTTTTGGATTTTCGGAAATAGAATTTTATGATATTTGTGATGAATTGGATATTGCAGAGACAATTAACTATCACTTTGATAAAAGCGCCATTGAAATTGCCGATCAAATATTGGCAGACTACTTATTTTATAAAATAGCTATAAAAGAAAAAAAACTTAATCTAAAAATAATCTTTGAGAAATTCTTATTTGGATATAAAAATAGATTTTTAGATTTGTTCCAATCTATTATAAATATATATGGCCTTAGCGAGAGTTTATTGTCGCAATTAAGGGCGGTATTTACCTATTTAGAAGAAAATAATAGAAGGGAGATAATAACTAAATATTTGGGATTATTTCATGGTTTAATACCAAATGAAACGTTGCAATTTGTTATCAATAAACTAGAAGAAATACCCGCCAACGAAGAAAGAGAATATCATGAGTTTGGCAAGGACTTTTATGCCGAATTATTAGAGATTTTATCTTGCTTTTCTAATAGCGGTTATGATGAATACGCTATTGACATTTTAATAGATACATTGATGAAAAAGCCGGGAATGTATAAAGAATTAAAGCATTCTCTTTGTGAATCGTTTACAATAAACAATGTATCACACATTAATCGTTATCATACTCAAAATTATTTGTTGGAGAAAATTATAGGTTTAAAAGAGTACGATAATTATTTGGATTTACTGAGTGATGTTTTAAATAAACAATTTTCTTTATCACAACGTTCAACTGAAGCTAAAGGGCGTAGTGTTACTTTCTATACGGTTGAGATGTTAAACATGGAAGAATCTCGACATCATCGTAATTTAATATGGCAAGGTATCAATATTTTATTTGAAAATTCAGTGGATTTAAAAAAAATCCACAAGATAGTATCTAGTGGAACTTATATTGAAACAGGCAATGAATTAAGAAAAATTGATAAGAATTATGCTTTACAATTTTGCGAGAGATTGGATTTGTCTGTGTTTGGCAACAAAATGTTTGCTATTAACCTTTTGGGACACTATAAAAAAATGCAGGGAGTTAAGAGCTTTATTGATTCGCTTTTAACTGACTCAACTTTAAGATTTTATTATGAAAATCTTAATTATATAACAGGGAAATTTATCCATGGCAAAGAACTTAAAAACGCCATAAAAAAATTATGCGATACAACAAGTTTTGATGAAATTATCAATGGTTTATCATGTATTGCTAAACATGTTGCTGGTGGGAATAGTGAATGGAACTGTAACAACGCAATAGAGCTGGTTTTTGACGTGATATATGAGAGGGACAAAGATGCTTTTTGCGAGTTGGTACTTCAATATATTCAGTCTAACCCGGAAACTGGGATTATACCACTTGTATTGCTTAAAAACTTAAACAGTATTTTAGAATTAAGTGCCATATTGTCATTTTTAGAAATGTCAGATTTAAAGCATAAATGCAATTGGATAGCGCAGTGTTTAGTATGTGTTCCTCAAGATAAGATTGATGATGATATATATGCATATGCATTAAATTTCTTTATCAACACATATCCTGAAACTACTTTATGGTATGGGAATGAACGTGCAGACAGTTTATTAAATTTTGAAAATTATCGTAAAGGATTTATTTCAAATGTAGTCAAAGCATATCAAAGACTCGATAATAAAATGGCATTAAAGCATTTTTGTGAATTATTATTTTCAGACGAATATACTTTTGATGAAATTCTAAGTGTGTTCAACAATGATATTGAGTTGATGAAGAATGTTTATTTAACACTAGCAAAGACAAATGCTTTAATGGACTTAAAGGGTAATTGGTTAAATATGCTTTTTAAAGAGGATAGTGAGAACCAATACAAATTACTCAAGGGATTTATAGAAGAAAAACATGCGCACATTCCTCATGTCGCTTTTTATAAGTTTAACCAATTTATAGATATGTTTATAGACGTTTTAGCGGATGGCGCTTATTGGTATCTTAATAATCAAATTCATAAATTGATTTTTGGTATGGACGATTCGCTTTTTAAGTCATTCATTTGTGAATATTTTGAAAGGAATAAAAACAATTATATTCTAATGCGTGATTTGTCTATTCTAATGGAAGATGCGTCAAAAGAAAGACAAGTGGAATTTGCGAAATCAACAGTAGAACATAAAGTGTCTATTGATATAATGCGAAGAATGTTCTTTTTTGGTGGTCCAAGTTCTTGGACAAATAGTAGGATTCCGCATATCAAAAAGAATATAGAGATTCTTGAGAAATTTATTGAAGAATATACAATGGGGACGAAATATAAATTGTTCTTCAATGAAAGATTAGAAAGATTGCGTAATCATTTGAAAAGTACGGAAATAGAAGAATTTAATAGGGACTTGTTAGAATAATGTTTTGGTTTAATAAGTCTATAAAAGAGCTTGCAACATATAGTTACAAGTTAAAATCTACTGAGAAAGAAGCAGTTCAAAACCTTTTCCAATTGTATTTTAAAGACGGATTGAATCCTGATTTAAAGCAAAGAAACGTAAAATTGTCATTTAATGCAAAAGATAAACAATTAGTAAATAATAATGAAATTGCTTATTTAAAAGCACTATATGAAGGTTGTGAAGAAGGTACGGAAATATTGTCTAAAATTAACGAGTGTTTAGCGCACGACTATCTATCATTTAATACTGATAATTATTCAATTATTAACCATATTGGTGCTTGTGCGCAAATACAATTAATAGAAAAAGATAATGAAATGAAAATACTGAAAAGGAGGCTACCAGAAGATAATCCAAAAAGAATTGCGAATGAGTATGATATTTTATTGTCTATAAAAAATAAGAAATCAAAAGACCATGTAATTCAGGTTTCAGAGCTTGTAGGTGAAGAAGCTTATTATATGGAAGCCGCAGATGATACATTAGAGTCATTTATTTTAGATTTTTTAAATAAAGATCTTTCCATTAAGGATAAATATGTCTTAATATTAGACATATTAGATTCAATTTATTATCTTCACGACTTAGGATATTTACATAGAGATTTACATCCGGGGAATATTTTTCATGTTAATGATAAATGGAAAGTTGGTGATTTTGGATTTGCAATAAATATTTATGATAGAAATGAACAGGCAATAAAAAGCGGCTACGGGCATCCTGATTATGTATCGCCTGAACAATTACGCGACTTAAGTAGCGCAACTTTTGCTAGTGAAATATATTCTATCGGCAAAATCATAAATTTTATATTAACAAAAAACCCAAAGAATAGAAATCATTTTTTATCAGATGTTGTTGAAAAATGCACTTATAAAGACCCATATAAGAGGTATCAAAGTATATTAGAATTGAAACAAGCTCTAACATTATCATTTGCAGAACCAAATATATAGCGTCAGCTTTTACTATATTAATGGGGTTTAGTTTTTGTTCTAAATATTCAAAAAAACTTATATAATATACGGGAAGTGTACAAGTTCCAATGTTGTATAAGGTAGTTGAATAGTGGAATTAGAACATATTGAAAATTATAAGACAATCTATAAGGAAAATGGTAAAACTATAACTGTTATTAGGGAATTTCCCATCAACGCTGATGGGAATCTTTCTGCTATTATTGAAGCGTTGATAGATATTGTTGAACAAGAAGAGAAGGATGGGGATACAAATGATGAATGAAACCAAATACAAAGTTGGTATATATTGTAGGCTATCACAAGAGGACGGCAACGACGAAAGTCAATCAATTAAAACTCAAAAAGAATTAATATTTAATTATGTAAAAAAACAGGGGTGGACTGTAGCTGGTATTTACTCTGATGATGGCTATACGGGAACTAATTTTAATCGTCCAGATTTTAACCGATTAATTAATGATATTAAACTCGGGAAAATAAATTTAGTCATAACCAAGGATTTGTCGCGTTTGGGAAGAAATTATATTCAAGCGGGTTATTATACAGAAGAGTTTTTTCCTGAATACAACGTAAGATATATTGCCATAAACGATAATTTTGATAGTTTTGACGAAGATAGTTGCGATTTTATGCCATTCAAAAATATTATAAATGAGTGGTATGCAAAGGATATTTCAAAAAAAATCCGTTTTACGTTGGATGGAAAAGCAAAAAATGGAGAACCTAGAAATACGGTGTTTCCCATTTACGGATATACATATAACGAACTATATGAAAGAATTCCCGATCCAGAAACGGCCGAAATTGTTAGGATCATATACAAGAAATATACTGAATGTGCTTCTACGTCAAGGGTAGCAAAGTATTTGCAAGAGCAAGGGGTGTATGTGCCAAGATTTTTTAACGCGGTTAAATATGGCTACAATAAAGCGAAAGTTCTTGCTATGCCCCAAGAAACCTATACTGCATGGACAACGAGTATGGTACGAGATATTATTGTAAAAGACGAATATCTTGGGGTGTATAGGACGGCACAAAGTAAGGGGATAAGTTTTAAGAATAAGAAAAGAAGAAAAAATGATAACTGCTATATATTTGAACATCGGTACGAACCGCTTGTCGATAAGGAGACTTGGGAACTAGCAAATGCGCTTCTTAAAAGGAGTAATTCAGGAACGGTATTGGTGGAAGACAATATATTTAAAGGGCTCCTTTATTGCAAGGATTGTGGAAAAGTCTTGAGAATTGAAAGATATAGAACACTAAAGAAAGAAGACTTTACTTACCGCTATTATTGTAATAATAAAGAATGTAAGTATTGTAATTCCATACCTAAAAAAACATTAGAGGAATTGTTGATAAAGGAAATTGAATGTTTCAAAGTGAGTTTGTTATCACGAAGAAAGGAATTATTAGAATGTTTAAATAAAGAAAAAGAAACCTTAACTAGCAAGGCTGTAGATATTCAAACAGCGATTGATAAAGCAAAAACTAATTCTGAAAAAATAGATAAAAAAATTATGCATATTGTAGAGCAATACATAGATGGCGCGTTACCTGAATCAACCTATCATCTTTTGTTGGAAAGTTTTAATAAAGAAAAGCAAATGTTTGAAGACGAAATTATTCAGTTAATGTCGCTAAAATGTGATTCTCCCACTACTAAAAAACATATGGATGCTATGGAGCTTATGGAAAAAATAGCTTCGATAGAACCTCAAAAATTATTGAAATACGATTTTTTACAAAAATTTATAGATAAAATATTTGTAAAAGCAGAACACATTGACGGCTCAAAACATAAACGAAATATCATGATAGATATTAAGTATAATATTCCCATGGAACTAATGACTCCTGTTCTTAAAAATGAGTGAAACTGCGGTAATATATGTTAGATTATCACGAGAAGATGAAGATAAAATTGATAAAAATAGAGAATCAAGAAGTATTGAAAATCAAATAAAAACATTAAATGATTTTGCTAAGGCGCAAGGTTTTAATGTTGACAATATATATTCTGATGATGGTTATAGCGGTGGGAATTTTGATCGTCCGGCATTTAGGCAAATGTTAGATGATATGCAGGCTGGAAGGTTTAATGTTATATTACTTAAGGATATATCGAGATTAGGGCGTTCTTTATATAGAGTTGGGGATTTTATTGAAAATATTTTTCCACGATATGGAATTAGGGTTATATCAGTAAATGATAACTACGACAGTAAGTTTTACAAAGACGATATGTCCATAGTTTTAAGAAGTTTTCTAAATGATTATTATTTAAAAGAATTTAGAAAAAAGTGCAGGAAATCACGAGAACATTATGCGCAAACAAGACACTTAAATTATTATCCTAAATACGGCTATTGTTTTGACGAAAAAGGGCGTGAACATATTGATGATTATTCAGCAAATATCGTTAGAAGAATTTATACTTATATTGCTGAAAATAGTTTTTCTTGTGGCACTGTCGCAAAGATATTAAATGAAGAAGACGTTTTAACCCGTTCGGCTTATGCAACGCAAGTGCTTGGGCTTAAGGCACTACATAGACAATCCGCTGCAAAGTGGAATGCAGAAAAGGTTTGGAGCATTGCTACTGATTATGAATACTGTGGACATTCCGTTAATTGGTCAAGACATAAGAAAAGCGAAAGGATTTTGTTAAAGAATACGCATCAGGCTATTATTTCCGAGGACTTATACACATTGGTGCAATCAGAAATAGAAAGACATTCAAAAGTAAAACAAAGATTAGAACATTTAGGCTCTTGTCTTATAGATAAACACTTAAAGAAGAATTTGTTGTTTTCTAAAAAACAGCAAATTTATTTTTTACGAGAGAAAAACAAAAAATTGTATTCAATACCTAGGGATATAATTGAAACTGTTTTATTTTTAGAAGTTTTATCACTTGTAGAAGAGTGGATAAGTAAATACATAAAGACACAAAAAGAATTTTATAAAAACAATTCTAAAAAATTGTTGGAAGATTTGAATTGTCAATATTTACAGTTGCTGGATTTACGTTTTGAAAACAAAATTGATGAGTTGACATTCCAAAAAAAGCAAAAATCATTATTAGACAGTATAAGAAACATTGACGAGTCAATAAAAGATGAAGTTGATTTTGGTAAAATTGAAAATTTAATTTCAAGATTAAAAAGGATTAAAAAGCACAAAAAACAAGTGATAAAAACAGTTATAAAAGTCTGTTATGTAATAGAAAAAGAAACGGATAATCTCATTTTAAAAATTGTGTTAAATTAATATAAAAAAGATTGATATAACGAAATGAAAACGAAATTTTTTGCGTTTTGGCGAAATCAAAACGAAATTTTTGATTGATAACGAAATTCAGGGCTTTTAAATTTCGTTATCAATAAATATAAGCATTGACATAATTCGTCACAATATAATAAAACTTAATAAATTTATAACAATCTTACAATGTATAATGTATTGTAAGATTTTATTTTCTAATAGAGTTTACGCAAGTAAAAGGAAAAACCTGTTGATAAAATTTTCTAGATAAAATAAGCGAGAAACCCCTTTATTCATAAGGTTTTTTGGATTTTATATAGCAAAGTTTACACAAGTAAGCGGTAAGAGAGGAACGGCGCAAAAATATCAAAACGGTGTAATAAACCAAGGTAAATACGTTATGAGTTTTATAGGGTTTTTTCCTGCTGATAAACCCGAGTATTTGTGCTTAGTAATAGTTGACGAGCCTGTTGGTGGCACGTACGGCTCAACCGTTGCAGCACCGCTTGCAAAAGAAGTTTTCGAGGGAATAATTAGTTGTAAGGGGCTTTAAAATGCTACTATCAGAGATTATTAACAAAACAAAAATCGTCGATAAAATCAATTATTATGATTACGATATAGAAGAAGTGTGCGCCGATAGTCGTGAGGTTTATAAAAGGTGTTTGTTTTTTGCGATAAAAGGCAATAATACTGACGGTAATAAGTATATAGACGAAGCTATTGAGCGTGGCGCGGTAGCAGTAGTTACCGAAACGCCTACTAACTCAAAGATATGCCAAATAATCGTTCCTAACGCAAAAGTTGCAATGGCTGAAATGGCGCGCAACTTTTATAAGCCAAAGGGTAAAAGAGTTAAGGTTATAGGTGTAGTTGGCACTAACGGAAAAACTACCACGACCTTTATGCTTAAGTCAATTTTAGAAAGCGCGGGATATAAAGCAGGCGTTATAGGAACGCTCGGTGCCTTTTATTTAAAAGCCGAGGTTGCGCCGGAACTCACAACGCCAAACGCAATAGGGTTTTACGAACTGCTTTGTAATATGGCAAACGCAGGCGTCGAGTATGCGGTGGTGGAACTGTCGGCTCACGCAATTGACCAGCAACGGCTTGGAAATTTAAAATTCGAGTGTTTAATTTTTACAAACTGCACTCAAGACCACCTTGACTATTTTAAAGATTTTGACAGTTACGAAAATACTAAAACAAGCGTTTTTACCAAGAAAAACTGTCGTTTTGCAGTAGTTAATTCGGACGATGCCACAGGTGTAAAAATTATAAAGGAAAGCGACGCTAAAATTTTTACCTACGGATTAGAAAACCCGTCTGACGTTTTTGCAATTAAAGTAAAAAATGGCGTTGACGGCGTATCGTTCATAATAAACGCCTTTGACGAGATTTCTAAACTTTACTACAAATGCGCTGGAATTTTTAACGTTTATAACGCTTTGTCTGCGTCCACTTGCGCGTCAGTTCTAGGAATACCTATGAAAGCGATAAAAGAGGGGTTAAAATCTATTAAGTGTGTATCGGGGCGTATGGAGCTCGTTGAAAGCTTTAACGGCGGTAACGTATTTATCGACTACGCGCACACGCCCGATGGACTTGAAAATTTATTAAAAACCATTAAGGAAATAACGAAAGGAAAAGTGATTTTAGTATTTGGTTGCGGTGGTAATCGGGATAAACAAAAGCGACCTTTAATGGGCGAAATTGCAGGTAAATATGCTGATTTTAGCGTTATAACCTCTGATAATCCAAGATACGAAGAGCCTTACCAAATAATTTCTCAAATTGAAAAGGGGCTTAGGAAATACTCACTTTCATACATAACCATACAAAATCGTAAAATGGCAATCGGATATGCGTTAACTAAATTAAAAAGTGGGGATACGCTTATCGTTGCAGGTAAAGGGGCGGAAGAGTATCAAGAAATTATGGGCATAAAAAATAGATTTTCAGATAGGGAAGAAATAAGAGATAGTATTGCAAAAATAAAATTCGGTGGAGAGCTTTTTTGAAAACTTTAATTGTAGGCTTGCTGATATCGGCAATTTTAACGATAATTACAGGTTTTTTAGTTCTTCCTTTACTTAAAAAGTTAAAAATTGGTCAACCCATTTTAAAATACGTTACCGAACATAAAAGTAAAAGCGGAACGCCGACAATGGGCGGAGTATTTTTTGTATTATCTGCAACAGCCGTATTTTTAATATTTACAAGCGGAAGAAACCGCTTAGGCGTGCTTGCACTTGCAATTACGATAGGATTTATGGCGGTTGGGTTTATCGACGATTTTTTAAAAATCAAGCTCAATCGCAACGAGGGGTTGACGGCACTTCAAAAACTGCTTTTTCAAATAGGAATTTCGTTAATTGCATCATTTTTTGCATACGAAAGCGGTTTGGATTTTCTATATCTGCCGTTTACCGATAAAAAACTAAGTATTAGTTATTTTTCAATCCCTTTAAATGCGTTAGTGTTCGTGGCAACCGTTAACTCGGTTAACTTAACCGATGGGCTTGACGGACTTTGCGGTTCAGTAAGCCTCGTGTTTTTTTTAGCTATGTCGGTAATTATCGTGTTGCAAATAGAAAGTTACCAAAGTTTTTATTTGATTAAAGAAGAGTATGAAAATTTATCGCTACTGTCGTCTTGTATGGCAGGCGCAATGGTAGGATACTTGCTATTTAACACCTCTAAAGCATCCGTATTTATGGGGGATACAGGCTCGCTTGCAATAGGCGGTGCAATATCTTCAATTTCAATTTTTTCAGGTAACACTTTGCTAATACCCGTTATGGGAATTTGCTACGTTTTATCTTCGCTATCGGTAATAATTCAAGTTGTCTATTATAAAAAAACTAATAAAAGGTTGTTTTTAATGGCACCACTTCATCATCATTATCAAAAGCTTGGCTTTAGTGAAGCTAAAATAAGCTACGCCTACGCCGTAGTTACGGCGGTTATAGGCTTGGCAACAATTATAAGTTATCTATAGGAGAGTTATGTATTACAAAAACACGTCTTTTTTAGTTGCAGGATTACAAAAAAGCGGACTTTCAGCAACGAAATTTTTGCTTGAACGAGGTGCTAAAGTATATATTTACGACAAGCGTAAAAGTGAACAAGTGCTAAAAAATATCGAGGCGCTTGAGTTTTTAGGCGCTAAAGTCGTAACCGATTATAAATCGGCGGTAAAGTTTATCGACGTTTTAGTAATAAGCCCGGGCGTTCCTATAGACAGCGATATTTGCATTACCTATAAAAAGGCTGATAAGAGAATTATCGGAGAACTTGAGCTTGGTGCGCTTGAGATAAAAACGCCCTTAGTTGCAGTTACTGGCACTAACGGTAAAACTACCGTTTGTTCGCTTATACATAAAGCCCTTGAGAACGCTAATTTAAAATCAACCCTTTCAGGTAACGTTGGAACGCCAATAACTTCAATGATTAATGAAATTAATCAAAGCGATATATCAGTTGTTGAAGTCTCAAGTTACCAACTTGAAACGACGTACGCTTTTACGCCACACGTATCCGTCGTTTTAAATATCACGCCTGACCACCTTGAAAGGCATTATTCAATGGAAAATTACACCCTAGTGAAAAGTAAGCTCGTACTACCACTTAGAGAGAGTGAATTTGCCGTTTTAAATTACGACGACGAAAGGGTTAAAGACTTTTCACGCCTAACTAAATCTAAAATTTTATGGTTTTCAGTAAAAGAGGAGGTTGATGGGGCATACCTGAACGATAACGCAGTATATTTCAAAGGCGAAAAAATCGTTGACTGCGATAAGTTGATAATTAAAGAGCCTCACAATCTTCAGAACGTTCTAGCAACCGTTTGCGTGCTAAAGGCGGTAGGGGTTGAAAACGATGATATAGTTAAATCACTTACGTCGTTTAAAGGCGTTAAACATCGCTTTCAAAAGGTGTGCGAAAAAGATGGCGTAACCTTTATTAACGACAGTAAATCCACCAACCCAGACAGCACTTTAAAGGCGATAGACAGCCTTAATAAATCAGCCGTTCTTATCCTTGGCGGAAGTGAAAAGGGGCTTGATTATACCGAGCTTTTTGAAAAGATTAAAAGTTCGAAGAAAGTTACACACACGGTAATAACGGGGCAGTCGGCAGGGGCTATGCTTTCGTACGCGGTAAAGGCAGGGCTTGACGGCGTAATTATAGTAAAAGGCTTTGACGAGGCTGTAAAAACAGCTTATAAACTTTGCGGTCAAAACGATGCCGTGCTATTATCGCCTGCAACTGCAAGCTTTGACGAGTTTAAAGATTTTGAAGAGAGGGGGGAAAGGTTTGTTAAAGTTGCTAACTCCCTCTAAAAAACGTGGGGATTTGCTAATTCCTACAATCGTATTATTACTGTCTTGTTTCGGCGTTTTGATGATATATTCGGCGTCATATTATCAAGCAAATATCCAATACAGAGATAGCTTATATTATTTTAGAAAGCAACTTATAGGGCTGATATTAGGGCTAATTTCAATGATAGCCATATCGTTTTTTGATTATAAAAAACTGCTAAAAATAAGATATCCACTACTTATTACGTCAATCGTTTTACTAGTTTTAGTATTCACGCCGATAGGCGTTGAAAACTACGGTGCTAAAAGATGGATAGGGGTAGGAAGCATTACTATTCAACCTTCGGAAATTGCTAAGTTTTCATACGTTATATTCGTTGCAGGTTATTTTTATAAAAACCCTGCTCGAGCAAAATCATTTAAGGGAATTTTGCCGGTGTTAGGCGTTGGTTTACTTATATGCTTGCTTATAATGATTGAGCCTAATATGAGCATTACCGTTTGCGTTGGCGCACTTATGATTGTGCTAATGTTTAGCGCAGGTATAAAAAAGCGTTATTTGCTTTTAATTATTATTCCCATTATAATTGCTCTTCCCGTGCTGATTATTGTCGAGCCGTATAGGCTAAAACGGCTTATGGCGTTTATAAATCCTTGGGCATCGCCTAAAGGCGAGGGATATCAACTTCTTCAGTCGCTTTACGCGCTCGGTAGTGGCGGATTGTTTGGGGTGGGGCTTTTTAATTCAAGGCAAAAATACCGATTTTTACCCTTTGCCGAAAGTGATTTTATACTATCGGTTATAGGTGAGGAAATGGGTTTTATCGGGAGTGCAATATTGTTTTTAATAATGATGCTACTATCGTATCGCGGATATAAAACTGCAGTAAAATGCAAAAATTTTTTCGGCTTTATATTAGCTGTTGGAATAACTACGGTATTTACCGTTCAAGCTCTCGTAAACGCATTAGTGGTTACGGGCAGTATTCCTCCAACGGGATTGCCGTTGCCGTTTATAAGTTGCGGTAACACTTCGCTTATCGTGTTTATGACTGCGTTTGGAATACTTTACAACATCTCTAAAGATACTGAAAATATATAATTTTTAACTCTTGCGCCTCTTTGTTCATACTATGAAATAAAGGTGTAAGAAAATGAATAAACTAATCGTAAAAGGAAAAAACAAGCTCTACGGAAAGGTTGAAGTAAAAAGCGCAAAAAACGCTTTACTACCGCTGATTTCAGCGTGTATATTACTCGACTTTGAAGTGGGCTTTTTAAATGTGCCTAAATTATCCGACGTCGACGTAATGCTAAATATAATAAAGTGCATGGGCGGTAAATACCGCTATGAGGGTGATACTTTATACGTCGATTGTTCTTTGCTACATATGCCTGAAATTCCTTGTGAGGACGCTAAAAAAATAAGGGCATCAGTATTTATGCTTGGGCCGTTAATTGCGCGTTTTCACAAAGCCTCAACAGTAAAGCCGGGTGGGTGTAATTTTGGAGATAGGCCGATAGATATGCACCTAGACGGGCTAAAAGCGCTAGGCGTTGAAATATCCGAGGGTGACTATATCTATTTAAGAACTGATAAGTTAAAAGGTAGAAAAATAGTACTGCCTTGCATTAGCGTTGGGGTTACGGAAAACCTTATGATGGCAGCCTGTTTTGCCGAGGGAGAGACTCGTATAGTGAACGCCGCAAAAGAGCCTGAGATTATTTGTTTAGCGAGCTTTTTAAACCGTTTAGGTGCAAAAATTTACGGCGCTGGAACATCCGAAATTTTAATAGTAGGAGTTAAGAAACTCAATAAAAATATAACCCATTTCAGACCTATAACAGATAGAATTGAAACGGGCACGTTTATTTTATGCGCTCTGTCGGCGGGTGGAGAAATTGAAATCGAGGGCGCTGATTTTATACATAATATCGAACTTATTAAAAAAACACATAATAACACTTGCAAAATTGTGCTTGATAGTGATAAAATATATATAAAGTCAAGTGGAGCTGGAAGTGGGCTTGGTTTTATTAAAACCGCACCGTATCCAGCCTTTCCTACCGACCTACAATCGCTAACATTAGCATACGCCTGTTTTTTGCGAGGAACTACCGTTATTGAAGAGGGGATTTTTAAAACTCGTTTTCAGGTGGTTGACGAGCTTAAGAAGATGGGCGCGCAAATCGAGCGCTTTGGTAGTAGGGCCATAGTTACGGGCACGGTAGGTATGCACGGCGCAGAAGTTACAGCCCCCGATTTACGCGGAGGCGCGTCGTTGATACTTGCAGGGCTTAGTACGGACGGAGTTACCACCGTTCACGGGCTTGACGTTATTAAAAGGGGATACGACCGCATTGAAGAAAAGCTTAAGCTTTTAGGGGCGGACGTTAAAAAGGGATAAAATTATGAAGTACAAAAAACTGCTAGTATTTATAACGTGTTTATTGTTCGTTACGGTAGCGGTTTTTTGTCTTGCTTCGGCGTTTAAGGTAACCGATATAGAACTAAACGCAACTGCGGTTGAGGGTTCGTCTGAGGGGGTTACCGCTAAGTGCGAGCAAGAGCTTTTAAAGTATAAAGACCAAAATTTACTTTTCGTAAACACCGATAAAATCGGTGAAAGCTTGTCAGCTTTATCGGGGTATATTGACGTTGTTGAGGTTAAAAAGGTATTTCCTAATAAGCTTTCTATCACGGTTATCGAAAGGGTTGAAGCTTTTTCGATATTCACGGGCGAAAAGTATTACGCGCTTGACAAGGCTTTTAACGTGTTAAGCGAAAAACAGTCGCTTAAAAATAACGTAAGCAGTGTAGATAACGTTGAGATAAAGCTTAATTTATCCGATTTTAGCACCGACGTTAAAGTGGGTAAAAAGCTTGAAATTTACGACGAAAACACCTTTAGCTATCTCACGCTTTGCGCTGATAAATTATACGAGATAAAAGATGATTTAAAAAGCGTAACCGTTACAGTTAAAAAGGAAGGAATATCGTATAAAGCCGTTACCTTAGAAATGAAAGAGGGCGTTACGTTCACCATTTTAAAGGCGGACGAAAAAACCGTTGAAAAACTAAACGCCACTTATGATTTTTATTTAGCGCTTGAAAACAAGGGCGCAGGCGAGTATATAACCGTTTTAGAAGACAATGGCAATATTTCCATTAAACAATAAATAAAAATTAAAAACCGCTTTAGTCAAGTCTTGACAAGGCGGTTTATTTATTATAAAATAAATAGTAAGTAATACTAAAGGGAATAGTTATATGTACAAAAACTGCGTTGCTACTTTAAATATCGGCTCGTCAGACATAACGCTTACCGTTGGCGAAAGAAGTGTTAACGGCGCGTTTTCTTTTCGTGCCGTTCAAAAGGTAAATTACTATTCCTATTTCGAGGGCGATTTTGACGACGTTAAGGAGTTAGAGCGCAAAATTGCAAAACTGTTTACAGACCTTATTAGCAGTAGCTCGATTTCTAAAATTTCAACCGTTTACGTAGGCGTTCCCGGCGAGTTTTCAAAAACCCTTTCTAAAAACTATAAAATTACCTTTGGTAAACATAAAAAAATCAATAGAGACGACGTTAGGTATCTTTTTGAAAACGGCTTTTCGGAAGAAGATGCTGAATACAAGCTCGCAAACCGTTCGGCGGTTTATTTCGTTTTAGATAACTATAAAACGCATCAGCCTATCGGCAAGGTGGCAACTTCGCTTTCGGCAAGAATTTTTTACGGACTTATAATTAATCACTTTACCGAGGTTTTAGACGGTATATTATCAAGAATAGGCGTAACTGATATTAAGTACGTATTGCAAGACTATGCTGACGCTATGTATTTGTTCACAGAAAGTGAGAGGGATAATTGTAAACTACTTATCAACGTTGGTTATTCTACCACCTCCTTATCCATTATTTGCGGTAACGGCTTGCTATACAGTAGCGCGTTTGCGCTTGGTGGCGGTATGATAACTGCTTATTTATCCGACGGGCTAGGTTGTGAGTTCGAGGTTGCCGAGCTTGTTAAAAACAAGCTAAATCTTGGCTTAAAGGAAAAAGACGGGGCTTGTTACGTAGTAGAAAGTAACCAGCTTGGCGAGTTTTCTTTTTCTAGAAACGAGTGTAATAAAATCGCTAAAGGCGTTTTAGATAAGATATCTGAAATGTGCGATAAAGCCGTTTCGGGTTGCACCTTAAAAGTTCCAAGCGATATCGATATTGCCTTTACCGGCGAGGGTATTTGTGACGTTAAAGGTGCGGTAGAGTATATGTCCACAAGGCTTGGCGTGTTTCCTAAAACGGTGTCGCCTAAAGTTCCACATTATAACAAACCTAATTATACAAACCGTCTTGCGCTACTTGATACAGCGCTCGACCTTGTTAACGATAAATTATTTTTTACTAAATAAAAGGAGCTACTATGTTTGAAGAAATGAGCAATCTTAACGTTTGCAAAATCAAAGTAATAGGTGTTGGCGGTGGCGGTAACAACGCCGTAAATAGGATGATTGACGCGGGCATTCACAGCGCCGAATTCGTCTCCGTTAATACTGACGTTCAAGCGCTTATGCACTCGAAAGCCGAGGTTAAAAACCGCGTTCAAATCGGCAAAGAGTTAACCGAGGGGTTAGGTGCAGGCTCGTATCCCGAAATCGGCGAAAAAGCAGCTGAAGAAAGTAGAGAAGATATTGAAAAGCTCGTTGAGGGCGTTAATTTGTTGTTCATTACCGCAGGTATGGGTGGTGGTACGGGTACGGGTGCAGCTCCCGTAATTGCAAAAATTGCAAGAGAAAAGGGTTGCGTTACCGTAGCTGTAGTTACAAAGCCTTTTGCCTTCGAGGGTAAAAAGCGTGAAGAAAACGCTAAAAAGGGCATTGCCAACCTTGCAAAATTTGTAGATACGCTTATCGTAATACCTAACGATAAACTTCTTGACTCACTTCCCAAAAATACGCCTATGGAAGAGGCATTACGTAGGGCTGACGATAACTTAAAGCAGGCAATTTGCGGTATATCCGATTTAATTACCGTTCCTGCGCTTATTAATCTTGACTTTGCCGACGTTAGAACGATTATCAAAGGTCAAGGCTTAGCTCATATGGGTATAGGTAGAGCCAAGGGCGAAAATAGAATAGTTGAGGCTGTTCGTCAAGCCGTTTCTTCGCCTATGCTTGAAACCACCATTGAGGGCGCTCGCGGTATAATTCTTAACATCTCGGGCGACAGTAACTTGTCTATCGGCGAGGTTAGCGAGGCTGCAAACTTAATACACGGTGTAGTTGATTATTCGGCAAACTTAATATTTGGTGCAAACACTCTCCCTGAACTTAAAGACGAGGTCGTTATAACTATTATAGCAACCGGCTTTACTGGTAGCCCCGACCGTCCTTTTAATCAAAGGCGTTTCGTTACCGATAATCAGTCGTTTGAAGAAGTTGTAGCTCAAAAAGAACCTGAAATAGTTGCACCTACGGTTGAAGAACCCGTTGCCCCCGTTATTGAGGTTAAAGAAGAACCTCAAAAAGAAGAACCTAAAAAAGAAATTCCCCCCTTTGTAAAAAGGTTGTTTGGAAAGAAATAATATTAAACCCCCACTCGGCGAGTGGGGGAGTTTTTTTGTAAAAATAAAAACGGCTGTTGCCGTTATTATTTTATTCCGCTTTATTAAGTTCTGCGTTGAAAGCTTCCAAAATCACGTCAATAATAAGTTTGCGTGTTTCGGTGTTGATGGGATGAACGATATCTTTATATTCGCCATCACTTGCTTTTCTGCTGGGCATTGCTATAAAATAGCCTTCTTGACCTTCGATTACCTTAATGTCGTGAACGACAAAGCAATCGTCAATCGTCATAGAAGCTATAGCTTTCAGCTTACTGTCTTCCTTTTGTACTAAGCGTACTCTTACGTCTGAGATTTTCAATTTTACTACCACCTTATATATATTCCACTCAAAATATCTTCCGAGCTTATATAAATTATACACTTAAATTTGTATAATTTCAATACCTTTTTTGAAAAAAATTCTCAATTTTATCACTTTTTCGTAAAAAAATGTCAAAAAACGGCAATTTTTAGGGGTTTTGTAAAATTTTAATCTTTAAATTCATATTATGCAGTATGGCAAAGATAAAAAAACCTTTAAGCATCCATTTTATAGGTGTTGGCGGTGCGGGCATGAGCGTTCTTGCAAAGCTAATGCTAAATAAAAATTTTACCGTATCGGGTAGTGACGTTAATAAAAATAGCGCAGTTGACGAGCTTGTTCGCCTTGGTTTAGCTTTTAACTTAGGGCACGATAAATCGCTAGTTGATAACGCTGACGTTATAATTTATTCTTCGGCAATAAGTAAAAATAACGTTGAACTAGCGCGTGCAACCGAGCTTAAAAAGGCAATATGTTCGCGCGCCGAGCTTTTGCAGGTGGTAATAAATTCCTATAAAAAATCAATAGGGATATCTGGTAGCCATGGTAAAACCACGGCAACTTGTATGCTTGCAAACGTGCTCAAAAGTTCACGCGTTCAAGGTACCGCGTTAATGGGTGGCGAGGACGTAAATTTAGGCTCTTTATTATATTCGCATAAAAATAAAGTTGTAGTTACCGAGGTTTGCGAATATTTAAAAAATATTACAAAGCTTACTACCTCTTGTGCAGTTTGTTTAAATATTGATAACGACCATTTAGACTGTTACGGTAGTATAGATAGCCTAAAAGAGGAATTTTATTCCTATCTATCACGCGCTAAATGTAAAGTAATTTGTAAAGACGATAAATTGCTTTCAAATTATAAAGATAAAAGTGCAATAACCTATTCAATTAACGATTTAGCCGACTACACGGCAAAAAACCTCAAAAGTATAAACGGTAAATACTTTTTTGACTTATATTATAAAGGTGTTTTCGTTAAAAACTTTTATCTTAACGTTTACGGCAAGCATAACGTATATAATGCGCTTGCAGTTATTGCAGTAGCCAACGGCTATTTAAAGATTGACTTTGATAAAATTTACGTGGGAATATCTACCTTTAGTGGCGTCAATAGGCGGTTTGAAGAAATACGTTTTTACAATAAGAAAATAATACTTGACTATGCCCATCATCCAACCGAAATAGAAAAATCGTTAAAGACGGCAAAGGAGTTTTTTCACGATGATTTTATAACGGTATTTCAACCGCATACCTATTCGAGAACGAAGCTTTTATATTCTCAGTTTACAAACGCGTTTTCAGGGTATAAACCTATAATTTACAAGGAATACCCAGCGCGTGAAGAGTTTGATAATTTAGGTAGTGCTAAACGACTTAGCGAGGGGGTTAAAGGTAGCGTTTATATTGACGATTTAGAGGCGTTAATTTCAAAAATTAAAAAAAGTAGAAAAAAATGCGTTTTAATACTGGGCGCAGGCGATTTATACGATAAAATTAAAAATGCGGATAAATAATCCGCATTTTTTTATAGCATATCTATAATAAATTCAGCGTTAGCTCCTTCTTCAAGCCTATTTACGGCGTTTTCAAAGTGCTTTGGCGCGTATTCGAACTTATAAGAGGGAAGTTCAAAGTAAGAAAGGTTAATTGCCTTTTGCGCAATTAAGTTTATACCTGCGTTGATATTTTCAATGCCACTCTTTATAAACTTAACGTCAAGCTCTTTATCGAGGGCGTAGGATAAACTAAACTTTTTCTTGGTGGTAGATATTCCCGTAACCGCAACGGTTGCTGAGGGGCGCGTAACCTTGTCAATCAAATCAAAACTAAGGTCGCAATCGGTAATAAAGATTGCTTTACTGCATTTTCTGCCACCCGTAATTGATAAAATATCGCTTTCTAAATTCTTATCGTTTTTAAGAAGATAATAAACGTTAGTTTTGTGGGCGATATCTAAATTTTCATCAACCGAGTCGATAATAATGGGAACGGATTGATAATACATTATAAGCTGAGCTAAAATGTTACCTAGTATCGAACCGCCGAATATTGCAACGTGGTTGCCCTTTTCAATCTTAAGCTCGTCAATAACCGAAAGAGCCAAAGAAATGTGGTTTAGATACAACGCCTCGCTTTCAGAAACGTTTTTAGGAAGAGCAAAAACCTTACTTTCAGGCAAAACGACGAAATCGCGCAAATATCCAGTTTGCGTATTTTTAGCAAACTCTGGCGATAAAAACACCTTTGAGCCCTTGCTTAAATAATTGCTTTCTTTAAGCGTTTCAATAACCTGACCTACGGCTATGGTGCAAGGGGTAGAGGGGTAGCTAATTTTAACTTCGCCACGATATTTATCCAAATCGGCAAGAGAAATAAAGCAGTTAATCGTCTTAACCTTAACGTCGTCAACCCTTTCGAGATTTTCAGTTGTGGTAATTCCGCCGAGCTTGTTCGGCTCTAAAATTTGCCAATTATTCATAATAAACCTCAAAGCCATTATACCACACTTTGATAATTTTGCAAGCAAATACGCTTAAATAAAGTTTTTGTGTGTTTTTTTAATCTTTTGAAAAAAACCATTGCTAAATAGGTTAAAATGAGTTGACTTGCCGAAAATTTTAATATATAATAACAAAGTAATAAATTTTAATGAGGTGATAATATGAAAGATAATATTCATCCTACGTATAAAACCGTTACCGTTCAATGTGCTTGCGGTGCGTCGTTTATTACCGGCTCTACCAAAAACGTTGACGTTATTAAGGTTGATATCTGTTCTAAATGCCACCCGTTCTTCACAGGCAAGCAAAAGCTTGTTGATACCGGCGGACGCGTAGATAAATTCAAGAAAAGATACGGTATCTGATTTATTTACTAAAATTATACCTTTAGGTATAAAATCGGCTCTAAGATATTTCTTAGAGCTGTTTTAATATTTTGATATGAGTAATAATAAATGTAAAACCTCAATAGGCGGTCAGGCGGTTATTGAAGGGGTTATGATGCGCGGTAAAACGTCAGAAGCTATTGCCGTTAGGGCGGAAAGTGGTGAAATTTTACTAGAAACAAAAAGGTTAAAACCTCAATCGAAAGCGTCTAAAATCCCAGTTTTAAGGGGCGCAGTTGCCTTTTTCAACTCCTTGGTAGGCGGAACTAAAGCGTTAATGCGCTCGGCGTCCGTGTTTGGGGAGGACGAGTCGTCAGAGTTTGATAAATGGCTGTCAAATAAACTTAAAATAAGCGCCGTTGATATCGCAACTACTCTTGGCGTAGTTTTAGGCTTGGCTCTTTCGCTGTTTTTGTTCTTTTATCTGCCTCAAGCGATAGCCGACTTGTTTTTTGATTTAAATTCGTCAAGCTTAATTTACTGCTTAATTGAGGGCTTAATTAGAATATTAATATTTATAGCGTACGTCCTACTCACATCGCTACTTAAAGACGTTAGGCGAACGTTTATGTATCACGGGGCAGAACATAAAACAATTTCGTGCTATGAAAGTGGGCTTGATTTAACGGTTGAAAACGTTAAAAAATGCACGAGGCTTCACGATAGGTGCGGAACTACTTTTATGTTTTTAGTTATGCTAATTAGCATACTAGTGTTTGCGCTCGTCAATTCTTTAGTTATCGAGCTTGGCGTAAATTTTAGCGGTATTAGTGGTAAAGCGCTTAGATTTTTATTAAAAATTTTAACGTTACCTATAATTTCTGGTATTTCGTACGAGATTTTAAAGCTTCTTGCAAAGACCAAAAGCAAGCTTTTTATAATATTTAAAGCACCGGGATTATTGCTTCAAAAAATTACCACGCGCGAGCCGGACGACGGTATGATTGAAGTTGCAATCACCTCATTTAAAAAAGTGCTTGAAATGGATGCGGACGAAAGCGTTGAAGAGGTTTCTTTTAACGTGTTTGGAACGGCAAAAACTTTACTTGACAAGGTTAATTCACTTCTAAAAAAAGGTGAGAATATCGACGAGTGCGACGGTGAGTGGATAGTCGCGCGCGCTTTAAATGTTAAAAGAAGTGAAATTTCTTCAAAAATATTAGTTACAAAAGAGCAAAGCAATATTGCGCTTAGCTATGCTAAAAAGCGTTTACAGCTACCTCTTGCATACGCGTTTGGGGACGCTGAGTTTTACGGTTACATTTATTCGGTAAACGAAAGCGTTTTAATACCTCGCCCCGAAACCGAAGAGCTGGTTATGCACGCTTTGAAAGAAATATCTAATAATTCTTCAGTTTTAGATTTGTGCACCGGCTCGGGCGCGATAGGAATTACCGTAAAATTAAAGGCAAATGCAGACGTAACTTTATCTGATATTAGCGATAAAGCTTTGCTTGTAGCAACCGAAAACGCCAAGCGATTATCGGCGGACGTTAAGGTTATAAAATCTAATATGTTCGAGAAATTATACGGCAAATTCGACGTGATTATTTCTAATCCGCCGTATATTAAAACCGAGGATATAAAAACGCTTGAAAAGGGCGTTCAGCAAGAACCGCATATCGCGCTTGACGGCGGGGTTGACGGGTATGATTATTATCGCATTATTGCCGACAACGCCGTAGATTTTTTAAACGAAGGCGGATACGTTTTCTTGGAGTGCGGTATAAATCAGGCAGACTATATTAAGAGTTTATTTGAAAGCCGTAACGGCTTTAGTAAAATTGAAATTATTAAGGATATAAACGGCGTTGACCGAATATTAAAAATTAAAAAGATATGACGAATAAATTGCAATCGGTATTAGATAGATACGATAAACTTAACGAGCTTATTATGGACCCACAGGTTATATCCGACCAAAACTCGTATAAAAAGTATACGAAAGAGCTATCCGATATTGCCGAAACGGTAGACAAAATTAAAGAGCTTATAAAAATTGAAACGGAAAGGGCTGATGCCGAAGCTTCGTTATCTAATGAGAACGACGCTGAAATGCGCGAGCTTTTATCTCAAGAGATAAAAACCCTTATAAAAGAGCAGAATAGAGTTGACGGAGAGCTTAAGCTTTTGCTTATTCCTAAGGACGAGAACGACGACAAGAGCGTTATCGTAGAAATTAGGGCGGGTGCTGGTGGAGAAGAGGCTGCGCTTTTTGCTTACGAGCTTTATAGAATGTACGTTGGCTTTGCTGACAAACACCGTTATAAAACGGAAGAAATTGACGGCAATTTTACCGAGCTTGGTGGGGTTAAAGAAGTTACCTTTTCGGTGTCTGGTAACGGCGTGTACGGAAAACTTAAGTTTGAAAGCGGAGTTCACAGAGTTCAACGCGTTCCCGAAACGGAATCTCAGGGAAGAATTCAAACGTCAACTGCAACGGTTGCAGTTTTACCCGAAGTTGAAGACGTTGAGGTTAAAATTGACGAAAAAGACCTTAAAATTGACACTTATCGTTCGTCTGGCGCAGGCGGTCAGCACGTTAATAAAACTGAAAGCTGTATCCGCATGACGCATTTGCCCACGGGTATCGTGGTAACTTGTCAAGACGAGCGCTCGCAAATTAAAAACCGCGAAAAAGCTCTTAAAGTTATGAAATCAAGACTTTACGACTACTATAACAGTCAATATCGTAAAGAGTACGACGAAAACCGCAAAAGTCAGATAGGCACGGGCGACAGGTCTGAAAGAATAAGAACTTATAACTTCCCTCAAGGCAGAATTACCGACCATAGAATAGGTTTTACGCTATTCAGCCTCGAAAACTTTTTATCAGGTAGTATTGATGAGATGATTGAAGCGTTACAAATTGCTGATAGAGAGGCAAAACTTGCAAACGAAAACGGCTAAATAGCCGTTTTTTTGTTTGGATAAATTTAAAAAATAAAACTAAACCAAATATTTGTTGCATATAATTTTAAAATTATAACTGTTATTTTGTTTGACTTATAAGGTAATATTGTGTATAATGATAAAAACTATTAATAAAACAAAGGTTTAGAGGTGTTATTTATGAAAATTTCTCAAAAAGCTCAAGCAGTTCCCGCATCAATGACGCTTGAAATTACTGCAAAAGTAAAGCAGTTAAGGGCAGAGGGTAAATCTATTATAGGTTTCACGGCAGGCGAGCCCGATTTTAACACGCCTGATTATATAATTGAAAGTGCTAAAAAGGCGATTGATAACGGCGCAACTAAATATACTCCCGTAGCTGGAATTTTAGAGCTTAAAAAGGCTATATGCGAAAAGTTTAAAAAAGATAACGGTCTTTTGTTCGAACCTTCGCAAATTATTGTATCCGGAGGAGCAAAGGCTTCCCTTTATCACGCAATTTACGCCATTGTTGACGAGGGCGACGAGGTTATTATTCCCGCACCTTTTTGGTTTACCTATGAAGAACAGGTTAAAATGTGTGGTGGTGTTCCTAGCATTGTTAATACAAAACCTGAAAACGGCTACAAAATTACACCCTCTGAGCTTGAAAACGCTATTACCGACAAAACCGTTGCTTTTTTAATTAATTCTCCTTCAAACCCGACGGGTGCGCTTTATTCGGAAAGCGAATTAAAAGAGCTTTCAAAGGTTCTTGAAAAACACGGCATAGTAACGATATCAGACGAAATTTATGAAAAACTTATATACGACGATAATAAACACGTATCCATTGCAAGCGTATCCGACTATATGAGGAATAATACCATAGTTATAAACGGCGTTAGTAAATCGTACGCTATGACGGGGTGGAGAATAGGTTATTTAGGTGCGCCCAAAGCTGTAGCTGACGCAATAAACCGCGTTCAAAGTCAAACTACGAGCAACGCTTGCTCAATTTCTCAGCACGCGTCGGTTACCGCGATAACGGCTGAAAATGGCGAAGTTGAAAATATGCGCAAAGCGTACGATTTAAGACGTAGATACATGATTAGTAGAGTTGAAAAGCTTGGCGTAAAATACATAAAGCCTATGGGCGCGTTCTATATGTTTGTGGATATAACAAACTATATCGGTAAATCGTATAACGGAAAAGTTATAAAAGGCAGTATGGACTTTGCTTCGCTATTAACTGAAAACGGTGTTGCTTTGATACCTGGGCTACCGTTTCACGCTGACAATTTCGTAAGGCTATCATACGCCGTATCATTAGACGATATCGAAGAAGGCTTTAACAGAATTGACGAGTTCGTTTCAAAATTAAAATAATATTTATCCACCGCTTAATAGTAGGCGGTGGAATTTTTTTAAAAAAATTTAATAAATTTCTCGGTTTGCTCTTGAAAATTTCACATATATAGGATATAATAAAATTACAAATAAATCGGAGGATTTAATTTATGATCAAAATTGTATACGGACCCAAAGGCTTTGGCAAAACGAAAATTATGCTTGACGAAGTGAATAACGCCGGCTCTACCGCGAAAGGTAACGTCGTATTTATAACCGATAAGCGTTTTAACACTGTAAACGTTAACTTTAACGTTAGGTGCGTTTATACCGAAGATCACGACATAAGTGGCGCAGTTGCTTTTAACGGCTTTATAAACGGTCTTTTAGCAGGTAACAGCGATATAGAATACGTGTTTATTGACGGTCTTAAGAGAATAATAGGTAACGAAATGGAGGGCGGTGAAACGCTTTTTGGCTCAATTAAGCAACTTCAAGAAGAATATCCTGATCTTAAATTCGTAATTTCGGTTAGCGCTTCTTATGAAGAACTTCCCGCTTACGTTGCTGAGCTTGTTAAATAATATGGATTTAACGAAAGAAAACGAAATCGGAGTCGGCGGGTATGGTCTACCTGCCGATTTTCAATGTATAACGCCTGCGTTTTTATCGTCGATTGAAAACCTTTCTTACGAGGAGCGCATTTCTACGGTTTACCGCTACATTACGGGTAAAGAATTGCCTGAAAACGCATTTTTAAATTTAGAAAACGCCGATTTTCCTGCAAGCGTTGCTAGTATTGACCAAGGCTTATCGGTTTTAGAGCTTAATGACGGCAAAAATGCAAATTATACAGATTATATCGTAAACGGCGATTATAGTATCGAAATTATATCATTTGCTTGCGTTATAGTATCTGCGTACGTTGACTTGGTGTCGGGCGGTGTTATCTCGCACGGCGAAAAAATAAACCTTGCCTTTAACGGGGAGGACGGTAGGATAATTTTATCCGTTTATTTTTGTAAGCTTTTAAAACTTCCGATTGACGTGTTGCTTATAGGAACTGAAAAGCCTATCGACGGGTTTTATAAAAACTTATATATACAGTCGCCTATGGAGGGCGAAATTAGCACTTTGGTTAGCGGTTTATACGAGGATATAGATTATTTAATTGACCCTTTATCTGCTTATGGGCTTGTTTCTTACGATTTATATTACGGTGATTACGAGGACGATAAAGTAACTCTACTTCTATCTTTAGCGTCGCCGTATTTGTATTCGAGGCAGGTTTTAAAATACGCCTTTTCGCTCAACGAAATTTCAGTTGATAAAGCCATTTCTAAATTAAATACTTTAACTGCCATTGATATTCCAAGTGGAATTATTAATAAAGAACTTCAGCCTTTTTTCAAAATTAACACACAACTTTCAACTAAATCTGCGTTAGAAATTATAAAAGGCTGTAATAAGGTTTGATTTTTATAAATTGATATGGTATACTTATCAATAAGTATAAATATAAGGTTTTTTGAAAATGGATAATAAAAAAACACTCTTCAGCGCCGTTCAACCAAGCGGTATTCCAACCATCGGTAACTACGTTGGCGCGATTAATAACTTCGTAAAATTACAAGATGAGTATAATTGTATTTACTCGATAGCAGACCTTCATTGTTTAACGGTAAAACAAAACCCTGCAGACCTTAGGAAGGCAACGCAGGAGCTTTTAGCGTTATATATAGCTTGCGGTGTAGATCCTGAAAAATGTATAATGTTCGTTCAGTCGCACGTTCACGAGCACGCCGAGCTTACTTGGATACTCAACACTATGACGTATCCTGGCGAACTCAACCGTATGACGCAGTTTAAGGATAAATCGCGCTCGCACGCCGATAACGTTAATATGGGGCTTATGGACTATCCCGTTTTAATGGCGTCGGATATACTTTTATATAACACCGCGGTAGTTCCCGTAGGTGCTGATCAAAAACAGCACATAGAGCTTACTCGCGATTTAGCTATTCGTTTTAACGGTAGATACAGCGATACGTTTACCGTTCCCGAACCCATTTTCCCAAAACACGGTGCAAAGATAATGTCGCTTGCCGATCCCACTAAAAAAATGAGTAAGAGTGACGAAAACGTCAACGCATACATCTCGATGTATGACGATCAAGATACGGTTATTAGAAAGTTCAAGCGCGCAGTTACTGACAGTGATAATAAAATTGTATTCGACTTTGAGAATAAACCGGGCATATCCAACCTTTTAACTATTTATTCGGTGTTTTCGGGTGAAAGCATTGAAAGTGCAGTTAAAACGTTTGATGGTTATGGCTACGGCGATTTTAAAATTAAGGTTGGCGAGGCTGTTGCCGAGGGGTTAAAGCCTATAAGCGAAAGGCGATTAGCTTTGCTTAAAGATAAAGGCTATCTCGACCAAATTATGATAAAGGGTGCTGAAAGCGCAAGCAAAATTGCTAGAAGAACGCTTTCAAAAGTTTATAGAAAGGTAGGACTTTATAGTCCTGATAGATAATTATGTTTGGATATTTGAAGCCTGACAATCCTTATTTATATCTTAAAGACGATACTTTGTATAAAGCGCTTTATTGCGGTATATGTAAAAGTATCGGTTGTGTATGCGGGCAGACGGCAAGGTTTTCTTTAAGCTACGATATGGCGTTTATGTCGGCAATTTCACATAATATTTTGGGTGTTGACGTTTGTATTAATAAAGAGCGTTGCATAGCACACCAAATTAAAAAAAGGCCGATTGCTAAGCCTGACGAGCTTTCTAAAACGCTAGGAGCAGTAAACGTAATTCTTGCATATTACAAGGTTAAAGACGATATTTTAGACGAAAAAAAAGGCGGTTTTAAAAGTAAATTTTTAAAAAGCGGTTATAATAAGGCTAAAAAGCTATACCCTGACGTAGACGAGATTGTTAAAAAAGGGTATTCTGAACTTATATCGTACGAAAAGCAAAATTTAGATAGTATTGACGTTGTTTGTGACTCTTTTGCTAAAATGCTTGAAGAAATTTCGACTTTTATTTTTAAAAATAAATCTACCGAGTTTACTAGGGGGCTTTTCTACGCGATAGGCAAGTGGGTGTATTTAATCGACGCGCTTGACGATTACGATAAGGACGTGAAAGGTAAAAATTTTAACGTTTTATATAATGCGTATAAGGAAAAGACATATTTACAGCTTATCAATAACCATAAACAAGATATTTGTTTTGTTTTCAGCAGTATTTTTGCTCAGATTTCAGACAATTATAAAAATATACAAATGAAATATAATACCGATCTCGTTACTAACATTTTAACGAGAGGTATTCCGACAACTACGAATAAAATACTATTAAAAGGAATTAAAAATGATTGACAAGTATTACAAAATCTTAGGCGTATCCCCATCAGATAGTGATGAGGTTATTGCTCAAAGATACCAAGAGCTTAAAGAAAAGTATCAAGAGGAAAGGTTTGTAGAAGGCGAGGTTGGAAACAACGCCGCAAAAATGCTTACTGAAATTGAGATTGCTTATAACGAGATTAAAAGCTACCGTCAAGAGCAGTCTTTAGAGGGGCAAAAGTCCGAAGCCTTTTCAAGTGTTGAGACTGCTATTAAAAGCGGTAATTTAACTGCTGCACAAACGCTTCTTGACGATTTTAATGAAAGAGATGCCGAGTGGCATTACTATCAGTCGGTAATTTTTTATAAAAAAAATTGGATAAACGAGAGTAAAAAACAGCTCGAAATTGCAATTTCAATGAATCCCGACGAGCAAAAGTATAAAAACGCCCTTAATAAACTTAACGAACGCGTTAACGAGGGCGCTAAGATAAATAGCAACTGGAATAAGTCAGGCAACGCTAATTACAAACCGCAAGACGATTCTTCCGAACAACAGCTCGGAGGGGATAGTTGTATGCAATGGTGTTGCGATATGATAATTTGTAACACTTTACTTAATTGTTGTTGCAGTTGTAGATAATTATTATGAAAAACGGAAAACTTATTGCCGTTTCGGCAATATCCACGGCGCTTGGCGTTGTATTTTTAATAATAGGTGCGTATTTTCAAACGCTTGATTTGTCATGCTTGTTCATGGCATCTTTAGCAGTTATGCTACCGTTATCAAAAAACAGCGTTAAAGGCGCTTTTTTAACGTACGGCGCAACGGCAATACTAGCATTTTTGTTTGCTATAAGTAGGTTTCACTTAGCGCTACTTTATCTTTTATTTTTCGGCTTGCACCCGATAATCAATCACTTTCACTTAAAAGATTTAAAAAAGCGATCGTATTTGTTTATAGTTAAAGGCGTTTTATTTTTATCGGCTTGTTATTTAATGTTTTACGCCTTTTCAATGTTTGTAGTCGAAAACGAAATAATAAACTCAATTCTCCCTGCATTTATTGCGGTTATAGGAACGCTTTTTTATATCGTATACGACTTTATTATGATTAGATTTCAAAAGATGACGGGCTCTATCGTCAAAAGATTGGGGTTATAAAATTATGCGTAAAAACGACGAACTTATCGGCAACGTGTCCGCAATCGGTTCTAATATGGAAGCTATCGTCCGTATAGACAATTCCGTTTGTTTCGTTCCCTACGCCTTAGTTGGCGAAAAAATTAAATTTAAAGTGCTAAAAGTTACTAAGAACATAGCATTTTGTAAACTTTTAGAGGTTTTAACGCCCGCTGAAGAGCGGGTTAGACCTCGTTGCAAGGTTTATGAAAAGTGCGGTGGATGTCAGTTACAGCACCTAAGATATAAAGACCAACTCAAGTTAAAAACGGAGCTGGTTTCTGATTGTTTAAGGAAAATCGCGGGGCTTAAAGTCGACGTTAATCAAACGGTTAAGTGTGACGACGAGTACGAGTATAGAAATAAGCTTCAGCTCCCCGTTAGAAATTCAAACGGCAATAAAATAGGCTTTTTTGCTCAAAATTCGCACAGAATAGTTGAAATTTCAGAGTGTCCCATACAAAAAAAGTGGTGCTCTGGCGTGATTGACGCCGTTAACAACTACGTATCTAAAAGCGGTGTTTCGTGTTATGAAGAGCAGTCGGGATTAGGGCTACTTCGCCACGTAATAGTTCGCGATACGAGTGGTAATTTAACGATAACGGTGGTTATAAACGGCACTAGGCTTGAAAATACTCAAATTCTCATTGACGAGCTTGCTAATAGGTTTATAAGTTTTTCGCTTTTTATAAACGAAAACACTCAACAAAACAACGTAATTCTCGGCGAAAAATTTACTCACGTTTACGGAAAACCGTATTTTGAAGCGGAGGATTTTGGCGTGAAATACAAGGTTGTTCCACAATCATTTATTCAGGTAAACGACCACGTAAAAAGAAATCTTTATCAAGACGTTGTTAAATCACTCGAGCTTGACGATAGCGTATCGGTGATTGACGCTTATAGTGGCGCAGGGCTTATGACGGCTATGATTGCAAAGTCGGCAAAGTTTGTTTACGGCATTGAAATTGTTAAAGAAGCAGTTGATAGCGCAAATCTATTAATAAAAGAAAACGGCATAAAAAACGTTGCAAACGTTTGCGCGCCGTGCGAGGATTATTTGCCTGAGCTTGTTGAAAAACTTAAACAGCGCGGGGAGAAAACGTACGTCGTATTAGATCCGCCTAGAAAGGGGTGCGACAAAAAGGTTATTGAATCAATACTATTGTCAAAGCCTGACAAAATTATATACGTATCTTGCTCACCGCAAACCTTAGCGCGCGATTTAGGCTTACTTTGTGGAACGCTTTATTACGACGGCAACGAACTTAAAAAATCGTCTGAATTAAACGGCGTTTATAAAATAGATAAAGTCAAGCCTTACGATATGTTTCCTCAAACCAAACACGTAGAAACGCTGGTTTGTTTAACGCGACAAAAAATTTGTAATTAATTATATTAAAAAACAAACCTTTCAAAGATATTTTAAAATTGTTGGAGATTTTTACGTTAATGTCGTGCTTGTGCCTTGCGCTTACGGCGGTACGGGGATTGACGCGTGGAATAAGTTGAAGATTTAGTTCTTGCCGAGCTTGCTATTTCTGAATAAGAATTAAACTACCATCCAAACGCAATCGGTAGCGTTCAACGGATTTGGGCGACTTATCTTGCATATTGCCGGTAGTTTATCCATGTGCCGGCGGTAGAATAGCAACGTCGCACGGGGCAGACGTTTACGTTAACGGCCCCGAGCGGGTGTGTTAAATACGCTAAGTGTCAAGTTGCTATGCTTAAGCTTCTTCTTAAGAACGGCGCTGAAAGAGCTAAAGCTATTATTAATAATTTTACGCTGTTATTTAAGTCGAAAGAGTAGTTTATTACTTTTCAAGATAGTCTTAATTACTCGGGCGATAAAATAATTAATAAAGATGACGGTACGGCTGAAATCAATCTATAATAGGGTAGGTTTTAGTTAGTGTCGCTTTCGAACAAGAAATACTTAAATATTATCAAATTGGGGTTGAAAATAAAATAATATGATAGCTACTTTTCACAATCACACTACTTTTTGCGATGGTAAAAACACTCCTCGTGAAATGGTTGAATACGCCTATGAAAGCGGTCTTAAAGCAATAGGTTTATCGGGGCATGGATATACGCCGTACGACCTTAGTTATTGCATGAAAGACACCGAAGGTTATATTTTAGAAATCAACCGCTTAAAAGAAGAATTTAAAGGTAAAATCGAGGTTTACCTCGGCATTGAGGAAGACGCGTTTGCCCCTGTAGACAGAAAGAAATTTGACTATATTATCGGTTCTATGCACTATATGCGTATCGGTAACGATTATTATTCTATTGACGGCTCGTCAGCGCACAATGAGATAATGCGCTCTGCTTTTTTGCATGACGCGATTAAAATAGCAACTGATTATTATACGGATTTTTGTGAGTATATAAAATCAAGAAAACCCGATATTATCGGGCATTTTGACTTGCTTACTAAGTTTGACGAAGTTGCCCGGCCTATATTTTTAAAAAATCAAGATTACCATAAATTAGCTGAAAAATATCTTGATTATATTCTGCCAACCGATAGTATTTTTGAAATTAATATCGGCGCAATATTAAGGGGGTATCGAACTAATCCATATCCTTATGAAAATTTACTTTATAAAATCAATAGAGCAGGCGGTAAAATAATATTATCTCTTGACGCGCACGATAAAAAGCTTTTAACCTACGATTTTTCAGAAATTATATATTATCTTAAAAACCTCGGTTTTAGTTCGGCATATACTATAAAGAACGGTATTTTTGTGAAAGAGAGTATATGAAACCTCTTATAGGTTTACTAGTAACTATTGATAATAATAAATTAACAAGTGTAAATTATACCTATGCAAGGGCAATAAGTGAACTCGGTGGCACGCCTATCGTGCTTCCGTATACGACCGACGATAGGGATATTGACCGCTTCGTTGATATGTGTGACGGATTTTTATTTTCAGGCGGAAGTGACGTTGAGCCAAGCCGTTTTAACGAAGAAAAACTAAACGATACTTTAGTTATTCATCACTATCGTGACGATTTAGAATTTAAGGTGTTTAACAAGCTAATATCAACCAATAAGCCGATTTTAGGTATATGCAGAGGTTGTCAAGTGATTAATATTGCGCTTGGAGGTAGTGTTTATCAAGATATCCCCACGCAAATTCCGTCTAATATTTCTCATATGCAAACGGAGGGGCAAACGGAATACTCGCACACTGTAAATATTGTTGAAAATACGCCTTTACGTAAGCTTGTTGGCGGTAAAATTAAAATCAAAGCTAATAGCTTTCATCATCAGTCTATTAAAGAGCTTGGCAAAGGTCTTAAGCTTATGGCAACGGCTGACGATGGCGTTATCGAGGGTGCGTATCTTGATGATGATAGATATTTAAGAATTTATCAATGGCATCCCGAAAAACTTTTTGATAAGCAAGACGAAAATAAGCTTATAATCAAAGACTTTATAGGTGCGACCTGCTAAATTAAACGTTATTCACTAAAAAGACGTATATATCTGTCAATTTTAAAAGAAAGGTTTTATATGGAAATTTTAAAGAAAATAGGCTCGGTAATTTTAACGATTGTTATCGTTTTACTGTCCTTTATATTATCAATAGCGGTAATTATGATGCTAACGGACGTTATAATGGTAGAAAACGACTATTTGTTTTACGAGCATAGTCAGCCTTCTGGCGAATTTTTAATATTTTTAGCACTTATTCCGTCTATATTTTTAAGTGTTAAAATAATGGAAAAGCTTAAGATATCAAGCCGTCGCCAAATGGAAAAGAACGAAGAGATGATTTATATCTGGAATAGGCTTGGTTTATTTAAAATTCCAGTTTTTGTGATTTACGCAATTTGTATGTATATTTGTTTTACAAATATAACCGTAGTAACTGGTAGTGAAATTATAGTTAAAACGCCCTTTAATCCCGCTGGTAAAGTTTACGAGTATATAGACGTTGAAAGTATCGAAACGGGCTTTGGTAACAAGACCTTTGCCTGTGCCGACTACGAGGAAGAGGGTAGTTTTTATTATAAAATTACGCTTGACGGTAAAGAAGTCGTATTTAGCGTTCCAACGCCAAACGACAAAATTAGTAAGTATAACGACAATAGCTATTTAGAGCTTGAAGAGTTCGATGCCAAATTAATTGAATTAGGCGTTTCAAAAAAATCGTCGGATAAAGGCTATGATAAATGTGATTACGACGAGGATATCGTAGCTAGGTTTTTAAGAATTATAAATAATAACGCGTAATTTGTGTAATATAAAATTTTGCGTTATTTATTTTATAAATAGTCGTTATTTTTTGTTGCATTTGTGAATAGCTTGTGATATACTGATAACATCTGAGTAACCCTTATTTTTATAACCGTTACGCAAAATTCGTAGCGGTTTTGGCATTTTTATAATCTTAGATAATAATTTTTTGGAGGATATTATGGTAAAAAAGATTGTTGCCCTTGCAATATCTTTGGTGCTTTCAATCGGCGCTCTTGTTTCGTATAACCTTACGAATAATGAAGCTGTTGAATTCGGCGAAGGTACGGGCGTTTCAAGAACAATCAAAAACGTAAGCGAACTTTCTGACGTTTTGTCAAAAATTCCTTCGTTTGAAGAATACTCGGAAAATGCAGACATTTCTGCAGTTGAGGGTAAAGAGGCTTTTTCGGGTATAACGGTAGTTGAAACTGGCTACGTGTCAAACTACAGTGGTTATAGAAGAAGAATAGCTCAACTTCCTTTTACTGACTCTGATGGTGAAACTCTTTATAAAAGTCGTAATCAACAGCTTAATAACCACAGGTTAGAAATGAGTTTTGCTAAGAACGCAGTTTACTATCACTCAATCGGCACTATGTGGAATGCTATTGAATATTACGTATACGAAGAACCTCAAGATACGACTAGCACTTATACATATTCGTTCTATCACGATGATTTTGCAGTAGCTTATAGAGAAAAAACTGATTATGACGTTGAGATTTATCACGCTCAAGATAAGTCGATGCTCAAAATCAATAAGTATGAAACGGCTACTCAACGTTCAACCAGGTATGAAGATGGTAAAATGGCTTGGGAAAACGACACTAAAGAATGGACAATTGATATTCAAAGATGGCAAATTGTTGAAGAGTCTTTAAATCCGATGGAAGCAATGATTAAAAATTCAATTTTTGACGCACAAAGTGATATTTTGGGCGTTTGGATTGAGCTTTCTATCCCTGAACAAGGGGAGGGCGAGGGTGAGCCTACTGAACCTGATTTTGAAGGTATTGAAAGTTTGCCACCTGAACAACAAATAGATGCTTTCATAAATGCACAGCTTGAAGGTGTTCCAGCAGAAATTAGCAAAATTTATATGGATGATATTCAAAAAACTCACGCTGATAACAAGGATTATCTTGGCAAGCTTTCTAATTACATAGCAACTAACGCAAGCGACGCTGATTATTTCACCAAGAAAGGTAACAGTTATAGACTTAACGGACCTAAATACGTTCAACCCGTTTACGATCCTGAAACTGGTGAGCAAATTGAGGAAGGTTATACCGACCATACCGTTCCTGCATCATACATAAATGAAGTCCTTAAAAATGAAACTAATGGCATTACTTACTTATCAGGCGATTATGGCACTACTAACACCAACTTTGATTTCAACGTTGGCTCTGATATGGTTTCTATCAATCAAAAGGTTGAACTTTCTACTAAACTTTCTAGAAGTGATTACAACACTAACACTACCATTATGTATATTGATAATACGGTTGTAAATCTTTCTAAAAACGCTAAGATTATCACTGTTAACGAGGCTTTCGTTGAACCTATAAAAAAGACTATTAGAGATGCTTATACTCAAATGATGCAACAACAAGGAGGTAACGAATAATTATGGCTAAGAAAGAAAAAGTTATAGTTAAAGGTTTTGGCCTTATAAGTTTTCTCCTCGCAATTTTAATGTTTGCGCTTGCCGTTTACGGTAATAATATTTTGACCTTCTCTGATGGTAAACTTGAAACTCTTGACGCTAACAATATCTTCGGTGTATCGATGGAACTCGTTGCTTCAGAAGGTTATCTTGAAACGGTATTTAATTCAGAAAGCGTTGAAATGAAGTTGATATTTGGCGTTATGTTTATCTTCGTTGAAGCTTTAATTTCAATTATCGTTTTGATTAAGTTAATCGTAATGTTCTTTGGCATCTTTGGCTTTATCGGCAAGAAAGACGCTAAAGTAGTTGCTAAAAAACTTTCTAAGTACACTAAAAACGCTCTTGGTGCAGTTGCTATCCAAATATTCGGTATGCTTTTGTACTCGGCTGACGACGGTATTATACCCGAAGAATTTAACTCTTTTACCTTACTTGCTGGTATAGCGTTCGCAGTAATGTATATTCTCGTTAGATTATATAGATGGTTTATTGCATCTAAACGTCCTATCCTTGACTGTGTGTTTGATGTTTTGAAAGACGGTATTTATATCGCAGCGCTTATTATTTTATTCTCGTTTGTTGACGTTGCTTTCCTTAGCGAATTTACAAAAATTCAGTCTTACTTTAACGTTGAACTCGTTGACGGCGTTATGAGTGACGCGATGGTTTCTACGATTACTGGAATTTGCGTATCTATATTCCAATTCTTCATCATCACCAGCCTTATGAGAAAGACTTTAAGACTCTTACCGTTCAACAACTATAAGAGTTCTGCATACGGCAAGCTTAGATTTGGTTACGTTTCGTACTTTATCATTACTACCATAATGTGTGCTCTTTCTTTATGTATAGGCGACCTTATTGCAGGTTCGTTTGATACTGCTAATATCGTATCGTTAATTTTAGACGTTGTAGTTATGGTATTACCTCAACTTCTTGCTATGGTTGCAGTATTAGTAGCAGCTCTCGTAGAGGAAGAAACTCCTGTGTTTGCATATCCTCTTTCAAAAGTTCCTGTTGCTCAAGTTGAGGCTCAAGCTGAAGAGCAAGGCGACGTTGTTTCCGAAACTAAAGAAAGCGATATCGAATAATTTATAATATAAAAAGTCTTGATTTTTCAAGACTTTTTTTATTTGCAATATTTATCAAAACTTATATTGTAAAATTTACTTAAATTTTGCCTTTGTATTGTTGCGTTAAGCGGTCTTTATGTGTTAAAATATAAAAAAGGAGCTTACTATGATTAAAGTTGGTATTTACGGTTATGGTAATTTAGGTAAGGGCGTTGAGTGCGCCGTTATGCAAAACGACGATTTTTCGCTCGTTGGCGTTTTTTCAAGAAGAGATCCGTCAAGTGTTAAAACTCTTTTTGATACGCCCGTTTATAAGGCCGAAAACGTTTTTGATTTTAAAGATGAAATTGACGTTTTAATTATTTGTGGTGGTTCTGCTACCGATTTGCCCGAGCAGTCGCCTATGCTTTCAAAATATTTTAACGTGGTTGACAGTTTTGACACCCACGCAAAAATTCCCGAGCATTTTGATAACGTAGACAAGGTTTGTAAAGAAAATAATAAAACCTCGCTTATATCAGCTGGGTGGGACCCGGGCCTTTTCTCGCTTAACCGCGTTTACGCCTCCTCAGTGCTTGCATACAGCAAGTTTTACACTTTTTGGGGCAAGGGTGTAAGTCAAGGTCATTCGGATGCTATAAGGCGAATTTCGGGCGTTAAAGACGCTAAGCAATATACAATTCCCGTTGAAAGTTCGCTTGAACTTGTTAGAAGTGGCGTAAATCCCGACCTTTCTACCCGTCAAAAACATTTAAGAGAGTGTTTTGTGGTGGCTGAGGAGGGCGCTTGTCTAGCTAAAATTGAAAACGAGATTAAAACTATGCCTAATTACTTTGCCGATTACGATACTACCGTTCACTTTATATCGCAAGAAGAGTTGAACGCTAATCACGCAGGTATTCCGCACGGTGGGTTCGTTATTTGTAGTGGTAAAACTGGCGTAAACGGTAAAAATAATCACGTTATTGAATACAGTTTAAAGCTTGATAGCAACCCTGAATTTACAGCTTCTGTCCTAGTTTGCTATGCAAGGGCAGTTTACAAACTTAATAAAGAAAAAGCTTACGGCTGTAAAACGGTGCTTGACGTACCTCCTGCATACCTATCAAAATTATCGCCTGAAGAGCTTAGAAAACAAATGTTATAATTAAAAATTAAAAGCGAGAGCTAAGTCGCTCTTCCCATAGAAAATAGCGACAACTAAATAAATCATTAGGATTTGTGATATTTATCTAACGACAAGTGTTATTGCCTACGGCAGTTATATTTGCCTTTCGGCAAGTTATGGATTTATTTAATATAACTATGGCGATAGCCAAAATGTAACGCAAGACTTGTCTTGCATATAACTTTTAGCCACAAGGCTAAAAATATAACTATTATATTTTAATATTTTGTGGATAAGAAAAGCCCACCATATTTCGCAAATTGCGAAGTATGGTGTGCTACACTTTTGTTATAAATTAAAAATCTCTAAGATAAGAGCAGTAAATTGCTCTCGCTTTTTTATATTTCGTTTTTAATAAGGTCTTCAAAACATTCTCGCTTAACGATTGTTTTGTGCGAGCCGTTTTCAATTGCGACGATAGGTGGGCGTGGAATACGGTTGTAATTAGACGCCATTGCGTAGTTATACGCACCCGTTACGAGTACGGCTATAATATCACCGCGCTCAGGTCTTTTAATTTCAACGTTTTCTTGAATTAAATCACCACTTTCACAACATCTGCCTGCAATGGTTACGGTAACGTCTGGCTCGCAGATTGCTTTACTTGCGTTTATAACCGTGTAGTCAGAGCCGTATAGGGTGTAACGAGGATTGTCCGTCATGCCACCGTCGATAGATACGTAGCTTTTATAACCGTCAATAGTTTTAAAGCTTCCTGCAGTGTATAAAGTCATACCGCTATCGGCAACGATACTTCTACCTGGCTCAAGTATAACCGAAGGTTCGTCTAAACCAAATTTTGCACAACTTTCCTTGAAACTTTTTGCAACTTCTTCAATGTTTTTAGCAATGTCAATTTCGGGGTCACTATCTACGTATTTAACGCCGTAGCCACCGCCTAAATTTAAGATTTTAGCAGTGTATCCAAAGAGGTTTTTTACGTCACGAATAAAAGTAAGCATAATTTTACTAGCTAAAATAAACGCCGAACTATCAAAGCATTGTGAGCCAACGTGGCAATGAAAACCGCAAAGCTCAATCGCATCAAGATTTAACGCTTTTTCTGTAATTTCAAACGCTTGCCCCGTTTCGATTGGCGTTCCAAATTTACTGTCAACTTGCCCCGTTGTTATTTTAGCGTGAGTGTGGGGGTCAATGCCCGGGGTTATACGAATTAGTATTTTTTGACGAATACCTTTATTTTCTGCTTGGCGATTAATTTCGAGTAGTTCTTCAGCGTTGTCAACCACAAAATAGCCAACGCCGTTTTCTATTGCATAAGCAATATCGAAATCAGTTTTGTTATTGCCGTGAAAAAATGACTTTTCAAGCGGAAAACCTGCGTTTTTTGCAGTAAAAATCTCGCCAGATGAAACGACGTCAATACCTATACCTTCAGATTTTGCTATGCGATAAATTTCAGTAATAGAGAGTGCTTTTGAAGCGTAGCAGGGAAAAGACGTGTCGTTAAAACACCTATTCATTGCGTCTTTATAGGTGCGCATTTTTTGTCTTACCTTGTTAACGTCAAGTAGCATTAGAGGTGTGCCGTAGTTTTTACTAAGTTCAACTACGTCAAGCCCTGCAAATGCAAGATGCCCACTCTCGTTAACGGTTACGTTATCGTGTAACATAATTTCTCCAAATATTATTTCATTAAAGATTTCATATCGTAAAGCCCTGCGGGTTTACCGATTAAAAATTCAGCGGCAGTCAACGCGCCGTTAGCAAAAAGCGAACGTGCGTGCGCCTCGTGGCGAATAGTAAGCGTTTCGTTGCCGGTGTTTATCATAACTTCGTGTATGCCAACTACGTTACCCATACGGATAGATTGAATACCTATCTCGTTTTGCTCTCTTTTTGAAAGACCTGAACGACCGCACTTGATTTCAAGTTCGGGCTTTACGCTCTTTATCTCGTTAGCAAGCATAAGTGCCGTTCCACTTGGCGCGTCAACCTTTCTGTTGTGGTGCGTTTCAATAATTTCAATATCGCCGTCAATAAGTGCTGTTGCTTCTTTTACTAATTTTGCCGTTACAGCAACGCCTAACGAGTAGTTTGCCGTGAAAAACACGGGTATTTTCTTAGACGCTTCGTATATAAACGACTTTTCTTCCTCGGTGTGACCTGTAGTTGCGATTACGCAAGGTAAATTTTTTACAATAGCGTCCTCAAGCAACGATTTAGTTGCGGTATGAAAAGAAAAATCAACTAAAACGTCCCCGTCTACAGTACAAGATGCAAGTGAATTATATACACCTTCGCCAACGACGTCAATTTTTGCAACGCAAGTAGAGTTTTTATATCCCTTTTCACAAAGCGCGTTAACTTCGCGCCCCATAAAGCCGTTTGCACCACTTATTATAACCTTCATTAAATGATACCTTCCTTGCGCATAATTTCAAGCATTTTTTGTTCTTTTTGTTCGTCCATTGGGGTAAGGGGCATTCTTAAAACGTTTTCGCAATAGCCCATTGCAGCCATAGCAGCTTTAACAGGGATAGGGTTAACCTCTGAAAAGAGTGCGCTTATAAGGTCGTGATACTTAATTTGAAGTTCTGCGCTACCTTTAGCGTCGCCTTCAAGATATTTTTTAGCCATAAGCGAGGTTTCTTTAGGTAAAACGTTAGATAGAACGGAAATACAACCTTTACCACCAAGCGACATTATGGGAACGATTTGATCGTCGTTACCCGAGTAGATATCAAGCTTATCGCCAACGAGAGCAAAAGTTTCAAGAATTTTTGAAATATTGCCGTTAGCCTCTTTAATAGCAACGATGTTGGGGTGGTCTGCAAGCACGGCGTAGGTTGAAGGCTCGATATTAACGCCGGTTCTTGAGGGAACGTTATATAAAATAACGGGCTTATCGCTAGCGTCCGCAATAGCGGTATACATTTGAATTAAGCCTTTTTGAGTAGCTTTATTGTAGTAAGGTGTAACTACGAGTACGGCGTCAGCGCCTACCTCGCAAGCGTGCTTAGTTAAATCGATTGCATAAGCAAGGTCGTTAGAGCCTGTGCCTGCAATTACGGGAACTCTACCGTTTGAACGCTCTACTACGAACTTAATAGCATCGCGGTGCTCGTCGTCGGTAAGGGTGGAAGCTTCGCCCGTCGTACCACAAACTACGAGAGCAGAGATACCCGATTCGATTTGCCAGTCAACTAGTTTTCCAAAATTTTCGTAATCTATACTGCCGTCACGGTGCATGGGGGTGATAAGTGCGGTTGCAATTCCTTCAAAAATGGTTTGTTTTTTCATAAAAATCTCCTAAACATAGATAAAGGGCAGCTACTATACGGCTGCCCTGAAATAACGCAAAAAATAACAAAATGAGCGTAATTTCATTGATAGCACTCCGCATATACGACAGTTTAACGGATATTGTCCGTTAACCCAGCAGGAATTTTTTGCAAGAAAAATACCAACTTCGGCAACAGCCCCTTTCACTTTACCGCTTGCACGGTATAACAAAGCTACTTTTGACTAATTGCGCCTCTATCAATTTTTTTAATAATTTTAACACCGCTTTTATATATTGTCAACTAATTTTAACTATTATTTTATAATATTTGAAAAAGTTTTTAAGCGTGATAATTGCAAGTTTAATTTAATTGTGATACACTAGTTTTACTAAAGGAGAATTTTTATGAAAAATTCAGCAAAAACTAAAAAGTTTTGGACGGCGCTTATAATATTTGGCTTAACGGGCCAGGTTGCTTGGGTGGTTGAAAATATGTACTTTAACGTCTTTATTTATAAGATGTTTAACGCCTCCGCTACCGATATATCAATTATGGTTGCAGTTTCTGCAGTAGTTGCAACACTTACGACGCTGTTTATGGGCGCACTTTCAGATAAATATGCAATGCGAAAGCCCTTTATTTGCTTTGGCTATATAATTTGGGGTGTTACGATTTGCTCTTTCTCGCTAATAAACGTTGAATTTATCTCAAAAATATTTGCCACTTCGTCTGCGCTATCTGTGTGTATAACGCTCGTAATTATTATGGACGGGGTTATGACCTTTTTCGGCTCAACCGCGAACGACGCTTGCTTTAACGCTTGGTTAACGGATAGTACGAATTCGTCTAACCGCGGTAAGGTTGAGGGGATAAATTCAATGATGCCACTTGTTGCAATACTCGTTGTATTCGGTGGGTTTATGTCTTTTAATCTCGACCTTTCTTCAAGTTGGACGGCTATATTTTTAATTATTGGTATACTCGTTATTTTAATAGGCGTTTCAGGCTTTATCCTTATAAACGAGGTTAAAATTGATAAAAGCGAGAACGCTAGTTATTTTAAAAACCTGTTTTACGGCTTTAGACCAGCGGTTATCAAATCTAATACTAAGCTATATTTAATGCTTATTTGCTTTGCAATATTTGGAATTTCAATTCAAGTGTTTATGCCGTATTTAATACTGTATTACGAGGTTTCGCTCGGCATGAAAGACTACGTGTTTATTATGGCGCCTGCAATTATTCTTGCCTCAGTAGTTACCGCGCTTTACGGTAGAGTTTACGATAAAAAAGGTTTTTCAATCTCGATTATACCTCCCGTCGCGCTTTTAATATTAGGTTATTTAGTTTTATTCCTCTTTAAAACGACTGCGCTTGTGTTTATAGGCTCGTTACTTATGATGTGCGGGTATTTATCGGGAAGTGCAGTTTTTGGGGCTGTAATCCGCGATTTAACGCCCGAGAACAAGTCGGGAATGTTCCAAGGTCTTAGAATTATAGGTCAAGTTCTAATTCCTGGAATTATCGGCCCGTTTATAGGCTCGGCAGTTTTATCTAATGCGCAAACTATTGTGGGAAGTGACGGTACGGTATCGTTTATTCCTAATGAAAATATCTTTTTAGCAGCGCTTATAGTTGCCGTCTTATTATCAATAACGATTTTTATATTTACTAAATTACAAAAAAAGAAAGTGTAAGCTTTGCTTACACTTTTTTAATTGATGTTACCGTCCCTCTCAACGCGTTTTGACGAAAATAAAACTTTTGTTTTATCACGCTTTAAAATCTTGGCGTGGCGTCAAAACTATCTCCGTCGGTAACGAGGGTATAGTCGCCGTCAAGCGATACGATTTTAACGCCCTCGTTAAATACAATCTTATTCATCGGATAATTATATAAAACAATATTTAATTTTGCAATATTAAATCGTATTTTATTGTAAAATTTTGTCGATAATTGATTGTAAAACGGCGTTTTGTATAGTATAATTAAACTATGGCTAAAAAGAATACAAAATCACACAAAAAACTTAAAAGAGCAATTTCTACAATTGTAGTTTTTATAATAATAGCTATTGTGCTGATATGTTACCTTTATCCGCCATTTTACGAATTACTTCTTAGTTTGTTTGAAAAGGATAAAGCACCGGAATATAGAGTTGAGGGCGATACTACTTTTATAGAAAGTGGGGAAATGCCTGATTTAAAAGTCCATTTTGTTGACGTTGGTCAGGGCGATTGCATTATATTCGAGCTTCCAGACGGTAAAAACGTGCTTATTGATAGTGGCGTTCACGATTACGACGATTTACACGAGTATATTGAAGAAAATACGAATATTTCCGTATTTGACTACGCAATAGCAACTCACGCGGATAGCGACCATATAGGTAATTTTGATAAAATTTTAAATGATTACGAAATAAAAAAGATTTATCGACCTTACGTTTTATATTCAGGTGACGATTACGAGTTTTCTACTGAATTTAATCAAGGTGCTAGCGCGTACAAACAGTCAAGTAAATCCTACGGCGATTTTCTAAACTGCGTTTTAAACGAAACTTACACTGAAAATACCGAAACAAAGCAGTCTACGTGGGAATTTTTCACGCATGAGAGTGATTTTGCTGGTAAAATATCACACAACGAGGTTATATACGAATACTACTTTGACTTTTTAACGCCAAGAGTTGACAATCTTTCAGAAATTAGCTACAAAAATGCAAACGACTATTCGCCGATAATTAAGTTTAGTTATCTCGACGTTGATATTTTATTAACGGGCGATGCTGAAGGTGGTGCAGAGGGCGATGCCGAAGACGATTTCGTTGCATACTATAAAGACCTTGAAGATTACGATTTAGACGTTGAAATTTTAAAAGTAGGGCATCACGGCTCAAGAACGTCAACCACTCAAGAACTGCTTAATCTCGTTAAGCCTGAATACGCCGTTATTCAATGTGGATTAGATAATTCCTACAATCATCCACACCAAGAAACCTTAGATAGGCTTATCGATTTAAACTGCGTTTTATATAGAAATGATTTGCACGGCGACGTGTTGTTAAAGGTTGCTAGCAACGGCAATTTGAGTTTTACTTCTCAAATTAATGCGCCGTCAGGCATATATACGGGCGGTTAAATTTCATATACACTAAGCGTCTTTTTTAAGGCGCTTTTTTATTTACTAAAAATTGTCAAAATTCGCTATAAAATCACAAAATATTTAATAAATTCTATTGTAAAATAAACCCCGTGAGGTAAACGTATGAAAATAAAATACAATCTTGACAAAAACACTTTATACGTGTATTTGATAGGCGAGCTTGACGAGTGCACGGCATCAAAAACTAAAGATGCAATTGATAAACTTATCAGCGAACTAAGCGGAGTTATAAAGGTTATTTTTAATCTTTCAAAACTTTCGTTTATGGATAGCACAGGGATAGGGATGCTTATCGGTAGATACAAAAAACTTAAAGCTCAAAGCGTGGGCGTTTTTATTGAAAGCCCAACCCCTGCAATTGAAAAGGTTTTACAGGTATCTGGTTTATACCGAATTATGCCTAAAGTCTAAGGAGAATATATGAACAATAAGATGACGCTTAAATTTATATCAATTTCCGAAAATGAAGCGTTTGCGCGCAACGTAGTCGCTTCGTTTATAATGCCACTTAATCCAACGCTTAGTGAACTTAGCGACGTTAAAACCGCGGTGTCTGAAGCTGTTACGAACGCAATCGTTCACGGATATCCCGATACGCTTGGCGAGGTTGAGCTTGAAGCTCAAATTGAGGGCGATACTCTACATATAAAAATTTCAGATAGCGGTGTAGGGATTGAAAGCGTTACGCAAGCACTAGAGCCGTTCTTTTCAACAAAAATTGAAAGTGAACGCTCGGGTATGGGTTTTACGATAATGCAGTCGTTTATGGACGAAATTGACGTAAATTCTGCGCTTAACGTAGGAACAGTTATTAAAATGAGCAAGAAAATCAATCGTAAAACCGCCGAATAGGAGGCGATAATGCTCACGCGTGACGAGACTTTACGGCACATAAGACAAGCAAAAAAGGGCAATCAGCAAAGTAAACAAATTTTAATATCGGAAAACGTTTTACTAGTAAAAAGTATAGTGTATCGCTTTAAAAACAAAGGGGTTGATTTTGACGATTTATATCAACTTGGCTGTATGGGGCTATTAAAAGCCGTTTACAATTTTGATGAGAGTTTTGACGTTAGATTTTCCACCTACGCCGTTCCTATGATTATAGGAGAGATTAAACGTTTTTTACGCGATGACGGTGAGATAAAAGTATCGCGAATTATTAAATATAACGCCCAAAAAATTACTAAATTTTCAGAAGAATATCAGTCAAAATTTGGCGTTGAGCCAACACTTGATGAAATTGCAACCGCAGTTGATATCAGTAAAGAAGACGTGGTTTTAGCACTTGATTCTAGTAAAATGACCATATCACTTTACGATAGTATTGACGACGGGCAAGATAAAACTCAAAGCCTAATTGAAAAAATTCCATCGCCCGAAACGGAAGATGATAGGGTTGAAAAACTTTATATTAAACAGCTTTTATCAACCCTTCAAGACCGTGAAAAAAAGCTTATAATTTTAAGGTATTTTAGAGATAAAACTCAAGGTGAAGTTGCGTCAATTTTAGGTGTGTCACAAGTACAGGTATCGCGCCTTGAAAATAAAATTTTAAAAAAACTCAAAGATAAAGCCAAATAAATTTAAAATTATAACCGCAGTGAAAATCTGCGGTTTTTTAGTGTTTTTTGAATTTTTTTCTAAATAGTGCAAATAATTATATTATGAAAAAATTAGTAGAGTTTTTAACTGAAAACGAGCGCGAAATTACCCCTCGTGAAATCGTTTATAAGGAGGGTAGAAATGACTGGAAGAAATAAAGAAAATTTAAATCAAAAATATCTCGATTACGTATCCTCAATCGCGCCTAAAACAAACGAGCCTTTAACTTTATTAAGAGCGTTTTGGGTGGGTGGAGTTATTTGCTTAATCGGACAGTTCGTTAGATATATGCTACTTTTCGTCGGTGGACTTTACGGCGACGAGTTATCGAGCGTAACGAGTATGGTTATGATATTTTTAGGCTCGTTTTTAACGGGGCTTGGCGTTTACGATAGAATAGGAAAGTACGCAGGCGGTGGCTCAATCGTTCCGATAACTGGTTTTGCCAATTCGGTGGTGTCGCCCGCAATGGAATTTAAGTCGGAAGGCTACGTATACGGTTTAGCAGCAAAGATGTTTACAGTTGCAGGCCCGATTATCGTTTTCGGCGTAATAGGTAGCGTTGCTACTGGCTTAATTTATTATTTATTAGGTGTTTTTGGGGTAATCGTATGAAAAATCAATTTCGAACGTTAACGTTTAATTCAAAACCATCTATCATATCCACATATTCAATCGTAGGACCTAAAGAAAAGGGTGGGCATTTAGGAATGTTTTTTGATATGGCGTTAGACGACGACCGCTTTGGTGAAAGCACGTACGAAAAAACTGAAAGTAAAATGCTTTCAACCGCAATAAAAAAAGTAATTAAAAAAGCAGGGTATAAAGAGGATGACGTTGGCGTTATGATAGCAGGTGATTTGTTAAACCAAATTATATCGGCAAGTTTTTCCGCGCGCGACTTTGATATACCTTTTTTAGGTCTTTACAACGCTTGTGCTACGGTAACGGAAAGCTTAATCGTTGGCTCAATGGCGGTTGACGGAGGATACGTAGACAATGCTGTTGCGGGTGCTGTAAGTCACTTTGCAACGGCAGAAAGACAGTATAGATATCCACTAGAACTAGGCTCTGTTCGCCCACCTCAATCACAGTGGACGGTAACGGGATGCGGTTCGTATTTTTTAAGTAAAAATCGCAAAAATTGCCCGATAATTACATCGGCTACGATAGGTAAGGTTATCGATTTTGGCGTAACGGATGCAAACAATATGGGTGCAGCAATGGCGCCTGCTGCGTGTTCGACCATATCTCTTCATCTAAAGTCAACAAAAACCAAACCCGAGGATTACGACCTTATTTTAACAGGTGATTTAGGCGCGCTAGGTAGCAGAATTGTTAAACACCTTTTGAAAGAACAAAATATTAACGTTGATTTAAATCACGTAGACTGTGGTGAACTAATCTATAATATGGACGAAAAGGTTTTTCAAGGTGGAAGCGGTGCAGGGTGTTCTGCATCTGTATTTGCAAGCTATATCTACCCAAAACTTAAAAACGGAGAGATAAATCGCGTACTGTTTGCGGCGACGGGCGCGCTACTCTCTACCGTTTCGTCCCAGCAGGGCGAATCAATACCCGGCATTTGCCACGCCGTTTGTGTGGAGAGTAACAATGATTGAAATTTTATTAGGTTTTGTAAAAGCTTTTGCAGTAGGTGGAGCAATATGCACGCTTGCACAACTGATTATCAATAAAACTAAGCTTACGTCAGGCAAAATACTCGTATTTTTTATGTTAGGTGGCTTAGCTTTGCAAGCGCTTGGGCTATACGAGTATTTGGTGGACTTTGGTGGAGCAGGGGCTACCGTTCCTATTAGCGGTTTTGGTTATCTTCTTGCCGAGGGTGCTATAAAAGGCGCAAAAGCAGGGCTACTTAGCGCGGTTACGGGCGGTCTTGCAAGTGCGTCTGCTGGCGTTACGTCTGCAGTCGTGTTCGGCTATATCTTTGCACTAATTTTTAAACCAAAGTCAAAAAATAACTAAATTATACGGCTAAGCGGTTAGCCGTTTTTTTGTTAAAATTAGTAAAATTTTGTAAAAATTGTACGCAAACGGCGAACAATATGTCGAAATTCGCAAACAAAAACCAAAAATTAACCAAAATTTTCGTAAAAAAATAAAAATTTCACAAAAAAATTTGAAAATCGCTATTGACAGTTAGGTCTATTGCGGTTAAAATGTATATGTACAATTTTGACTAAAAAAGTGCAATTACTTTGTTTTTTTTATTCATGATAGCAATTTGACGAGCAACACATGTGTAAAATAATAGTATAGCGTGTACGTCGCGTATGTTCCTTTGGGGGAATTGTGCGCGTTTAATTATGTTATTGTACGCCCACGTGTATATAAGGGCGCATTAAATAAGAAATAAAATTTTACTTGGAGGTAAAAATGAAGAAACTTTTGTCCTTGATACTTTGTATCTCAATTGCTCTCTTCGCGGTTGCTTGTAACCCCGATGGTGGCAACCCTGAAGTTACCGCAGATGGTAAAGTTATAATCTCCATTCCCGAAGGTTGGAAAGGTGGTGTTGGTGTCGAGGGTGTTCGTGCAAACGCCGATTTATTCGAAGCTGATCCCAACTGGGGTAATAAGCCATACGGTAAATATACTGGTGTAAAAATTGAAATCACCGATGGTTCAATTCCTAAATCCGTTCAAGAGTTAAAAGAAACTACCTTTGACGTAGTTGGTTCAGACCGTGGAAAACTTAACATTTCTGAACTTAAAGACGGTCTTGTTAATCTTAACGATCTTTTTCAAGAAACCTTCCCCGGTGAAAATAAAAAGTTAGAAGATAAGTTAGACCCCGATTATAGAAAATATTTCCAAGATGAGAATGGTGATTACTACGCTATGCCAGCTTCACAAATGCACTGCGGTTACGCATTGAACACTCAACTTTGGGAAAGAGATCAACTTTACATTGCTGCTGCTAAAGTAGATGGCGATACTGAATTTAACGAAGCTCTTTACGAGGGTTATCACAGCTATTACAGCAGTAAGTTTGGTTGCACCTTATATTTCTCTGATTATGACGGTTCTGGTGAACCCGGTCTTAACTACGGCCATGAGATGCCTAACGGTCAACATCAAACCAGTAAAGACGACCTCTGTGTAGGTCCTGACGGTATAGCTGGTACTTATGACGACGGGCAACCTTCTTCCGTTATCGAATTCTTGACTTTATGTCACTATATGGAAGACGAAGTAAAAGGTATTACAAACGATGATGATCGAGGTAACGAGAATCTTCAATACTATTCTGCAATTTGCTACTCTGGTGCAGAAAAGAGTAATTATGACGGGTTGTTCCTTGACGCTTTCTTTGCTTCTCTTGCAGGTGAAAATTACGAAACGGTATTAACTCTTGACTCTGAAGGTCGTGAAGTTGAAGTTGTAGTTGGTGTTTCTAACGAAAATTTATATCCTGGTATCAACTATATTAAGAAACCCATCACTAAGAAAGTAAAAATTACTCCTGAAACTGGTTATTATACCACTTGGATGGTTGAAAAATACTACACTTCTGCAGTTATGGATATCTTAACTACTGAAGATTTCTTTAACTACGATTTTAAAAACGAATCTTCTCACATTGACGCTCAGTACAATTTCCTTATCGGTTTATACGAGAACAGTTCCAGGCAAGAAGCTTGTGCGTACATTTTCGACGGTTCGTACCTCAACAACGAAATGAGACTTGCTTCTCACCTTACAACTATTCAAGATCTTTACGACGACGCGACTGATATCCGTATGGAATTTGCAGTTCCTCCTACGAGCATTAACGACCCTGTTACTTGTGAAGAAGAAGGTGACGCTCCCGTCTTAGTTTCTATTGAAAAATCGTTCGACGCTATTCCTATCACAGTTGCAAGCGATCCTGATAAATTAGAGGCATGTCTTGCATGGCTTTTATATAGTAGGAGTGACGTTGCTATGGCTCGTAACTTTATGTACACCTCTGGTTTCTCAATAATGCTTGGCGACGGACTTATGGACGTTATAGAAAACAATTCTGACGCACACCTTGCAGATCACGAATACTTCAACTACTATAAAGAACGTTATATTGAGTATTTCTGTGCAGCTTCTGAAGCTGATAGGGTTATGCACCCCATAGGTGGCGAATATTTTAATCCGTACACCAACCCCAGCTGGTATAATCGTGGTTTCGGCTCTGGTTATTTCTACCCCGCTGCACGTGATTCTTGTTTCACTTACCTTTTAACTCACGGCCATAAGAAGACCTTTGAAGATTCTATGTACACCAAAAATACTTGGGGTAATATTTACAATGGTGTAGTAAAGGATTACACGCCGGATGGTGAAACCACGCCTGTAGTTTACAATCCTTAATATTTAAAAATATTATCCAAAAAAACCATAGGCGTGCATAAACTTGCACGCCTATGAATGAACTTTTAACTTTGTATAGGTGAATTTTAATTATGAATAATGAAATGACTAATAATACTAAACCTGAAAAAGTGTACGAAGCACCGAAGTTTTTAACTCGTAAAACGAAGAGGCTTATTTTCTATATATTAATGGTATCTATTCCGTTTGCGCAGTTCTTACTTTTCTACGTATACGTGCACTTTAATTCCGTTATAATGGCGTTTAAGGTTGAATCTGTTGACCATAACGGTGTTTATAGCGTTCACTATGATTTGACTGCAAACTTTGAAGCAGTATTTGCATTCTTAAAGAACGATGAATACGTTGGTGTTATTAACGCGCTTAAAAACTACTTTATACGCTTCTTTACGTCGGGTATATTGTCGATTTTCTTTTCTTATTACGTATATAAGAAATTCTTGGGTAGTGGTGTGTTTAAAGTCTTCTTGTATCTTCCTTCGATTGTATCTGGTATAATCTTGGTAGTTGTTTATAAAGAAATTTTAAACCGTATCATTCCCACTGCTATTAACGAAATGTTCTACGGTGGTGAAAACGTTGTAACCGCTTTACTTGGTAATAACGATGGTAAGTACGCGTGGGTACTTGCATATTCAATATTTATGGGATTTGGCGGTAATATACTTATGTATTCCGGCGCGATGAGTGGTATTAACGAATCTGTAGTTGAATCTGCTCAGCTTGACGGTGTTAACGCTTTCCAAGAGTTCTGGTACATAACGTTTCCGCTTATATATCCCACTTTCGTAACCTTTTTGGTTACGGGTATTGCAGCCATCTTTACAGCGCATCCCAGCTTACATACCTTCTTTGGTATGTCTGATCCGTTTACTTATAAGATTCATACTATTGGCTTTACTATTTTCGCATCGGTTAAAGCAGGTTCGACTATCGGCGGAAATTCTGGTAGCCTATTATCGCTCACTGAAGTTTCGGCACTCGGTTTAATGATTACGGCTGTAATGCTTCCCACAACGTTATTGATTAGAAAAGCAATGACTAAATGGGGCCCCAGTACGGACTAAGGAGGAAATTATGGAAAAGACTTTTAAAGTTAAAAAGACTAGTCGCAATATGAATGGCTTCGTAATTTTTCTATTAGTTATGCTAATTATATATTGTGTTCTATTCTCGTTTTTGATACTATTTGGTGCGGTTAACTCATTCAAGCCATACCTTCAATACGACCGTAGGCTTGATTATTTGGGTTTGCCTAATTACGATAACCCGTTATATACAGACCCGAAGATTGCTGCGTCAAAGAGCCCCATATATTTCCCGCACCCGTTTTATAACTTTGAAAGGGTTATTGAAGAGATTCCTGCGGACCCAGGCGATAGGCCCGTAAGATATTACGCTGGTCTTAAGCTTAACGATGTAATGCCTAAGTATACACAAAACCAGAACACCTCTTTCTTAAAGATAGTGTTTCAGTCCTTTTTCTATGCGATTGTTGGTTCGGTTGTCGTTGCAATAGTTCCTGCAGTAGTTGGTTACCTTGCGGCAAAATATCCCTACAAATTCTCGTCTCTTTTATACGCTATTACTCTTACGGTTATGATACTTCCCATCGTTGGTTCGGATCCTTCTCGTATCCGTTTAATGAGTCAGTTGTATCTTTTCGATACTATGATAGGTGACTTTATCGTTAACTTTACCTTTACTAACGTATATTTCTTAGTATTCTACTCGTATTATCAAGGTATGTCGGGAACGTACAGCGAAGCTGCCGAGATTGACGGTGCTTCTCAGTTTAGAACGCTTTTTTCTATTATTTTACCCCTTGCGTCAAAAATGATGGGTACGGTTATTTTAATTTATTTTATTCTCCGTTGGAACTCGTATGACTGGCAGATGATTTATCTTCCCAACACGTGGATGATAGCTTACCGTATTTATACTATTACGTCAATTAACAAAAATATACTTAATAACTCAACGCCTACCGTTATGGCAGCGGCAATGATACTTGCTATTCCCATTCTTATTTTGTTCATTATCTTCAAAGATAAGATTATGGGTAACATTTCGATGGGTGGTTTGAAAGAATAATAATCTCCAAGTTATTTAAACTATTATATATAGATAGCGAAAAGCTGTCTTAATAAAAATTTGACCTTTTTATTCGGCAAAAAGCATATTTTTTGCCGAATAAAATAGGTATAGCCTTAGCCTTATATTTTATAGGGGTAGGTTTATTTTATTTAATGTTAGAAAATAATTTTAGGAACTGTTGCGTGTTTCTTATAATTATTACCAAAGCTAAAACGCAATATTCTTAAATTGATATAAAAAGCTATATAAAGGAGAATAACATGAAAAACACTTTCCGTAAAACAATAGTTGTGTTGTGTTTATCGGCAGTAATGTCGCTCGGTTTATGTTTTGGTGTTACGGGGCTTTTACCCGTAGGCGCGGCTACGTCAACTAAGTACGACGTTACGGAAATTGAAGATAGTTATATGATTGACACTTCAGTTGTGGTTTCGGATACGCCCGATGCAACTAAAACTGTATTCCCCAAAAATATTACTATAGATTCTGTAACGGCTACTGCAAATACTATTAAGTATCCCGACGGCTACGAGCGCGCTATTGGCGACTCGTTTGAGCTTGATCAGTTAGGTAAGTATACAATTACCTATAAAGCTGGTACAGATTCATATTATTTCGACACCTTCTGCGTTATCAACAAATTCTCAGATATTACTGGTGATGGCGATTTAAAGCCTTATGAAGTTGACGACACCATTAATGGTGTTACTGCTGTTATGAACCCTGGTTCGAGCATATTATTTAATAAGGTAATTGATCTTACTCAGGTTGATCCTGAAACTGGTTGCGTTGATTTGTTTTCTGCTGTATTCAACGTGAAAAATAAAGAAACCAGCGAGATTTACGTAAGATACGTTGAGATGTTATTTGAAGACGTTAACGACCCTGACGTATTTATCAAAGTTCGTTTGTGGGTTTCTAATATCGGCTATTTTAGAGTTGAAACTAAAGATCTTCCTGATTCTGGTTTACTTCCCACTTCAGAAAAAGAAGTTTTAGGTGCTACTGATAGCGGTCTTCAAGGTCTCATTTGCTATATCAACGGTGTTAGATATAAAAACTTCTTCGGCACCGCTGGTAGTTGGTGGAGGGGGTTTGGTGTTAATCATATCATCAGATATAATCCCTCAACTCAACAATTATTCCACGAAGTAAATGGTGATGCACATAGTGATAGCAAAATATTTGCCGACCTTGATAATATTGATGCTTGGTATCCCGGTTCAAAATTTTTCACGGGTTTCCCCTCAAACGCCGTTAAATTAACCATTAGTGGAACTGAACATATTAATACCTTCACTATGGATATTACTCAAATAGGCGACAGCAAAGGTGAAGATTTATACAACCTTATAGAAAATGGTATTAAGGACGATAAGGCTCCTCAAATTACTTTAAACGCTGAAGCAACTTCAGCTGGCACGGTTTACGGTAAATTTGGTAGTAAATTCGTTATTCCCACAGCAACTGCAGTTGACGCTAACGATCCTTCGCCCGTATCGGTTATGGTTTATAAAAACTACGTTGATACGTCTAAGGTATACGTACCTCTTGAAGAAGATGGCACTTTACATTTAAAAGAAAATGCAGTTTATACGATAGAGTATACCTCTTATGATAAATACGGCAACGTTGCTAAAGAAATTTTAAACGTAGTTCCTAAAACTACTACTCCTATATCTGGATATGACGTTATGATTGACTCTAATATCCAGCTTGGCTTTAATAAAATTGCTCTTGTTGCTGGTGAAAAATGCAACGCTAACGTTTACGAAGTGTTAAAAACGATTAACAGTCAAGACGCGCTTTCGTTAACCGTTGACGTTACCCATGCAGGCAAATCGGTATTTAACAAGACGTATACTGCTAATGATATAAAGGCAGAAGAGCTTAAGTTTGACTTCCTTCCCATATCTATTGGCGATTACGTAATTACCTATACCTATAGTGATAACGTTGAATCTGATTCAAGCATTTATACCGTAAAGTGTACGTCAAATAACGTTAAAAATTTCAAAGAAGCACCTTTCTTATACCGCAACTATATGTACGGTATGAAGTATGACCTTTCTTCGCACGTTGCTTATCAATTTGGTGAAACGTTACAACCAGAGAAGGAAGATTCCACTACCGTTGAAATTAGTTATGACGACGGTGCTACTTGGACTGCGGTTAATTCAGAAGATAAGACTTTTGTAGTTGGTGCAGACGTAAATGGTAACGTTCCTCTCACTCAGTCAGTATTTAATATTAAGTTTAGATACACTTGTGGTTCACGTGTTCAAATTACCGATTCTGCCCCTATCGTTGACGTTAGACGTGATACTTCAAGAGAATTGTCGTTTACTAATAAAGAAGAAGGTAATATTGACTACATTAAATATTTTGTTGCCGACGAGTTTGATATTACTTCAACTCCTCAAGAACGTTATTTGTTTGATGCTAAGACTACAAGTGGTAGTGCAACGTTAAGAACTATCAACCCCGTAACCTTTAATAAGAATGCTAATTTCGAAACGTCTTTCACTACCTATACTGAGTATGACAATTTTAGCAAGATTACCATTTCACTTGTTGATGCGTACGATTCCACCAATAAGCTTAACTTTTATATCGAGCTTATTCAAGGTGAAACTATGGTTTCCGTTGATGGTTCAAGAAAGTACTCTGTAACAAATTTCCCCTTATTCAACACTAAAGAAGGCGAAAATTCTTCAAAACTCGACCTTACCTTCAAAGTGTCATCGCAACGTCTTACTGCTTGTGGTAAACAGTTCGTTGTTGATTTCCATCCCACTAACAACCTCTTCTACGTTGAGTATACTTTAAGTGGTATTTCGGGAACTAATGCAGCTATTTTGTTGACTTCCGTGTCTAACGTGGCAATCAAATCGACTTCGATATATGATAACGTATCCCCCGTATTCTGCTATGAATCGTCTGCTGGTACTTACGCGCTAGGTACTACGGTTACCATTTTCTCGCCTCAAGTTACTGACTTCGTTACTCCGTATATCCACGAAGGTCATACCACGTTCAAAGTTACTGTAAATAACGAGTGTATTTGGAGTGTTGATGGTACTAAACTTGATGGTATGCAAGACCCGACTAGAAATTACGATATTTTAATATCCGACCTTTCTATCTATAAAGTAACTTACAAAGTGGTTGACGATGCTAATAGGTCGGATACGCATTCTTACAACATTCAAGGAGCAGATAAAGTTAACCCCGTAATCACGTTGGGGTATGACTTTAACGAAAACACTATTCACAACGTAACTCTTGGTAAACCTTTCACTATTGACTATACGATAACTGATGACGTTTCGCCAACTGAAAGTTGTTACGGTAGAGTAGTTATTATTAACGATGCAACTTTAAAGCCGATTTACGCTGTTGAGCCTATGGAATATGCTGAAGACCCTAGCGATTACACTCTTATCACGGATACTTGTACGATAACTGTAAAAGGTATGTACACCGTATACGTTTACGCAAGAGACGAGGCGGGTAACACCGTTTACTCAACTTACAAACTTAACGTTCAATAAGGAGGTATGAAATATGTTTAAGAAATTATCTAAGTTATTCGTTATTTTTACTATAATTTTATCACTTTCATTATCACTTATTGCGTGTGACGAGGAAGAGACTACTGAAACTCCTGCTCTTGCAGAATGGGTTAACCCTCATGCATATACTGGTGGTATTCATATTTATACTAATACTGACAGTGAAACTGATTGGCTTGTTAAGGATGGTAAAACCGATTACGTTTTATATACACCCGCAGTTCAATCAACGGCAATTAAGGCTGCAATTGAAGAATTCCAACTTTTATTCTATGATGCAACTAAAATCAACGTTATTGCTGTTACTGATAACGTTTCTGCTAATGAAAACGGCAGATACATTTCGCTTGGCGAAAACGAGTTGTTTAAAAGCATTTACGTTGAAGATTCTAGCGTTGAAGGTTACGATCCTAACAAGCACATAACCAAAGCAGAGTATGACAAAGCTAGCCTTAAAGAAGACGGTGTTAGAATTATCACTAAAGGTAAAAACGTATACTTATTAGGCGGTTCACTTGATGATGCCGTTGTAAACGCAGTTTATACCTTTATGAATCTTCACTTCAATTACGAGTATTTCTATCGTAACTGTATCACTATCGACGAAGGAGTTACTGACGAAAAGTTAAAAATCTTTGACGTTAAAGACGTTCCCGATATTGATAGGCGTTGTTACAACGTTCCTTGGTATAATTCCGTTTACAATCTTCCTAGAAATGCAGACCTTAAAAACGGGCTCGAAGCTGCTGACATTAAAAACCGTCAACGTCGTTCTCGTTTAACTGCTTCGACAACTTCTGAGTTCCTTCCCGCATTCGACCAGGAAGGTTACAAAGCATCTACTCATGCGTATATTCACAACGTTCAAGAATATTTCCCTGAATCGATGAACGAAGATTCAACCTTGTACGTTAACTACGAAAAGTATTTCCACGACGAGTATAAGCCCGAAGGCTACGAAGAACTTGAACCGTTCGCACCTTCGAGATACAACCAAAATGCTGAACTCGTAGCTAAATACGGCGCTGACGACAACGGTGACGGTATTCCTGATAGCTGGACTACTAACTACGGTAACGGTGACAGTACTGACTCGTGGATAGAACACGGTTATTCTCAAGTAAACAGTGAAACCGTTGCTCACGGCACTCCTGCTGACTGGTGGAACAGTGTTACGATTTGCCACACTGCGCACGGTAACGCTAACTCTTACGAGGCGCTTAAAAAGCGTGTAGCTGACGTTATTATGCTTGCTCTTCGTAAATATCCTCGCGAAGAATATCCTCACATGAGAACCATGCTTTTCTCGATGGAAGACGGTGGTTCGGCTTGTGAATGTGATGCTTGTCAAATAATTTTCAATAGATACAACGAAGCTCGTACCGCATCTATCAATATGTTCCTTAACGACGTTGTAAGGACTTACGTTCGTCCTTGGATGCGAAAAGACGGAAACGAAGATTATAGACGTGACGATTTCGTTCTTTCTTTCTTCTGTTATGGTACTAACAACGACGTTGCTACTTGTACGGACGAAACTTATCGTGAAGAATTTGAAACTAAAGTTAAACACGATCCTAACGTAGGAGTTTATATCGCTGGTATTAAAGGCTTTCTTAACAACACTCACTTCCATGACTCTCTTTCTCAAAAGGCAGTAGAATACCTTACTAACTGGGACTATATTACTGATAATATGATGATTTGGGGTTACTCGATTAACGCTAGCGGTGCTGTCTTTATTACGGATACTTTAACCGCATACTCATCTGAATTCTATCAACAACTTGCTAACAACGGTGTATACTTAATGTTCAACGAATCACAAGATATCGGTGATGAGGCTACTTGTTGGCAAAACTGGTCGTCTTACTATCAATCTAAGCTTATGTGGGATTCTACGCTTGACGTTGGTTCTTTAATGGATGCCTTCTTCGACGCTATGTATCTTGACGCTTCAGATACTATGAAAGAAATTTACACCCGTATGAGAGTTCACCGTCAAGTTATTCAAGACGAGCACTCCATCAGAGATAAAAGTCTTTCGGGTAGTGCAAGCTATAACGAAAAGTACTGGCCTCTCGGCGTTCTATACGATTGGTACGGTTTGTTTAAACAGGCTATGAGCGAGGTTGAAAAGTATAAGACTCTTGACCCCGACCTTTACGATTGGGTACACGAGCATATCGAACTTGAAATGTTAACTCCTGCATTTATTTCACTTCACGCTCACTCTAAAAAACTTACTCCTAGTGAAACGCAAGAGTATAAACAAATACTTTATAGTGTTACTGACAAATTTCCGAAAATTCACTGGCAGGGTTCATACACCTCGTTAATCACATCGTTTTTAGACAGTTTATAAGAGGAGGTAACTATGAATAAATTAATTAAAAAATTGTTTGTGTTACTCCTTGCGCTCACCGTCGCTTTTGCGGCGGTAGGGTGTGATGCTTGTAACGAAGATCCAGGTGATGGTGGCACTAATACGCCTAACACCTCAATATTACAACCTGAAGCACCTGAAATCACGATGATAAGTCAAAAAACACTTGTCGTTGGTGATGATTTCTACCTTTCACCAAAAACTAAAAACATAGATGGCGATATTATTTGGAGTTCGTCTGACGATTCAGTTGCAACCGTTGTTAACGGTTTAGTGTCGGCTATTAATGAAGGTACTTCTACTATAACGGCGTCCTATAATGGTGTTACGGCTTCTACTGAAATAACCGTAGGTTATGGTAATTGTATTCCCAAAGTTTCTACCTATTCGGGTATTGACGTTGAAGATACTGCAAAAACAGTTTTAGCTATCGGTAATTCGTTTAATATCGGCGCGTACGTTGACTTTAATAACAAGGTATTTAGCGATGCAACTTTCACTTACGAATCTTCTGATAAGAACGCTTTAACCATTGATGAACAGGGTGTAGTAACGCCTATCAAATACTGCGAAAACGTTGCAATTACCGTTAACGCTACTTGGAGAAAAATATTTACCGTTTCTAAAACCTTTAACGTTGACGTAAGAGAAAACGTATTATTCTACGTTGATGACGAAATTTTACAAAACCTTGTAATTGAAACTCCTGCATCGTTCTACACCTCCGAGCAAATGACTAACGTAGTTAATCTTACCCCCTCGGTAAAAGTAGGCGCTGAAGGTACTGAAGACACTAACGTTACAGTAGCAATTGTTCCTATGGGCGATACGACAGCTGAAGAATACTCTTATAATACTGAAACTAAAGTTTACACGGCGCTTGCGTTGGGTAAAACGATGGTTAATTTCTCGTACACGTTTGAGGGTAAAATCTACAATGCAAACTTCACTGTTGAAGCTGTTCGTCCTGTAAAAGAAATAGCAACTCCCGTTGATTTTTACTCGGCAGGCGCAGGCACTTATAAGGAAAAAGTTGGCGATTCTTACGTTAATAAGACTTTAGTTGACTACGCTTGGGGCGAGGGCGAAAATGCAGATATTACTTTGTATGACGCTTATCAAGAAGGCGAAACTCTTAAAGTAAACGGAGAAATCGTTGAAAACGTTTTAGTTGACTTTGACGAATATACTGATACGGCTGTAACTATCGGTACTAAGACTGAGTGTTATACTATTCATCTTAACGACGCTTGCTCGTACTATATCTCTGACGCTAACGACCTTATTGACGCTCTTGATAAGACTAATAGAACTTATTCGTCAACCGGTTTATACGTGTTAATGAACGATATTGATATGGCGGGTGTTGACCCTATTAAAAACGCTACCAAAATTGGATTCCATGGCGTGTTTGACGGTAAAGGTCATACGATTTACAACCCCGTTGTTGATTTAACTACTTCAGCTAATAAGGGTTTCTTCGGCTCGATACAATCAGGTTCAACTGTTAGAGACGTTGCGTTTATCAATATTAATTCTGTTGGCCACCAACCAAACGTTGGTTGGCTTACCTCTCAATATGATAAAAACGCTCAAAAAGGTATTACTTTTAGAAATATCTATATTGACGTTAACGAAGATATGGAACATCGCGGTGGTATGTTTGTATTAATTACCGCTAGTGTTACTAATTTCGTTTTAGTTCAAAATAATGCTGATAACTTTGATGAATCTGAGTGGATTTCAACTGCTAACGGTTATTTTGGCAACTCGTTGTTAGCGCGTGATTCTGGTGACTATACTGCAAAAACTAATTCTCTTAACAACGTGTACGTAATTTCTAGAAAGGCTTTACAATATTCGTATGAAGATAGTAAGTTATCCGAGCCTACTTATAACAGCGATTATACAATTAATAAATATGGTTCGACCATGACTTACGCTGAAAACGAAACTGAGCTTCGTTACGTATACGACTATTTCACTAATTCACCCTCTATCGGTGGTTTAGGTCTTAAGAATCCTACCGTTCAATCAGTTATTAATGCTATGGGCGGTAACGGTAAAATTTCCGTTGCTCCTAACGTAAGACTTTACGATTCGTATAGCGCAATGTCTGTTGATACAGATCAAAAGCATCTTGATAACTTAACTGAGTTTGAAACTTCGCCTTACTGGGTAATCGTTAACGGCGCTCCCGTATGGAAAGGTGTTTACGATAATTTAGAATTGCATGACAAACATTTTGGTATTACTTTAGGCAACCAAGCCGTTAACCTTAATGTTTCTGCTAAAAACTATTCTGAATACGAGCTTTCACTTAACGCCTTCAATTCTGAACTTGTAAAAGATCTTACCTTCTCGGCTACTACTAACGAATATTTAGAAATCAAGGCTGAAGAAATTAAAGATGCTGAAGAAAACGTTATCGGCAAAGTTTATAAGCTTGTAACTAAAAATGTTAGTGGCGGTGCTACCGTTCCTGTAGTTGCATCCTTTAAGTACAACGGTGTTGATTATACTAAAACTATTAACGTTGAAGTTGTTAACCCGTTTGGCTTTACTATTAACGAAGTAATTTCTCAAGATGGTTGTGATATCTATGTTGACGAAGAACATCAATTTGCTATCTCGTTTAACGGCACTGCTGTTGAGAACGTAACGTTTGCGTCTAGTGATGCTACCGTTCTTGCATTAAAGGCTGATACTACTGATACATTTACTACACTTAAAGGTGGTACTGCTACAATTACTGCAACCTTTACGTATAATGAAATCAACGAGACGAAACAAATTACCGTTAACGTAGTAGACCCGATTGAATTATATTCTTACGTTCAAATTGGGGTAGAAACGGTTGATGAAGAGATTTCACTTGACGTATATAAAGAATATATCGTTGACGTTGTATGTAACGATACTGTATATGAAGCTAACAAATTAGCTCTCACCTCGTCTAACACTGAAATTGTTAGTGTTGAGGGCAACGTAATTAAGATTCTTAAATACTTTGAAGGTGCTTCGGCTACTATTAGCGTAACGCTTACCGAAAAAGGAAGAACTTATAGCTACAGCTTTGTTGTAAACGTATACGACAGCGTTCTTGATAAATCAGTTGTCACCGTGGGCGGTGAAGAGCTTGAAGAATCTTCAATCAATATTGAAATATCGAGCAGTGCAGTTATTGGCGTTAAATACAACGGTGTAGCTGTTGAATCTGTAACCTTAACTGGTAACGGTGAATTTGCAACAATAGCAGGCACTACGCTTACTGCCGTAAAAGTTGGTCAGTTTGACCTTACCGTAACCTTCGTTATTGATGGTAACAGCCACGTACTTCCGCTCTCAGTATCTTGTATCTATCCGAATGTAACTATTGACAGCGCTGTTGATTACGACGCGTCTACTGGTAAACTTCTTACCACTGCTACGTTCGAAGGTAATATCTATGCTGTAAGTTCTGGCGAACAATATCTTACCGAGGGTAACGGTCTCACTATTGTCGGATCTAACTTAACCATAAGAGCACAAACCTCTAACACGGATACTTTAGCAGGTGTTCCTTATAAATATAATAGAGCTAATACCTCGCAAGTATTTGAATTGAAGGTTTATACTACCGTTAACACCTACGTATTTACAAACGTAACTTACTGGACTAAAATTATCTATAACGAAGGTGACCTTAAAGAGGCAATGGGGTACGACGTTGATTATACTTTAAAGACTAATAGCAATAGTACTATAGTTGATAGTGATCGTGTTGACACTCCTAGAACTCTAGTTGTTGATTCTTATTACGCTAATTATTATTATGAAGGCGTATTCAACGTAGGTCTTTACAAACTTGCTAATGACGTTGATATGGAAGAAGCTGGTATCGATTACGAGCACCCACTTGCTACCGAAACCCCGACCTCGGGTGGTTTTGCAGCACTTCTTG
>JAZSMT010000033.1:0-14022 GCA_045536025.1 Christensenellaceae bacterium
AGTAAAAGTAACTGCTAGTAACGGTTTCTTTAACTCGCCCATTGCATACGAGTGGACGCTTCATGACCTTGCAACTGAAGCAGGTACTGATTATTCAACAACTAACGGTACTTTCCGCTTCCCAGGCGCGTACAGATACGACGACGTTGAATCGTTAAAAGCAGTAGCTTACGACTATAGCTCGTTCACTGGCGATGCTGGTAACGGCTTGTGGGAAGTTGTTGAAACTGACGATGGCGAAGGTGGCACGCTTAGAGAACTTAAGTGGGTTGGCGCTAAAGCGTAAAACTTAATAACACAAAGAAAAGAGAGGCTTTAGGGCGTTCCTATAAGAGAATTTTAATTTAATACAAAAGTGTAGCCCACTATACTTCGCTTTAAGGCGAAATATGGTGGGCCTTTCTTATCCACAAAAGATTAAGATAATTTAGTTATATTTTTAGCCTTGTGGCTAAAAGTTGTATTGCTTGTTTTACAAGCAGTTATATTTTTCGAGAGAAAAATTCAAGGTTCTGCTTCAGCAGGTTCTTATATTTCTCTCGAAGAAGTTATATTAAATAAATCCACAACTTGCCGTTAGGCAAATTTCACCGCCGTAGGCGATATCACCCGTTATTAGACGGATATAACAAATCCGTTTGCGGATTTATTTAGTTGCCGAATCCCTTGTAGGGACTCGGCTTACCCTCTCTTTTTTTTGTTAAGGTAAAGTAGATATGCTGTTAATTAAAATTTTGTGAAATTATATTGTGCAGTTATACATTAATTGACAAATAATCTACTATAATATATAATAAAGTTATGGATAAAGTTGTTAAAAGCGATAAGCGTAGTTTAAGAACTCGTGGTGTTATTAAAAAAGCCGTAATGGTATTATTAAAGTCCAAGCGGTTAGAGGATATCGGTGTTTCAGAAATTGCTAAAATTGCTCTTATTAGTCGTAATAGTTTTTACACGCATTATAACTCGGTTGCAAACGTTTTAGACGATATTTTTTCAGATATTTTAGAAAGGTTTGACGACGTAATTATTCGTTACGAGTATGACGAGTTTATTGAAAATCCTTATCCTATGCTCAAAGAATTAACAACACCTTTAACTGACAATTCAGCTTTTTCAGAGTTCGTTGTTTTTTCAAAAAACTCAACCTTAATTGTTCAAAGAATTATTGACACTTTAACCGATCGATTTTACGCCGTTTACGTAAAAAAGCGTGGTTCTGTTCCAAACGTTGCCTATTTAATTAATTTTATGGTGTCGGGCAGTATTCAGTTTATATATAAATGGTATAAAGATGATAAGCCTGTTCCCTTTGACGATATATTAGTTCAAATATCTAAAATCGTTAAAGAGGGGATATTAATGCTTAGAGAGGTAAAAAACTCATATAAAAACGCGTGAAAATTTTACGCGTTTTTTATTTACATAATTTTATTTTGATTGCCGATACTTATTACTATGATACGTTTAAAGAGATTAAATAGACTTTTAACGACAGTAATATTAGCAGTAATTTTTTGTTTTTCGCTAAATACTGCTTTTGCTAAATCAGAGAGCTTTTACTTAGGTGGTAACGTATTGGGTTTTACCATTAAAACTGAAGGTGCAACCGTAGTTGGCGTTTGCGACGTAATTACCGATAAGGGGCTTATTTCTCCCTGTAAAACCGCAGGAATTGAGGTGGGCGATATCATTTACGATATGGGCGATAATAAGGTAAATTCTGCCTCTGACGTCGCCGAGGCGCTAAAAGAGTATAACGGTGGCGAAATAGTAACTAGAATTTGCCACGACGGTCAAATTAAACTTGTTGATTTAATTCCTGTAAAAGACGTTAGCGGAGAATATAAGCTTGGCATATATCTTCGTGACGATTTAACAGGCTTAGGCACGGTTACCTTTTATAAAGAGGACGGTTCGTTCGGCTCTCTCGGTCACCCTGTATCTGACGAAAACGGTAAAAGCTATTCAGTAATAGGCGGTAGTGTTTACTCATCTAGCGTAATAGGCGTTAATAAAGCAACGCGAGGAAAGGCAGGCGAGTTAAGGGGTATGTTTTTAGGCGAAAATCCTATTGGCAGTATAGTTAAGAATACAAGCGTTGGTTTATATGGTAAAATTGAAGATTTTGACTCTAATAATAAGATAAAAGTAGAGTTAGGGAAAGCAAAGCAAGGCAAAGCTAAAATATACTCAACTGTTGACGGAATTACACCTAAATATTACGATATAGATATCGTTAAAACCGATTATTTCAGCAGTTCTAATAAAAATTTAGTTATTAAAATATCCGATAAAGAGTTGTTAAAATTAACAGGAGGAATACTGCAAGGTATGAGCGGCTCGCCTATTATTCAAGAGGGCAAACTCGTAGGCGCAGTAACTCACGTGTTTATTAACGATAGCTCAAGAGGTTACGGTATTTCAATAGACAATATGTTAAGTGCAAGTTAACTAAAAATCCACGATAAAATCGTGGATTTTTTGAATTTTTATATTTGCTTAACGGTAGTATGTATTGACGAGAATAATATGAACGTAGTGTTTTAATAAATTACTGAACTTGCTAAAAAACACGTAGGCATAGTAAATAGCTAATTCTAAATATTATAAACACTCCGTATATTATATATGGAGCGTTTTTTATGAAAAATTTAATTAATGAAATAATTTTTAACCTTAAAAGGTCGCAAACGATTGTAATAATAGCTATTGTTTCCTTTATCATAGGATTATTATTAGGAATTTTTATAACACTTCCCGAGGAAATTTTTGAAATTCATAACACTCACGTATATCAATATTATAGTGAAGTTTTTTGCGCTGAAAAAATAGGACTGAGTTTACTTTTTAGGCGGATAATAAACACAGCGCTTTTACTACTACTAGTGTTTTTACTATCGCTTAATAAATACACCTTTTATCTAAATTTTATAGTTATATTTTACAGGGCGTTCGTATTAGGCGTTGCAGGTAAGCTATTTATAACTCAAATACTAATAACGGGGGCAATAATGTTTGTGTTTTTGATACTTATTCAAGCGCTATTTATCTCACTTGCAATTATTGTGTTTATGTCGATCATTTACTGTAAAAATGATAAAATTGACGATTGCACATTAAAATTGATGTTAAAAAGTTATATCGTTTCACTAATTATTGCCGTTATCGGGTGTATTATTGAGTTTGCGTTTATTATTATGCTTTTTAGACCTATAAATTTTTATTTTTAGGTATAACGCTTAAATTTTTACTGAAAATAAGATAAGAGGTAATTATGAAAAAATTATTAAAACTTTTATCTTTTTCAGTTGTACTATTACTAACTGTAACAGCAATATCTTATAAACCGCACGCACTTGCAGAAGGTGAGAATAAATCAAAATCGGCGTATTTATACGATTTTCATACAAAAACTGAAATCTACGCGCATAACGAAAACGAAAGACTGCCAATAGCCAGTATGACAAAAATTATGCTACTTGATTTAGTATACGAAAATTTAGATTTAGGCAAGTTATCGCTTGACGAAATTATAACGGTATCTGATAATGCGTCGGGTATGGGTGGTAGCCAAGTGTTTTTAGAAAGCGGTGGCAATTATACGGTATCAGATTTAGTAAAAGCAGTTACCGTGGCGTCTGCTAACGATGCTAGCGTAGCACTTGCTGAACGCCTTTACGGCAGTGAAGACGAGTGCGTTAAAAAAATGAACGAAAAGGCCGAGAGCTTGGGGCTTAAAAATACGCTATTTGCAAACTGCACGGGGCTTCCTAAACCTATGCAATACTCGTCGGCTAAAGACATAACGCTTATATTTGCCGATCTTATTTCGCATCAGACTTATTTTGATTATTCTAAAATCTGGATGGATAAAATTAAGCACAGCAAAAACGCAACCGAAATCAGCAATACAAATAAGCTCGTTCGTTTTTACGATGGGTGTGACGGCGGTAAAACGGGTTTTACAAACGAGGCGGGATTTTGTTTAACCGCAACTGCAAAGCGTGGCAATATGCGCCTTATTTCCGCAGTTATTGGCGCACCTGATAGCAAAACTAGATTTAATGAAGTTTCTTCAATGTTAAATCGAGGCTTTAATCAGTATGAAAATAAAGCCGTTTTAGATAAAAGCCTGCCTCTTGACGGCAAAATTGCCGTTTTGGGCGGTAAAATTAAACAAATTGAAGTTGTGCCCGAAAGCGATTATTTCGTCCTTTCTAAAAAGGGTGATAAAGATAATATAGAGTGTGAATATAGCTATAACGAGTTAAAAGCTCCACTTTTAAAAGGCGATAAGGTAGGCGAGTGCGCTATATATAAAAACGGTGTAATGGTTGGAAAAGTAAACTTATTATCTAACTATAACGTTGAGAAAATGACCTATTTTGATTATCTTTCAGAAATTGCAAAAAACTGGTAAATTAAAAAAACTGAGCTATCGCTCAGTTTTTTTATTAAAATTAATTTTCAGTTTTAAACGTGTCAAGATAAAGATGAAGAACCGTAAAGCGCGTTCTAACGTTTTTAGCATAAACTATAGCGTTGTCAATTTTATCTTGACTGTAAACGTAATAAAATTCTTTTAAATCAAGCCCGATATCTTCAATGTATTTTTTGATTTTATCAGGATTTGACGCGGATTTTAAAATCTTTTTAATTTTGCGCTCGTTCTTATAGCTTAGTGCTCGCATTTCAATTGTAAAATCAAACTCGTCTTGCAATTTTATAAGATTTTGCGCGCTACTTTCAAACATATCGCTCATTTTACTTATAAAAATTTCACGTGGGATTTGATAAGATTCACTCGGCAATTTAGCCTTTAAAAGTTTTTTGCGCAATATAGCCGTTACGTAAGTTGAATAGGCTACGTCAATGCCGTGCGGTAGGTGTTTTTCACCCTTAATCATACCTAAATCTTCAAAATAATGTGAAAGTAAATGCTCGCTACCTGACGCTGAACGCGAATTTCCCAAATAACTCATAGAAACGCCCGTAACGAGCAAAGCTTCCATTAAAGTTTTTACAGCTTTTGGGTTTTTGTTTCTTAACTTTTTAGTAAGTTTTAAAACGTTCCTTAGTGATTTTTCGGTTAACTTATAGATTTTTTCACAAAAATACTCGCCTGTAACATAGGCTGCAAGCTTCCAGTCGTTAAGTGCGGAAATTTTACCTAAAATGTCGCCGTAGCCTGACTGTATCATTTTAAGTGGAGCGTTTTTTAATAAGTTAACGTCAGCAATTATGGCTTTTGGCGGTCTTGCTTTAATTGACGTTTTAACTCCATTAAACGTCATTATAGCGGTTGAAGAGGCGTATCCGTCCATCGATGGCGCAGTAGGTATAATAAAATACGGAATATTTGCCCTGTTTGATACGTATTTACATAAGTCTTGAATAACGCCCGAGCCAACGCCAATAATTAAGTCGGCACTACGTAATTCAGACTCAACGGAATATACTGCATGCTCGTTTGGAATAAGGGGAGTTTTAGACGTAAATATCTTATAACGAACTTTCCTGTTTTTTAAGGCTAAGTTGCATTTATCACCGGCAAATTTGTAGGTATTATCGTCTAAAACGACTAAAATATTATTATAACCGCGCGTTAAGGTTTTAAGGCGCGATATTGCCCCAGCATACACGTAGATATTATCTATTTCACAATTATGCGTTTGACCGCATACACATTTATTTGGTTTAAGTAGTTTATTAAGATCCATATTTATCATTTTATCACTTTTTAAAAATATATGCAATATAATAATGCTAAATTCAGGATATTTGGCAAGTGTATTATACCTTTAAAAGTCTTGCAATTTTTTAAAGTTTATAGTAAAATATTTATGTATAATAAATTTAAAGGCGAGGTTTATGGCTGTAGCGAATTTCGAGTCAAAAGTTGACTATATAACTAAATTATCAAGTCTTGACTTTGAAGGGCCGTTAGACCTTTTGCTGTATCTTATAAAGCAAGCCGAGATTGACGTTAAAGACATTTTTGTATCTGAAGTTACAAATCAGTTTTTAGAGTACGTTAATTCTCAAAACATCGATATGGAAACGGAAAGTGAATATTTATCCATCGCCGCAACTATTATCGAAATTAAGTCAAAAGCGATAATTCCTAATGAAGAGGCACAGTTAGAAGCTGAAGAAGAGGGCAATTTACTTATTCAAAGAATTGAAGAATACCGCCTTTATAAAGAGTCTGCTGAAAAGCTAAAAGCGCTTGAGGATGTTAATAAGTTCTATAAACAACCTGATAGTGATGCGCATAACGTCAAAATCGTGTATACTGATTTTAATCTTGAGGGGCTTATTAACGCCTTTGCAAACTTGCTTAAGCGCGTTGACGTTAAAGATACCATTGAAAATAAGGAAAAAGAAATTCCTAAAGAAGTTTTTACTGTAGCTGACAAGATTTATTTTATTCGCACACAGCTTAAAGAGCGCAAAGAAATGAGCTTTTACGACCTATTTACGCGCTATTCAACTAAAAACGAAATGATTACAACCTTTCAAGCCTTGCTTGAACTGCTTAAACACCAGTATTTAACGTTCGTTCAAGACGAAACTTTTGGTGATATTACTTTATTTGTAAATGAAAACGGAGGGGAAGAAATTGGAGAACTTACAGAATATAATTGAATCCGTCCTTTTTGTTTCGGGCGATGCGGTTGCCATTAAAGATATTTCCGAAAAGTTAGGCGTTACCGATAAGGCCGTGTTGGACGAGGCAAAAGCTCTTCAAGAAAAATATTCGGGCGATTGCGGTATTAATTTATTAATCTTTAATAAAAAGTTGCAATTTAGCTCAAACTCTAAATATGCCGACTCTGTGTCTAGCGTTTTAAATCCTATTAAAGAACGTGAACTCTCAAAGAGTATGCTCGAGGTTGCTGCAATTATAGCGTATAAGCAACCCGTTACTCGTATCGACCTTGAAGAGTTAAGAGGTTCTAATAGTGAATTTGCTCTTCAAAATCTTTTAAAACTCGGCGTTATCGAGGTTGTGGGGCGTAAAGATACGGTAGGAAAGCCTGTATTATTCGGCACGACTGACGAGTTTTTGAAACGTTTTCAAATATCTTCACTTGAAGATCTTCCCGATTACGACGAGCTTATGGAAAAAATTGTTAAACTCAGAAGTCCAACTAACGACAGTAGCTACCTTTTTGAAAAAGATGAGTACGTTGAGGGAGAAGAGGTCGACTTATTGTCGGGGCTTGATAAACCTAAGATGCAAGACACCGCCGACGTAGAAGTTGACAACGATTTTGAGCTTTCCGATATTGACGATGAAGAACTGCCAGACTTTTTGAAGGACGAGCAAGTTGACACAATAAAATAATTTTAAAAAAATGCGTAATTTACGCATTTTTTTTATTTTGAAACAAAAACTTATTATATATGCTTATAGCCGTCTTTATATTAATTTTATTATTAATATTTCCGTTCATTATATCGCTATATACGTATTATGACGTGAGGTTTAAGCGAGTATATTTTGCTTTTTATTTATACGGTAAAATTAAAATTATTAGCGGATACGTAAAATTGAGAAATAAGGGAGGCTTTTACGTTCACTTAACTGAAAATAAAGCGTTGATTATTGATATCAATACCTTAAAAAAGTTAAGTGGTGGACCTGATTACTTATCTAATATACAATTAAGCGAGGTCTATTTAATTACAGATTGTGGTGTAAAAAATGTAAATTTATTGTTTTTAATTTTAGCTTTAAATTCAGCCGTTAAAAATTACGCAAAAATAAAAGTTTTAAATAACGCTTTACCTAAAATAACGTCTGATTTAAACGTTTACAATCAAAATGATAGCTTAAAATCAATAAAAATTAAAATTTTGTGTGCTTTTAACCTTGTTTGTATACTTAAAAGTATAATTGCAAACTATAAAAATGTAGGAGTTAAATATGTTAAAAGAAAGAAAAGAGAGTTCAAAAGAATATATAGTTAAATCGATTAAAGATTTTGGTGAAATATTAACTGCCGATTCCGTTATAGGTAATTCTATAAACACGCCTGACGGTAATACTATTATTCCCGTTTTAAAAGTTACGGTTGGATATCTAGGCGGTGGGGGTGAGTATGGAGATATTAAATTATTTTCTAAAGAAAAATCACACCCCTTTGCCGGCGGAAGTGGAGCTTTAGTAAATATGAGCCCAAGTGGGTTTTTAATTACTAATAAAAATGGTGTTAACTTTATTAAAGTGGAGGCTGATATTGCCGATAAAGTGTTTGAAAAAACTACTGAATTTGTTGCTAAGTCAATGAGTATAGAAAAATGAAAAAAATAATAAATATTACGATAATAGCGCTAATAATAAATATAATTACAATTTATTTTTCAGTTGATACTGCGTCTGCATATACAGTATCGCACGGCGAGTGCGTTATGGAAGTAAATTCTGGAAGAATACTGTCGTCTGTTAATTTAGATAAAAAGCTACCTATGGCGTCAACCACCAAAATTTTAACTGCGCTAACTGTAATTGAAAACTTTGATATTAATAGAGAAATTACAGTTCCTAAAAATTGTGTAGGCGTTGAGGGCTCTAGCGTGTATTTAAGAGAGGGTGAAAAGTTAACGGTTAAAGAGCTTTTATTTGGCTTAATGCTTAGAAGTGGTAACGACTGTGCCGAGTGTTTAGCACAAACTATCGTTCCGCGCGCTGAATTTATCAAACTAATGAACGAAACGGCTAAAAAGTGTGGTGCGGTTAATTCTAACTTTACAAATCCGCATGGGCTTCCTGACGACAATCATTACACAACCGCTTACGATTTATGTAAAATTTCGTGCGAGGCGATAAAAAACCCTGTTTTTAAAGAAATTTCGTCTACAAAAAGGGTTAAAGTATCCAACGACGGATACGCTTACGATAGGCTTTTAATTAACAAAAATAAGTTATTATTTAGTTATGACGGGTGTACCGGTATTAAAACGGGCTATACAAAAAAGGCGGGTAGATGCTTGGTGACTTCAGCTGAAAGAGATGGGCTTGAGGTTGTATCTGTAGTTATAAATAGCCCTCAAATGTGGGAACGCTCGCGTGAGCTTTTAGACGGCGCTTTTAACGATTTTGATATGGTTGAAATCATAAATAAAGACGAATTTAACGATAAAATTTATTATACCGATAGTGGAAAAACTTATAAGTTTGAAGTATATAACAGCTTTGTTTATCCATTAACTAAATCAGAACAATCAGAGATAACGTTTAAATTTAACGGTAAAAATCAAGCAGATTTTATAAAAAATCCATCAAAAGAGGGTGTTTTTGAAATATTTTTGCAAAATAAGTTGATTTTTTCACAAAATATCTTTACTATAATAGGCGAGTAATAATTATTTGAGGTTGAAATGAGAATAAATAAGTTTCTCGCCGAGTGTGGCGTAGCTAGTAGGCGCAACTGTGATAAATTAATAGAAGACGGGCTTGTTACCGTTAATGGTAAAGTTTGTTCTCTCGGTCAAGATATTGACGAGTTTCACGATAGCGTTTCAGTAAACGGAAAAAAGATAAACCGAGTTAAAAAGTTTTCATACTACGTTATGAATAAGCCTAAAGGCTACGTTTGCACGGTAAAAGACGATAAAGATAGAAAAACCGTTATGGATTTACTTCCCCCCGGTGTTGATAGGGTATTTCCAGTGGGTAGACTAGATTATGATAGTGAGGGTATGCTAATTTTAACTAACGACGGTGATTTTTGTAATAGACTTATTCATCCGTCAAGCGAAATTCCTAAGACCTATCTTGTTAGAATTGAGGGCGCTCTTGAAGATGCTGACGTTATAAGGCTTTCACGCGGTGTAGTTATAGATGGTGTAAAAACTAAAAAATGCACCATTAAAGTGGTAGACCAAACAAAAACGTTCACTAAATACCACGTTACCGTTACCGAGGGTAGAAACCGTGAAATAAGAAAGATGTTTTTAACGGCAGGTAAGGAGGTTAAATTCCTTAAACGCATTAAAATAGGCGAGCTCGGTATGGGTGGGCTTGATCGCGGTGCTGTTAGAAAGCTTTCGCAAGAAGAAATTGAATATTTAAAAAACTTATAATCGTTTATCCGTCTACATATTTTTATGGAGGCGGATTATGCGTTTTAGAATAATAAAAACAATAATAGTGGTATTCGTAGCGCTACTTTGCTCGTTTTTAGCAATAAGTGCAAAGTATTACGTAAAAACAGTTCAATCATTTAAAACTTTTTATAATAAAGAGGAAATTAAACTTATCAGTATGGAAAAGGAATGCTATTTAGAGCTTAAAAAGTCGCTTGACGATAAATATACTAAAAAATTTGTTGAAATCTTAAATTCAACGAGTAAAAACTTTAAGTCGAGTATTGCGAAAGTGCTTGGGGAAGAGTATATACTTTTGTCAGAGGAATTTTTAACCACGGTAAATTCTATTGAAAGCAAAAAGAAAGAGTTTGTAAATTCATCAGAGTATTTATCGGCAAAAAAGGAGCTTTCTGAGATTAAACTTAATATAGATAATGCGCCCGAAAATGAAAAAGATGGATATTTAGATGATTTTAGAGTGGCACTAAATAAAATATCTACTCTTAATACTAAGCTAAACAATCAACTAAAAGGCGAACGCGATAGAGTTGAAGAGATTAAATCTTCAGTTAAAAAGCTATTTGTTAAAAACGCAAAAGAACTTATTTCAATAAGAAAGGATTTAATGAATATTACTCGAGAAGAAATTTCTGCCCTTCTTCGTGATTATACGTTAGAGCTTAATGAGCTAAATTCTACCTTTAACATAGAATTAAAAGGTAATGCTTATCCGTTTGACCTTACAACGATGGGCGATTGTTTAGTTGCTGGCAAGCTTGAAAGCGAGTGTTTTTCGGAAATTTTATCTCAAAATTCTAACAAAACCGTTATTGTTTCTGAAAATTCAAGTGAAATAGTATCGTAAAAATCTGTTTTTTAAGCAGATTTTTTATTTTGCATTAAATTGCTTGCTTTTTTTTTATTTTTTGTTTATAATCAATTTGCTATCATCAAAGAGAGATGCAAAATCTCTCACTCGGAGGAATAGTTTATTTTATAAAGTATCTCTCCTCACTACGCTCGGAGGAATAGTTTATTTCATAAAGTATCTATCCTCACTACGCTCGGAGGAATATCGAAGCGGTCACAACGAGGCGGTCTTGAAAACCGTTTGGGTTCACGCCCACGGGGGTTCGAATCCCTCTTCCTCCGCCACGGGAAAGGACACCAATTTCGGTGTCCTTTTCTCGTGGCGGAAAATAGGGGATTAACGAACTTTAGGTTCGGCCGTCATATGACGGACTATCTAAGACGGGCTAAGGTCAGCCAGTGGTGTCCCTACGCAGTAGGGTGTGGCTGTATCCCTCTTCCTCCGCTAAAACAAAAAGCAACATTTATCTTGTCTCTAAAAAGATTTGAACAAATTATTTATAAATCAACCTGTATTACGTAAATAGATAAGAATTTGACGGAGAACGGCGCTACGTGGGTAGAGCCTTTTCTATATATTGATAAAATTCGACTTTAAATTTAAATTTTCTACAAGATATTGACAAGCCCTAAATATAGTGATAAAATTATAATTATGATTTTAATAATCAAATAAAACGTAAGAGGAAATTATTTATGGCTAATTTAATCTACGACGTTCACGACAAACCAAAGTTTAACAAAATGTTAGTTTTTGCTTTACAGCAGTTGCTTGCAATTCTTGCAGCGACAATCGCAGTTCCGACAATAATTGGTCTGCCCACGCAAATTCCTGCGGCAATATTTGGCGCGGGTGTTGGCACGCTTGTTTATCAACTTTTCACTCGCTTTAAAAGCCCTGTTTTCTTAGGGAGCTCGTTTGCTTTCTTAAGTTCGCTTGGCGTAGCAGTAGCGTACGGTTATTGCGGTATCGTGCTTGGCTCAATCGTGGCAGGTCTTGTATACGTTATAATTGCAGTCGTTATCCACTTCGTTGGAACTGATTGGGTTTCTAAGCTTATGCCTCCCGTTATTATCGGACCTACCGTAGCGCTAATAGGTTTATCACTCGCTGGCGCGGCTATGGGCGATTTAGTTAAAGCTAACGCTGCTGTAGTTCACTCTTCATACAACCTCGTTGGTCTTCTTTGTGGTTTAATCACTTTTGCAACTATTATTATTTGTTCAACTCAAAAGCGTTATCAAATGCCTAAACTTATACCTTTCATTATCGGTATTGCAGTAGGTTATATCGTTGCAACGATATTCACCTTAATCGGCACGGTTGCTAACGTTGAATATCTTAAAATCATTAATTGGTCGCCAATCGTTAACAACTTCGTTAATGAAGACGGTTCGTTTAGAGGCTTTGCTGCATTTATCAGTATTCCTAACTTATCGCTTATTGCAGGTATTAAAGAACTTGTTACCGGTGAAGTTTCAGCTGATATTTTAGCTGCTAACGGAAACGCTACACTTATTTCTGGCGGTGGCATCGTTGAAGTTATCGTTGCTTTCTTACCCGTTGCTCTCGTTGTATTTGCAGAACATATTGCGGACCATAAAAACCTTTCTTCAATCATTGATAAAGACTTAATTACCGAGCCCGGACTTAAGAGAACCTTACTAGGTGACGGTGTTGGCTCTATAGCTGGTACGTTATTAGGTGTTTGCCCCAACACCACTTACGGCGAATCTGTTGGTTGCGTAGCAATTACCGGTAACGCATCAGTTGCTACTATTACTACCACGGCTGTTATGTGTATTGTTTTATCTTTCATTAGTCCTTTAATGGTATTACTTCAAACTATTCCTTCTTGCGTAATGGGTGGCGTATGCCTTACCTTATACGGCTTTATTGCAGTTTCTGGTCTTAAGATGTTTAAAGATATTAACCTATCAGAAAATAAAAATCTCTTCGTAGTATCGGCAATTTTAATAGCGGGTATAGGTGGTTTATCTATTCAAATTCCGTATTCATCTGAAGTAGTTAAAGGTGTTTTTGCTAAAGTTATTTCAATCACTCCTATTGCAACCGCACTTATTTTAGGTATCGTAACAAACGTTATATTATCTAAGATTGAAAAGAGTAAATTTGGTAAAGAAAAAGGGGAATAATTTTGAAAAACTATAAAAACGTCGTAATATTCGACCATATTTTAATTAAACACAAAATAGCAATTCTTCGCGACGAAAAAACTAGCATGAAAGAGTTTCGTGAACTCGTTGAAGAAATTACTACGCTTATGACTTACGAGTGTTTAAAAGACGGTGTTCCAACCGTTGAAAAGCAGGTTACGACACCTCTTGAAACGTGCACTCAACAAGTAGTTAAAGATAATGCTATTGCAATTGTGCCCATATTAAGGGCGGGGCTTGGCATGGTAAACGGCATACACGTATTATTCCCATCGGCAAGAGTTGGGCATATAGGCATGTACCGCGATGAAGAAACTTTACAACCTCAATCGTATTACTGCAAGCTTCCAGAAGGTATTGAAGATAAGCTTGTACTCGTAGTTGATCCTATGCTTGCAACTGGTGGTAGTGCTTGTGATGCAATTCAAGAACTCAAAGACCGTGGTTGTAAAAACATCAAATTTATGTCTATTATTGGCGCGCCCGAAGGTGTTTCTAAAGTTGCCGAAGCTCATCCTGACGTTGAAATTTACGTTTCTACGCTTGATAGATGCTTAAACGAGCATGGCTACATATTACCTGGTCTTGGCGATGCTGGCGATAGATTATTTGGCACGAAATAATTAAAAAAGCACTCCTTAAGAGCGTCTCTCATAAGGATTTTTTATCCAAAATAAAAGTATAGCACACTATACTTTACTAAAAGTGAAAGGTAGTGTGCTTTTCTTGTCTACAAAAAACAATATTAAATTAGTGATATTTTTAGCCTTGTGGCTAAAAGTGATATTGTTTGCGTTGCAAACAGTTAAATTTCGGCAAAGCCAAAGTTATATTAAATAAATCCACAACTCGCCGTAGGCGAATACAACTGCC
>JAZSMT010000007.1:0-12133 GCA_045536025.1 Christensenellaceae bacterium
CTTCTTAAAAGCTCATTTTAGGCGTTAGTTTGGGTATTAGACGAGGCTCACGCAAGACGATAAGCAGAGATAGACCTTTTTGGTCATCGAGGTTTATCGTCTAAGTAGAAACGAAGATAGACGCCGTAAATAACGCATTAAGGGAGGTCGATTTCGTATAAATCTTTCGCAGGAATAGCTTTGGTTGAGGTATTGACAACCTTTTCAACCTCTTTTTGCGCTTTTAATATCGAGATGTTAGTTCCAGCACCGGCAACGCAACCGCCGGGGCAACCCATACCCTCGATAAGGCAACCGTTTTTCTTGCCCGCTTTAGCAAGAAGGAGCATTTTTTTACACTCTTCAAGTCCCTCAGCGTGCTCGATTTTAACCTCAACGTCAGGATAATATTCTTTAACGCACTTTTCTATTGCACTAGCAACACCGCCCGCAACGGCATAGCCTCTTCCTGCACCCGTTGCTTCGTGGATTGACCTTTCACCTTGATACTTAGTAAAGTCTATATTTTTTGCCGAGAAAATGCCTGAAAGCTCTTCAAAGGTGATAACGAAGTCAACGTCACTTCTAACCGACTCGCGCGACGCCTCTAATTTTTTTGCCGCGCAAGGCCCGATAAACACCACCCTTGCAGTAGGTGTTTTTTGCTTGATTTTTCTCGCCGTGGCAACCATAGGCGTTAAGGCTTGAGAAACCTCGCCAACAAGGTCGGGAAACTGCTTTTTAGCAAGCATAGCCCAGCTTGGGCAACACGACGTGAGTAAAAATGGAAGTTTACCCGACACGACTTTATCTACGTAGGCGTGAGCCTCGGTGGAACAGGCAACGTCCGCACCGCTAGCTACTTCGTGAACTTCTTTAAAGCCAACGTCTAAAAGCGCGCCTTTTATCATAGCAATCGAAACGTTTTCGCCAAACTGCCCGACGATAGCGGGCGCAATTTCAGCAACCAAATAATCGCCCTTTTTAAGAGCTTGTATCATTTGGAATATTTGAGATTTATCAGCAATAGCAGCGAACGGACAGCTTACCATACACTGACCGCAACCCAAGCACTTATCGTTATCGATTTTTGCCCTTCCAAGCTCGTCGGTAGAAATTGCCTTGATACCGCAAGCGGACGAACACGGACGAACTTTATGATGAATTGCGTCGTACGGGCAAGCCTTTTTACACTTTCCGCAATGAATACACTTATCTTGGTCGATAACCGCCTTGCCGTTTTCGAACGAGATAGCGTTTTTCGGGCACGCCGCAACGCACGCTTTAGCAACGCAACCACGGCACTCGTTAGAAACTTCGTAAACGTTATCTTTACACTTATCGCACGCAGACGGAATTACTTGCATTAAAGGCGGTTCGTAATATTTATCGGATATGTTACTTTCGTCAACACCCTCGGTAATGTGAACGGGCTTATCTGCTGGGCGCAAGCTCATACCCATAGCAAGCCTTACGCGCTCACTCGCCACAGCCCTTTCGCGATAAATGCTTTCAAGGTATTTGGGGACCTCGGTGGGCGTGATTTTATAAGGTATCGCCTCGATACCGTCGTTGACTTTATCGGGCGAACACTCGAACGCCACCGTTGCAACCTCTCTAAACACCTCGTGCCTTAATTTTTTAACCGAGGTAGGAAGTTCTCTTAATTGACCAGCCATAATTTTAACCCTTAGTAATTTGATAATACCATTATAACAAAATCGCAAAAAAAAGCAACGCTTTAGGCGTTGCTTTTAAGAATTGTATCAACAATAATTTTTCTTTGGTTAAGGTTAGCGCCGTAATCTCTAAAAGGCGTGCCGTCAAGCATTACGTCAAGCGTAATTTTACCGCCCGAAAGTAGCAAAATCCTATCTGATACCATCACTGCCTCTTCAACGTCGTGCGTAACGAAAATCGCCGATTTATTCGCGCTTTTTATCATATCAACGAAAGTTTTAGCAAGTGGAATTTTGGTAGATAAATCAAGTGATGAAAACGGTTCGTCAAGTAGCACGGTATTCGCACTTGAGAGCATTGCTCTTAAAAAACTAACCCTTTGTTTTTCTCCGCCCGACAGCATTGACGGACGATATTTTTCTTTACCAGCTAGCCCTACGCCTTTAACTGCGGTTAATATATCGTTTGCGTTTGCACCAGCAAAAACAAGGTTTTCATAAACGGTTAAATTAGGTAGTAGCCTCGGTTCTTGAAAGACCATTGAAACACCACCCTCAAGATTATAAGACGCACCCTCTATAAGCCCTGCTAAACAGTTAAGTAGCGTCGTTTTGCCCGCGCCTGAACGCCCTAAAATACAAGTAATTTCGCCCTCTTTTAACTCGAGCGAAAAGTTTTCAAACACCTTAATATCGCCGTACGAAACGGATAAGTTTTCTATCTTCATAACAGTTTTTTCCCCGCCTTTTCAGATAGTATTTTGCCGATAAATTCAACTATTACGCCTATCAAACACACGGATAAAGTGAGGGCAAAAAGCCTTGCCGTTAGTATATATAAAGACGCCTCTTTGATAATTCCACCAAGGCTAATATACACACTTGCAAGAATTTCAGCCGATACGGTTAGCTTTAACCCAAACGAAATTCCGCCAGCTAAATCAAGCGAAATTTTAGGCAAAATTTGTGGAATATACATAGAAAAAACCTGTTTTTTTACAGGGGTTTTGTATACTAAACACATCTCTTTAAGCTCGTTTGGAACGCTCGATAAAGAGGTTAAAAGCGAGGTGTATAAAATGGGAAACAACGATAAAAAACACACGATTATAGGTGCAACCGTTCTTGAAACAGCCGTTAATATTATAAGCAAAACGGCAAGCACGGGGAGAGAGCGTAGCGTGCCTACTATCACACTTAAAACACCTTTAAAAAAGGGATATAAATAGGCTAAAACAGCAAAGATGAGGGCAAATATAAATGAGATAATAAAACCTAATAAAACCCTTAACAAAGTCGCGCCAAGCGCCTTATAAAATGCAGGCGATATAAATAAGGCAAAAGTTTCTTTTATAATCATAACGGGGTTTGGCAAAATATATTCGTTACCGCACAAAAAATATGCGATAATATAAATTACTACCGCAATCAAAACGCCCGATAATAGATATAAAAGGTTGTTTTTAAGGCTTTTTCTCATAAACTTTCAAGATAATAAAAATCGTTTGACACCGTTCCCACCGAGTTTGGCGCAACGGCTTTAATTTTTGATAAAAACAAGTCGACCTCGGCGTAACAATCTTTAGACGAGGTAAAGTAAATAGAAGCCATTTCAATAGCATTATTCGTTAAATTCGTAGCGTTAAATTGAGGAGTTAAACCGCTTTTGAGGCTGTTTTTGATAGTAGAGCAAATATCTTCTTTATTTGCGTTTAAAAGGTAATTTTCAACGCCTTTGAGGTTAGAAATAAATCTTTTAACCACATCTAATTTACTACTTAACAATTCGGTTTTACAAACTACTACCGCTTGCGTAATATCGCCAGGAGTATATAAATCGTTAAGACTGCCAACAAAGTTATAATTAAGCGCTTTTGCCTTAACGTCAGCAACGGGCGATGGAACTAAATACAAGTCTACGTTAGCCGTTCCTATTTCAGTTGCAGAAATTGGTAAAAGGTTAACTTTATTTAATTCTTTTTGCTTACCATTTATAAGTTCATTATACGAATAGCCAAGGTCTGAAAGGCAGGCTTTAAGTGTAAGCCCCGCAAAGCTTGCAAGCTGAACTACCCCTATCGTTTTGCCGATAAGATTTTGTGCAGTGTCTACACTTACTTGCTCGCTCGTTTTCGATATAAAATAGAAATTGCCGTTAGTTAAAACGCCAAGCATTTTATAATCTTTGCCATTACCTAAAAGCTTAGAGGCAAGGTTTATAGGAAGAACGCAAATATCCGCCTTTTTATCGCCTGATACCACCGTTTGAATAACGTCTGCCGAGGTGATATTAAAATTGTAATCGTCTAAATTATCCATTGCTTTAACGAGGGCAAGCGCAGGCGCGCCGTCGGGAGCGTAAACGGTAATTTTACTTTCCTCTTCTTGACAGCCGAGCGCACTAATTGCAAGCATTATTGAAATAATTATTAAAATAACTTTTTTCATATATTATAATTTTAACATAAATTATATATAGTTACAAGCGTTTTTAAATTTAACATATTTGTAAAAAATAAATGAAAGTTGTATTATTTCACTTAAAAATCATTGACTTTTAGATTTTAAATATATTAAAATTTTTATATGAATCAGTTTATTTCTTGTTGCTATACGCTTGGCAACTCACAAATAATAGATAACTCGTGGAACTTTACTAACGTTTTAATTCCAGACAATAAGCTTTACGTTGTTGAAAGGGGGGAAATCGGCATTGAGTGCGGTGGCGAGCTTTTGCGTGTTAAAGCGGGCGAAATGGTGCTTATACCTGCGCTTATCAACCACTCTTTACACCTTGTAAATTGCGATTGCGCTAAAAAAACTTGGATTCATTTCAGTATGAAATCGGGAGTGCGCGATTATTTTTCGGGATTAAAACGCCCTATAAAAATAACATTACCCTCTAAAAGCCACGCATTAAAACTAATGAAGGAAGTTTTAGACGGCAACGCCCTTAAAGAGCCACAGCGCTCACTTGTAACGTCGGCTAAAATATTCGAGCTTGTCGCGCTTTTTTTAAGCGAAAGCTCGCAGGAGTTTTACGACGAAAAGTCTTCAGATATCGAAAAGGCGATACAGTATATCAACGCTAACTTTACCGAGCAACTATCGCTCAATCACTTGGCTGAAAAATACGGGTGCTCCCCCAACCATTTTATTAAAAAGTTTAAAGAAAAAACGGGCTATACGCCTATTAAATACTTAGCCGTTAAAAAGGTTGAGGTGGCTAAAAAACTATTAGAAACGACTTCGCTACCCATAAACTCGGTAATGGAAAAGGTTGGCTTTTACGACGCGTCGTACTTTTCAAAACTGTTTAAAAAAACGGTGGGCTATTCCCCGCGCGAATTTAGAGACAACTTAGGAGATAATAAAATTATATGAAATCAATTTTAACGGTTATTGAGGACGCAACCTCGTCAAAAGTAGATAAAAACCACCGCCTTCGCTGTGATGCCATACTTAATATTTTTCAAGACTTAGCTACCGCCCATGCAACCGATATGGGCATGAGTTTTGTAGAACTTAAAGAAAATTCTAACGCCTTTTGGGTGCTTTCAAAAATAAGATTTAATATTGAGGGTGCTATCTATCAAGGCGATAGCATAGAGTGTAAAACTTGGCCTCTTCCCCCTACCCCTTACAGGTTTGTAAGAGATTTTAAGCTCACCTCAAACGGCGGAAAGGTGCTTGGTAGTAGCGAGTGGTGCGTTCTTGACTGGACTACGGGAGGGCTTAGAAAATTTTCATCGCTTAACTACCCCGAAGATTTACAGCACGTATCCGAGCGCTCGGGCACTAGCGAATTTACAAGGCTGAAAGAAGAGGTTGTAGACAGCGATTTATGCTACGAGTATAAAACGCTTTACACGGATATTGACTGTAACGGGCACGTAAACAACGTATCGTATAGCAAAATGGCGCTTAACGCCTTCAGCCCGCAAGAGTTTGACGAGTACGCCTTTAAAAGTTTTGAGATACACTTTACCTCCCAAACGTATTTTGGCGACGTGATAAAGGTTTACAAAAAAGCGGTTGACGGTGGCGTTTATATCGAAGGCAAGCTTGATGATAAGTCAGTATTTAAAGCAAAATTTGAAAATTAAAACCTAATATTGATAGGCTCTCTTTAGTAAGAGAGCCTTTTTTTGCATAAAAAAAGCATAGGAAAACCTATGCTTTAATTATAGTTTTTTAGCTTATACTGAGCGATATTTTAAGCCGTTAGAAACAAGTTAGGCAAGGCTCGACGCAAAGTGTGGTCGGCACTAACCATGTTGGTTGTGGCGGACACAACTTTGTGGCAGTAAACGAAGCCTAACGCCGTTTATAACGGATTAAAAATTAAAAATTATACGAGCTCAATAATAGCCACCTCAGCAGCATCACCGCGACGTTGACCTTTAAGATACTTTCTAGTGTAACCGCCACCTTGACCAAGTTGCTCTTTTCTTTCAGCGTACTTGGGCGCGATTTCGTTAAATATCTTTTCAATAAGCGGATGATTGATGCCCTTGGTTCTAGCTCTAAAATCAGCCTTAGATTCGCCGTTTTCTTTAACGAATTGCAAATCGTAGGTAAGGCTCATAATCTTTCTTCTTGCGTTCAATTTCTTAGGACCGTCTTTAATAACTTTTTTAGTTACTTCTTTGCCCTTAGCATCCTTAGTGGTAACGGTAGTTTCAACGTTATCGTCGTAGCTGTTAACCGCTAAAGTGATAATTTTTTCAACGTAAGGTCTTAATGCTTGAACGTGTCCTTCAGTAACCTCAATTCTTCCATACCATAAAAGGTTAGAAGCTTGGTTTCTAAGCACAGCCTTTCTTTGAGTAGTAGTTAAACCCATTCTTCCCGGCATTTTATTATTCCTCCTGTTCCTTTAATTTAAGACCGTAGCTGTTGAGTTTTAAAATAACCTCGTCAAGCGATTTTTTACCTAAGTTTCTTACCTTAAGCATATCGTCTTCGGTCTTTTGTGTTAAATCTTCAATAGTGTGAATTCCTGCGCGCTTTAAGCAGTTGTACGAACGTACGGATAAATCCATCTCTTCAATGCTCATTTCGAGTATCTTCGGAAGGGGATCAGTGGGCGGAGCAACAAGTATGCCAAAGCCACTCATAATATCCGAAAGATTTACGAAAATGCTGATGTGTTCTTGTACAATCTTAGCCGCTAACGAAACAATTTCCTTGCCGGTGAAAGCGCCGTTCGTCCAAACCTCAAGAATAAGTCTATCTCTATCAAGGTTTTGTCCTACTCTTGCGTTTTCTACGTTGTAGCTAACCTTGGTAACGGGGGTGTAGATAGAGTCGATTGCAATATAGCCGATTTCACCGGTTTTATTGTTATCAGCACCCTTGTAACCTCTACCTCTACCGATAGTTAAGTCAACGTCGAAAAGACCGCCTTCGTCAACAGTACAAATGTACTGGTCGGGATTGAGAATTTCAACTTCTGCATCGAGCTCGATGTCACCAGCCTTAACTACTTGAGGACCTTCCTTTCTAAGGTTTAATACCTTCTTAAAGTCAACGTCGGTAGTCGTGGTTTTAATCGCTATCGATTTTAAGTTGAGAATTATTTCAGTAACGTCTTCTTTAACGCCTTTAATTGTTGAAAATTCGTGTCTAACGTCAAGACTCGGTGCGAATTTGATACCTTGAATTGCAGCACCAGGAAGTGCTGACAATAAGGTTCTTCTTAAACAGTTACCTACCGTTATGCCGAAACCCTTTTCAAGCGGTTCAACTACGATTTTCACGTAACTTTTATCTTCGCTTTCTTCTACCGAAATCTTAGGCATTTCTATTTCCATCATAGAAAATTTACCTCCTAAATTTTTGTTTTAGTATTACTTAGAATACAACTCGACAATCATTTGTTCCTGAATCTGTAAATCAATATCCTCTCTCTTGGGTAAAGCAATTACCTTGCCCTCAAGCTTTTCAGCATCAAATTCAAGCCACTTAGGAACGTTGCCCGATTTTTGCGTTTGTTTGAACGCCTCGAAATATTTGTTGCCTCTCTTGTTCTCTTTAACTGCAACTACGTCGCCTGCCTTTAATTGGTAAGACGCAATGTTTACGTTTTTACCGTTAACGGTAAAGTGTGCGTGAGTTACGAGTTGACGTGCGGTCGAACGCGAGGGAGCAAAGCCTAAACGGTATACTACGTTGTCAAGCCTTCTTTCAAGAAGCGATAACATGTTTTCACCGGTTACGCCTTTCATTCTATCAGCTTCAACGAAGTAATCTTTGAATTGTTTTTCAAGTACGCCGTAAATTCTCTTTGCTTTTTGCTTTTCAGCAAGTTGAGTACCGTACTCTGAAACTTTGTGTCTGCCTGCACCGTGTTGACCAGGTGCTACCGGTCTTTGTTCAAACGGGCAGATGGTTTTATAGCACTTTTCGCCTTTTAAGAAAAGTTTGCATCCTGCTCTTCTACATAAACGACATTTTGCGTTGGTATATTTAGCCATTTTCTATTCCCTCCTTATTATACTCTGCGACGTTTGGGCGGACGGCAACCGTTGTGAGGAATAGGAGATACGTCTTTAATAAGGGTAACTTCTACACCGCATACGCCTAACGCTCTGATAGCCGATTCTCTACCTTGACCGGGGCCTTTTACGTAAACCTCAGCAGTTCTTAAACCGTGCTCCATTGCAGCCTTAATTGCTACTTCAGCAGCTTGCTGAGCAGCAAACGGAGTGCTTTTTCTCGAACCTCTATAACCAAGTGCGCCAGCACTAGCTTGAGTAATTGCATTACCAGCCATATCGGTTACGGTTACGATAGTGTTGTTGAAAGAGGACTGAATATGAACTTGACCTTTATCAACTTTCTTAAGTTCTCTACGCTTTTTAGTAGTGGTTTTAGCCATTTTCTATTTCCTCCTTCTTACTTAGATGCAGTCTTTTTCTTAGCGACTGTACGACGCGGACCTTTTCTGGTACGTGCGTTTCTCTTGGAACTTTGACCTCTTACAGGAAGACCTTTTCTGTGTCTTACACCGCGGAAACAGCCAATTTCCATAAGTCTTTTTACGTTAAGGTTAACTTCAGTACGAAGTTCGCCCTCAACTTTGTAGTTGTGGTCGATATACTCTCTAAGTTTAGAGATATCTTCTTCCGTCAAATCCTTAACTCTCGTGTCAGGATTGATTCCTGTTGCTTTCAAAATTTTAGTTGCGGTCGGTCTACCGATACCGTAAATATAGGTGATACCGATTTCAACACGCTTTTCTCTTGGTAAATCTACACCGGCAATACGAGCCATTTTTTTAACCCTCCGAATTTGTTAAATAATTTTTTATTTTTTTGGTGTTGGTTTGTAAGAAGTAATTAACCTTGTTTTTGTTTATGGTTTTTATTCTTTGAACAAATTACCATAACCTTGCCTTCTCTTCTGATGACTCTGCATTTGTCGCACATAGGTTTTACTGATGGTCTTACTTTCATTTTTTATTTCCTCCGATTATTTTTTGATTATAAAAATCAGTTTTTACTGCGCCATACGATTCTGCCTTTAGTTAAATCGTAGGGACTCATCTCTATCTTAACGCCGTCACCCGGGATAATTTTAATGTAGTTCATTCTTAACTTTCCCGATATATATGCGGTTATGATAAATCCGTTTGAGAGTTTAACTTTGAACGTTGCGTTCGGCAAAGCCTCGACAATTACGCCTTCGGCCTCAATAACGTCGTTTTTAGACACTCTTTATACCTCCATTTTTATAATCGATGTATCGTCTTATATGCCCGCTTCTTCCTTAAGGCTTAAAGTTTACGCTGTACCACCAGCATTCGGCATATAGAAGAATAATTTATAGCGTTAATATTTCAACGCCGTTGTCGGTTATTACAACCGTGTTTTCATAGTGCGCCGACGGCTTTTTGTCCCGCGTGATGCAGTCCCAACCGTTAATGTCCACCTCAAACGTGCCCATATTTATCATAGGCTCGATTGCTAGCGTCATATTCCTTCTCAGCCTTACGCCCACACCTCTTTTACCATAGTTGGGAACTTCAGGGTCTTCGTGAACCTTACGACCTATTCCGTGCCCTACCATTGCGCGAACAACGGAGAAACCGTTTAATTCCGCGTGGTACTGAATTTGTGCGCCTATATCGCCGAGCGCGCTACCTATCATGATGCCTTCAATACCCTTGAAGAAACACTCTTCAGTTACCCTAACGAGCTTTTCCTTCTCAGGCGTCGCCTTTCCGATTATAAAGCTCCTTGCGCCGTCACCGTGAAATCCGTTAAGGCTTGCCCCAACGTCAACCGAGACGATATCGCCTTCCTTTATTACTCGGTTACCAGGAATTCCGTGCACTACCTCTTCGTTTATCGAGATGCAAGTGCTTTTAGGAAACCCGTACAACCTTAAAAATGAAGGTTTTGCTCCGCAAGAGATTATATAATCGTGTAAAACTTTATCAAGCTCCCCGGTAGTCATACCCGCTTTTACCGTTTGACCGGCAAGTAGCAACACGTCTCTGACTACCTTGCAGGGCTCTCTCATAAGTTCTAATTCTTTATCCGTTTTTATAATTATCATTTTAGTTTAACTTGTTAACGATTTCTTCAAAAACCTCGTCAATCGCCTTATCACCGTCAATCTCAAGCAATTTGCCTGCTTTTGAATAATACTCGATAAGTGGTGCCGTTTGTTTTTGATAAACGGAAAGTCTTTCTTTAACCGTTGCCTCGTTGTCGTCCGCCCTTTGATAGAGCTTACCGCCACAACGCGAGCAGTCGGTTTTGCCGTTTAAAAAGTCAACGTGATAAGACTCGCCACAAGCGCAAACGCGCCTACCCGTTATTCTTTTTAAAAGCTTTGTAAAGTCTACTTCGATATCGACAACCTTGTCAACGCTTGAAATTTTATCAAGCTCTTCAGCTTGGTAAACGTTCCTCGGAAAACCGTCTAACAAATATCCGTTTTGACAGTCTGGCTCGTTAAGCTTTTGCTTAACGATTTCAACGGTAACCTCGTCTGGAACGAGTTGACCTTTATCAATATACGATTTCGCAATCACGCCGATTGGCGTTGCGTTTTTGATATTTGCTCTAAAAATATCGCCCGTTGATACGTGCGGAATATTATACTTTTCAGCAAGTCTTTTTGCCTGCGTACCCTTTCCCGCTCCGGGAGCGCCAAGTAATATAATTTTCATATTATTTCAAGAAACCTTTATAGTTCTTCATCATAATTTGCGATTGAAGTGCAGTGTTAAACTCAATTGCAACCGAAACTACGATTAACATACTAGTTGCTGTGAACACGTTATAGCTCGTCGGGTCGATTGCCTTGAAAATAATCGACGGCACGAGTGCTATAACCGCTAAGAAAATCGCGCCGAATAACGTAATTCTTCCGCTAATCTTTTTAAGATATTGCGCGGTTGGTTTACCCGGTCTAATACCCATAATAAAGCCACCGTTTTGTTGGATGCTTTTCGAGATATCGTCGGGATTGAATTGAATTGAAGTATAGAAGTACGCAAAGAAGATGATGAGCAAGCTTAAAACTACCATATATAGCCACGAGCTCGTTCCCATCCATTGTGCCCACCAAATACCAAAACTGCTGTCCGACCAACCGAATAACGTCATGATAAGTTCGGGGAAACTGAGTATCGAGAAGGCAAAGATAAGGGGTAATACGCCGTTTGAGTTAACCTTGATAGGAATAACCGTCGACTGACCACCGTACATCTTTTGACCTCTGATTTGCTTTGCGTATTGAACGGGGATTTTTCTTTCAGCAAGTTCAACCGTTACAATGCACACGAACACTACGATAATTGCAACTACCATAAACACGAGCTTCCAGAAATTGTTTAAATTTCCACCGTCGGTTGACCAAATGTTGCTTATCATAGGTATAAACGCTTGACCTGCACTTGAAATAATACCTGCAAAAATAAGGAGCGATATACCGTTTGAAACGCCGTAATCGGTAATTCTTTCACCTAACCACATAGTAATAACCGTACCAGCGGTGAAGAATAAAATTACAACGACGTACGCAAGCCATTCCTGACCGAAAAGCATATTTGCAAGCGGAGTTGCGTTATCGGACGCAACGAGCGTATCAGAATAGTTAATTAAGATACCCGTAGCTTGGATAATTGCAAGAATAATCGTCAAATATCTCGTGTATTGCGAGATTTTTTTACGACCTTCTTCGCCCTGCTTTGAAAGCCTTTCAAGTGAAGGAATTGCAACTGCGAGAAGTTGTATGATAATAGACGAGTTGATGTAAGGACCGATACCCATTGCGAATAACGTACCCGATTGTAACGAACCACCCGTCATCATATTCATAATGTTAAGGTAAGAAAGACTGTTAACCGTATCGCTTGCTATAAGCGAAGTACCGACGCCCGGAACGGGAATATAGGAACCAAGCCTTTAAACTAATAAAAGATCAAGCGTAATCCAAATTTTAATACGGTTTTCTTT
>JAZSMT010000021.1:0-23927 GCA_045536025.1 Christensenellaceae bacterium
AGGGGAAGGCAAACGATAGTTTGCGAGGGGTTTGCCGTCCGCGGCTAGCGATTGAACCTTGGTGAAAATACCGCCGTGACAAACAAAAAAGCAAGCCGTTTAGACTTGCTGTTTTTGGCGGAAAAGGCGGGATTTGAACCCGCGCTACGTTATTCACGTACTACTCCCTTAGCAGGGGAGCCCCTTCAGCCACTTGGGTACTTTTCCATAACTGAAATATATACAAAGTATTTTATTTTAATAAGTTTGTGCTCCACTGCTAAGGGAACCGAAGCAAGGGCGCGACGCGTTAAGCAAACAATTAATAATTGTTTGTAGCCAAAGCGGGAAGCAATTTGTAATTGCGACCTGGCACCTCGTGCCCTTCAGCCACTTGGGTACTTTTCCATAGCTAAAAAAATAATTTGCTTAATTATAATAGCACACTAATAAAATAAAGTCAAAATATTTTTGCAAGTTTTCAAAATTTAGTTTTTACCAAAATAAACTAGGTTGACATTTAGGGCTTGATATTGTAAACTAAGCATATAAATTTTGGAGGAACTACTTATGGAGCTTTGGTCGCCAAATCACGTTAAAACTCTTCTTCCCTCTTTTATCATTATGATAATACTTGGCATAATTTTAAGGATTTTCCTCGGGAAAAAGCCCGAAAAAATTCGCATGATACCCTTTCAGATTTGCACGGTATTTATATTGATTTTAGAAATTATAAAGCAAGTTTTATCAATCGCCGAGGGATACGACCTCTATCATATTCCCTTGCATTTTTGCTCGTTGTTTTTGTATTTATTGCCTGCAATGTCTTTTTACAACGGAAAGTATAAAGACCGCGTTCGCGCGGTAACTACCGCCGTTTGCGGTGCGCTGTTTATGCTTATGATGATTTATCCAAACGTAATATATAGCGGTGATGCAATTCAAGGCACTTTTAAAAGCTTTTGGGATTTTCACACCACGGTATTCCATACGGTAGCCACCTTTACTTTCGTGCTTATCGTATGCTTAGACCTTCACAAACAAAATTTCAAAAAGGATATTATATCCGTCTTGATATTTACCGCCGTTTACTGCGTAGTAGCTGGAAGTATGGCTCAAATTATACAAACCAACTTTAACAACTTCTATTCCTGCAACGTTCCACCCATTGAAGACCTTCGCCTTTCGGTGATAGCTTCGTTAGGCTACGGCGTTGCGCAAACGATATACGTAGTGCTGGTATCAATAGTAAACCTAATTTTCGTAACGCTTGCTTACCTATTTTATAAGCTTATTGCGGTTATTACCTTAAAAATAGAAAGCAAAATTTCAAAAAAATAATTTAAGCGGTGATTACACCGCTTTTTTATTTGACTTGAACGGTCAAAAGGTTTAGAATAATTTTATTATGATAAAGATATTTTTAGCTTCTTTAACGCCTATGCTTTCGCTGTTTTTGTTTATGGCGATAGGCTTTATACTCTTAAAAACTAAACTGCTTCCCGAAAACGCCTCTAAGGTTATGGCAAAATTACTAACTTTCGTATTTGCGCCGGCGTTGAATTTTTATACAATGTCGAAAAACTTTAACCTTCAATCTATCGGCAAATACGCCTCGCTTTTTATTTTGGGAACTATTTTGGTTGTTCTTGCCGTAGTACTAGCAACCTTTATATCAAAATATTTCGTTAAAGATAAAGAGGCTTACGAAAGGGGAATTTACAAATACGCTTTAGCTTTTGGCAACTTCGGCTACGTAGGCGCACCACTCGTTATTGCCTTATTCGGGCTTGAGGGATACGCGCATTTTAGTTTTACAACACTACCTTGCTACGTAGTTATTTACAGTTGGGGCATTAACGCGTTAGTTCCTAAAACCCAGCAAAAGCGTAGGTTTAAAGACTCGCTTAAAGGCTTTTTTAATATCCCCACCATCGGTTTATTCTTAGGTATTTTTGTAGGGCTAACGGGATTAGGCTCTATAATGCATCAATCAACCGCGCTTACTTTCTTTACCGATTGCGTTAGCGACCTTGGTAACTGTATGGCGCCCGTTGCAATGCTACTTGCGGGCGTAACCGTAGCTAAATACGACTTTAAGAAAATGATTTCCAACAAAAAAGTTTACTACGCTACGATTTTAAGGCTTATATTTATTCCCGCATTACTATTAGGCGTTATGTTCGGTGTTATAAGCTTTGCTAGGCTTTTAGGAATAACGCTTGATAACAGCTTTTTATTCCTCGCCTTTTTCATTTTCGCAACGCCACTTGGCATGAACACCATAGTTTTCCCCGAAGCTTTCGGTGGCGACCCGTCTATCGGTGCAGGCTTAACCCTCGTTTCGCACGTTTTATGCGTAATAACTATTCCTTTAATGTTTGCACTGCTTAGCTTACTGTTTGGCCCTATACCCGTATTTTGATAAAAAATTAAAAACCAACTTATATAAAAAAATACTGCAATTTTTATTGCAGTATTTTTTGGTGCGGACGATGAGATTTGAACTCACACGGGTAACCACAGGCTTCTGAGACCTGAGCGTCTGCCAGTTCCGCCACGTCCGCGTATATAGCACACAACGCTATACGTTAAAATATAATCGTTTTTAACTGAAATACCAACCTCTTTAAGCCAAACAAGTACTTGATTTATCCAGTAGTTGTAATTGTCGGGCGAAGTGGATTTTCTATCGTCAAACTCTAAAAAATCGGGAAGATAGGCGGTAAGTCTACCGTCTGTCCCATCGGGCTTTTCAATCTTAAAATATTGTAAAGGTCTATGTAAATACTTTCACCTTTTAACGCTCGCTGTGAGTTTATTGATATTTTTACCGAGCGAAACGAACTTTTGCTCGTATTCGGTCATCACGTTGTCTATAGGGTTAGTTGCGTGCAAATCACGCGTTTGATAGATAATTTCAAAACCGTTTTCTAAAAAAGACGATACCGAATATTCAAAAAAATCGTCGTTATCCGTTTTGAAGTGAATTTCAGCCCCGTCTTTAAGCAAGTACTTGTAAATATCTAAAAAGCTCTTATACGTTAAGCGATGGTTTTCATATTGCTTTTTAGGATAGGGGCAAGAAAAATTAAGATACAGCTTAGAAATTGATTTTTCGGGGAGGGTATATTTTAAAATCTCTGCGCCAACGTTAAAAAACTTTACGTTTTCAAGCCCTCGTTTCATAGCATCTTCGGCTGCGGTTATCAAAACGTTGAGCTGAATTTCAACGCCAACGTAATTAATATCGGGGTTGTTTTCAGCCTTTTCGTTTATAAACCTACCTTTTCCTACGCCGATTTCAAGCTCGACAGGATTGTCGTTACCGAATAAGTTATTAGGTGTAAACACTTGATAGCGCTCTTTTTCGGGAAGCCCCAACACCTCGCTCGTTTTCGAAAGCACTATTATATCGCTTGCTAAATTGGCGCGCGCCCCTAAATTCTTTTTTCGCCTCGCTCTCATAACGTATCGTCCGTATATCCAAATTCTTTAATAAGCGCACCCTTGTCGCGCCAGTTTTCTTTTACCTTTACAAAGGTGGTTAAAAATACTTTTGCGCTTAAAAACTTTTCCATGTCTTGGCGGGCAAAGGCGCTTATTTCCTTTATCATTTGCCCTTGTTTTCCTATGATAATCGCCTTATGGTTGACTTTTTCGCATACGATATCTAAATTTATATCGTAAACGCCGTTCTTTTTTTTCTCAAACGCGTTAACTATAACGGCAACGCCGTGGGGAATTTCTTTGTCGAGCTTAAGCAATATTTTTTCACGAAGAATTTCCGCCACCATAAACTTTTCAGACTTATCCGATACGATATCCTCTTTAAAAAGTTTATCTTGCGTGGGGAGATATTTAACTATCGTGGATATAAGTTCTTTTACGTTTCTTCCCTTTCTTGCTGAAACGGGTATTATCTCGCTTACCCCTTCAACGCTTGCAATTTTAACGAGGTTTTCGGGGATATTATCTTTCGGCATAATGTCGATTTTGCTCATTGCAACGATTACGGGAATATCCTTTACTATTGAAGTGAGTAGCTTTAAATCGTCCTCACTAACCCCGTCGTGCCCGTCTAAAACGAATAAAACAAGGTCAACGTCTTTTGCGGTTTTACGCGCCGTCTTTTGCATTTTTTTGTTAAGCTCGGTGGTGGACTTGTAAAAACCAGGGGTATCTTCAAATACGATTTGATACTCCTCCGTCGTTAAAATTCCTAAAATTCTATCCCTAGTAGTTTGGGGTTTAGGCGACACGATTGCCACCTTTTCCCCTACTATTACGTTTATAAGTGTTGATTTACCGGCGTTAGCTCTACCAACTACCGCTACCGTTCCGCTTTTCATAATTATCTTAATACCTTAACGCTTTTTAATGCTTTATTTGCAAGCTCGCGCATTTCAAAATCGTCTTTTTCCTCTATATGGTCGTAACCAAACAAATGTAGTAACCCGTGGCAAAAGAGATAGCAAAACTCTCTTTCTTCGCTATGATTATACTCTTTTGCTTGCTCTTTAGCTCTGCTTTCGCAAATAATAATACTACCTAAAAACACCGAACCGTCGCTTTCTAAATCGTGGGGGAAGTCTTGAGCTAAAACGTCTTTATACCTAATACCGTCTAGGGAGGGAAAAGACAAAACGTCCGTCACCCTATCAATACCGCGAAATTTTCGGTTTATATCTTTGATATAATCTTCTTCTACGATATCTAGCTCTATCGATACCTTTCCCGTTTGATTAAGCGTTTTTAACACCGAATTTGCAACCTCTTGACAGTTAAAGGGAATATTAGAGCTTGTAAAAATTTTAATATCAGCCACGTCTGCCACCTATTTTAAGTTTAGGGTATCTCACTCTTTCGTGATATACGCCCGATAAGGTGTTGGTTATAGTGTTTCTTATAATATCGAGTTCTTTAAACGTGATGTCGCACTCGTTGAACTGGTCAAGCTCCATCCTCTCTTCAATGATTTCTTTAACCGCTTTATCAACGTTTTCGTGGGTGCGGTTACCAACCGTTCTTACCTTTGCCTCGCAGGCGTCGCATATCATAATTATTGCGTTTGCCTTGCTTTGAGGTTTAGGACCGTAATAGCTAAAGTTTTCAATGCCAAGCTTGCCGTCGGTAAACTTAGACGCCTTCATATAAAAGTATCTAATAGGTAACGTGCCGTGATGCTGTTCAGCAGCGTCGGCAAACACCTCGGGAAGCCTTCTTTTTCTTATAAGTTCAGCACCGTCTTTAGCGTGCGAACGGATAATGTCGGTTGAAAGTTCTGGCGAAAGCTCGTCGTGCGGGTTTTTACCGCTTTGATTTTCGGTAAACATATCGGGATTTTTAAGCTTGCCGATATCGTGATAATACGCGCACGCGCGAACGAACAAGGGGTTCTCGCCTATGGCGTTTCCGCAAGCCTCTGCTAGCATGGCAACGATAATGGTGTGGCTGAAAGTTCCTGGTGCACTAACTGAAAGCTCTTTTATAAGCTTAGACTTATGGTCGGTAAGCTCGGTTAATCTAAAGTTGGTAAGCGCGCCGAATAAAAGCTCGTAAACGGGTAAAATTACCGTCATAATTGATACCGATAAAATACCGCTTCCTAGTGCAAACAGCACGGGAATAATAAGCGCGCGAAGCTCAAAGGTAAACTCTACGCAAAGGGCAAACAGTATTGCGGGGATTGATATTAAAAAGCCCATTGCAAGCACCTTTGCACGCGAACCCTCACCGTCAACCAAAAAGACTGAAAGCGTTCCTAAGGTGAGCGCCATAATAAGAGATACTAAGATGTAATTTCCGCTTGTAAACGACGAAGAAAGTATATCTGTAAGCAACATAAGCGTTGCGTAAACGGTGTTCATAAATACCGCGGTACGCTTGTCCGTCAACACTAAAACTAGTATTGCGCAAAGCGATACGGGGCGAAAATACGGGTTGATTTTGCCTATAGAATAGCTTGCTATAAGCGATAACAAAACTATTGAATAAAGCATGCTGACGTTGCTCGTTTTTGAAATTAGCTTTTTGTTTTGATGAAAAAAGTATAAAAACGCACCGACTGATATAACTACGACCGCGCAAAGCGCAAACAGCGAAAGCCTTAAATTAGCCCTAAAAAAAGCTATAAGATTACTTACGCTTCCACACTTTATAAACAATGCAACTACCATAAAGGCAAGTATAATAAACGTGTTTAACAAAAATGCGGTTATAGTTTTAAAAAAATCTTTTTTACCCCATTTTACGTTCGAATTATTTGTCATTTTTAAATTCCTTTTCAGATTTTTCTTCGTTTTTTGTATACGCTTTAACTATTTGAGCGACTAAGGGATTTCTAACCACGTCTTTATGCGACAGCGTTATCGTTTCAATCCCCTCTATATTTTTAAGAATCGAGGTTGCGTGTATAAGCCCGCTTTGCTTGCCCGTTGGAAGGTCTATTTGCGTAACGTCACCCGTGATTACCATCTTGCTGTTTTCGCCAAGTCGAGTTAAAAACATCTTCATTTGTTCTTTGGTGGTGTTTTGAGCCTCGTCAAGTATAATAAAACTGTTTGAAAGCGTTCTACCACGCATATACGCTAGCGGTGCAATCTCTATTACGTTTTTTTCGATTAGTTTTTGATAGGTTTCAAACCCGAACATCTCGGAAAGAGCGTCGTATAACGGACGAAGATAAGGGTCTACCTTATTTTGTAAATCGCCGGGTAAAAAGCCTAACTTTTCGCCAGCTTCTACGGCAGGTCTTGTAAGAATTATCTTTTCAATTTGCTTTTGTTTGTAAGCAACCGACGCCATACATACGGCAAGATAAGTCTTGCCCGTACCTGCAGGGCCTACGCCGAAAACTATCGTGTTTTTATTAATAGCGTCAACGTATTTTTTTTGACCAACCGTTTTAGGTTTTATCTGCTTGCCTTTTGAAGTTACCGCAACCACACCGCTAAAAGTCTTTTCAATACCCGATATCTCGCCCGATTTTGCCATTTCGATGCAGTAAAGTATTCTTGATTTGTCAAGCGGTTCTTTAGCGTTTACCACCTCGCTAAGAGTTTTTACCACCCTTTCGGCAAGTTCTACCTTTTGCTTTTCGCCCGAAAGTTTGATAAACCCTTCGTCCACGAACGCAACCACGTCAAGCTCACGGCTCAAAAGATTTAAGTTTTCGTCAAAAACGCCCAAGAACTCGCCCAAGATATACTCGCTAATTTTTACGCTTACTTCAAAGTTTTTCAAATGTTACCCTCCGTATACCGTGCGCCGAATAGTTACCGTAACGCGTATACCACCCTCTTCAAAAGAGTGCGTTTTTTCCTTAACCTCACCTTTTACGTTAAACTCAGCAAGCGCGTAGGCAATGGATAGGTTTTGTTCGGTATGCTCGTCGCACTTATAAAAGTATTCTGTTTTTTCTAAAATTTTAACCCGTGCAAGCACGAAGGTTTGGTATTTTGTGTCGTCCTTTCCTATAAGATACGCCCCAACGAGCTTATCGCCCTTTTTAACCGCTTCGCCCACCTTTACGAGCGCCGTTCCTCTTAAAACGGTGATTTCTTCAACTACGCCGTTATAATTTGAAACCAAATCGTCCGTGTTTTTACCTAAAACGGAAGGCTCTTTATCCGATAAAACGGTATCGACAACCAAGAAACTTCCTTGTTTTTTTACCGTTACAAACGAAAGGCGTGGATTGTTTGACAATATCTCCGTTTCAAGTGCCTTATAGTCAATAGTTGAAAACGCCGTGTATTTTTTTACGCCGAAGTCGTAAACAACGCCCTTCGTTTGCTCTTTAAAACAGCTTCCGCTTCCAACGACCACAACGTCCAAAACGAGGTTGTTGAAAATTAAAACTATAACCGTAAACAAAATTGCACCTATAAGTAAGCCTAATCTTTTAAATACGGCTACAACGGGGGACAAAAGCCCTTTATATCTTACTATTAGTTTATTATAACACATATTTTTGCAAATAGCAAAAAATTTACGGATATCTTGAAAGTCTACCGTAACCAAACACTCGTTATCGCTAATTAGCCTAAAATTATATACGCTGATTTTTTTGCGGTGTAAAAATTCGGGTAGATATCTCAGCTTTTCTCCTTTGACTTTATACTCGGCTCTAAGTAGCCCTCTTTTTAGCCTCGCCATTCTATTTTATCCACCTTTCCGCTTAAGGAAATATCTTTCTCTACGTACGAAGATAGCGTTAAATTTTTACCCGAAAAAACTACTTTTGCGCCCTTTAGTATAAGCGTAATTTCGTCGGGCTTGACGTCGCATATCTTATCAACTCCCTCAACGTAAATTCCACCGCTACCAAGAACGGTTATGCGATAGGGGCAATCACCTAAATTGCACAGCCTTAAAAAGGCGTTTATACTGTCAGAAAAACCCATAACTCACCATTTTTTTATATACTTTAAGCGTACGCTTGACTTAAAATACAAAAATTGTTATTATTTAATATATTATTTTAAGGTGCTTTTAATACCATAGAGTTAAGCGTGATAGTAAAGTCTTTGTTTGGAACGACGGCTAACGCCGAAAAAGTTTATAAATTCGATTTGATATCAGAACTTTCGAAAGTGTCGATACTCACTTTTGGTGCAACTATTCAATCGCTTATCGTTCCCTCAAAAAACGCTACCATTGACGTGGTGCTTGGGTATGACGAGCTTTCTTCTTATGAAAAGTTTGACGGTTATTTGGGTGCAACCGTAGGCAGAAACTGTAATCGAATTAAAAATTCTGAGTTTTATCTGGACGGCAAGCATATCCTACTTAACGCCAACGATAACCTAAACAATCTTCACGGTGGAATAATGGGCTTTTCCCATAAAAGCTGGAAGGTTTGTGAGGTTGACGAGGCTAATAACTCTTTAACCTTATCCCTTTTTTCTAAAGACGGCGATGAGAATTTTCCATCTAATTTAGAAGTTAAAACTAAATACACTTTAAACGGCAGTAGCTTGACTATTGAGTATTTTGGACTTTCTGACGGCAAGACCGTTTGCAATCTTACAAACCACTCTTATTTTTGCTTGGATGGAGAAGGTGCTCCCACCGCGCACGACGCATACTTGAAAATCAAATCAAGCTCGGTAACCGAGGTTGATAGCGAGCTTATACCAACGGGCAAAATCGTAGCAGTTGACGGCACGCCGTTTGATTTTAGAGATTTTAAAAAGATTAATAAAGATATCTTATCTCAAAACGAACAAATAAAGTTTATGAACGGTTACGACTGTAACTTTTGCTTAGAAAATAACGGGGGCTACCAAGAGGTTGCTTGGGTTTATTCTGAAAACAGCGGTGTTTCGCTTACCGTTTTAACAGATAGAGTGGGGCTTCAACTTTATTCAGGGTGTTTTTTAACTGATCGCGTTGGTAAAGGCGGTAAACTTTATAAAAACAACCGTTCGATTTGCTTAGAAACGCAAAGCTATCCCGATGCGGTTAACAACGAAAACTTCCCCTCCTCCATAATTGACGCGGGCGAGAGATATTACGCTAAAACAACGTATAAATTTTCAGTTACAAAGGATTGATTATGAAAAGTTTATATATTCCTAAAAACTACAAAAGAAATTGCGACCTTATAACCAACCAAAAGGCAATCAAGTTCGTTAAAGATAATTTTGAGAGGGTTTTCTCAGAAAAACTTAACCTTTCAAGAGTTACCGCGCCTATTCTCGTTTACTCTAACACCGGGCTTAACGACGATTTGTCGGGCGTGGAAAGAGCCGTTAGGTTTGACGTTAAAGAGCTTGGTCGCGATGCGGAAATCGTTCACAGCCTTGCAAAATGGAAAAGAACGGCGCTTAAAAAGTACGGCTTTTCGTCTGGCTACGGCTTATACACCGATATGAACGCTATCCGTAGAGATGATAAGATTGACAACGTTCACTCTATCTACGTCGACCAGTGGGACTGGGAAAGGGTTATCGACCGTAAAGACAGAACGGTTGAATTTTTAAAGCAAACGGTTACCACTATCGTAAAAGCTATATCCGAAGTCAATGAAATGGCTAAATTAGAATTTCCTTTTTTAAGCTTAACCGTAAACGAAAACGTAAAGTTTATAACGGCAAGCGAGGCGGAGGAATTATACCCCGACTATAACGAAAAAGAAAGAGAATACGCTTTAACTAAAAAATACGGTACGGTATTTTTAATGCAGATAGGCATGCCCCTTAAAAACGGCAAACCGCACGATAACCGCGCCCCCGATTACGACGATTGGGAATTAAACGGCGACATCTTGTTTTATAACGAGGTGTTAGACTCCCCCTTTGAAATTTCAAGTATGGGAATTAGGGTTGACGAAAAGTCGCTTATATCCCAGCTTAAAATTGCAAACGCTGAGGAAAGGCTTTCGTTTGACTACCACAAGCAAATTTTAAGTGGAGAACTCCCCTTAACTATCGGCGGTGGCATAGGTCAATCAAGGCTTTGTATGTATATTTTACAAAAAGCGCATATCGGCGAGGTTCAAGTATCACTTTGGCCAGACGGTATGGAAGAACTTGCCAAAGCAAACGACATTGATATTTTATAATAATAAAAAAAGCAAGGCGCTTGCCTTGCTTTTTTTAATGTTATGTTTGTTTTTGCTTTTTTTTGTGTAATTCTTCAAACTGTTTTTTGCGCTCTAAGCGAGCTTGCTCTCGCTTTTTTCTAACCTCTTTGCGGTGCGCCTTTATAAGTTCCACGTCCGACGAAAAGTCAACGTCAGGGAGCTCACCCATTAAAGTAAGCAGTTTTTCTAAGGTTATGGGGGTAATTCTTTTTCTACCCTCGTTTCTAAGCGTTAAAGACTTTTTCTCTTTATCTGTAAACACACCCTCTTTAGATACGAAATGGTTGCTGTTTTCAATTTGCCCAACCCTTCCGTTAAGGTCGTAAATTTTCTTTATTATTTTTCTGTATAGGTCGATATCGCCGTAGCGAATTTCGTCTGAAAAAGCAAACGATTTATACGAAAGCCCACCCTTGTATCGCCTGCTATGGCGACGGTGCTTTTCGATAAACAAATTAATTAAGTAATTAATTTCTTTCTTTGTATAAGTGCCGTTTGTGCAAGGCAACGTTTCGTTTATATTGTTAGTCCCCGGCGTTATGTGGAACTTTCTTAAAAGCTCTTCAACGGTGAGATTTAAATCGTCCGCCATACGCTTTAAAACTAGCAAGGTAACCCTTGCGTCCTCATCGCTACGGTGGGCAAGGTATTCTATGCCAAAATCGTTTGCAACCCCCTCTAATCCACACATATTTTGCTTTTTGTATACCGTTTTATGTAACAGCTGAACGTCTACGAAATCATACGTTATTTTATCAAGCTTATACACTTGGCAAGCGTTATTTAAAAAGTCAACGTCGTTAGATACCGAAAAGCCAACTATTAAATCACAGCTTTCAAAAAGCCCCTTTATCTCGTCGTACCAAAAGGGAAAAGGCTGTTGCGCTTTAATAAAGCTCTTGTCGTAATGGAGCTTAATTCTAGGCTCGTAGCGCCTAGTATACGGACGCATAACGATATCTCTTTGCTCTAAAATATTAAATTGTTCGTCGGCGATACAATAGCCGAAAGTGCACATACTAGCGTCGCTATGACTACCCGTAGTGCTTTCGATATCGTAAGATAGTATCCTCATAAATTTTCCATAAAAAGTCCGCCGTTTTAACGGCGGACTTAAAAATTATTCTTCGTCTTCTTCGGGGTAAGTTGAGTCAAGCAAGGTGTTAAAAGAAGATTTGTCCCCATCAGTTTTCTTGCCGAGCATAGTTTTGTTAAGCTCAAGAACTTTTTCTCTGTCAAGCTCTGCGTATTTTTCAATATAATCGGTTTCGTAAGCGTCAGTATCAATATTAGTCATATCAACTGCGAAAATATAGCTTTGGAAAAGTGCTTCAGAATAAGCGCAAATGAACTTGTTGCCGACAACTCTCGGAACAAACCACTCGGTAATTGATTTTGCAGCGACTGCGTTAATCTTTTTAAGCTCGGAAGAACCGTCAAGCTTAATTCTATAATAGTCTCCCGAACCGCCCGATAAATACAAGTATTCGCCTTGCCATAAAGCTATATTGTAACCATCTGCCTCATCACAAATTTGCTCTCTTCCGTGATATTCGTTATCAACGTTCTTATAGTTAAATTTAACAAGACCTTTAAGGTTGGTGCTGTTTTCAATATAGTAAATTTCGTTAAGCGATTTATAATAAGAGTTTGCAGTAATCGCCGTATCAAGATAAGTGGTTGCTACGCCAAGCTCAACGGGGTTTTTATCTCCCTCCGCCTTGATATTAACCGCTTTATTAATTTCATAAGCGAAATAGTAAGACGATAAGTTAGAATCGTTACTAGTAACTTTCATTAAAAGAAGTGATCCTGTGTTTTTAATAAGGGTTACTTTAACGCCTGCAAGGTCGCTATACTTTAAAATTTTTGCCTTGTATGCATCGGTATTTCTACCGTCTCTTGAAAGGGCGTTTGAACCGCAACCGCTAAATAACACGCTTGCCTCGGTAGCGCCCGCCGTGTACATATATACTTCACTAAAATTTTCGTCTTGTTCTAATTCTTCAGAGTAAGCCGTTTTAGAATAGAACACCTTGTCCGAATTATCGTCGGCAGTAAATAATTCACTATAACCGTCAACCGAGAAAACCTTGCCCCCACTCGTATTGTAAACGTTAAAGGTTTTTACCTCTTTTTCGTCAACCGTTTCGGCAACGTCATACATTAAAAATACGCCGTTTGAATTTTTAACGTATTTATATTTGTTAACCGTTTTAGACTCGAAAAGAATTTGAGTTGATTTACCCGTTTTAAGGTCGAAGGTTCTAAAGTCAGTATAATCGGTTCTAACCGTGCCCGTTTTATCCTTTCCATCATACGGGGTTGCGTAATAAACCACGTCGCCGTAAATATAGATACCGTTAACTGCCGAGCTGGTATTTACAAACTTAGGAATAACCGTTTCAACGGTAGCGTTTTCTTTGCCGATATCCGCCGTTTTAACTCTAACTAAAGCGCCCTTTTCAACGTCGCCCATCTTGTTAGATGCAGTCATATCGCCAACACCGTTAACAAAGTAAAGATAATCGCCTTTTTCTACTGCGAAAGTGCCGTTACCAGACTTTACTTCGCCCCCTACGTTTGACAAGGGCGTAACGTTTTCCGTGCAACCCGAAAGCGCAAACGACATCGTAAGTATAGCAACTAATATTAAAAGTAATTTCTTCATATTTTCTCCTAATGGAATATTTTACTCGTAACGCGCGTATGATAGGTGTATACGCTAATATATTATATACTAAAAATTTATAATAATCAATAACTTTTTGATGAAAAAACGCTAAGAATTTAACGATATTTGAGGTTTTTATGCAAAAATTCGGCTTATTTGACTTAATAGAAAAACTTTCACCTCTTGAAAAAACGCTTAAAAATCTTAATCTTTTTCAAAAGCAATCAACTGATAAACAGCTTGAAAACCCTAAAAAATCCCAAGAAAAACCCGTCAAAACAAATAGTTCTGCACCCTATTATTTGCTTATAAAAAAGCACGAAGAAATATCTAAAAGGATAGATAAAAGTTCAAAATTAAACTCCCCTTAAAACTAAAAAGTTTTCGGGGAGCTTCTTTATTTTTGCTTTTTTTCAATGATTTTTTTGATTTTTTCTACGCTTTCCACGCCTGCAATATAGCCTTGCTCGTACGCAAAGTCAAGTTTTTCAACTTTATACTGGCTCATATCCCCAAGGTCTGGAACTACTAACAAATCGTGCCTATAAGCGTGAAGGTGGCGTTTTTTAAGGTAATAGTTATTGGCGTCAACCACGCGTAAAAGGTGAGATAAAAGCCCTTTCTGCTTATATTTATTTAAATCACCTAAAACGTCAACCACAACCACTACGTCGGCGTCAAAGTCCTTTACGCAGTTTAGTGGAAGGGGCATAAACACACCACCGTCAATAAGCACCATACCGTCCTTTTCAACAGGCTTAAATACGCCGGGGATTGACGAGCTTGCTCGCACCGCCTCGGCAACGTCGCCCGTTCTGAAGGTAACGACTCTTGCAGACACTATATCCGCAGCAATACACTCAAAGGGGATTTTTAAATCCTCAAAACGAGTTTTTCCGATAACGTCTTCCAGCTTTTTTCTTAATTTTACCGAGCGCAGTATACCCTGCTTGTTAAAGGGGAATAAAGACGCGTCTGCAATATCAGACATTTTAAGTGTTTTAACGATATCCATCATTTCTTTAGGTTTCATGCCTTTTGCGTAGCACGCGCCTACTACAGAGCCCATTGAACAACCTGCTATAAAGTCGGGGCGTATGCCGTTTTCCTCCATAGCCTGTAAAAAACCTATATGCGATATACCACGCGCACCGCCTGCGCCTAAAACAAAACATAATTTTGACATAATTCACCTTATATATTATACGCAATATTTAGCGTTATTTACGTTAAAGGGAATAAATTGCAGTCGCATTTGCGACGGCAATTTTATATTTAGTGATAATTATTTGGAAAGTCTTTCCTCTAAAGCCTTTAATTCTTTTGCAAGCTCAACGGGAAGTTTATCGCCAAATTGAGCGTAGAATTCTTTAATGCCCTTAACCTCTTCAAGCCAAGTAGCCTTGTCTACGTTAAGAAGTTCTTTTACGGTATCAACGTCGATGTCAAGACCTTCAATATTGATGTCTTCCGCGTTGGGAACGTAACCGATAGCAACCTCGTTAGCGCCAACTTGACCTTTACATCTCTTGATAATCCACTCAAGAACGCGGAGGTTATCGCCAAAGCCCGGCCAAATGAAGTTGCCTTCATCGTCAGTTCTGAACCAGTTAACGTTGAAGATTTTGGGTTGATTTTTAATCTTATCGCCCATTGCTACCCAGTGAGCAAAGTAGTCAGCCATATTGTAACCAACGAACGGACGCATTGCCATAGGATCACGCCTTACAACGCCTACCGCGCCAGTTGCAGCAGCAGTAGTTTCAGACGCCATAATCGAACCTACGAATACACCACTATTCCAATCTCTCGATTGATATACGAGCGGAGCAGTCTTAGCACGTCTACCACCAAATACGATTGCGGTTACGGGAACGCCTTCGGGAGCTTCAAACTCAGACGAAATGCAGGGGCAGTTTACTGCAGGTGCAGTGAAACGGCTGTTGGGGTGAGCTGCTTTAACTTCTTTACCGTCTTTATCAACGGTGTCAGGAGTCCAAGGATTTCCCTTCCAGTCAATAAGGTTAGCGGGCTTTTTCTTGTCAGCCGTGTCTTTTTCCATTGCTTCCCACCAAACGGTGTTAGTTTCAGGATCTAAAGCTACGTTAGTGAAGATGGTGTTCTTCATAGTAGAGTAAAGTGCGTTGGGGTTAGACTTTTTGTTAGTACCAGGAGCAACGCCGAAGAAACCGTTTTCGGGGTTGATAGCCCAAAGTCTACCGTCTTTACCCACTCTAAGCCAAGCGATATCGTCGCCTACGCACCAAACTTTATAACCCTTCTTTTGATAAATTTCAGGAGGTATAAGCATTGCAAGGTTGGTCTTACCGCAAGCCGAGGGGAACGCTGCAGTGATGTAGTTGATTTCGCCTTCGGGGTTTTGAATACCTACGATAAGCATGTGCTCAGCCATCCAGCCTTCGTTTTTACCTTGGTAAGATGCAATTCTAAGTGCAAAGCATTTTTTGCCAAGTAATACGTTTCCGCCGTAACCAGAGTTAACAGACCAAAACGTATTGTCTTGAGGGAAGTGAAGAATGTATCTCTTTTCAGGGTCAAGGTCAGCTTTAGAGTGAAGACCGCGAACGAAGTCGTTACTGTCACCTAAAACGTCAAGAACGGCTTTACCAATTCTCGTCATAATCTTCATGCTAACTACAACGTAGATAGAGTCGGTAACTTCGATACCAACTTTAGAGAAAGTTGAACCAACTGCGCCCATTGAATAGGGAATAACGTACATGGTTTTGCCTTTCATCGAACCGTCGAATATTGCGCCTACTTTTGCATACGCTTCGCTAGGAGCCATCCAGTTGTTGATGGGGCCAGCGTCTTCTTCCTTTTCGGTACAAATAAAGGTTCTGCCCTCTACGCGCGCAACGTCGTTCGGGTCGGAACGGTGAAGATAACAGCCGGGAAGTTTTTCTTCGTTAAGCTTGATAAGTTCGCCGGTAGAAAGCGCTTCTTTACGAAGTTCTTCAAGTTGAGCTTCATCACCCGTAATCCATACGATTTTTTCGGGTTTGCAAAGGTTAGCACTGTCTTCAACGAACTTTAAAACTTGTTTGTTTTTAGTGTATTCGTTACTGATTTGGTAATTCATTACAATTGCCTCCTAAATATACCTTTATGTTAAATTTGTTTTGGTTTAAGTATAATATAAACTGCTTTTAAAAGCAAATTATTTTACAAATAATTTTTTATGGTTACCTACCGCGAACAATAGGTACGTTTTGTTTATAATTTAACAATCTTTTACCTGTTTTTTGGCGCACAACCTAAAAGGTTGCCAAATTCCACCAAATACATTTTATCATATAAAAACTAGATTGTAAATACTTTTTAACGTTTTTAATGCACTTTCACTCATTTTACAAAATACGCGCCTATTTTTCAAAATGCGTTATTTTTATTGCTCCTTAAAAATATATTATTTATAGGCGACAACGCCTTTGTAGGTGTTTTATGAAAGATTATTTTAAAAGGTTTTTAATCCTTAAAAGATTAAACGGAAAAGACAACTGCACCGTAAAGCTTGAAGAAAGTTTAGACGGTGTTAAAGTAACTGGGGAAATTTTTTCAAACGATTTCTCATTATATAAATATATATTCGTTTATTCTGCTTTCGGTGAGGGGGTTAAAACTTTTAATTGTAATAGTTTGAGGTTTGAGCTGTCCGTCGGAAAGGGCGCAAAGCGAGGATTTTCAATAGCCCTTTTAAACGAGGATAAAACTCCGCTTTTACACGGCTGTTACGGCGAGGCTTGCTCGCTTGAAGAACTTCAAAAAAACGCCTACAAGTTCGAGCCTTATAACGACGACGTTATCGCAACCGAAAACTACTTTGAGGTGGAAAGTGAAAAGCAAAGCTTTTATAACCAAGATGGCTGTGGCGATTGCCGAGATAAAAAAAGCCAAACTCAAGAAAAAGAGGAAGGCGGAACTATATTATATGAAAACGTCGATAGGGATTGCAGGCAAGAAAACTATTACCTCTCCGTCAAAGAAAAACTCGACGGAATAATTTCAAAGCACGAGCGCGACTACGCGCTTTCTTCGCTTATACCTAAAAGCACCTTTGCGAAAATTAAGTATGACGAGGGTAGATTTTATTCGGTTGGTACGGTTTTAGAGGAAAACTCTATTAAGTACGTGTGCTACGCAGTTAAGGGAAGTTACTCGGACGCACCGTCCACCTTAAGTAATTTTTGCGAATTTATTCCACTTTCAGCATTTAGTCCCCTCGGCGAAGGTTATTACGTTATTTTTCAACGGGCAGACACTGGAGAGATTGTAAAAAAATCAAATTCATAAAATTAACGCCGAGTTATATCTTGAAATTAAAGCCGTAGAAACAAGTTAGACAAGGCTCAAATATAATAAGCCGTTAGTTGCGGTATTAGGCGAGGCTCGGCGCAAAGTGTGGTCGACACTAACCTTGTTGGTTGTGGCGGACACAACTTTGCAACAGCAAACGAAGCATAACGCCGTAAATAACGGATTAAAAAAAGCGTAGCAATCGTGCTACGCTTTATTTAATTTCTTATTAAGCTTCGTAAACTGAAACTTGCTTCTTATCCTTACCAACTCTTTCGTATCTAACTACGCCAGATACGGTTGCAAATAAAGTATAATCTTTACCACAACCTACGTTTTTACCAGGATAGAATTTAGTTCCTCTTTGTCTAACGAGGATAGAACCTGCTAATACCTTTTGACCGTCAGCACGCTTAATGCCTAAGCGCTTTGCCTCACTGTCACGACCGTTTCTTGAACTACCAACACCTTTTTTATGAGCAAATAATTTAATCAAAAACATAATTATTCTCCTTTAGAAATCTCGGTAATTTTAACAGCCGTAAAAGGTTGCCTATGACCTTGTTTCTTTCTGATGTTCTTTTTTGCTTTGTATTTGAAGACGATAATTTTCTTCGCCTTGTCTTGCTTAAGAACTTCACCTGCTACTTTGAACGCGTTAGCGTCCTTGCCTACCTTTACACTTTTGCCGTCAGCTACGAAAATTGCGTTGAATTCTACGCTCGCGCCAACTTCAGCATCAAGCTTTTCAAGTTTAACGATATCACCTACCGCAACTTTGTATTGCTTTGAGCCGTTTTCGATAATTGCGTACATCTTTGTACCTCCTGTCTAATCTCGCCGATATAAAGGCGGTGGTTAGCCACACTTCCGGAGCCTTTTCCGAGCGGTTCTTGACTATTCTACAAAATTTTGTTTTTTTTGTCAACTATTTTTACATATATTTAATTTATATGTACACACTACTTCTATAAATCAATATATGGGGGTTTTTATGGAAAATTGTAATCTTGATTTTATAGGCGAAGTTTATAGAAACGCCAGCATTGCTCTTAAATCTATTTCAGACGTTATGCCCGAAATTGAAAACGAAGAGCTTAGAAACGAAATAAACGACCAGTACGAGGGTTATGAAAAGTTTATCTCCGAACTTACTTCTTATATGAAGGAAAAAGGTTATGAAATTAAAGATATCGGCGCTATGAAAAAGGCAATGATGTGGTCGGCAATCAAAATGAACACGGCGTTTGACTCAACGCATAGTCATATCGCTGAAATTATGATTAAAGGTACGGTTATGGGAATTACCGAACTTACTAAAATAATTAACGAAACGGAGTGTTTATCGGACGAAAAGGCTCTTGACTTTGCAAAGCGCCTACTTTCTATGGAAGAAGCCTTTGAAGAAAGACTTAAAAAGCACTTATAATTAAATTTGAGTTTATTTTATATATGAAAATGCGTAGGCAAATCGCCTACGCTTTAATTATTGTTATTGTTTTTCAAAGCAATATTTTAAGCCGTTAGAAACAAGTTAGGCGAGGCACTAAGCATATACCAAGGGAAGTTTAAGAGTATAATTGCGAGTATATCAAGGCTCGCGAAGATTATAGGGTGAGTTAGACCTTGTCGGTCAACGAAGTCTATAAGCTAAGCAGAAACGAAGATAGACGAAGCAAGTATGCTCTTAAAAGCGTTCGTCGATGGTGTAGGTTTCAACGAGTTCCTTAACCGAATATTTCATATTTTCGGTTTCTTCATACGCCTCTTTATATAAACGGTCGAGAATCGTCCAGAACCTATCCTCGTCGATTTTGATGGGTTTTGCTATGCTGATTTGACCGTTAGAGGTTTTTTGAAGCCCCTCTTCGTCCATAAGCCTTTCCTCGTAAAGTTTTTCACCCGGGCGAAGACCGGTGCACACGATATCAATATCAACGTTCGGTTCGTAACCTGATAATCTTATAAGGTTGCAAGCAAGGTCGTAAATTCTAACTTGCTCGCCCATATCTAAAACGAAAATTTGACCGCTTTTTGCAAACGCGCCTGCTTGAAGTACTAAGGTAACCGCCTCTTGTATCGTCATAAAATAACGAACAACGTCCTTGTGCGTAACGGTTACGGGACCGCCATCTTCAATTTGTTTTTTAAATAGTGGTATTACCGAGCCGTTCGAACCGAGAACGTTGCCAAACCTAACGGCAACGAACTTGGTGTTTTTACTGTGGCGACCTATCGTTTGAATAATCATCTCGCAAATACGCTTGGTTGCACCCATAATATTTGTGGGGTTAACCGCCTTATCGGTTGATATTTGAACGAAAGTTTCCACCCCAAACTCGTCGGCACAACGGGCTACGTTAAGCGTTCCAAAAACGTTGTTTTTAACGGCTTCGTTGGGGCTAGTTTCCATAAGCGGAACGTGTTTGTGTGCTGCCGCGTGGAATACTATTTGCGGTTTGTATTTTGAAAACACCTTGTCCATTTTACCCTTTTCACGGATATTAGCTATAAGGGTGAGAATATCTCTGTGGGGGTATTTGCGCTTGAGTTCTTGCTCAATTTCGTAGGCGTTATTCTCATAATTGTCAAGTATTATAAGCTGGGTTGGTTCAAAGCCTATTATTTGACGGCAAAGCTCGCTACCTATAGAACCGCCACCGCCGGTTACCAGCACGACTTTATTCTTTATATAGCCCTTGATTTGCTCAAGGTCGACCTCAGTTTGTTCGCGACCAAGAAGGTCTTTAACGTCAACGGGTTTTAAGTTGTCAAGCGTAACCTTGCCGTTGGCAAGCTGTGAAACGTCAGGAAGAGTTTTTACTACACAGCCGGTGTTTTTACACTTTCTAACGATTTCGTTAACTACTTTTTTGGCAACCGACGGCATAGTGATAAAAATCTCTTTAACGCCGTATTCTTTAACGATTTTACTAACGTCATTAGTCGTTCCGCAAACCTTGATACCGCCGATATATTCGTTTTGTTTTTCGGGATCGTCATCCACAATACAAACGGGGACGTATTTAACTTTATCTAAAACGTTCATTTCTTTAATGAGTTGAACGCCTGCGCTACCTGCGCCCACTATCATAACGTGGGTGCGCTTATCGTTTTTATTAAGGTAATTATGATGAACGACTGAAATTATCTTTCTAAGCATCAAAAGCGCTATAGTAGACGCGGTTGCATACACCATAAATATCAAAATACCGCGAAATGAAATTACCGTTTGCCACGTTATAGTCGTAAACAAAACGTTCAATCCGCCTACTAATACTATAATTGAAATTATTCTAACAACCTCGTACGAGCTTATCATTTTAAACACTATTGAATAGTGCCCTGTAAAATAAAAGGTAAAGGTTATTAAAACTACGTTGAACATTATCCATAGCATTGCCGGATATGTAAGTTGTTCTCTATAACCTTCTGCCATAACCGCTATCGACGCGGATATAAATATTGCCAACACGTCTCCCATTATAGGGAAAAAGGCGTTGCGGACTTTAACGTTATTTCTTCTTTTCATTACGCACCCTGCTTTTATATTGATTAGCGAATTTTGTAGCTATTTGCAGTTTTATGGGTATATATTACCAAATTTTATATTTAAAGTCAACGGTTAGACGAAATATACCTCTTATACATTTTTGACAGGTTCAATAAATTCTAAAATGTCTTTGATAACGTCTTTTTGGACTTCAGGCTCGTTAAGAATTTCGTGGCGCATACCGCCGTAGATTTTTGCGCTTGCCGTGCAACCTTTTTTATTTAGAAGATTAAGAACTTCGTAAACGCCTTTCGAGTAATTGCCTACGGGGTCAACACCGCCAGACATTAATAAAACGGGCAACTTTTTCGGGAAGTTTTTATACCACCTTGAACTGTTAACCTCTTTATTGAGGGTAATTAAGTCTTGCATTGCCGAAAGGGTAAAACGATAATTGCAAAACTCGTCTTTATCGTATCTTTCTCTGACGGAAGCGTCGCTCGTTAGCCAGCTTCTGCCACTCCCCTCGCTTTGAAATCTTTTATTGTACGAGCCGAAAGCCATTTTATCCATAAATTTGCTAACGTGCCTATCGCCTTTGAAAATTTTAAGTATTTTGATAAGGGCAATTCCTACGCCTGCAAGCGGATTTTTACCGCCCGTTCCCATAACGATAAGCTTTTGAGGCGAAACGTCAGAAAGCGCCGAGTAACGAACGATAAACGAGCCCATACTGTGCCCCATTAAATAATAGGGATAATCGCCGTATTCTTCCTTAACGGCGTTATGAAATAAAGAAACGTCTTGACTTAACAGCTTATATCCGCCACTTTTAGCAATATAGCCAAGCTCGGTTTTATCCTTGGCGGTTTTGCCGTGCCCGAGGTTATCAAAAGCAAAACAGAGATATCCGTTTTTTGCAATCTCTTTTAAAAACTCGTCGTATCTACCTATATGCTCGGTCATTCCGTGAACGACGTGAAAATAGCCTTTAATTTCTCCCTCTGGCAAATATATTTTACCTTGAAGATTGTGAATTTTATCCGAAGAAAGTACGCTTTTTTCTATAACTTTTACTTTCATATTGCCTCCTTATTTGCAAATTGTTTGCCTAACGGCTTTATGCCAACCGCTAAGTAGCGAATCGCGCTTTGCTTTATCAATTTGCGGTTTATAATTTTTAGTAACTTCAAGCTTAGATAAAATTTCGCTTTTAGATTTATAAAGGTTAACCGCGAGCCCTGCAAGCATAGCAACTCCCATAGCGGTTGCCTCGGGTGATTTGGTCTTTATAACCTCAACGTTTGATACGTCCGCTTGAAATTGCATTAAAAAGCCGTTTTGAGATGCGCCTCCGTCAACCTTTAAGGACTTTAAACCTCCGTTTAGCTCGCCGTTTATCGCGGTTATTACGTCAGCCGTTTGATAAGCAATAGATTCAACCCCCGCCCTTATAAGGTGCGCCCTTTTAGTTCCGCGGGTAATTCCAACTATCGTTCCGCGCGCGTCCATATCCCAATAGGGCGCGCCAAGTCCCGAAAAGGCAGGAACTACGTATACCCCACCCGAATTTTCTACCTTTTTAGCAAAATACTCGCTGTCTTTTGAGTCGGATATTAATCTTAACTCGTCACGAAGCCACTGAATAACCGCACCGCCAACGAACACACTACCTTCTAAAGCGTAGTTTATAGGCTCGCCAACAGCAGTTGCCGTTACCGTAGTTATTAAGCCACTTGAACTTTTTAAAGGCTCTTTACCAACGTTAGCAAGCAAAAAACAACCTGTGCCGTAGGTGCATTTACAATCGCCCTTTTCAAAACAGCCTTGCCCAAACAAAGCCGACTGCTGATCGCCGGCAACCCCCGAAACGGGGATATCTTCGCCCAGTAAATTTATCGTACAATACACCTCGCTTGAAGATTTAATTTGAGGTAGCATTACCTTGGGAATATTAAATATTTTTAATAGTTTATCGTCCCATAGGTCGGTTTTTATGTTGTAAAGCATTGTTCTTGAGGCGTTAGTTCTATCGGTTATATGAACTTTACCGCCAGTTAATTTCCACAGTAAAAAACTGTCAACCGTACCGAACAAAAGCTCGCCTTTATCTGCTTTTTCACGCGCGCCGTCAACCTCGTCTAATATCCATTTGATTTTAGACGCGCTAAAATACGCGTCCATTTTAAGCCCGGTTGCGCCCAGAATATAATCGCCATAACCTTGGCTTTCTATTTTTTTACAAATATCCGCCGTACGACGACACTGCCAAACTATGGCGTTGTATATCGGCTTTCCAGTAAGCTTATCCCAAACTATCGTCGTTTCGCGTTGGTTGGTTATGCCTATGCAGGCAATTTCTTTTGGGGAAACTCCGCTTTTTGCCACGCATTCCGTCATAGCGGATACTTGGGCGGAATAAATCTCCAAAGGGTCTTGCTCAACCCAGCCTGGATTTGGGTAAATTTGAGTTATTGAGTGCTGTGCAACCGCTACCGCGTTAAAGTCTAAATCAAAAAGTATTGCGCGGGCGCTAGTAGTCCCCTCGTCAAGCGCTAAAATATATTTTTTCATAATAACTCCTTTTTTTAATTTTATCACAATAGCTCGCCTTTTTCAATACCGTTTATTAACAAGCAGTATTTTAAGTAATATTATTACTTAAGCTAAAGGGCAAAAACTATTTACACCGTACTTAAAACGGCACTTGAAAACAAAAAAAGCGACTGCGAAAGCCGAGTCCCTACAAGGGATTCGGCAACTAAATAAATCCGCAAACGGATTTGTTATATCCGTCTAACAACGGGTGATATCGCCTACGGCGGTGAAATTTGCCTAACGGCAAGTTGTGGATTTATTTAATATAACTTTGG
>JAZSMT010000012.1:0-19186 GCA_045536025.1 Christensenellaceae bacterium
TACTTTGTTACTGCGATTTTTTATCACCTCGATAACCAAGCAGGTTAATCTCTGCGATAAAAAATCTTGTGCCTCGTCTAACTTGCAACTAACGCCTTAAATAGGCTGTAATAAACAAACAATAATTAAAGCACGGATTAGTCCGTGCTTTTCATTTATATAAAAACAAATCTACAACTTTTTATCAAGGTTAAAAAATATCACTCAACTTTTAGGTTGAATATCACTTTCGCTAAGCGAAAATATCATTTGCCGTTAGGCAAATATTGCTAAAAAAGCACGCCGTAGCGTGCTTTTTTTATGCTATGATATTTACTAGTCTTCCTTTAATTACGATAACTTTTTTAACTTGCTTGCCGTCAAGTGCTTTAATTACGTTTTCGTCGGAGAGTGCAATTTTTTCAATCTCTTCACTATCAGCTGAGCCTGAAACCATAATTTTAGCTCTCATCTTGCTGTTGATTTGAACTGCAAGCTCAACCTCGTCTTTTTGAAGGGCTGACTCGTCGCATACGGGATAATCAGCTAAGAATACCGATTTTTTGTTGCCGAGTATCGACCAAAGCTCTTCGGCAAAGTGTGGTGCGCAGGGTGCAATTAATAAAACCAAGTCTTTAACGCAATCTTTCATAAAGGCTACGTTCTTGCTTTCTTGGGGCATAGCGTCGTACTTATATATTGCCGAAACGTATTCCATAAGCCTTGCGAGCGCGGTGTTAAACGAGAAAGCTTCCATATCCCTATCAACCGACTTAATAGTGTAGTTGCGTGTGTAATTAAGCTCTTTTTCGTTGCGAGTAATTGCCGTAACCTTATTGTTTTTATATCCGTTTACGGTAGTTACAATTTTTTCAACTCTATCAAGGAACTTGGCAATAGATTTAATACCGCCGTCGTTCCAAGGACCGCCCTCGGTGTACGAGAAACCGAACATTAAATACATTCTAAATATATCAGAGCCGTATTCTTTAACGTAATCGTCAGGCGATATAACGTTTCCACGGCTTTTACTCATACGGTTGCCGTCAGGCCCTAAAATAACGCCTTGGTGAACTAGCGATTTAAAAGGCTCGTCAAAATCAAGATAGCCCATATCTCTAAGCGCTTTAGTTATAAAACGCGAGTAGAGTAGGTGCATGCAAGCGTGTTCTGCACCGCCAACGTATTTGTCAACGGGAAGCATCTTGTTAGCTGTTTCTTTATTCCACGGCTCTTTAGAGTTATTAGCGTCGGGATATCTTAAGAAGTACCAGCTCGAGCATACGAAGGTGTCAAGCGTGTCGGGGTCGCGATTAGCTTTGCCACCGCACTTGGGGCATTTAACGTTCATAAACTCGTTGCACTTTGCTAAGGGGGACTTGCCGTCAGGCTTAAACTCAACGTTGTAGGGGAGTTTTACCGGTAAATCTTGTTCGGGAACGGGTACTATACCGCATTTTTCACAATGGATAATGGGTATGGGTGCGCCCCAATATCTTTGGCGAGATACGAGCCAGTCGCGAAGCCTATAGTTAACCTTAAAGCCACCCTCGTTCTTAACGGCTAAATCGCAAAGAATTGCCTTTCTTGCCTCTTCGCAGGTAAGCCCGTCGTAATCAACGCTGTTTACGAGCACGCCATCGCCAACGTAAGGCAAATCGTCACTACCAGTCGTTCCTTTAACAACTCTCGTGATAGGAAGGTGGTATTTTTGAGCGAACAAATAGTCGCGCTCGTCGTGCGCGGGAACGCCCATTACGCAACCGGTGCCGTAAGAGTATAAAACGTAGTCGGATATCCAAATAGGTACTTTCTTGCCGTTTACGGGGTTGATACAATACGCACCCGTAAATACGCCCGTTTTCTCTCTATCGAGAGAAAGCCTTTCAATTTCTTTAGTTTTTGCCGTTTCATCAACGTATTTTAAAACTGCAGACTGTTGCTTTTTAGTGGTAATCTTTTTAACGAGAGGGTGTTCGGGTGCAAGCACTACGTAAGACACGCCGTAAACGGTGTCAGCTCTCGTGGTGAATACCTTAAACTCGTCCTCTCCGTTTTCTAAGCGGAATAGTATTTCACCGCCTACCGATTTGCCTATCCAGTTTTTCTGCATAGCCTTGGTCTTTTCAGGCCAATCAAGCCCGTCAAGCCCTTGTAAAAGCTCTTCAGCGTAATCGGTAATTTTGAAAAACCATTGAGTTAAGTCCTTTTGAACGACTGTAGAGTGGCATCTTTCGCAAAGCCCTTGAATAACTTGTTCGTTAGCAAGAACGGTCTGACAGTCTGGGCACCAGTTAACGGGAGCTTCCTTTCTGTATGCTAAACCCTTTTTGTAAAGCTGTAAAAAGAGCCATTGCGTCCACTTATAATAGTCGGGCATACACGTTTTAATTTCGCTTGACCAGTCAAACATTGCCCCCATTTCTTTAAGGGTGTATTCCATCCTTTCAATGTTTTCAATGGTTGAATCTTGCGGATGAATACCAGTTTTTATCGCGTAGTTTTCAGCGGGTAGACCGAACGCGTCGAACCCCATAGGCTGAAAAATTTCAAACCCTTTCATCTTTTTATAGCGCGCATAACTATCCGTTGGGCCGTAGTTATACCAGTGCCCTACGTGAAGTTTAGCTGCCGAGGGATAAGAAAACATTTCAAGAACGTAAAACTTCTTGTCAACGTTTTTCTTGTCAAAATTATTAATTTTGTCCTTTTCCCATTTAGCTTGCCATTTTTTTTCAATAGCTTTATAGTCCATATTATCCTCCGTTTATGACAATACGACACTATTTTAACACAATCGAAGTCTAAAAGACAAGTCTTTTAAATCTTTTTATAGATATTTAATAACTTTATTGACAAATACAAGTTAGTTATATAAAATAAACGTGAGGTGAATTATGAGCAAAATTGTAAAACTTGAAAACGGCAACGCCGTTTGTGAAATTTCAACTAAAGGCGCTGAGCTCGTTTCTTATAAGGTTGCGGGCGATGAAAAAATATACCAAGGCAAAGAAGGTTTTTGGGCTGGTAAAGCCCCCGTGTTATTCCCTGTATGCGGTAGAATAGTTGACGGTTTTTATACCTATAACGGCAGTCGCTACGAGATTAACGCGCACGGCTTTTTAAAATATTCTGAGTTTACCGTTGTAAACCAAGAAAAATCAACGGCTACTTTATTATTAGAAAGTAATGGCGAAACTTTAAAGGAGTATCCCTTTGAGTTTAAATTTAGAATTATGTACAAGCTATCTGAAAATTCGTTGGGTATCTATTTCATTATAGAAAATCACTCGAATACCGAAATGTATTACAGCGTAGGTTGCCACGAGGGATACAGCTTAAAAGGCGATTTATCAAAGTATTTTATTTCGTTTGAAGAAGATACGAACGAAGTTTATCACAACGTTTTAAAAGACGGTTTTATAACTGCCGATAAAGTTAAAATTCCTCTTAACGGCAACGACCTTAAACTCGTTGATTATTTCACGAAAGAAAACGACGGTGAGTCTTTGGTAATATACCCAGTAAAATCTAAGAGGGTTACTCTTAAAAGAGGGGAAGAGGAAGTTCTTTCCGTTTATTATAAAGACTTTGAAAGTTTAGTTTTATGGTCGCAGTACGACGCGCCTTTTATTTGTATCGAGCCGTGGAACGGCATGCCTGACGCGGTTGATACCGACCACTCGATTGAAAATAAAGTAGCTATCAAAAAACTAGAGAAAAACTCTTCAATCACCCTTTATCACAGCATAACGATTTGCTAATGTTAGAGGCAAGTAAATACTATCTAAGCCCTTCCTAAGGCAATCTCGAAAGAGGTTGCCTTTTTTCACGCTAAAAAATTCGACTTTTTATAACCTTATATATACGTTATTTTGTGTAAAGCTATTGCTAAATTCTACAATATGTGGTAAAATAACGGTGTATATTTTGATTTCGGGAGGCATAGTTTTGGCTAAAACGAGTTACAGTTCTGAAGACATTAAAATACTTAAAGAATTAGAGGCGGTTAGGGTAAGACCGGGTATGTATATCGGCCCAACCGGCTCTATGGGTTTACATCATATTTTATGGGAAATTATCGACAACGCTGTTGACGAGGCTTCAAACGGCTTTGCAACGACGGTTAGCGTTTGCTTGCACCCAGACGGTTCTGCCTCAGTTGAAGATAACGGTAGAGGTATGCCGGTTGATATTCATCCAGACGCTGGAATTAGTGGCGTTGAGGTAATATTTACTCAGCTTCACGCGGGCGGTAAGTTCAATAACGATAATTACGCCTATTCAGGTGGTTTACACGGCGTAGGCGCGTCGGTAACTAACGCCCTTTCCGAGTGGCTTAAGGTAGAGGTTTACAATAAAACGGTATACTCTATGGAATTTCACTCTTATTTTGATAAATCTCAAAACAAAGTTTTGTCTGGCGTTCCTAAAGCACCGCTTGTAAACACCGGCATTAAAACTATAAAAAGGGGAACTCGCGTTCACTTCAAGCCAGATGCTACCGTTTTTGAAACGGTTGAATTTAACGCCGAAACGGTAATTACTAGGCTTAGAGAAACCTCCTTTTTAAATAAAGGCGTTGAGCTTAGGTTTAAAGATTTAAGAAAGTCAAACTCCGAAGAATTAATATTTAAATCTGAAGGTGGTATTAAAGACTACGTATCCTATATCAATACCGGCAAAACCGTATTATATCCAGAACCCCTTTATTTTTCGGGTGTTAGTGGCGATATCGTTATAGAGGCTTCCTTTCAGCATACCGACGGGTATAGTGAGAGTGTATTTTCCTTCGTAAACAATATTCCTACGGTTGACGGTGGCACGCACGACGTTGGCTTTAAGTCGGGCTTAACCCGCTTTATGGGCGACTACGCAAAGAAGAACGTATCTTCTAAAAATAAAGATATTGCGTTCAACGGCGAAGATTTTAGAGTTGGTATAACGGCAGTTATTACCGTCAAGGTTAAAAACGCGCAATTTGAAGGTCAAACGAAAGGCAAACTCGGTAACGTTGAGGTGCGCCCCGCGGTTGAGGTTGTAACTATTGACAATTTGACGGAAATTGCCAAGAATAAAAAACTCGTTAAGTGTTTCGACGCTATCGTTGAAAAGGCAACCTCCGCCGCTAAAGAGAGAGAGGCGGTTAGAAAAACTAAAGAACTAAACCGTGCAAAATCGGGTGCGGATAGCACGAGGCTTCTTGGAAAGCTTGCTGGTTGCTCTAGCCGTGATAGTAGTTTGAACGAAATATTTATCGTAGAGGGCGATTCGGCAGGCGGTAGCGCAAAAGAGGGGCGTGACAGAAAGCACCAAGCAATTTTACCGCTACGCGGTAAACCCTTAAATACCGAGAAGAAATCTCAAGTAGAGGTATTAAAAAACGAGGAAATTAAAACGATAATTTCAGCGCTCGGCACGGGTATGGGCGACGATTTCAATATCGACAATTTAAATTACGATAAAGTTATTATTTTATCCGATGCCGATCAAGACGGTTATCACATAAGATGTATTCTTTTAACTTTCTTCTACCGCTATATGAAAAAGCTTATAACGGAAGGGCACGTATATATAGGTATGCCACCCCTTTACAAGGTTTATAAAAAAGACGTGGTTGAGTATGCCTACGACGAAAACGAGAGAAAGTTAAAGCAAGAAAAGGTTGGTAGGGGGTATCAAATTCAACGCTACAAAGGTCTTGGCGAAATGAACCCCGAACAGCTTTGGGATACTACGCTTAATCCCGAAAACCGCATGCTTATGCGCGTTACTATAGAAGAGGCGGCAAGTGCTGAAATGCTTATCACAACGCTTATGGGTGACGCGGTTGACGAGCGTAAAAAATATATTCAAAAGCACGCAAACTTTAACAAAGAAGAAAATTTTGAAATAAAAGTTAAGGAAGATTAATTATGGAAAACGAAAACAAGAACGTCATAGTAAGCACCATAGAAGAAGTTTTGCATAGTTCTATGATTCCTTACGCTGAATACGTTATTTTAGACAGGGCGCTTCCAAGGGTAGAGGACGGGCTTAAGCCGGTACAAAGGCGTATCCTATATGCTATGCACGACCTTGGCTTAACGCCTGACAAGCCGTACAAGAAAAGTGCGAGAGTTGTTGGTGAGTGCTTAGCAAAATACCACCCCCACGGCGACACCTCCGTTTACGACGCGATGGTAAGGCTTGCTCAGCCATTTAATATGCGTATGAAACTAGTTGACGGGCAGGGAAACTTTGGCTCGGTTGACGGTGACGGGGCGGCGGCTATGCGTTATACCGAGGCAAAGCTCAATAGCCTAGCGCTTGAAATGCTTAAGGATTTAGATAAAGATACCGTTGACTGGGAAAACAACTTTGACGACACGTTAAAAGAGCCTAAAACCTTGCCGTCTAAATATCCAAACGTATTAGTTAACGGCGCTATGGGTATAGCCGTAGGCTTGGCAACTAACATCCCTCCGCACAACCTCGCAGAAGTGGTTGACGGTGCTATTTCGGTTATTGAAAACCCTCGAATTTCGCTTGACGAGCTTATGAAAACGGTTATCGGCCCTGACTTTCCGACCGGTGGTTATATAATCGCGGGTGAAGAGCTTAAAACGGCGTATCAAACGGGTAAAGGCAAAATTCTAATTCGCTCAAAAATCTCGATAGAAACGGAGAAATCGGGCAGACAAAACATAATCGTAACGGAAATTCCATATCAAGTAAACAAGTCTGCACTCATTGCTAAAATCGGTCAACTTATGGTTGATAGAAAGGAAGATTTCGGCTGTATATCCGACGTGGTTGACGAGTCTGACCGTCACGGTATGAGAATAGTTATAAAGCTAAAAAAGGAAACGAACGTTTCTACCATTTTAGAGCTTTTATACAAGAACACCAATCTTCAAGTATCGTACGGCATTAATATGGTTATGATTGCCGACGGTAAACCTCAACAGCTTGGGCTTATCGAGGTTTTAAAGTATTATACTGATTATCAAAAACAAGTTGTTTTAAGGCGTACTAAATACGACCTTTCTAAGGCAAAGGCGCGCCACGAGGTAGTTAGCGGTTTAATTATAGCCGTTACTAATATCGACAAGGTTATTCAAATTATCAAAAAATCGCCAGACACGTCTACGGCAAGGCAAAACTTAAGAAAGGCTTTTGACCTTTCTGAAGTTCAAGCCCAAGCAATTCTTGACTTAAAGCTTGCTCGCTTAACAAGGCTTGAGATTGATAATTTAAAAGACGAGCTTGAATATCTTAAAAACCTCATTTCTTCTCTTCAAGAGATTGTCGACAGTAAGCGTAAGCTTAACGCCCTCGTCGTATCCGAGCTTAAAGAGGTTAAAAAGAGATATAAAGACGCAAGAAAGTCTATTATCGTAAAGGACGGTAAAGAGTTAGACCCCGAAACCCCCAAGGGTGGCGGAGAGGAAAAGGTTGAAACGTATGCGCTCGGCGTATCGGCAAAAGGTTTAGTTAAAAAGATAAAATACTCAGCCTACAAGCGCGCAAGTTTAGACGAGCCTGCCGTTGCCGAAATATTTACCTCGTTTGCAAAGGTAAACTCTAACGGCGTAGCGTACGCTTTTACAAACAAGGGTAACCTTTATAAAATCAATCCCGATATTATTCCCGAGGGAAGAGGTTTATCTCAAGGCGGAGCATTGTTTGGCGATATTTATAAAGACGCTGATAAGGGTGAATTACCTATAAGTTTCTTTGCCTTTGACGGCGAGCCGACTGGTAGATTTATCGCGTTTACAAAACAAGGTTTTGTAAAAGTTACTGACTGGGTTGACTGCGCTATAACTAGAACGTCCGTTCAAGCGTATAAATTAAAAGACGGTGACGAGCTTTTAACCGTTCTTCCTGACGTTGAAGGTAAAGATATGTTCTTCGTATCGGCAAAGGGTATGTGCTTACGTGCTGAAAAATCCGTGCCCGTTCAAGGCAGGGTAGCAGGCGGTGTTAAGGGTATGGATTTAACTGGCGACGATACCGTTGCATACGCCTCGCTTATTGATGACGATTTAACTACCGAGTGTGTGGTTATAACTAGCTTTGGCACTTTCAAAAAGGTGCTCACGGGAACTATTGCCAAAACGGCAAGGGCGAGAAAGGGTGTGAAAATCGCCGAGCTTGGCGATCCCAAAATGAACGAGTGCGTCGTTTACGCTAGTGCCGTTACCGCTGACGATAAATCTCTTCTAACAGTAGTTGATAGAATAGGTGCAATTTATTACGTATCGCTGTCTGATATCATGCAAGACAGTAGGACGACAAAAGGCAAATACATCCCCAAAATCGGGGCGTGTCAGCCGTTAGTCGTCTACTGTGCCAGGCGTTGACGGCGCAGTAAAACTTAATAATAAGGTTATTGCGCCGAAAAGCAAAACTACCGAAACGGAAAGTTCCGTTTCGGAGTTTGAATTGCCTACCCAATCACCTGTCGAAGGAGCTAAAATCTCCGAACCTATCGATGTTTTTGATATTAAAAAAGAGTTTGATAAGCCTATTGCAGTTATAAAAAAAGCATACGATAAAGTCTTTTCAAAATCTAATAACTTTAAACCCGAGTTTGGTGAAACGGTAGGCGATATGATACTTTATCTATCGGCAAAACTAAAAGCGATAAACGCAAGTAAAGATTTTGATAATGCGTTTGGTTTAGTTGATTATAAAATTCCCGATAAATATTTAAAGAGTTATATTCCGCTTGCTATAAAACTTTCTTTATGGTGTAAAGATAAGGGCGTTTTAGATATATGCGACGAATTATTGTTTGAATTATCTAGCGTTTATATTAAATCGGCAAAAAACGTAAACGTTATCGTTACCGAAGAAGATATTGAAAAAGCCTTTTCTTTGGAAATTAACGCAGTTTTTAATAAATAGTTTTGTGGTTTTTATCGAAAAGACTAAAAAAACGGTAGACAAATAAATTTTGTTGTGGTAATATAATATAGCAATTTGGCTTGCTGATATGGCTCAGTCGGTAGAGCACGTCCTTGGTAAGGACGAGGTCACCGGTTCAAATCCGGTTATCAGCTCCAAATAAGGTCTACTTTGGTAGACCTTCTATATCTGGGTGTGGCGCAGTTTGGTAGCGCGCTTGAATGGGGTTCAAGAGGCCGGAAGTTCGAATCTTCTCACTCAGACCAGATTTAACAAAAAAACAACGGTAATTAACCGTTGTTTTTTTATTACGTTTCGGCTACGCGAAACGGCGAACTTCCGACAAGCCGGATGTTTCGGTTTTGTTTACGCAATCAAGATTGCCACAAAACCGAGTGTTTTCAACACCGAATCTTCTCACAAGTGGATGTTGATATATTGACATAAATCTTAATTTTGTGATACTATTTACTTGCCTATGTAAAGGAGATAAGAGATGAGTTTAGATAATAGAGTCGCATTTGTAACGGGCGCAGGAGGCGGAATAGGTGGCGCAGTTGCCTTGGAACTTGCAAAAGATGGTTGCAAAGTGGTGTTGTTTGGTGGTAAATCGATTGAAAAGCTAAACAAAACCGCGCAAAAAATAACGGATATTGGTGGCAAAGTAGAAGTTTTTAGTGGTGACTTAACAAATCAATCTTGTATTAATGATTTGTTTTGTTTAGCACTTAATAAGGTTGGCAAAATAGATATATTAATTAATAACGCAGGTATGGCGTTAAACTCAGCGTTTGAAGATACAGACGTAAGTTTATTTGATAAAATTATGAATATAAACGTTCGCGTGCCGTATATGCTTACGCAGTTGGCGTTACCTGAGCTTAAAAAGTCCGATAGGGCAAGTATAATCAACGTAACGTCCGTTGTGGCACACGCAGGATACGCAATGCAAAGTGCATACGTTGCGTCAAAACACGCGCTTTTAGGTTTTACAAAATCACTTGCGGCAGAAGTGTTTGATAAAGGTATACGCGTGCACGCAGTATCACCAGGCGGTGTGTATACGGATATGGTTAAAATTTCCCGTCCCGATTTAACGCCCGACGGTATGACCATGCCTGAAGAAGTTGCAGAAGTAATTATGTTTTTACTTAAACACCGTGGCAATGCCGTTATCGATGAAATTTTAATTCACCGCACGGGCAAAACACCCTTTTTGGTTTGATAATACAAACGATATTTATTTCATATTGATACGCCGAGTATTCGGCGTATTTTTTAATTGTTTACTATTGTCATTTTTTATAATTTGTGTTATATTAATAACACAAGGAGATTACAGTGAAAATTATTCATACTGCCGATATTCATTTAGGCTCAAAAATTAATTCCTTTCCTAAAGAGGTTTCTATCGCGCGTAAAGAAGAGGTTAGAAACTCTTTTAAGCGTATGGTTGAGTTTGCAAACCAAAACGGCGTTGAGGCAATACTAATATCGGGCGATTTATTTGATAGCGTTAAACCACTTGTAAAAGATAAAGAGTTTTTTTACAGCGTAGTTTCGAACAATCCTAGCATTGACTTTTTACACCTAAAAGGCAATCACGATTTAGAAGGTGATGCTAAACAACTACCAAACCTTAAAACGTTTACGAGTGAGTGGGGATCTTACCGCTACGGCAACGTATGCATTTCGGGCGTAGAGCTCGTTAAGGAAAACGCAACTTCAATATACTCAACTTTAAAACTTAGCGAAAGCGATTTAAATATCGTAATGTTACACGGCGAGGCAGGCGATATTTCGGGCGTTCAAAAGGTGAACGTATCAAGGCTTCGCGGTAAAAACGTAAACTACTTGGCGCTCGGGCACTATCACTCAAATTTATTTGAAAAGCTTGACGATAACGGCGTTTACGCCTACAGCGGTTGTTTAGAGGGTAGAGGCTATGACGAAACGGGCGATAAAGGCTTTGTATTAATTGATATTACCGATAAAATTTCATACAGGTTTATTCCCTTTTCTGAAAGAAAAATAAGCCTTGTAACCGTTGACGTTACCAATCTTAAAGACGCGTATTCAATCTATTTAAACACTAAGCTAGTGGCAAATTTTGATAAAAACGGCATTTACCGTGTAGAGCTTATAGGCGAGCTTAGCGCCACGCTTGACGGGGTTGAGAAAGACGTTAAAAAATATCTTTCAAACGAGGCGTTATACGTTGACGTTAAAGATTTAACACGAAAAAAAATTGACGTATCTCTTTACGCGGGTGACGCCTCCTTAAAGGGCGAGTTCGTTCGCTCGGTATATTCGGCTGAAAATTTATCTGACGAGGAAAAATCTAAAATTTTAGCCTACGGTTTAAAGGCTCTTTCGGGTGTGGAGGTGGACTTATGAGATTATTGTCCTGCCATATAGAAAATTTTGGTAAAATCAAAAATCAAGACTATGATTTTTCAAGTGGTATAACCTCTATCTATAAAGAAAACGGCGCTGGCAAATCTACGCTTGCATCCTTTATAAAGGCTATGTTTTACGGGCTTGAGGGCTACAAAATTAACTCAACCGAATTTTGCGACCGCCAACATTATTATCCTTTTGACGGTGGTAATTTCGGGGGTAATATAACCTTTGAATATAATTCAAGCACTTATAAAATCGAAAGATTTTTCGGTGAAAAAAGTCAAACGCAAGACGCGCTTACCGTTTACAAAAACGGCGATTTAACCACCGAGTTTGGCGACGACGTTGGAAAAGCTGTGTTTGGGATTGATAAACAGTCGTTTGAGCGTACGGCGTTTATCAGCGGAGAAGAAATCGAGATAAAGTCTACCTCTTCAATCAATTCAAAGCTAAGTAATTTCTTGCAAGGTGGCGGTGATTTAGACGTTGACGAGGCGGTGTTATCCCTTGAAAAACTTGCTAAAGAATACAAAAAGAGCAATAAAGGTAGAGATAAAATTAGCGAAGTTACCGAAGAAATTGCTAAGCTTAACGAAAATATAGCAAACGCTGAGGCAATAGCTAGTTCGCTTGATAGTAAATATAGTGAATTAAACGCCATAAAAGCTGAAATTGACGAGTTGTCTTTAAACTCTATAAAAGCTCAAAAGGAAAGTCAATCGCTTACAGAGTGGGAGCATTACGAGCATCTTTTAAAACAAATTGACGATAATGAAAAAACTATAAAATCTATTGAAGATAAGTACAGCGGTAATATTCCAAGCGCCGTTGAGGTGCAAGTGGTATCTGAAAAAATCGCAACACTTCGCGAGCTTGGCGCAAAAACCGAAAACGGCTTATCGCCCGACGAAAGTGCAAGGCTATATAGGCTTGAAAAAGCCTTTTCAGTAGGTGTTCCAACCGCTGAAGATATGCTTGGCGTTCAAGATAAAATCGAGAATATATCAATTTTAAAAGCAAAGCAAATTTTAGATGGTAGTGACGGTTTATCGCCTAACGATGAAGGGGTTTATAAAACCTTTTCGCAAAATCCGCCCAGCGCTGAAAAAGTTCAAGTTCTAAACCAAAACGTTGAAAGTTATCAGTTTTTCAAAACGGAATACGACTCAATGCCCGATTACCTTTCAAGTAGTAAAAAGGGTAGCCCCTTAAAATACGGCGTAATAGCTATTATATCGTTACTTTGTTTAATTGTGGGTATAATAACTATAAGTTCAGGGGTTGGCATTGCGCTTACCGTAATAGGCGGTTTGGCTCTTATGCTATCGGGGTTTTTATATCTTAGCGACAAGGCTACTAAATCTACCGTTGAAAACGTTAATAAGCGTAAAGTTGAAAAGGATATCCGCGAGGTTGAAGATAAAATAAAAGCTGTGCTTATACCTTACGGCTATTCGTCAGGAAACGGCGTTTTATACGATTACGCGGTATTTTCATCCGATTACGGTAGATATTTAGAAATTTCAAAAACTCTTCAGCAAAAGCAAAAAGACGTTCAAGTAATTACGTCTAAAACTGAGCTTTTAAAAGGCGAGGTATCTTCATTTTTTGCTAAATACGGTCTAACGGGCGACAATTACGTTTCAAATCTAACTCGCCTTCAAAGTGGTGTTGACGAGCTTTATTCTCTAAAAAAACGCGCCGAATCCGTTACGACTGAAAGTGGTAAATTAAAAAAAGAAATTGAGAAAATTAAGGGCGAAATTAACGAATTTTCTCAAAAACACAACTTAACTACCTTAAATTCAACCGAAATACTAACGGACGTTAACAATTACCAAACGGCTAAGCGCACGCTTGAAAAACTAAAACAAAGCGCAAGCAGTTATAAGCAAGAAAAACAACTTGATAGTAAGCCTATAACTTCTAGCTTAAGTTTAGACGATATAAATTTAAATCTTCACGATCGTCAGCGCAAATACAGTTTATTAAAGCATCAAATCGTAGAAGACGAGTACGCCGTTGACAGGCTTGACGGTTATTATATCGATAAAAATACGGCTGAAGAAAAGCTTTCAAGCTACAAGCTCACTCACAAGCTTTTGACCGAAACGTGCAATTTCTTGCGCCTTGCTGAGCAAAACTTAAAAGATAAATACGTAAAACCCGTGAAAGACGAGTTTATAAAGTACGCAAACCTTATTGAGGGGGTTTTAGGTGAAAAGGTTACTATGACCAAAAACTTTGAACTTAGATTTGAACGCGGTGGCAAAGAAAGGCTTGAAAAACACTTAAGTTCGGGCATTAAAAGCATTTGCGCGTTTTGCTTTAGAATTGCAATGCTTAAAAATATGTATAAGGACGCGATGCCCTTTTTAGTGCTTGACGATCCTTTCGTAACGTTAGACGAACAGCATTTTGCAAAAGTTAAAAAGGTGCTAAGCGAATTGTCGACGGATATGCAGATAATTTACTTTACCTGCCATAGTTCAAGAGTTATTTAACAAACAAAAAACCTCGATACAATCGAGGTTTTTTAAATTAAAAGGCTAACGCACCGCGTTAGCCTTATGTTATTATTTTTCGTAAACCGAGCGTGATAAAACTCTAATATCTGGAAGAGTTCTATAATTTTCGTCGTAATCAAGGCCGTAGCCAACTACGAACTCGTCAGGTATTTGGAAACCGCAGTAGTCAACCTTAACTTCTTTAACGCGCCTATCGGGCTTGTCAAGAAGCGTGCAAATTTTAACTGATGCAGGCTCACGAGTTAAAAGTAAATCTTTTAAAAGATATAGTGTGTTACCCGAATCGATAATATCTTCAACTACGATAACGTGTTTGCCTTTAATATCAACCGCTAAATCTTTTTTTATATTAAGCGTGCCAGACGACGTCGTACCCGAACCGTAGCTTGAAACGGCCATAAAATCAATTTGAGCAGGGGTGGTAACGTTCCTTAAAAGGTCGGCAGTAAAAAACACGCTACCTTTAAGTATGCACACGAACAAAGGGTTAAGCCCGTTATAGTCATCACTTATCTTTTGAGAAATCTCTTTAACTTTTTTTTCAATATCTTCTTTGGATATTAAAATTTTATCGTATACTTTCATATTATCTCACGTATAAAGAAAAAGACCGAACTCATCATAGTCGGCCTTGCGTTTTTACGCTCTTTCTACTTTTTTGCTTTTAAGACAACGCGCGCAAACGTATTCAGAACTAACAACACCGTCATTTACCACTCTAACTTTCTGAACGTTAGCGTTATATAAACGAGGAGTTTTACGGTTACTGTGGCTTACTTTGTTGCCAGATAACTTACCCTTACCGCAAACGCTACATACTTTTGACATAACTACACCTCCGAAAACTGGACATAAATTATTTTTAGCATATATACTTTATCATTATTCGGCAAAAAAAGCAACAATTTTAAGCGTAATAAATTAAGATTTTTTTAATATTTATAAAAATTCGGTAAAAGTTTCATTTTTTGTTGCAAAAAACGAGATGTTATTGTAAAATAATAATATATTGAAAAAAGGAGAGAGAGTTATGGCAGTTAAAACTAGCAATGCTTACGGCAATATTTCTATATCTGACGAAGCTATTGCAAAAGTAACTTCGCACGCCGCGTTAGATTGCTACGGCATAGTTGAACTCGTTTCACGCCGTTTTACAGATTCTCTCTTTGAGCTTTTTGGTAAAAATAAGGGAGCTAAAGGCGTAAAAGTAGTTACGAACGGCGACCGTATTTTTATCGACGTTTACGTGATTATTAAGTTCGGTGTATCAATCTCTGCGGTTGCAGAATCTTTAAAAGAAACTATTAAGTATAACGTTGAAAAATCAACGGGTATGATTGTGGGCACCGTTAACGTATTTATAACAGGCGTAAAACTTTAATTTATAGGAGTTTTATTCAATGAAAACAATTAACGGCGTTATGCTATCTAAGATGATAACTAACGCGTCTAAATTATTAGATTTAAATAGGGATAAGATTGACGCTTTGAACGTGTTCCCCGTTCCCGATGGTGATACGGGCACGAATATGTCGCTTACCGTTAGATCGGCTGTTAAAGAACTCAAAGCGGTAAAATCTAATTCCGTTCAAGAGGTTTGCGAGGCAGTTACTCGTGGAGCTTTAAGAGGCGCAAGAGGAAACTCGGGCGTTATTACCTCTCAAGTATTTAGAGGTGTTTGCTCAACACTTTCAAAGGCTCAACAGGAAATTGACGTTAAGATTTTTGTAAAGGCAATGAAGTCTGCTACAGAAATTGCTTACGGTGCGGTATCGAAGCCCAAAGAAGGTACTATGCTTACCGTTTGCCGTATGATGAGTGAAGCTGCAACCTCGTCAAAAGCTAAAACTTTTGAAGATTTATTCGTGGATATTATCAAAAAAGGTGAAGAAGCTCTTGAACTCACCCCCGAATTATTGCCCGTTTTGAAAAAAGCAGGCGTAGTAGACAGTGGCGGTATGGGTTTACTTACTATCTTTAAGGGTATGCAAAAGGCAATACTCGGCGAAGAGGTAGAGGGAACGGAAGAAGAAATTACCGAAGTTCAGGAAGAAAAGCCGGTTGAACACGCTGATATTATGAACCTCGGTGTTATTGAATTTGGCTACTGCACGGAATTTTTTATTACTAATATAAAGAAAAAGACTACTTTAGCCGCTATTGACAAGCTTCGCGAATATCTTATGACGATTGGCGATAGCGTTATCGTTGTTGGCGACCTTGAGTTTGTTAAAGTTCACGTTCATACTAACCAACCTGGTAGAGCGCTTACTCGCGCGCTTGAGCTTGGTGAGATTGACAAGGTTAAAATCGAGAATATGCTCGAGCAAAACCGTGAGCTTATTAAAAAATATCAAGCCGAAAAGAAAGAAATGGGTATGCTTTCCATTTGTTCGGGTAAGGGCTTTGAAACTATATTTAAAGATATTGCCGTTGATAAGGTTATTGAGGGCGGTCAAACTATGAATCCGTCTGCAAGCGATATAGCGGACGCTATTTGCCGTATCAATGCGGACAACGTGTTCGTTTTCCCCAACAACAAGAACATCACTTTAGCTGCAGAGCAGTCTAAACAGCTCGTTGAAGGCAAGAAAATTCACGTTATTCCCACCAAGAATATTCCTCAAGGTATTTTAGCTGCCCTTTCGTTTAATCCTGAAGAATCTCCTTCGGTTAACAAGATAAATATGCTTCACGCAATCGATAACGTAGTTGCAGGTCAGGTAACTTATGCCGTTAGAAACACTAAGGTTGATGGGTTTACCCTCACAAAAGGCGACATTATCGGGCTTGACGATAAGAAAATTCTTGCTAAAGCAAACAATATCGGCGATTGTACGCTCAATTTGATTGAAAAACTAGTAAACGATTCGCATTGTGTAGCTAGCCTCTATTACGGGGCGGACATTTCGCAGGACGATGCTGAGCAAATTTGCGATAGAGTGCGTGAAAAATTCCCCGAACTTGACGTTGAGCTTTTCTTTGGCGGTCAAGCGGTGTATTATTTCGTAGTATCACTTGAATAAGGAGAAAGAGAAACCAAGGTTATATCGTGGTTTCTCTTTTTAATATATATATGCATTTAAAAAACGTTCCGTACGTGTCTGAAAAGCGTATCGGAGATTTAAAAAAATTATCTATAACGTCAGCTGAAGAGCTTGTTAAGCACTTTCCGCGTAGTTACCTTAACTTAACGCACGTAACTCCGCTTAAAGATGCGTATAACAACGATTTCGTTTTAACGGTTGCGCGCGTGGAGATAGAACCGCGCGTTCAGCTTGGCTCGCGCGTTAAATACGTTAAAGCATATTGTTCGCAAGGGGCGGACACTTTTGGGGTGGTTTGGTTTAATCAGCCCTACGTTGTAAACAAACTTAAATGTGGTGAAGAATATCTTTTTTACGGTCGTGTTTCTATAAAATACGGCACCGTTTCAATGACTAATCCCATATTTGAGTCGGTTGATAAAAACTACCGCTTAAAGGGGTTAATGCCCGTTTACACGATAAAGGGAAACCTTACTCAAAGCGGTATGAAACAAATTTGCAAAAACGCCGTTAAATCTTTAAATATGCAGTCGGCAATACCTTGCGATTTAATTGAGAAATACGGATTATCCGATATTAAAAGTGCTTATTACGAAGTTCATAGCCCCTCAAGCGATAGAACGCTAGCGATTGCATCTGATAGAATTGCATTAGAAGAATATTTTAAGTTAATATCTGCCTTTAAGATAATTAAAGGGGATAAAAAGCAAATTAAAACTCGAAAATATGCGATAACTGCTGAAAAAATCAAAAAGTTTGCCGAGCGTTTTCCGTTTGAGTTTACTGTCGGGCAAAAGCAAGCCGTTAACGAGGTTTATAAAGATTTAACCTCGCCTTACGTTATGAACAGGTTGCTTCAAGGCGACGTTGGTAGCGGTAAAACGGCAGTGTCGCTTTGCGCACTTTATATTGCGCTTGAAAGCGGATATCAAACGGCACTTTTAGCACCTACTGAGGTTTTAGCAAAACAAAACTACGAGGTTGCTAAAAAATACTTACCTGAGTTTGAAATAGCTTATCTATCGGGAAGTTTGACAAAAACTCAAAAAACCAAAATCAAACAAGATATTTTAAACGGAAGTATAAAGTTAGTTGTTGGAACTCACGCCGTTATTCAAGAGGACGTTCAGTTTTTAAATTTAGCATTGTGCGTGTGTGATGAACAACAGCGTTTTGGTGTAGCACAGCGTAGCGCGCTTGAGGAAAAGGGCGTTTATACCGATATGCTCGTTATGAGCGCAACGCCTATACCACGTTCGTTATCGCTAATATTCTACGGCGACTTAGACGTTTCTACCATTAAAGACAAACCGAAATTAAGAGCCGAAATTCAAACTAATATCGTACCGCTTGTAAAATACGAGGATATGTTATCGTTTATCGTTGACCAAGCGGATAAAGGCAATCAAACATATTTCGTTTGCCCTAAAATTGACGGTGAAGAGGAAAGTGCAACTCTTAGCGTAACCGAGCTTCATAAAGAGCTTGACACTTTGCTTTCAAACGTCAAAATAGGTCTACTTCACGGCAAGATGAAAGATAGTGAAAAGCTTTCCGTTATGCAAGACTTTAAAGATAAGAAATATGATATATTAGTGTCTACTACCGTTATCGAGGTAGGCGTTGACGTTCCCGACGCTACCGTAATGGTTATAATGAGCGCCGAAAGGTTTGGGCTTTCTCAGCTTCACCAGTTAAGAGGAAGGGTTGGTCGCTCGGATAAAAAAAGCTATTGCTTTTTACTTTGTACTAAGGAAAGTGAAAAGGCACTTGAAAGATTATCTGCAGTCAAAAACTGTTCCGACGGTTTTAAAATTAGTGAGATTGACTTTGATATGCGCGGTGGCGGTGATTTGCTTGGCGAAAGGCAGTCTGGCAGAATACTTACCGATTTAAAATCGTTAAAGTATTCATCAAAGACGGTATTTTTTGCAAAATCGCTGTCGGACGAAGCATTTTCACGTCCTGAAAATATTCCTTCACTTAAAAAGCACGCCGTAGAGTTTTATGAAAGGCTTAAAAACGTAACGCTTAACTGATTTTTTTAAAAAACAGCGAAAAAACGCTTGCAAAATCAAAAAAATAGTGATATATTATAAAAGCGTTCGCGACAAGTGAGCGCGAAAGTGGGAGTTTAGCTCAGCTGGGAGAGCATCTGCCTTACAAGCAGAGGGTCATAGGTTCGAGCCCTATAACTCCCACCACTTATATAATTTCGGGGATAGGTTGAAAAGGCATCGGCTTATCTTTGAAAGGATGCGGGAGTAGCTCAGTTGGTAGAGCACTGCCTTGCCAAGGCAGTTGTCGCGGGTTCGAGTCCCGTTTCCCGCTCCA
>JAZSMT010000035.1:0-44852 GCA_045536025.1 Christensenellaceae bacterium
TGAATGAAATCGTTGCACGGCAACGATGAAATCTTCACTTCGTTCAGATGAAATCCAAGGTCAAGCCCTTGGATGAAATCAAATCCGTCTAACTTCAACCCTGCGAAGCAGGATTTCATCGCAAAAGCGATTTCATCCACCAAAGGTGGATTTCACCCGTCGCAGACGGATTTGACTGCGTGATACTCCGTTAAGAGTATCACGCTATATTTTGCCTACTTTTTTATTATAAGTAAATTGTTTTTGTCTACTAAACAAACACCCATTGAAAGGGCGGTTGCGCCTCCGCACAAAACGTCAATTATTCTTTGTTTTAGTTTATCGTTTACTTTTTCAAAGTTAATAATTGCGGGGTTTTCCCACAGATAATTGATAATTTCCAAGCAATCGTCCGTGCAAGTGGGAAAAAAAACTTTTACGTCTTTAGTGCCTACGTTACCGTTAAAAGTTTTCAAATTTTAATACCTTTTACCAAAGATTTTCGAGCCAACCCTTATCATATTAGAGCCTGCTTTTACGCAAAGCGCGTAGTCGTTAGACATACCGAGTGATAAGTGCTTAAAACCGTATTCTTCTTTATATTTATCGTAAACCTTTCTTAGTTTTGAGGCAAGCTCGAACAAAAATTCTTGATTTTCGCTTTCAGGTAGCATTGCCATAAGCCCTAAAACGCAAGTGCCGTCTACCGATTTTGCGTAGCTTAAAGCCTCGTCAAGCTCGTTTAAATCAAAGCCGTGCTTTTGCTCTTCAACGCCCACGTTCACTTCGAGTAAAACGTTTTGAATAACGCCTTTATTTTTAGCTTGGCGGGCAATCTCGTCAAGAAGTGATAAACTATCCACGCTGTGAATTAAGTGGCATTTGCCGATTAAATATTTTATCTTGTTTTTTTGAAGCGAGCCGATAAAGTGATAATTAACGGGCTGATTAACGAGTGGGTATTTTTCCTTAAACTCTTGAGCGCGGTTTTCAGAAACATCTTTAAGCCCTGCGACTATTGCCCTATTGATAACGTCAACGGGAATAAATTTAGTAGCGCCAACTAGCGTTACCTCTTCGCCGTATGGGTTACCACCTTTAATCTCACTAAATATAGCTTGTAAATTTTTTTCTACCATAAAATTTAAGGAGTTTTAGCTAGCTAAAACTCCGCCCCTTTTAAATTACTGCGAATCTTTTCCGATAACCGAAACCGAAGCGGTCAAATCAATTAAAGCTCGGTCAAAGCTACCTTATGGCACACGACTATACCGTTTAGTGCTGCTATATTCCTATCCTGACACGGTTCACGGGTTGCCGTTGCATAAGACCTTAACGTCAACGCTCGCCTTGAAGTTCAGCCTTCCATAACGGAAACCTCGAAAGACGTTCAACCTTGCTATAGCGGATTGCAAGTTACAGGGCACCGCTAACTCCCCGTCTATCGCAGTAGTATTATTTTATAATAAAACTTTCAAATAATCAAGCAATTTAATCACAAATTTTACGGCGTTTCACTTTACTTAACTTATAAAATTTGTTAGAATATATTAAGTTAAGTCTAATATTGTCTTAAATATAAGGAGCAATTATGTATAAAAAGGTAGAAACCAACCTTAACTTTTTAGAAAGAGAGAAAGAAATTATCAAATTCTGGGAAGAAAACGACGTATTTAAAAAGAGTATTGATAAAAACGAAGGCAACGAAGAATTTTGTTTTTACGACGGTCCGCCGACGGCTAACGGCAAACCGCATATCGGCCACGTTTTAACGCGTGTTATGAAAGACATTATTCCGAGATACCAAACTATGAAAGGTAAGCACGTTTTGAGAAAAGCGGGCTGGGATACTCACGGTCTTCCCGTTGAACTTGAGGTTGAAAAGAAACTTAATCTCGACGGCAAGCAAGATATTGAAAAATACGGTATCGAGCCTTTTATTAAAGAGTGTAAAAACTCGGTATTTAAATACACCAGCGAGTGGAAGGAGATGAGCGACCGCTTGGGATACTGGTGCGATATGGATAACCCCTACGTTACCTATCACGACGATTATATTGAGTCGGAGTGGTGGGCGCTTAAAAAGATTTGGGAAAAGGGGCTTTTATACAAAGGCTATAAAATCGTTCCATACTGCCCCCGTTGTGGAACTGCGCTTTCCTCGCACGAGGTTGCACAAGGTTATAAAGACGTAACCGAGAAATCGGTATTCGTTAAATTTAAAGTAAAGGGCAAAGAAAACGAGTATTTCCTCGCGTGGACGACTACGCCGTGGACTCTTCCATCTAACGTAGCCCTTTGCTTTAACGGTAGCGAAAATTACGTTAAGTTAAAAGCTGAAAACGGCGAAGTTTATATTCTTGCCGAAACTCTTGCACCCAAGCTTTTTGAAAATTACGAGGTGTTGTCGGTTGAAAAGGGTAGTTATTATCAGTTTGCTGAATACGAGCCTCTTTACAACTTTGCAACCTTAGAAAAGAATAAAAAAGCTTACGTTTGCGTAACTGACGACTACGTTACGATGGACGATGGTACGGGTATCGTTCACAACGCACCCGCGTTCGGTGAGGACGACTCTCGCGTTTGCCAAAAATACGACGTATCGTTCGTTAACCTTGTGGACACTCGCGGTAAAATGACTGAAGAGTGTGGCTTTATTGCAGGCGTTTTCGTAAAAGACGCCGACAAGCTTATTATTGAAGACCTTGATAAGCGTGGGCTTTTATTCAAGGTTATGGAATTTACTCACAGCTATCCTTTCTGCTGGCGTTGTAACACTCCGCTTATCTACTACGCAAGGTCGAGCTGGTTTATTAAAACTACCGCCGTTAAGGATAGAATTATAGCATCTAACAACTCGGTTAACTGGATGCCTGAAACGATTAAGTCGGGCAGAATGGGTAACTTCCTTGAAAATATTATCGACTGGGGCTTATCGCGTGAAAGATACTGGGGCACTCCGCTTCCCGTGTGGACGTGTGAGGAGTGTGGTAACGTGCACGTAATCGGCTCTAAGCAAGAACTTAAAGACCTTTGCGGTATTGACGGGGATATCGAGCTTCACCGCCCGTATATTGACGAGCCGTCGTTTAAGTGTAAGTGCGGTGGCACTATGAAAAGAGTTAAAGACGTTATTGACTGTTGGTTTGACTCTGGCTCAATGCCGTTTGCTCAACTTCACTATCCGTTTGAAAATAAAGAACTGTTTGAAAAACAGTTCCCCGCTGACTTTATCAGCGAAGCAATCGACCAAACTCGCGGTTGGTTCTATACCTTGCTTGTAATATCTACTCTACTTTTTGATAAAGCGCCATTTAAAAACTGTATAGTTCTTGGCCACGTTAACGACAAAAACGGCTTAAAAATGAGTAAGCATATCGGCAACGTAGTTGACCCGTGGACGGTGCTTAATAAACAGGGTGCTGACGCGGTTAGATGGTATTTCTACACCGGCTCGGCTCCGTGGCTTCCTTCAAGGTTCTATCCAGAGGCTGTATCCGAAGCTCAAAGAAAGTTTATGGGAACGCTTTGGAACGCTTACGCTTTCTTCGTGTTATACGCGGATATCGATAAGTATAACCCAGCTTTATACGACGTTAATAAAATTAAATTATCCGTAATGGATAAATGGATACTTTCAAAGCTCAACACGCTTATTAAAACGGTTGATAAGGGTTTAGATAATTACCAAATTTTTGAAACTTCTAGGCTACTTCAAGAGTATGCCGACGAGCTTTCTAACTGGTATATCCGCCGTGGTAGAGAAAGATATTGGGGTAGCGAGTGGACTGAAGATAAGATTGCAGCTTACACCACTTTATATACCGTTTTAATTACTCTTTGCAAGCTTTCAGCGCCTTACGTTCCGTTTATGACTGAAAGTATCTACCAAAACTTAGTTCCTAATTTCTATAAAGACGCGCCCATTTCAGTTCATTTATGCTCTTTCCCCGAGTGTAACGAAGGTATGATTGACAAGGCGCTTGAAGACGGTATGTCAGTCGTTTTAGATATCGTAGTTTTAGGTAGAGCAACTAGAAACTCTTCTAACATCAAAAACCGTCAACCGTTATCTAAGCTTTACGTTGCAACCGAAAAGGTTAGCTCGCTATCAGACGAACTTTTAACCATTGCTAAAGAAGAGCTTAACGTTAAAGAGATTGAAATTTTAACCGACGCTAAGGGATTTATCTCTTATAAGCTTAAGCCTCAGCTTAAAACGCTTGGACCTAAGTACGGCGCAAAGCTTGGTCTTATTAGGCAGTTCTTAGAAACGTGTGATGCGTCTAAGGTGGTTGAAACTGTAAAATCGGGTAACGTTTACTCGGTAGAGCTTGGTGGCGAACAAATTGACTTTACTATTGACGACCTTCTTATATCTTCCGAAAGTAGAGAGGGTTTCGTGTCGGCAAGTGAAAACGGAGTTACCGTCGTTTTAGATACGACTATTACTCAAGAACTTTTATTTGAGGGTATTGAGAGAGAAATCGTTTCTAAAATTCAAACGATGAGAAAGGAAGCAGGCTTTGAAGTTACCGATAGAATAAACGTTTACGTTGACGCATCAGGTGACGCGCTTGCCGTTGTAAATGAAAAATCTAGCGAAATTGCAAACGGTGTTCTTGCCGTTGCCGTTAACGCTCAAAATGCCGTTAAGGGCTACGTTAAAGAGTGGGATATCGCAGGTAGTAAAGTCGTTATCGGAGTTGAAAAGGTTTAAATGGTTCTTGCAGATAAATGGTTGGACTATGAAATTATCGCTACGGGTGACGGGTATAAGTTAGAGCGTTGGAAAGACGTAAATCTTCTTCGCCCCGACCCGCAGGTAATTTGGAAGACCGACTTTGATATGAACAATTATAAAAACTTAAACGCCAAGTATATCCGTAGCGAAACGGGTGGCGGTAGGTGGGAAACCTATAAGCCTATGCCCGATAAATGGACGATATCTTACGGCGAGCTTAAGTTTTTAATAAAACCTATGGGTTTTAAGCACACGGGTTTATTCCCAGAGCAAGCTGGTAACTGGGAAAAGATGATGGCGCTAATTAAAGGCGCTAACCGCCCTATAAGCGTACTTAACTTATTTGCCTACACGGGTGGTGCTACCGTTGCTTGCCTTAAAGCTGGCGCTAGCGTTTGCCACGTTGACGCGGCTAAGGGTATGGTTGAGCGCGCGGGCGAAAACTGTAGACTTTCAGGCGTTGGCGAAGGAAAAGTTAGATTTATTATTGACGACTGCTTAAAGTTCGTTCAGCGCGAAATTAGAAGGGGTAGAAAGTACGACGCTATTATTATGGACCCACCTAGCTTTGGCAGAGGCCCTGGCGGAGAAACTTGGAAGATTGAAAACGAGCTTTATAACCTCGTTAAAATTTGTACGCAGGTATTAAGCGACAACCCCTTGTTTTTCTTAATAAACAGTTACACTACGGGCTTGCAACCTCAAGTTTTAAAAAACATACTCACTTTACTTTTACCCAAAGAGGGTTACAAAGTAGACGCGTACGAGGTGGGGCTTCCCACTCGTGAAAACATTGCACTCCCCTGCGGTTGCTCGGGACTTTGGCAAATAGATAATTAAAGTTATGGAAAATCCTATTATTTTATTTGAAGACAATCATATAATAGTTGCTTTAAAACCTCAAAATATGCCCTCGTGTGACGACGAGAGTAAAGATATATCTTTACTTTCAGCCCTTAAAAATATGATAAAGGAGCGCGATAATAAGCCGGGCAACGTTTACCTTGGGCTTGTTCATAGGCTTGATAGGCCGACAGGTGGCGTCATGGTGTTTGCAAAAACGTCAAAGGCGGCGGGTAGACTTTCCGAGCAGATGAAGACGGGCGACTTTGAAAAGATTTACTATACCGTTTTAGTGGGTATACTTGATAAAAAAGAACAAACGCTTACTAATTATCTCAAAAAGAACGCTATCACTAACACCGTTTACGTGTGCGCTCAAACGGTTGAAGGTGCTAAAAAGGCTGAACTTCACTACAAAGTTATTGAGGAAAAAAGTGGACTTTCCTTTGTAAAAATCAAACTCCACACGGGAAGAAGCCACCAAATTCGCGTTCAAACGTCAAACCTAGGATATCCCGTTTACGGCGATATGCGCTACGGTGGCGAAAACGCAGTTAAAGGGCATCTTGCACTTTGGGCGTCGTCGCTTTCGTTTACTCACCCAGTAACTAAAGAAAGGCTTTGTTTTAAAGCCGAGCCTCCAAAAGAGCTATCGCCTTGGAAACTCTTTGATACTTCGGCATCACTCAAAATGACTTATTAAAAAAAGCACGCACAGCGTGCTTTTTAAATTATTAATTTATAAAGTCCAAGTAGTATTAAAATTAGGTGTGGCAGTTTACTCGTTGCCGTCAGTTTTTTATTGATTTTATCGGCAAGTAGCAAAGCTAAAACGAGCAAAACGACGTGCACGAAAGTTATTAAAAGCGCTACGAAAAGCCCGTTATATCCGCTAGCTGTTAAAGTAAACGAGCCAACCGCGCCGTCAAGCCCGACTGAGAAGCCTATAAGCAGAGAGTCTTTAAGGCTGGTTTTCTCTCTAACGCCCGCCGTATTTTTATCAGCCTCTTTCTTTTTAAATAACCCTAAAACGCCCGTTAGAATTAAAATTATACCACCTAAAAGCTCTGCATAATTTTTCAAAAATTCGCCGAAAATTTTACCGAGGGTAGAGCCTAATAAACACAGCAGTAAAACGGCGGTTGCAACGCCGAAAACACTTTTTATATTACATTTTGTTTTCATGCATAGCGCAAGCCCTCCGAAAAACGAATCGGCGCTGACAGAGAGTGCAGTTAACGTCAAAAAAATCACTTTCATTGGTAAATCCGTCTATTTATTGTACGTAAAACCTAAAAAAACTGTTACAAACCGTCGTTTTTGTTATATATTTTTAATAAAACACAAGTTAGTTATTGACAAAATTAAATAATAAGGTTAAAATAAATTAAGCATGAAATTTTGTGCGTTAATAAAATTAACGCGTTTAAAACTATTGGAGCTACAATGACTAAAAAAATTATCAGTAAATTAGTAGTATTTCTCTTATGTGCAGTTTTAGTGTTGCCACTTGCTTTATCGCTACCTACTGTAAATGCAAGCGAAAAAGTTGACGCATATCCAGGCGTTGAATTTTCTTTTACGGTAAGCGACGAGGTTAGAGCTAAAGAAACTAACGTTATCATCACCGCTAAGAAAGCTAGTGAGGCAGACGATAAAGCGGTTGAGCTTTACAACAATGGAACGCATAAGACGGATGATGAAAACGTTTTCTTATTTTCTTCCTATTCGTCGGGTAAGGTTTCTGCAAGAATAACCAAGGATGGCGATTACACGTTTACCGTTAAAACGATTGAGGATACTCCTAAGGTATTCACTAAAGCCGTAACCGTTCATAGTAACGTTGAAAATCTCGTTGCACCAAAATACGATATTTCGGAAGACGCTGTTAAAGCGTACGCGAAAATGGTTGAAGATGCGTCCTACGTAGATGCTACTGCTCAAAACAAAGAAAGTATTTACATTGACGAAACTTACACAGTTCCATCACTTATAGGTATTCCCTCGCTTGTAGATAACGAAAAATATCTTGATTTAGTTGACGTTGGTTCGTTCTCTTACAGTCAGTATAAAAGGGTAGTTTACTACGCTGCACCGGGCGGTACGAGTTATATGTCAAGCAGTGCAAGCGGAACGTCTAACTTAACCTTCACTATCACCAAGGTAGGAACTTACAGATTTTACGTTTTACTTTCGATTGACAAGATTGACGATAAATCTTTCAATATCGCAATAAGCGGTCTTAAAGAGTATGACGACGGTTTTTACACCGTATATAATAAAGCTGGCGACAGAATTTACTCAAGCGGAACTAAGTATTATTTCGACAAGGAGTACCAAGAAGAATATATCCCCGAAAATGAAGATACCGACATTAAGCAAGGAGAGCGCGTAGTTCCCATTTTCGAGTTTACTATTCAAAATGCAGGTCCTAACGTAAAGATAACCTCTTCTTATCAAGAAAACGGCTATATCGGTCTTAAGTATTCAATAAACACCGTAAAGGTTTCGGGTAGCGAAGTGTCTACCACTTACGTTCTTCAGTATAAAGAAACGAATACTAGCGATTGGGTTACCGCAAGTGAAGAGTTTGATGAAGACGATATGTCTTTCACTCCTGAAAAGAAAGGCTATTACAGATTACACGTAATCGCTATTGACAGTGAAGGTAAAATCAACGATACGCAATACACAAAAGATATTAAAGTTGACGTAAAATACGAAACGGTTGACTATAAAACGGGATTTAACGACTGGATTAGCGTTAACTACGTTCCCTTTATCTTCCTTTGCATATCGGGCGTATGTCTTATAGCGATAATTCTTCTTTTAGTAATTAAGCCAAAAGAAAAGAAAGAAACTATAAAAGTCGAAGAAGACAAATAATTTAAAAGCACGGCTTTGCCGTGCTTTTTTCAAAAAGATATGAAAACTTTTATTAATCAAACTCCCCAAAAACTTAATAAGCTGTTAGCCTTTGAATACGGCGCCGAACTTTCTTATTCAACCTTTATGAAACTACTTAGAAATAAAGATATTAAAATAAACGGCAAACGCGTAAACAAGGATGTTTTATTATCTGTTGGCGACGTGGTTGACGTTTATTATGACGGCGAAAATAAGCTTTATACGCCCGTGTTTGAGGGGGCGGGGATTTTAGTGTTTAACAAACCCCCAACCGTAGAAAGTGTTGATTTTGAGGCGAAATTAAATAAAACCTACAAAGGTTTAAAGCTTTGCCATCGATTAGACAGAAACACTTCTGGACTACTCGTTTTTGCTAGTGATGATATATCCTATAACGAAATGCTTTTAGCCTTTAAAAACCGCACGGTTGACAAGTTTTATTTGGCTGAAGTTTACGGTAAGTTACCCGCCACCAAAGCGCGCTTAACTGCCTATTTATATAAGGATGCAAAAAACTCTGAGGTTAAGGTTTTTGATACGCAAGTTAGTGGTAGCGTAAAAATTATAACCGAATACGAGGTTGTAAAAGAATTTGAAAACACGAGCTTGCTGTCAGTAAAATTAATTACCGGCAAAACTCATCAAATACGCGCCCACCTTGCGCATATAGGGCATTTTATCGTGGGCGACGGAAAGTACGGCGATAATAAAATTAATAAACAGCTTAAAGAAAAACGCCAAAAATTAACGGCGTATAAAATTATATTTCACTTTGATAAATTAAGCCCCTTACACGCGCTTGACGGTGTAGAGGTAGTATTAAGTAAAGAATAAAAACGCCCCGATAGGGCGTTTTTTACTTGATTATAAAATTTTCGTGCTTATCGGGGTTTACGATAATAGTTGAGTAATTTTCGTAAGTTACCGCGCCTAAATTTTTACCACCTTGCTTTTTAACGTAACGGCGCTTGGTGTAATCTACGTTTATTTTATCCCCTTTAGCGCCTTGCGAAAAATAAGCGCAAATTTCAGCCGACACTTTTATAACGTTTTCAGGAATTTCGCGCCCCTCCTCGCGTATAATAACGTGCGATGAGTGGTAGTTTTTAACGTGAAGCCACAAATCGTTTTTATCTGAAAAAGAAAGGAGCTTGTCGTTTTGAATATTGTTTTTGCCAACTAATATAGAAAAACCGTCAACTTCGTATTTTAAAAATCTTGGCGCTTTACTTTGCTTTTTGTTTTTTGCCCCTTGATTGACTTTAATAATACCTGCAAGGGTAAGCTCTTGTTTGATATCTTCAATATCTTGCTTGTTCTCGGCACGACTTAAATAAAAATTGACTAAAGATAGGTATTTAAGCTCTTCCTCCGCACTCTTAACTTGCTCGGCTGAAATCTCCACGGCAGATTTTTTCTTTCTATATTGTTTAAAATACTTTTGAGCGTTTTGTTGAGGGGATAAAGTTTCGTCAAGTTCAAGCGTAATTTCGCCACCGTCGTAATAATTGGAAATGGTTACCGAGCTTTGCCCCCTTTTGCAAAGATAAATTTGCGAGGTTAAAAGTTCGCCGTATTTTCTGTATTTTTCAAAATCACCGCTTGAAATTATGCGCTCTTTTAAGGTTGTAAGTCTTTTTACAAGCCTTTTTTCGTAAGCGTTAAGCGCGTTTTGAACACCGCTTTTAAGCCCCTTTAAATACGCGCCGTTTTCAGCTGACGAATAAACGCTCTCAATAGCGTCTAAAATATTTGAAAAATAAGTTCTATTTCCCTCAATCGAAAGGTAATCAGTTGCGTAAAAATCTTTCTTAACCCCGTCGTCAATCACGGTAGGCAAGGTTGGCAAGTTAATAAAATCTTTAAAAATTTTATACGCATTTTCGCCACCTTTTTCATTAGCGTTTTCAATTCGGCTTGCAATCTCGCACGCCGTTACGGGTGAAAAATCGTTAAAGCTGTTTAAAATATACCTATCAAGCGCTCCGCCTTGGTAGTTTAAAAAAACGTCAACTGCTTTATCGTCGTAAGCAGACAGTTTTTCAAGTTTGATAGGAGGGGTGTATTTTGCGCCTGTTAAAGTTATGCGCTTACCGTCAAGACTTTCAGCCGACTGTTTAAGCGCGCCGAGTATCACGCCGTTTTTTGTAAAAAACAAGTTAGAGTATTTGCCCATAATTTCAGCGTATAGTGCGTATTCGACAAAGTCTTGCAAATCGTTTTTATTAACCATTGAAATTTTAACCACTCTGTCGTCGTTAAAAATTTGGATATTAGTAATCTCAGCGCCCGTAATATATTTTCTTAATAGCATACAAAAATTAAAAGCTACCTCGGGGTTGGGCTTTTCGCCTTGAATTACCGAAACTCTTGCAAATTTAGCGTTTGTTGAAATGACGAGGCGACAGGCTCTTTCCTTAAAAAGGAGTAAATTGACCTCTTCGCTCGTCGGCTGGAACACTTTATTAATTTTTGCGCCCACGTAGTTGGCGGATAAAAATTCAGCGGTGCGCTTTATGGTAAATAAGTCTTGTGGCATAAATATATTATATATTCTTATTAAGTTTTTGTAAATTAAAAGTTGAAATTAGTCTTAAAAACTTTACAATAACGATTAACTTTGTTAAAATATATAAAGTTAATTATAACTCTAAGGAGAATTTTATGAAATATACTGTTAAACCTGCTGAAAAAAGCATAGTAAAAATCGCAATCACTTTAAACACCAAAGAGTGGAACGAAGCGCAACTTCAAGCGTACGCTAAAACCAAGGGTAAATTTAATATCCCCGGTTTTAGAAAGGGCAAAGCACCCAAGAACGTTATCGAGCAAATGTACGGTAAAGGCGTATTCTACGAAGAAGCAATCAACACTTCTTTCGCTAAATACTACTTTGACATTTTAGATAAAGAAAAGGAAATCGAGCCTATTGATAGACCTGAAATCGAGATTGAAAAGCTTGACGATAAGGGTATCACTATGGTAGCGGTAGTTCCCGTAAAGCCCGAAGTAACTCTTGGCGAATATAAAGGTATAACCATTGACAAAGTTGAGTATAATGTAACTAAAAAGGACGTGGACGCTGAGCTTGACCGCCTCGTAAAGAGAAACGCAAGAGAAGTATCCGTTACTGACCGCCCCGCACAAAAGGGCGATATTACCGTAATTGATTACTCGGGTAGTATCGACGGCGTTAAGTTTGAAGGTGGCACGGCTGAAAAGCAAAATTTAGAGCTTGGCTCGGGCGCGTTTATCCCCGGTTTTGAAGACGGTGTTATCGGTATGAATATCGGTGACGATAAGGATATTTCCGTTAAGTTCCCCGAAGATTACGGCGCTGAAGAATTAAAGGGTAAAGACGCTATTTTTGCAGTTAAGCTTCACGAAATTAAAGTTAAAGAATACCCCGAAGTTAACGACGAGTTTATTAAAGAAGCTGCGGGCGAAGAGTCGGTTGACGCTTACAAAAAGGCAACTAAGAAAAAGCTTCAAGAAGCTAACGACAAGCGCGCAAAAGCAGAAACTGAAGATAAGCTTATTGAAAAAATTACCGAATCTTCTCAAGTTGATATCCCCGCTGTTTTAGTTGAAAGGCAAATTGACAATAACGTTCAAGATATGGAATACCGTATGATGTATCAAGGTCTCCGTCTTGACGATTACCTTAAATACACCAACCAAACTCGTGAAGATTATAGAAATTCTTTCAAGGCTCAAGCTGAAAAGCAAGTTAAAACTCAACTTGTAATAGACAAGATTTTAACCGTTGAAGGCATTAAGGCAACCGAGGAAGAAATTGACGAGAAAATTAAAGAACAAGCAACCGCTATGAATAAGGAATTCGACGAGTATAAAAAATCAATGAACGAGCGTCAAATTTCTTACTTTGAAAACAACGCTACCATTGAAAAGCTTTTCGCTTTCTTAATGGCAAACAATAAAATCGATTAAGAGGTAAAAAATGGCACTTATACCTATGGTTGTCGAGCAGACCAACAAGGGCGAACGCTCGTACGATATATATTCACGCCTACTTGAAGATAGAATTATTATGCTCTCCGGCGAGATTGACGACGCTACCGCAAACACGGTAGTTGCTCAGCTTATCTATCTTGAAGGCAAAGACCCTGATAAGGATATTTGTATCTACATCAACAGCCCGGGCGGTTCGGTAACTGCTGGTCTTGCAATTTACGACACTATGAACTACGTAAAGTGCGACGTTTCTACCATTTGTATCGGTATGGCTGCGTCAATGGGCGCGTTCTTATTATCAAGCGGTAAAAAGGGCAAAAGATACGCCCTTCCTAACAGCGAGATTATGATTCATCAGCCTTTAGGCGGTGCTCACGGTCAAGCAAGCGATATTAAAATTCAAGCCGACCATATTTTAAAGATTAAAGATAAACTTAACAAAATTTTATCTGAAAACACCGGTAAACCCATTGAGCAGGTAGAAAAGGATACCGATAGAGATAATTATTTATCGGCTGAAGAGGCTTTAGAGTATGGCTTGGTAGATAAAATTTTTTATCGCAGATAAAAAATCTTAGCTAACAAAAGGCATATATTTACCCTATAAACATTAATTCACTATATAAAGGAGGAGTTATGGCAAACAACGAAAACTTAAATAACGGACTATATTGCGCTTTTTGTGGTAAGCCTAAAGAATTAGCGCAAAAACTCGTTGCAGGTCCTAACGGGCTTTATATTTGTGATGAGTGTTTGGAAATTTGCAACGGCATATTAGAAGAGGAAAACGAGGCGCTTGAGGTTGAAGCCGTTGAGCTTAAAAAGCCCAAGCAAATCAAAGAAGAGCTTGACAGTTATATCGTTGGGCAAGAAAAGGCTAAAAAAGTATTATCGGTAGCTGTTTATAACCACTATAAAAGAATAAACGCAAGTTTAAAAGGCGATAAAAACGACGCAACCGAGATTGAAAAGTCTAACATTTTACTTTTAGGCCCTACGGGCTCGGGTAAAACCTTGCTTGCAAGAACTCTTGCTAAAATTTTAAACGTTCCCTTTGCAGTAGCTGATGCAACTACCTTAACGGAGGCTGGCTACGTGGGGGAAGACGTTGAAAATATACTTTTAAAGCTTATTAAAAATGCAGATTATGACGTTGCTCGTGCAGAGCGCGGAATCGTTTATATTGACGAGATTGATAAGATTGCAAGAAAGAGTGAAAACGTATCCATCACGCGTGACGTGTCGGGTGAGGGCGTTCAGCAAGCGCTTCTTAAAATAATTGAGTCAACCGTTGCTTCAGTTCCCCCTCAAGGCGGAAGAAAGCACCCTCAACAAGAGCTTATTCAAATTGACACCACCAACATTTTATTTATTTGCGGTGGAGCTTTCGTTGGGCTTGATAAAATTATTGAAAAGCGTAAAGACGCGTCTAGCCTAGGCTTTGGTGGTAACGTTTCGGGTAAAGGTAGTAATACTACGACTAGCTTGTCTGACGTTCAACCGGGCGATTTAACCAAGTACGGCTTAATTCCCGAATTCGTTGGAAGAGTGCCAATAACGGTATGTTTAGATCCGCTTGACGAAACTGCGCTCGTAAAGATTATGACCGAGCCTAAAAACGCGCTTGTTAAGCAGTATAAAAAACTTATCGGTATGGACGAGTGCGATTTAGAAGTTACCGACGGTGCAGTTTACGAAATTGCTAAAAAGGCAATTGAACTTAAAACGGGTGCACGCGGTTTAAGAACGATTTTTGAAAACGTTATGCTTGACTGTATGTACGATATCCCCAGCGAAAACGCCGAAAAGGTAATTATTGACGAGGAAGTGATTAAAGGTTTGAAAAAACCTCAAGTCGTATTTAAGGCGTCATAGACGGCGCAATACTGCGTTACTGCCGTCGTCGTGTGTCTGCAATGACCGTAAAAGGTCTATTGCAACCACCCGCCTAGTCGAGCATTGTCTTGCTTGTCTCTAACCCCTTAAAATGGTTGGAATAAACTTAATGAAACTAAAAATAAAACTCTCACGAAAAGTGAGAGTTTTTTAATAGATTAAAAATCAAATTTTTTCAAATAATTTCATTTTAGTTTTTCTTAAAAACCAACCTATAAGGCGGGGAGCAGTGCGCGGAAAGAATTTATACAGTAAATTCATAAGGTGTGCGTCAAAGCCGATTATAATTCGTTTTTTGCCTTTGCTTGCCCCTTTTAAAATCTTTTTTGCAACCTTTTTGGGAGAAGCTGAAATTTTGTCAATTATCCCCATTTCTTTATCGCTTGCGTTTTGATTTCGCATAACGTCAGTTTTAGTAAAGCCGGGCATAACCGTTACGATTTGAATATCTTTATTTTCAAAAGATAAACACTCTGAAAATCTTACGCCTGCTGATTTTGAAGCAGAATATAAAGATACCCCCGCAAATGGGCATAGTGCAGACGAGCTTAAAACGTTTACCATAATAGCGTTTTCAAACTTGTTAAGCAAAGGCATAAAAATTTCGCTTGAGTAAACTATCGAGAAGAAATTTGTATCCATAACGGCGTGCGCTTGCCGTGCAACGTTTTCGTCAAATTTAGAAAATTGAGGTAAAACCCCTGCGCAGTTTATAAGCGCGCTGGGAGTTATTTTATTGTTGTTAAGATAGGAGTATAAGAGCTCCCATTCTTCCTTAATAGAAACGTCCATTTTATACGGTGTGAAATTATCGCCTAAAAGGCTTTTAACCCTTTCAAGCTTATCTTCGTTTCTACCTATTCCTATAACCTTTGCGCCGTAATTTAAAATTAAAATTTCAGCCAAATTTTTGCCGATACCCGACGATGCGCCCGTTACTATTACCGTTGTATGCTCATTAAAATACTTGTTCATATAACCATTTTAACATAAAACTATCATTAAATAAAGCATTAAAAAAAATACTTGCAAAAATATAGTAAATATTATATAATAACTAAACTATGGAAGAAATTATAAAACAACAATCAAATAACGGCGAAATCAGTCATTTTGGTATCCCCACCGTTGCGGTTAGGGGAAAGGTAATATTCCCAGGTGTTTACACTACGATAGACGTTGGCAGGGTAAAATCGTTATCCGCGGTTAACGCGTCCATTAAAGGGGATAGAATTATCTTTTTAGTTACGCAAAAAGACGTTAAGGTTGACAGCCCTACGGTTAGCGACCTTTATCAGGTAGGAACGGTTTGTAAGGTTGGCAACCTTGCTAAAATTGCAACCGAAAATTTTAGGCTTACGGTAGAGGGGCTTTACCGCGCAAAGGTAGTAAGCGCTGGCGATAACGGCGACTTTTTTACCTTTAACGTAGAAAAAATTGAAGAAGAAAGCGACTTTACGCCTCAAACGGAGGCGTATTTTAGGCGCGCTAAAGATATGTTTAGAGAAACCTCTTCAGTCCTTCAAAAATTCAATAAAGAAAGCGCCCTTAAAATAGGCGCGATTGAAAACGTATCCGAGTTTATAAACGTTGCCTCGTTTAATCTTCCCTTTAAGGAAAAGGACAAGCAACGCCTACTCGAAATCGAGAGCGTAAGCGAGAGGATAACGCTTTTTTACGACCTTTTATCTTACGAGGCTGAAATTGTTAAGGCGGATAAAATCATATCTCAACGCGTTAAAGAAAGCGTAGAGAAAAATCAAAAGGAATTTTATCTTCGCGAGCAAATAAAAGCAATTCACGAAGAGCTTGGTGACGACGTTAAGGAATTAGATACCTTAACCGAGAAAATTAAAGCTAAAAAGATGCCTAAAGAATCGGAAGAAAAGGTGCTTGCCGAGCTTTCTAAAATGAGTAAAATGGCACCGTCATCTCCCGATTATACCGTTCTTCGCTCGTATATCGACTGGATTATCGACCTTCCTTTTTCGGAAGAAAGCGTGGATACTGAGGAACTTCAAGAGTGCAAAAAGGTGCTTGAAGAGGATCATTTCGGTTTAGAAAAAGTAAAAGAGAGAATTACCGAGTATTTAGCGGTTTTAAAGCTTACTAAATCGCTTAAAGGCCCAATACTTTGCTTGGTTGGCCCTCCGGGCGTTGGTAAAACCTCGGTTGCTAAATCGGTTGCTCGCGCGCTTAATAGAAAGCTCGTTCGTATGAGCCTTGGCGGTGTAAAAGACGAGGCTGAAATAAGAGGACACAGAAAGACTTATATCGGCGCAATGCCGGGTAGAATTATCTACGGTATGAAAGAGGCTGGCGTTATAAACCCCGTGTTCTTGCTTGACGAAATAGATAAACTTTCAACCGATTTAAGGGGCGATCCAGCAAGTGCGCTTTTAGAGGTTTTAGACCCTGAGCAGAACGATACCTTCCGCGATAGATATCTTGAAATTCCTTATAATCTTCAAAAGATAATGTTTATAACCACGGCAAACACGCTTGAAACTATTCCCGCGCCACTTCTTGACCGTATGGAGGTTATAAACTTATCTGGCTACACTGAGGAAGAAAAAATTCAAATAGGTATTAAATATTTAGCGCCCAAGCAAAGCGCGCTCAACGGTTTAACTGAAGATAATATTTTCTTTACTGAAGATGGTCTTAGAGAGATTATAACCGGCTATACCGGCGAAGCGGGCGTTAGAAGGCTTGAACAGCAAGTTGGTGCTATATGTAGAAAAGTTGCCGTAAAAGTTGCTGAAAATAATAAATATCCCAAGCAAATTATCACTAAAGATAGCGTAAAAGATTATCTTGGGGCTAAAAAGTATGAAAGCGAAGAAAGGCTTGAGGAAAGCGAGATAGGCTCTGCAACGGGGCTTGCTTGGACTGCGCTTGGCGGAACGACCTTAACTATCGAGGTTGCACTTATGAAAGGTAAGGGCAATTTAAACTTAACCGGTAAGCTTGGCGAAGTTATGCAAGAAAGCGCAAAAACGGCGATAGGTTATTTGCGTTCAAATGCCGATAAGTTTGAAATAGACAGCGAGATTTTTGAAAAAACGGATATTCATATTCACGTTCCCGAGGGGGCAACGCCTAAAGACGGGCCTAGCGCAGGCATAACGCTTGCAACGGCGGTATTATCAGCACTTACTGGCAAAAAGGTAAAAAGAAATATCGGTATGACGGGCGAAATTACCCTTAGAGGTAACGTTTTGAAAATTGGTGGGCTTAAAGAAAAGTCGCTTGCCGCGTTCAGACTTGGCATACGCGAAATAATTATTCCTATCGGCAACGTTAAAGATTTAGAGGAAATCCCTGCGGAAATTAAGGAAAAAATCAACTTTATCCCTGTAGAAAAAGCCCAAGAAGTATTTGAAAAGGTATTTGAATAAAATGATTATAAAAAATGCAAAATTTATAACTTCGGTTGCCGACAAAAAGAATTTTTTAATATCTGATAGACCGATAATTGCCGTGTGCGGAAAGTCTAACGTGGGTAAAAGCTCGCTTATAAACGCGCTTGCAAACCGCAAAGGGCTTGCAAGAACGTCGGTTACCCCCGGTAGAACGAGGCTTATAAACTACTTTGATTTCGGCGAGTTTATCTTAGCAGACCTTCCTGGTTACGGCTTTGCAAAGGTTAGTGCTAGCGAAAAGAAAAAGTGGGCAAATTTAATGGAAGATTACTTTGCCTCTGACAAAGCTTTAAATCACGTTATAATGCTCGTTGATATCCGCCACGACCCGACTAAAGACGATTTATCTATGATAAATTATCTTCACAGCTACGCACTACCTTTTACGGTAGTTGCAACAAAGGCTGACAAAATCGGTAAAACGAGAATATTTGAAAGGGTAAAGTCTATAGGCAACTACCTTGCTATCGGTATGGAAAAGGTTATAGCAACCTCATCTGAAACTGGGTATGGAAGAGATAAATTACTTAATAAAATTGAAGAGGTTTTATCAATTTTAAACGACGATTTTTATAGTACCCCTGAAGATGATGAAGAATAGAAAAAGCGACCTATAGGTCGCTTTTTTTATCTTCTTTCGGGCAGGTCTGATTTTTCGCCGTAGAATTTTATGCGCGCTTGAACTAGTGATAAAGACGCGCTTTTAGGTGGAAGTGAGGTGGAGCGGTAGTCAAATGCCATAGTAAAATCTTTTAGGTTTTTTTGCACCTCTTCCGCGCTTGATTTTTGTTTGTTATATAAAACCTCTAAAAACTGTTTGGCGTATCCGCGCGCTTTGGGCGCGTTTTCAACTAGACGCACGTAGTCAGGGTAGCAAAATCCTTTTATCGTATCGAATTGCTTTCTAAACTTCTCGTCGTCGCCATAAAGCTTGGCAACCGTTTCAAAGTAGCGTTCCATATTAAACTCAAGTTTACGGCAAATTATACAGTCTGAAATCTCTTCTCGTAACTTTTTTGCCGTTTTAACCGCTTGCTTTACGTCTACGGGCTTGATTTTCATATCAAGCTTCCAAAGCCTCGTGCTTGCTTGAAGGGCAAGACCTAATTTGTTTTTACCCGAATATAAAAGGTCGTAATGCTCTTTGCAAAAGCCGAATTTATTAACATTTTCACGCTCGGCATCCTCCATAACCGCCTCTGATAAATAAAGCTCGGCTATTTCACTTTCAGTCTTTTTTTTAAGCTTGCACATAGGGCACTCGCAATCGCCGTTAAAAAGCCTCCAAATGTGCATTGTTGAGATATTGTAACCCATAATTCCTCCGTTTTTTGTATTTTAGCATATTTCACACTCAAAATAAAGTGTTTTTATTAAAAACTTGGTAATTGACTTTGGTATATAAATAAGTTACAATATATATTAGTATGAAAACAAACACCTTAAACAAAATAAGAAAGGCTTTGCCTTTAAACAATTTTAAATACCTTTTATTCGTAGTGGCGGGCGCGGTTCAATCGGCGCTATCCGTCGCATTTGCCCTTGCAGTTAAAAATCTTATAAACTCGGTAGAATACGGTGAGGGGAAAGATGGAATTATTACCTCGGCGATAGTTTTAATAGCCGTTGTACTACTTTCGTTTTTACTCGGCGTTGCAGTAAAAATACTTGGCGATAATATCGTTACCCAAGCTAAATTTCAATTAAAAAATCAAATATCCAAAGATTACTTAGATAGTAGTTATAAAAAATCCTCTTCAATATCGTCGGGCGACTTGTTAACTCGTTTCGAGGGGGACGTGGCTACCGTTTCAGGGGTGAGAATAAACCTTATTCCAAGCGTAGTGTCCACGGCGGTAAGGCTTATAGGAACGATAGTTGCCCTATTCGTTTTACAGCCAACTTTTACTTTAATCGTTTTGGCGGTGGCGTGCGTTATCGTTATAAGCTCGTTTTTTATCCGCAAAATATCATTTAAGCTTTACAAAAAAGCACGCATAGAAAATTCCAAGCAAAACGTTTACTTGTCAGAGGTTTCTGAAAATCTTCTTGCCGTAAAAACCTTTAACGCTGAAGACTACGTTTTGAAAAATTTATCAAATAAATATTCCTCCTTTAAAAAAGCAAGGCGCAAGCAAAGGTATTTTTTATCTAGCGTAAGTTCGGTAATAAACCTGTGTTTTACCGCCTTTTATGCAAGCGCCGTAATTTTTGGCGTTTACGGAATTTACAAAGGAGTTGACGGTGTTGACTTTGGCGTAATAACCGCGCTACTTCAGCTCGTTCTTCAAATAAAAACGCCGATTTCTGGAATTAGCGGATTTTTTACCGCCCACGCCGAAATGCTGGTTGCTGGTGAAAGGTTATTTTCTATAGCTGACGATGATAAAACGCAAAAAATCAGCCTTAATGAGTTTGATAAAATTAGCCTATCAAACGTAAGCTTTTCATACGGTAACGGCGAGGTTTTAAGTGGCGCTACTTTTGAAATCAACCGCGGTGAAAAGGTATTGATAAAAGGTGGCTCGGGCGAGGGTAAAACTACGTTGGTTAAACTTATTGCAGGGTTATACACGCCAAATAGCGGAGAAATCTTAATTAGCTTTGGCGATAATAATTATTCGCCTAGCTCGGTTAAAGATTTAATTTCCTTCGTACCGCAAGGCAATATGATTTTCTCTGGCACGATAAAAGAAAACGTCGTATTCAGCGAGGAATACGACGAACAAAGATTTAATAAAGCGGTTGAGGCTTCAATGCTTTCAGACGTTTTGCTAGAATTTGGAAAAGATTATCGCCTCGGCGAGGGCGCGTCATTATCCGAAGGTCAACGCCAGCGCGTAGCTATAGCAAGAGCAATTTACAAAAATGCACCCGTAATTATTATGGACGAGCCTACCTCCGCGCTCGATAGCAAAACCGAGCTTGAATTTTTAAAGTCGTTAAGCAATCTCGAGGGGGTAACTTTAATAATAATTTCGCACAAGCCTGTCCTTTCAAATTACGTTGACAAAGTTATTACCGTACAAAGCGGTAAAGTTATTTAACTTTTTTCTTATCTTTATTAATTGATATTACGGCTGATATGAGTAAACTAACGTTAGTGCCGAGTATAACACCGATAACTAAACCTATAAAAAAATTCATAATTTAATTATTGCCTCTTTCTACTAAATTATTCAAATCTTTGGGCTTTTGACAATATTTATACCACTTGCATACTATTAAAAGACCGAGGGAACTATATTGTCTTGCCCACTTTTAGCTCAAATAGACTTAAATAATCTCAAAAACAATACAAAAGCCGTAAAAGGCTTGATAGATAAAAGAGTAAAACTTTGCGCCGTAGTTAAAAGCAACGCCTACGGTCACGGTTTAGTTGAAGTATCTTCGGCGTTATATCCGATTGCCGACAGTTATTGCGTTTCTATGGAGCGCGAGGCACTCGACCTTAGAATTTCGGGAATTAATAAAGAAATTATACTTTTAACGCCCGCGCTTTACGGCGTTGAAAGCTTGATAAACAAAGATATTACGTTAACGGTAAGCACCAAAAGCGAAATGCTTGCCATTTCAAAGGCTTGTGAAAAGCTGGGTAAAACCGCCAACGTTCATATAAAACTCAATACGGGTATGAATAGGCTGGGCGCATCGAGTATTTTCGACGTCAACGAAATAATCGGCGTAGCGAAAAGTAGCGATATAGCGGTTACAGGTGCGCTTTCGCACTTTGGCGATACTAAGAATAAAAAATACGTAAATAATCAATACGAGAGTTTTTTGCGTCTTTCAGAACCGATAGTTAACTATAACGATAGAGCAAATTTACATCTATCGTCAAGCGGTGGCGCGTTACTTGATGATAAATATCATTTTTCTATGGTGAGAGTGGGTATTATGCTTTACGGCTATACGCCCTTTGCTACCGACGCCATTTCGCTCAGCCCCGTTATGAAAGTTTACGCTAAAAACCTAGTCGTTAAAAGCCTTAAAAACCAAAGGTTTTTATATGGCAGTAAACGTTATAATGAAAAGGCTGTAACCTTAATTCGCATGGGCTATGCAGACGGCTTTTCAAGGAATTGTTACGACATTTCACCTATGTGCATGGATTTGTCTGGTGTGAAAGGGGCTTGTCTTGACGACTACGTTCCCGTTATGACGGACGCTTTAGAACTTTCTAAAAAATATAAAACTATACCGTACGAAATTTTGTGCTCTGCAACCAAGCGCGCACGATTTGAGTATTTGGAGTAATCTTGAGAATTATAGCAGGAAAAAACAAAGGCAAAAAACTTAAAAGCTTTGACGGGCAGGATATTCGCCCCACCTCCGATAGAGCAAAAGAATCGCTTTTCAATATTTTGGGAAGCAAAGTTTTGGGTTGTGATTTTTTAGACCTTTGCTCGGGTACGGGCGGTGTGGGGCTTGAAAGCTATTCACGCGGAGCAAATTCAGTAGTATTCGTTGACAGTAGCGTTAAAAGCCTAAATTTAGCTAAGGAAAACGCTATATCTATCGGGCTTGATAAGGAATTTATATTATCAACGGCGGAAAGCTTTCTTAAAAAAACCGATAAAAAATTCGATATAATCTTTTTTGATCCGCCGTACGCTTTTGACGAAATTTTAGATATCTTAAGTATTGTAAAAGAAAAAGAAATTTTAAAAGAGGACGGCTTGTTTATTTACGAAAGGGTGGCGGACAGGCTTTCTATAGAAGTGAAAGGTTTTGAGTTACTTCAAACTAGAAAATACGGAATAGCGGTATTTGACTTTTACCGCATCGCGGAGGAATAATGAAAAACGCTGTATTTGCAGGCACTTTCGACCCTGTTACGAAAGGGCACGAATCGGTAATAGAAAAGGCTTCTAAACTATTTGACACGCTTACCGTTGCAATTTGCATAAACCCCGATAAAAAAACGCTTTTTACTGTGGATACTAGGTTTGAAATGCTGAAGTCGGTGTGCGCTAAGTATAAAAACGTAGTGGTAACCTATCACGAGGGGTGGCTTGTTGATTTAATGAAGTCTGTTGGCGCTATCTATAACGTTAGAGGGGTTAGAAACGCTATCGATTACGAGTATGAAAGCGGCATGCATTATTATAACGAGAAGACGTATCCCGAGTTAGTTACCTTGTATATTCCCTGTTCTAAAAGTTTAAAAGACGTATCGTCAACCGCAGTTAAAAAAGATATTGCAAGTGGGCGTTACAACGATGAATATTTGTCAAAAAGCGTGATAGAAATTATAAAAAAGCAAGGCAGATAAAGTAGCACGAAATAGAGGATATCAGCGCTTGAATTAATTTGCCAAGTATAAAAAACGAGGCTTTAACTTTGGCTTTTTTTAAAAATGCAAGCGATTGCATTATTACCGAAAGCCCACCGAACGTTATTATAAAATTCGCAAGCGATACAGTTAGTGGCGTAGAGCCTAGGCTTGACAGCATTTTTGCGCCTTTAGTAAATTCAATCAGCCCAGAAGATATTGAAACGCCCACGCCGTCACTATTTGCAAGCGGTGAAAATAAAAGATTAAAAAGGTAGCTTATAGGGTATAAAATATTGAAATCATAAAGTATTTCAGATATTACGTAAAATACGCTCACAAAACCCCCTACGACGAGGACGGATATAACCGAAGAATACACGCAGTCGTATAAAGCGTTATCGCTACTATCAAGCGAAAGATAAAATTTACTCTTTATGGGCTCATCAAAAAAATTTCTTAATATAAGCGCGGTAAATAGCGCCGACAAAACGTGTGTTAGATAAATAATAAACCCTATCTTTTTATCTCCAAACATTGTAGAGCCCACAGCACCTATAATAAAAAGTGGGCCTGACGTTGAGCATAGTATACTCATCCTTTGCGCCTCTCCCTTTCCTATTAAGCCGTTTTGATATAGGTCAGCCGTTAACTTACTACCAACGGGATAGCCAGACAATATACTAATAAAAAATGCGTAGGCGGATATTCCGTTTAATCTAAGCACTTTTGATGTTATGGGCGTAAACTTTGTAAAGACGCAAGATAATGCGTTTATTTTAGTTAAAACAGCCGTTAAAAAAAAGTACGGCAGTAATGACGGCATTACCGACACCGCCCACAGTAAAATCCCCTCATAGGTCGATTTTGAATACCTTTCGGGATAAAGTGCTAGCGAAATAATCAAGAAAATTAAGGCGGATATAAGAAGTGTTTTTACCACTTTCGCGCCGTTTAGTTTAAAACTTTTTTTCATAGTAAAATATATTAAATTCGTAGGAAATTATGTATACGTTATTCGACACGATTGCCAAACAAACTGAAAACACCGCACCGCTTGCCGAAAGGATGCGCCCGATAACCCTAAAAGAATTTTTAGGGCAGTCTGAAATTGCGTCAGACGGAAGCCTTTTAAAAAGAGCAATAGTTACCGACAAGCTCGGTAGCTGTATATTTTACGGACCTCCCGGCACGGGCAAGACTACGCTTGCAAACATAATTGCTAACTCAACGGCAGGTAATTTTGTAAAGTTAAACGCCGTAACGAGTGGCGTTGCCGACGTTAAAAAAGCTATAGAAAAAGCGGAAGACGATTTAAAATTATACGGTAAAAGAACTTATTTACTCCTCGACGAGTGCCATCGCTTTAACAAATCGCAACAGGATAGCTTGCTTCCTGCAATCGAAAAGGGAACTATCGTGTTTATCGGTTCAACTACCGAAAATCCTTACGTGGCTATGACGCCTGCAATTATTTCAAGGTGCAGGGTATTCGAGTTTAAAAGCTTATCAACTGAGATTATTAAAAACGCTCTTAAAAAAGCCGTGGCTGACCAAAAACGCGGTCTTGGAAAGATGAAAATCGAGGTTGAAGAAAAAGCATACGAGCATATAGCAATTACTTCGGCAGGTGATTTAAGAACGGCGTACAACGCCATTGAGCTTGCCGCGCTCACAACCCCCGTAAACGAGAACGGCGTAGTGGTAATAACCTTAAAAGACGCCGAGCAATCAATTCAAAAAAAGGCGCTATCTATTGACGAAAACGGATATTATCATTTACTTAGTGCCTTTTGTAAAAGCTTGCGCGGAAGCGATAGCGACGCTGCGCTTTACTATAGCCAACGCTTAATTAAAGCCGGCTTAGACCCGATGATAATAGCAAGGCGATTAGTCGTTCACTCGGCTGAGGACGTTGGACTTGCAGACCCCAACGCTTTGGTTATAGCAACTAGCGCAATGACGGCTCTTCAAAACATAGGCGCGCCTGAGGGATTAATACCCCTATCGGAAGCAATTATTTACGTTTGTGAAGCGCACAAGTCAAATACTGTAATAACGGCAATGTATTCAGCGGGCGACGCTGCCGAAAAGGTGCGTGACGACGATATTCCGCCATATCTTATCAATCCGTCGTATTTGAGCGACGAGGGCAAGAAAAAGAGTGCCGAATATAAATACCCGCACGACTACGGCGGATACGTAGAGCAAACGTATCTTCCCAAAAAGCTTGAAAACGAGGTTTTTTATAAGCCCTCTCAAAACGGTTTTGAAAACACAATTTTAGAGATTAGAAAGCAAAAGGGAAAGAGATAATTATTGGGGCTTGACTTAAATATAATTTAAGTATATAATATAAATGTTAATAAATTTTTGATGTTTCGTAAGGAGATTTATGGAAGTAGTTAACGAAAAGGAAAAATCGCTCTCTTTCTCCGATGTTTTAGGGATTTTAAGGGGCGGAATAGTGTGGATTATTATAATCACGTTATTGTGTACGCTAATAGGCGGAGTATACGCGTTCTTATTTAAAAAGACGACGTACACTGCTAAGCTCAACGCGCAAATTTACGTTGAAACTTATAAAAACCCAACAACTAACGAGGAAGAGGTCGTTCCCGAGCATACTAGATTCCAATACGCTGCGTTACTTGCTGATAAATGTAGTGCACTCATAATGAGTAAAGACGTTATGAACGCCTGCAACGAAGCCATGACAAAAAAAGGCTTGAAGATGAGCGGTGGTTTGACTATCGTTCCCGAAGAAGAACAGCCCTTTTTCACGGTAACTTACACCTACTCTCAAAAGGGTGGCGACGTTGTCGCTACTAAGGAAGAAGTTGCCAAAGTTCTTAACGCTTTTATAGACGAAGCTAAAGCGTACATAGATTCAAAACCCGATATCTATCCTTGGCACGCTGACAAAATCGTAGTATATTCGTACGCTCAAGCTAAAGACGTAAGCGCAACAACCGGAAAAGCTGGAGTTATCGCTATTGCTTTCTTGATAGGCCTTGTTTTATCGGTTGTGTTCGTTCTTATCAAAAACGCATTTGACGATACCATTATTACTAAAGAGCAAATTGAGCTTATTACCGGCAACCAAATTATAGCTACCATCGATATTTCGCATAATATGGACGTGGCTCAAAAGTCGTCTACTGCCGAAGTTAAGGAGGGTAAGTAATATGTTATTCAAGAAAAAAGCCGTTGACAACGATTTTGAAAACTTAGTTCCCAAAATAGTAGTAGGCAAAAAGGTAGGACTTAGCGAGAGTTATTATAGGCTTAAAGACAATATTATCTACTCGTCTGACAATGGTAAAAACAAAGTATTCCAAATAGAGTCTGCCGTGTCTGGCGAGGGCAAATCAACGGTAATTTCAAATACCGCAGTTGCGCTTGCAAAAAGTGGTAAAAAGGTGGTTATAGTTGACTTTGACTTTAGAAGACCTAAAATTCACAGAATTTTCGAAGTTGCAAACCTTACAGGTATTACCGAATATATGCTTGGAGAGTGCGATAAGAGCGCTCTTATCAAAAAGACTAAATACGGCGTTGATATAGTAAATCGCGGTAAAGCGGCTCACAACGCGTCTATCATCTTTACTTCTGATAAATTTAAAGATATGATAGACTCGCTTAAAGCGGAATACGACCTTGTTTTATTCGACTGTCCGCCCGTGCTTTTAGTGTCTGACTATATTCATTTTTCTAAGCTTAGCGATATGGTTATATTCGTAGCTTGCGCAGGTACGACTTTGCGCACTCAACTCAAAGAGGCGTACGATTTACTTAAAAAGTGCAATCCTAATATTTTAGGAACGGTTATGACTTATAGAAACCAAGGCAAGTTCTCGCTTAGATACGGTGGATACTATCATACCAACTACTACCGCAACTTAAGAAATCACTACATGCAGGAGAAGTAAGGTATGGTTGACGTTCACTCTCATATTTTACCGTTTGTAGACGATGGGAGCGATTCCGTTGAAAAGTCCGTTAATCTCGTAAAAAATTTAGTAAGCGACGGAGTTCGTAGAATAATTTTAACCCCGCACTACAAAATAGGTATTTACGAAAAGGGTAAAGAAGAGATATTAGAAAACTTCAACTCATTTAAATTAGAGGTTAAAAACCGTGGGATAGACGCTGAGCTGTATCTCGGGCAAGAGGTTTTTTGCGATAATAAAATTTATGAGTTACTTGAGCAGAAAAAGGTCCTCACCATCAATAACACCAACTATCTTCTAATTGAGTTTGACTATTTTAGTTATGCCGACATATTAGATTATTGCTACAATATAATGCAAATGGGTTATATTCCCGTAATTGCCCACATTGAAAGATATCGCTACCTTGACGCAAACACTTTGATAGACCTTCATCACTTAGGCGCGCTAATTCAAGTTAACGCATCAAGCGTAATAGGTCAGCACGGCAAAAAGTTTCAAAAACGCGTATTTGCCGCTATTAAAAGCGGTCTTGTTGACTTCGTTACGACGGACGTTCACTTTAGCCGTGAAAGCTCGCTACTATCTGCTTATAACGTAATTTCTAAAAAGTTTGGCAACTTGCTTGCTAACGATTTATTTATAGAAAACTCAAAAGTATTTTTTAACGAATAAACCGCATTTAAAATGCGGTTTTTTATTTTTACCAAAAAGTCAACAATATAATTATGAAAAAGGTTTTAGGCATAGCTCTTGGCGGTGGCGGAGCAAAGGGATATTTTCACGTTGGTGCGCTGACTGCTCTTAACGAAAGCGGTATAAAGTTCGGTGCGGTATCAGGCACTAGTATCGGCAGTATCGTCGGCGCAACCTACGCACTAGGCTATTCGCCTAAAGATATTTACCAGCTTATAAAGGAAATGGGTATATACAAGCCGTCGTTTTTTATAAGGGCAAAATTAAGGGGTATATCTTTACAAAAAATCATTGAAAACGTTCTTGGCGAAAGGTCTTTTAACGATTTAAAAATGCCTTTTTGCGCCGTTGCCACCGATTTAGATACGGGTAAAGAAGAGGTGATATCTAGCGGTAATTTATGTAGGGCGCTTTCAGCCTCTTCAACTATACCGCCTGCGTGTAGATACGTAGTAGTTAACAAAAAAAGGCTGGTAGACGGAGGGTTTACCAACCTAGTTCCCGTAAACGCTGTAAAAAACTTGGGTGCAAAAAGAGTTTTAGCTATAGATTTGGGCGTGGATAATCCAACCAACTTAAACGGCGTTAATTTACTTGATAAAATTTATCCCTTTCACAAGGTGAAAAGGGGTGCGCGTAGCCTTGAAAAACAGTTTGCCGACTGTGTGTTTGAACCCGATTTGAAAGGATACAGTATGCTATCTGTAAGCAAATTTGATTACCTGTTTGAAATGGGCTACGAGTATACCTTAAAAAACCTAAGCTATTTAAAACAAAAACTTAAAATTAAAAACATACCTTAAAGGTTTTTTGCATATTTTATTACAAGTATGAAAAAGTTTATCGGCATACTTTCAGGGGCGTTATGCCTGCTAGTTATAATATTTTCGCCCTTTTTAATTAAAGAAACTGAAGCCTCTAACGAAAGTAACAGCATAATTTTAACCGTATGGCACATCGACGGTTTCGAGGGTGGAAAGGGCAGTAGATACACCTTTTTGCGCGAGATGGCGTCAGAGTTTTCAAAGCAAAATAAAGGCGTTTATATCCTTGTTAATAGTTACACGCAGTCGGGTGCAAACGAGCTTATAAAGAAGGGCAAAACGCCCGACGTTATCTCTTACGGTGGCGTTGGGCTAGAGCTTCAAAACTACGCGCAAGAGCTTTCAATAGAGGGGGTTGACGGAGGGGTAGTCAACGGCAAACGCTACGCCGTGAGTTATTTAAAAGGTGGGTATTTCGTTATAAAAAAAGGCGAAAACGCAAGTGAAATTATCATTTCTAAAGGCGAAAACGTAACGCCTGAAATTGCCTGTTTATTCTCTGGTGAAAGGGCAAGCGTGTATACCGTAAGGCCACCGCTTGACGCATACGCTTTATTTCTAACGAGAAAAAACGCCACGCTTATAGGCACTCAAAGGGATATTGAAAGGCTATTATCTCGAAACGAAGAGTTTACCGCCCAGCCGATAAAAGGGTATTCGGATATTTATCAATATCTATCTATCACCACTCAAAAAATGGAAAACGAATACTATGCTAGAAAGTTCGTATCTTATCTTACCTCTCAAAAGGTACAAGAAAAGGTGGTAAATTTAAAAATGCTTTCGGTAAATAAGACGGGATTATATCCCGATAACGAATATCTTTCAGCTTTAGAAAAAACGGATATATATTACACCTTCTCGCCGTTTTCTGATAGAATAACGCATAAAAAAGCTTGCGACACGGCGCTATCAAAGTTAAATTCGGGCGGAAATTATAATGAAATTATAAACTTTATCAAACAGTTGTAAAAAAGCGATAAATGTAGTAAAATAAAGGAGACAGACGATGATTAACGATTGTTACGGTTATATTTTACAAAAGCTTGACAAAATTACCGTTTATAAAGATAAAAACGTAGGCTGTTTAACCGCGTATAAAACGGGCGGTAACGCCGATTTACTAATATGTCCAAAAACCTCCGAGGAGCTTATTACTGCTATAAACGCCGTTAAGGGAATATGCCCTTATTTCGTGCTTGGCGGAGGAAACAACGTGCTCGTTAGTGACGATGGGTTTAGGGGCGCGGTTATACATACTAAAAACTTGACCGGGCGAGAAATTAAGGGTAATTTGTACGTTGCCGAGTGCGGTGTCAAAATGCAAACGGTAATTGAGGATATGTCGCTTAATTCCCTCGGTGGTTTAGAGTTTGCCGTGGGTGTTCCGTCAAGCGTAGGCGGTGCCGTTTGTATGAACGCAGGTTGCTACGGTAAATCGGTGGGCGACGCCGTTTGTTACGTAATTACCGAAAGTGGAATAATAAGTAAAGACGGGTGTAATTTTTCATACCGTTCAAGCAGGTTTTTAAGTGGCGAAGAAACGGTTGTTAAGGTGTGCTTTTCACTAAAGCCGTCCGAGCCTGACGTAATTGAGGAAAAACTTTCGGCATACAAGTCCTTTCGCAAAAACCCAAAAGGCAAAAGCTGTGGCTCGGTGTTTAGGAACGACGGGTTTTACGCGGGTAAAATTATTGACGAGTGCGGTCTTAAAGGTCAGGCGGTGGGCGGAGCAAAGGTATCTTTAGAACACGCCAACTTTATAATAGCAAACACTAAAGCGACCTCGTCTGACGTTTATAAACTAATACAAAAAATTAAAGAAAAAGTTTACGAAAAACGCGGTATAAAACTCGTTGAAGAGTTAGTTTACCTTGGAGAATTTTAATGATTTTAACAGCCGATTATCATACCCATACCACCTTTAGCCACGGCAAGGGCAGTATTTTACAAAACGCCCAAAAAGCCAAAGAAAGAGGGCTTGAGGTGTTAGCTATAACCGACCACGGTTACGGTCACCGCGCCTACGGTATTAAACACAAAAAAGTGCCTTTTATGAAAGAGCTTTGCGATACTGCAAGCAAGGAAACGGGCGTTAAAGTTTTATTGGGCGTAGAGGCAAATATTTTAGGTTTAAGCGGTAAAACGGATATGAAAGAGGCTGATATGAAGTATATGGACGTGTATCTTGCAGGCGTTCATAAGTTCATAACTTATGAAAAGCTTAAAGAGTGGTATCATCTTCTTTATAGAAATTGGCGATATAAAAAGACGCTAAAACCACCGAAAGAACTTGTTGAAAGAAATACTAAAGTTTATATAAGCGCAATAAAAAACAACCCCATTGATATTCTAGCGCACCCAGGCTATTGTTGCTATATAAACGCGTACGACGTGGCTGAGTGTTGCGCCGATTACGGCACGTATTTTGAAATCGATACGAGAAAAACGCATTTAACTGACGACGAGTGGGAACAAGTTTTAAAGTCAAGCGTTAAGTTCGTAGTTGATAGCGACGCGCACACCCCTGAAAATGTCGGTTTGATAGGTCAAGCTCAAAGCCTTATCGAGCGCGTAAATATCGATAAAGACAGAATTTTAAATATTGACGGTAAGCTACCTAATTATTTTAGATTTAGCGAGTACAAAAAGAAAAAATTATGACTTTTACCGAGAGAGTTAAAGAAGAAATTATATCAAAAAAAATTTCCCAGCCGTGCTGTCAAGTATCGGCTCTTTCGGCGTTCATAAGAGGCGCTGGCACTCTGCTTATAAAAAACGGGCATATCGGGTTTGAGGTTATAACCGAAAATCAAAAGGCACTCGAGGTGTTTTCACAAATTCTAACTAAATTATACGGTGCAACTCCTTCCGTTAACGAGCTAAAGGACAAGCTTAATAAAAAGGCTAAATTTAGCTTATCTTTAGTGGACGAAAAAAGCACTATGATACTTCAAGAGCTTGGCATTATCGAAGAGGGCGCAGGCGGAGCGCAAATAAATTTAAACGTAGATAAATATCTTATTGAAAACGATTGCTGTAAACGCGCATACCTTATCGGCGCGTTTATAGGTAGCGGTTCGGTTACCGTTCCAAGCGAGGGGGTAAAATCGTCAACTAGCTATCACTTAGAGTTTGTTTTTTCAAAATATCAAACGGCGTCTTGCGTGGCGGAGCTTTTGTCTGAAGTTGGCTTTTTACCTAAGCTTACCGAACGAAAAGAAAGCTTTGTTATCTACTTTAAAAACGGCGACGAAATTAGTGATATACTCTTTTATTTAGGCGCAAAAAAGCATTGTTTTGAGCTTAAAGAGATAATTATTAAAAAAGTTATGAATAACGACACTAATAGAAAGCGCAACTGCGATATGGGAAATATCAATAAGCAGATAGAGGCGTCTATTAAGCAAGTAAAAGATATAAACTTAATTATTGAAACGGTGGGGCTTGATAAGCTTTCGCCCACTTTAAAAGAGGCGTGCGAGTTGCGCCTTGAAAATAAAGAGAGTACTTTGGAGGAGATGTCTAATCTTTCAGGGCTTTCAAAGAGTTGCTTAAATCACAGATTTAGAAAAATAGCGGAGATTGCAAAAAACTTATAATGGAATTAACTAGCGGAGCAAAAATTATTATAAACGTATTGAAAAACCACGGGTATCAAGCCTATGCTGTGGGCGGTTTCGTGCGCAATTTTTTGCTTGGTATTCCCGTTTTAGACGTTGACGTTACTACGTCCGCTACCCCCGAACAAATTCTTGAGGTTTTTAAAGACTATAAAGTTTATCTAACGGGTATTAAACACGGCACGGTAACGGTAAATGCTGGCGGTGAAAATATCGAGGTTACTACCTTTAGGGTAGACGGTGAGTATAGTGACAGTCGCCACCCCGATACCGTTAAGTTTGTAACCGATATTAAAGGCGATTTACTTCGCCGTGATTTTACCATAAACGCAATGGCGTACGATGGAGAAACTTTAATAGATTTATACGGTGGAAGAAAAGATTTAGAAGATAAAATTATACGCGCCGTTGGCGAGCCGACCAAGCGCTTTCAAGAGGACGCTTTAAGGATTTTAAGAGCTTTAAGATTTTCTTCTGTATTAGATTTTGAAATAGAAAAAGAAACCGCACAAGCTATGCTTGAGAACAAGCATCTTTTAAAAAGCGTTTCGATAGAAAGGGTATTTTCAGAGCTTAATAAAATATTGCTAGGTCGTGGCGTTGAAAGGGTTTTAACTAAGTATAAAGAAATAATTTTCGAGGTGTTACCCGAGCTTAAGCCTTGCGACGGGTTTAATCAAAACTCTAAATTCCACGCGTATGACGTATATATTCACACGGTAAAAAGCGTAGCCTTAAGCTGTGCCGACAAAACCGTTAGGTGGGTGCTACTTTTACACGATATTGAAAAACCCTCGTCTTACAGCGAGGATGAAAACGGAGTAGGTCATTTTTACGGGCATCAGAAAAAAAGCGCCGATAGGGCGGTTAAAGTGTTAAAAAGGCTTAAAGCTAGCAACGAACTTATATCGGATTGTTACCACCTTATATGCCTTCACGACTGTAAGACCGAGATTTCGCGCGGGGAGATTAAAAAGTTGCTTAATCTTTACGGCGTTAAAATTATAAAAAAACTCGTAGAGGTTAAGCGGGGGGACGCGCTTTCGCACGCTTCGCCGTACGCCGAGATTAGAAAAAAGTTTGTAGAAGGGTTTTCAAAAACGCTTGACGATATTTTAAAAAACGAAGAGTGTTTTACCCTTAAAAGATTAAAAATTGATGGGAACGACGTTAAGGAAAGGGGCTTTAATGGTGCTGAGATAAAAAGAGTTTTACAAGCCCTTTTAAACGACGTTATGTTTGATAGAGTTCAAAACCGAAAGGAAGATTTACTTATAAGGTTAGACGATGAAAGAAGTTTTAGAAAGTAAAATAAAATTACTTCCCAAAAGCCCCGGCGTATACGTTATGATTGATAGCGAGGGTACGGTCATATACGTCGGCAAGGCGAAAAACTTAAAAAACCGCGTTACGCAGTATTTCAGAAACGGCTTAAAGACTGAAAAGGTAGCCGTTATGGTTCAAAGTGTCGACGATTTTTATTACGTTTTAACGCATACCGAGCGTGACGCTTTATCGCTAGAGAATAACCTTATAAAAAAATATAAACCCAAATACAATATTTTACTTAAAGACGATAAAAGTTATCCGTATATAAGAGTTGATTTAAAAGAGGAATTTCCTCGCTTTACCGTCGTTAGAAAAATAAAAAAAGACGGCGCTAAGTATTTCGGGCCGTATATGCTTAAAATATCTGTAAGCGACGTTTTAGATATAGTAAGCAGTGCTTACAAAATTCGCCCTTGTACCAAAGCGATAAAGGCAACTAAAAAGCGCGAGTGCCTTAACTATCACTTAGGTTTGTGCTTAGCCCCTTGCGCTGGTAAATGCAGTAGGGAAGAATATTTAAAAGAGGTAAAAAGTGCCATTGACTTTTTATCGGGCAACGACGACGGCGCTCAAAAACTTTTAAAAGAAAAAATGCTCGCTTTTGCCGAGCACGAAGAGTTTGAAAAGGCGCAAAGTATTAAAGAAAAATTATCAGTACTTGAAAAAATCAAAGAAAAAAAGATAACTGCGTTAAACCGTTATATTTCAGCCGACGTAATATCCGTTAAAAGCGACGGGTTATTTTCGGCAATTAGCGTTTTGTTTGTAAGAAACGGTAAGTCTATGGGCGTTAAAAACTATTCCGCCGAAACCTTTTCAGGAAGTGACGAAGAGGTTTTATCCGAATTTCTTTTAAGGTTTTACGATAATAACCGTGAAATTCCCGACGAAATTTTAGTAAGTTTTGAGCAAGGCGAAATAATAGTTGATAAAATCCGCGAATTATCTGGTAAAAAGACGGTGATTGCCGTACCTGAAAAGGGAGTTAAAAAAGAACTTTTAAAAATGGCGGATAAAAACGCAGAAGATTATCTAGGCACTTACATTGATAAAATCGTTAGAAAAAATCAAGTTAAAGATTTGGCGCTAACTCGCCTTAAAGATATTTTAAACCTTTCAAAAACGCCAAGGCGTATGGAGTGCTTTGATATATCCCACATCTCTGGCGTTGACAAAGTTGGCTCAATGGTAGTGTTTAATAACGGCGAGCCAGACAAAAGCGAATATCGCCGTTTTAAGATAAAAACGGTTGAAGGAAACGACGATTTTGCCTCCTTGCAAGAGGTGCTAAGAAGAAGGCTTTTAAAGCTTGGAACGAACGAGGAAGAAAAGTTTGCAAAACCCGACCTTATCGTAATCGACGGTGGTAAGGGGCAGTTATCTTCCGTAAAAGAAATTTTTGACGAGTTAAAAGTTGACGGCATAGACCTTATTTCTCTTGCCGAGCGAGAAGAAGAGATTTTTACGCCTAACTTATATAATTCAATAAAACTTGAAAAGTCCGACCAAGCGCTTAAAATGCTAATTCGTCTGCGTGACGAGGCGCACAGGTTTGCAATTACCTTTAACAGGAACTTGCGAACTAAGCGCACGTTAAAATCCTTGCTTACCGAAATTGACGGTATAGGCAAGGTAAAAAGAAACGCTTTAATAGATAAATTTAAGGATATTTCGGGGCTGATATCCGCAAGCACTAAAGAGCTTATGGAAGTTGAGGGTATCGGCGAAAAGCAAGCCGAAAAGATTAAGGAATTTTTAAAGTCTAACGGCGGTATTATCAAAAGTTAAAATCGCCCATAAACCCAAGCACTAAAAAGTAAACGTTTACGGCAATAAGAAGTGGCATAACCACCATGAGTAGTAGACTGTCTTTACGGTATGAAAGTATAAAGGTGGATATAAATATTCCAAGCGCTCCGCCTATTGCGCCAGTAAAAAACAACTTGCCGTCTTTTACCTTACTTTCACCCGTTTCCGCATTTTGAATTTTTTGTGAACGGACGAGCATAAAGGCGTAGAAATTCACCGCCACGATATAAACTATTAACAAAATTCTAAGTAAAGTTACCATATAAAAAGTATGAGCACAAAGGTTAAATTTTTGCATTATGTTTTTACCAGTTAACAAAAGCCAAATAAAAGGCGAGCTCGACTTCGTTCTTATCGCGTCAGACGCGTACGTCGACCACCCAACCTACGGGCACGCCGTTATATCACGCCTTATTGAAAGCCAAGGCTTTTCAATAGGCATAATTCCGCAACCCTTATTAGATGCGGATTATTTTGCTTTGCCAAAGCCTAAAATAGCGTATCTTATCTCGGGCGGTGTGGTTGACAGCATGGTAAACAACTACACCGTAGCAAAACGAAAAAGAGATATAGACGTATATTCTCCTAAATCCAAGCAAGGCAAGCGCCCTGACAGGCAGGTTACCGTATATGCAAAGGCGTTAAAAAGGCTGTTTCCCGATAGCTTTATAATTATAGGTGGCGTTGAGGCGTCGCTTAGAAGATTTGCCCACTACGATTATTGGAGCGATACCGTTATGCCCTCCGTTTTAACAGACAGCGGTGCCGACCTTTTAATTTACGGTGCAGGCGAAAAGCCCTTTTTAGATATTTGCGCCCTCTTAAAAAAAGGCGTGCCTATATCTAAAATGACGGACGTTAGAGGTACGGTTATAAAGGTAAATAAAGCGCAAGAGCAGTCGCTTTTAGATAAAGGTTTTATTAAATTACCGCCTTATAGCGAGGTTTTAACTAATAAGTTATCATACGCCAAGGCATTTAAAGAGCAAAGCCGTAATACCGACGCGCTAAATGCAAGCGTTATATATCAAGAGCAAATTAGCGGTGAAATCGTAGTTCAAAACCTACCGCAATATCCTTTAACCGTTGAGGAGATGGATTTTGTGTACGCTCTTCCGTACGAGAGAAATTATCATCCTATGTACGAGAGTGAGGGTGGAATAAAATCGATTGAAGAGGTTAAGTTTTCGGTAGTCAGCCATAGGGGATGCTATGGAAGCTGTTCTTTTTGTTCAATCAATTATCATCAGGGTAGACGAATTCAAAAGCGCAGTGACGAAAGCATTTTAAGCGAGATAAAACTCTTAACTAAAGATAAAGACTTTAAAGGATATATTCACGACCTTTCAGGTCCGTCTGCAAACTTTCGCGAGCCCGCTTGTGACAAGCAAAAATGCTCGGGCGTGTGTAAAGATAGGTATTGTATCGGTAGTTCGCCTTGCAAAAACCTCAAAGTTGACCATATGGGTTTTATAAACCTACTGAGAAAGGCGCGTGCGGTTGAGGGGGTAAAAAAAGTTTTTATTAGAAGTGGGCTTAGATACGATTATTTATTGTACGATAAAAATCAATCGGTGCTCGAAGAGCTTGTAAAACATCATATATCGGGGCAATTAAAGGTAGCACCCGAGCATATGTCGGACGGGGTTTTAAAGTTTATGAACAAACCCTCGTTCAGCGTTTACAAGCAGTTTGCCGACAAGTATAAAAACCTCAACCAAAAGATAGGTAAAAAACAGTTTTTAGTTCCTTATCTCATATCCTCGCACCCAGGCTGTACTCTTTCAAACGCAGTTGAGCTTACCGAGTATTTAAAAAGTATAAACTATATGCCCGAGCAGGTGCAGGACTTTTATCCCACGCCGTCTACGAGGTCGACTTGTATGTATTATACGGGCATAGACCCCGACACTTTAAAGCCTGTTTATATTCCCAAGTCGCAAGAGGAAAAGAGGCTTCAGCGCGCTCTACTTCAATACCGCTTGCCAAAGAATAAAGATGCGGTTAACAAAGCGTATGCCTTGGCTAAGTTGGAAAGCCCTCAAAATAGCAAAAACACCTCCGAAAAAATTACGGCAAAGCCCACTAAAAAATACATACGCGGAACGGAAGTTTTTAGAAAAAGCTTATCCTCAAAGGGTGGCGCTCGTAAAAATAAACGATAATTGCCGTTTTTTTTAAGAAAGACTTGCAAAAATCGTAAAAAGTGTTAAAATATATAAAGTAGGGCGTTATACAAGGTATAACGGCTTACTGAAAAGCAATATGAGGTTAATTTATGAAATGTATGTATTGCGGTTGCATTGAAAGTAAAGTAATAGATTCAAGGTCAACTGACGAAAATACTATGATTCGCCGTAGGCGCGAGTGTATAGGTTGCGGTAGGCGCTTTACCACTTACGAAACGGTTGAAACAACTCCCGTACTCGTTATTAAAAACGGTGGCACGCGTGAGATGTTTGACGCGGGCAAAATCAAAAGTGGCATAATAAAAGCTTGTGAAAAGCGCCCCGTTCCTATGTTTAAGATAGATAATTTGGTTGAAGATATTCAAAAGCAGGTATACAACTCGCTTGACCAAGAAATAACGTCTAAGGAAATAGGCGAAATGGTTATGAACGGCCTTAAGGATATCGACGAGGTTGCATACGTAAGATTTGCCTCCGTTTATCGTTCGTTCAAAGATATTTCTACGTTCATGCGTGAACTTGAAAAGCTTTCAAAGGGTTAATATGAGTAAAGGTAAAAAATTATCAAAAAAGAGCGTTAAAATTATTGCTATTATTCTTGCAATAATAGCGTTTATAACGGCGGGCTTATTCGTTGTTGACAGTTTTGCCCCAGCAAACCCCAAAGTTTATCATAGGTTTGTTTTATCAACCTTTTCCGGCTCGTTTGACGGTGAAGATACGCCAAACAGCGCTTATCAAGTTGAAATTCAAAAGAACTCTCAGTCGGGCGAAAAACAATATTTTTGTATAAATACCAAAGTTTCTACGACCAATAACGAAAACATCAAAGAAGTTTGGATAAACTTTTCCGACCTTTATGAAGACGAAATTAATATTTTCACCTCTATGGGTTGGCAGGGCAAATCCAAGTATTTATCTGAAAGAACCTACACTAAATCCGACGTAAGAAAAAATAATGACGGTTGGTTTAATATTTATAAAACCGGTAAAAAAGAGGGTTTAGAGGTTAATTCCCACGAGTTTCTCGGTCAGTTAAGAGTGGGTTTTTCGGCGAATATAAAGGTGAGAGAAATCGTTGTTGTAGATATGGAAGGCAAGGTTGGTAAAGTATTGGTTAACCATTGCTCGAACGGTGGTAAACCCGTGGTTGACGGCTACGCCGAAATGCACGACGGTGAGCTTAATCCCGAAAGCGTTTCAAACGTTTGTGATGAGGGTTCAACTTTTAAAGTAAACTAATTAAAAATACGTCAAAAAAGAGTACGTTTTTACAAAATGTACTCTTTTTTTATTGCTGTAAAAAGTTAAAATGTGGCTATGGCGGTGTATATTGAGTATGCAATTATAGACAATTTAGTAATTAACTATCTGCTTATTAAAACGGCAACGCGCTCAGCGCTTGTTAAAACTAACTTTTTAAGGCTTATCCTTTCCGCGCTTTTAGGAACGGCGGTGGCGGTTGTTTTACCGCTGTTTAATTTACCTGATATATATCTTTTAATAATTAAAATAACCCTTTGCTTACTAATGGCGCTTATAGGCGGTAAATATCTAACCGTTAAAAAATACCTTTTCACCTGCTTGCTGTTTTTGTTCTTTACCTTTTTATGCGGTGGATTTATAATAGCTTTATTTAACCTCGCTATGATTGATTACGAAAGCTATTTTTACTCAAATTATGACAGTATAATTCCGATAGGCATTACCGTTTTTTTAATATATCTCGTTAGTAAAAGTGTAACTTTCGCTGTAAAAAAGCTTTTAAAAGAGCGCAATCTACGCCCCTTTTTAAGACAATGCGTTTTAATTATAAACAAGAAAAAGTTTATCGTAAAAGGCTTTATCGACAGCGGTAACGGGCTATACGACAGCCGTTCGGGGCTACCCGTAATAGTTTGCTCAAACGCTTTGTTTGAAAGGCTTAAAAATAATAATTTAAAAAAGAGCTTATCAACCCTTAATTTCGACACGGTAAGCGGTTCTTCTGAAATGTCGCTTTACGTTATTGATAAGCTTTTGATATATAACGGAATAAAAGTGAATATATTTAATAACGTACTCTTGGGTGTTAGCCCGTTTGGCTTTAACTCGAGTAGCTACGAACTACTACTTCATCCCACTTTAGCGTAGAGGTATTTATGAATTTGTTGAAGAAATTAAAAAACTTAATCAAAAATCTTATTAAAAGCGAAAATTCCCTTTACTATTTAAGCGGTAGTGAAACTCTTCCCAAAGCCTATTCATTAGAAGAAGAAAACGAAAAACTACTGCTTTTAGAAAGTGGTGACGAAAGCGTCAAGAAAGACCTTATCGAGCATAATTTAAGGCTTGTTGTGTACATAGCTAGAAAGTTTGATAACACCGGCGTAGACCTTGATGATTTGATATCCGTTGGTAGCGTAGGGCTTATAAAGGCGGTAAACACCTTTAATCTCGATAAAAAAATCAAGCTTGCAACTTACGCCTCGCGCTGTATCGAAAACGAGATTTTAATGCACCTTAGAAAGATATCTAAAATAAAGGGAGAAATTTCGTTAGACGAGCCTTTAAACGTCGATTACGAGGGTAACGAACTACTTTTATCCGACGTTTTAGGAACAGACCCCGAAATCGTTTACAAGCAAACCGAAGAAGACGAGGAGCGAAAAATTCTTCGCAAAGCGCTTGAACGCTTAAATTTTCGCGAACGCCAAATTATGCACCTGCGCTTTGGTTTAGGTGGTGACGACGAGCTTACCCAAAAAGAAGTAGCCGACCTCTTAGGAATATCGCAGTCCTACATATCACGACTAGAAAAGAAAATAGTGGAGAGGTTAAGGAAGGAATTCAAATTTTAAGACTTAAGGTCTTATTTACTTCGTTATACTTTGTTAACCATCAGTCAACAACCTTTGATGACCAAAAGGTCTATCTAAGTCTGTTGTCTTTCGGTTACCTCGTCTAACTCGCAACTAAGCCCTTAAATAAGCTTTGTAATAAGTAAACAACTTAAAATAAGTAATAAAACAAAAAGCACGCCGTAGTCGCTCTTCCCGTAGGGAACTAGCGACAACTAAATAAATCCTTACGGATTTGTTATATCCGTCTAACAACGGGTGATATCGCCTACGGCGGTGAAATTTGCCTAACGGCAAGTTGTGGATTTATTTAATATAACTGCGACTGCAAGTCGCAATCTAACGCAAAATAGTTTTGCATATAACTTTTAGCCACAAGGCTAAAAATATCACTAATTTAATATTGTTTTTTGTGGATAAGAAAAGCACGCTAACTTTCACTTTTAGTGAAGTATAGTGTGCTATACTTTTGTTATAAACTAAAAATCCCTTATAGGGAACGTCCTAAACTGTGGATTTTTTTTGCTAGAATTTTAGCATTTCATGTCGGTAATTTTATTTTGCTTAATTTTTCGACGAAACATCTACTTTAATCTCTTGAGTTTGTGTATTTTTTACTTTTATAACTGTAATATTATTCTATTCTCATCATTCTATATCCAACGCCAATATGCGTTTGAATATACTGTGGAGAATCTGGTTCTATTTCAATCTTCTTTCGAAGCGTTGCCATAAACACACGCAAGGACGCAACGTTGCTTTCCCAAGCCGCGCCCCAAATCTTTTGAGTTATAAAGGTATGGGTGAGAACTTTCCCTATGTTTTGAGAAAGCAAACACAGCAATTTATATTCAATAGGTGTTAAATGTAACTCGTTGTCGTTAATATATGCACAACCTGCGGCATAATCAATTTTAAGATTACCGTTTATAAATAGTGAGTCCGATTGCATTGCTGAATGCAAGACAGACAATCTTCGTGTGGTAACACGAATTCTCGCAAGCAATTCTTCCACAGAAAACGGTTTGGTTAAATAATCATCAGCGCCTGCATCCAACGCTTCTATTTTATCATTATCTTCACTTCTGGCACTGATAACGATAATTGGCATTTCCGACCAAGTTCGTATCTTTTTTATTACCTCTATCCCGTCAATATCAGGAAGACCTAAATCAAGCAAAACAATATCGGGATTGTGTGAAGATGCTTGCATTATTGCGTTTTCTCCGTTTTGAGCGGTTAAGTATTTGTATTCGTGCGCCTTTAACGTAGTCGTAATTAAATTACGGATAGGCGCATCATCTTCAACTATCAATATCAATGGATTATTCATTTATTTTTATCTCCCCAATAGGTAAAGTAAAGGTAAATATAGCGCCACTCGGCACGTTGTCTTTTACAAAAATTTCTCCGCCGTGCACGCTAATTATAGATTTGCAAAGCGAAAGACCTAACCCGATGCTCCTACGGCTATCGGCTAACTTATTCGCTCCTGTATAAAACATATCAAACACGCGCTCTTTTAATTCATCAGGAATACCGGCGCCGTTGTCGGTAATACTAATTATTGCTTTATCTTTTTGTTGTTCAGTGGTTATAGTTATCATTGAATCTTTCGGCGTATATTTTATAGCGTTATCAAGGATATTGATAATAACTTGAATAATTAAGCGTGTATCCATTTTTGCAAGCAAAAATTCATCTTTATGGACTACGGTTATTTTTTGTCTACCTTGACGCATATGAACGTGTTTAACGGCTTCAGCCACAACCTCGTCAATAAGTTCAGCCGTGAAGTTTAGATTCATTCTGCCTTCTTCAAGGCGAGTTATGGACAACAAGTTTTCAACAAGATTTATAAGCCACATTGAATCGTTGTAAATGTCGTTATAAATTGATAATTTAGTCTGTTCGTCAAAGGAAGATGCGTTTGAAATAAGATTGCTCGCATTTCCCGAAATAGCAGTCAACGGAGTACGCAAGTCGTGTGAAATTGCACGAAGTAGATTTGCACGCAATTGTTCATTTTCGGCAAGCACTGCGGCAAGTTCTTTTTCTTTTGCGTTAAAAAGATTTTCAAGAGCTAACGCACATTCGCCCACAAGTGATAATATAATACTATTTTCAAAAGAATCAATTTCTTTTTCATTCTTATATACGGCAACGATACCATATGTTCGTAATTGCGTTTTAAGGGGATAGTAATCACATCTTAGTTGAGCATCTTTATAATCATAAGAATGGTTTATAAGTATGCTCTTAGCTATATTAAGTTCCTTTTCTCCCATCTGAAATGAATTATCTAACGCATAAACGAGAGTTTGTAAAGCATCTTTATTTTGCTTAAAAATAACAATTTCTCTATTTAATAACTTTTTTAATTGCTCTGCCGTTATTTTCAGAACTTCTTCGTCGTCGCTTGCACGTTGTAATAACCGATTAGCATCAAAAAGAATTTTCGTTCGATATGCCGCTTGTGAAGATTGTTTCGTTTGGTTATGCATTTTAGACGCCAAACTACCCGTAATTAAAGAAGCGACAAACATAATCGCAAACGTAATAGGATATCCGTCACCGTAAGCCATTAATGAAAATCTCGGCTTTGTAAATAGAAAATTAAATATCAATACGCTTGCTACCGAAGAAAATCCCCACGCTAATTTACTGCTCGTAACTATAGATGTTATCAACACACCAAGAATGTAAAGCGTTATAATATTAGCTTCAGAAAAGCCAAGATGGGCAAAAAATAGTCCAATAAAAGAAGTAACTATAATTACTCCAAGACTTATTACAAGGTCTTTGACAATAGACAAAGCATTTGTTTTCTTAAATAAAGTTTCTTTTTGTTCTCTTAAATCAGAATCAGCATCAGGAATAATATGAATATCTATATTCGTAGCAAGAGCAATCAATTTATCCGCAAGAGTAGGTTTTCGTATAATTCCCGCTCTTTTCGTTGCATTTCTACCGATAACGATTTTGGTAGCCCCTGACGTTTTTGCGTATTCAGCCATTTGAAGCGCTACGTCTTCACCATAAACGGTCACAATCGTTGCTCCCATTCGTTCTGCAAACTTTATATTATTTTGTAATCGCTTTGCATTTTCCTCTGATAAGACTTCACTTTGGGAAGTTTTTATATACAACGCAGTAAGATTAGCGTCAAACGCTCTTGCCATTTTCGATGCTGTTTCAACAATTTTTGAATTGGAAGGAGCAGAAGATAGCCCAACTAAAATATGCTCTTTTTTCTTGGATTGTTTTTCCGCATTTTGCACCATACTTCATCTCCTTTTTATTTTTTACATTTCTATTATAACATATCTTTTCAAAAAAAACTATTACAACCTATGCTCCTTAATTATTTTATCCATCACAAAAGTCATCTTCATTGGAAATAACTACTTTCATCTTGCCACCTTTTTCTTTAACCTTTTTTATTTCTGAAAGGATTTCTTCGTCCGATGCATCTTCGTTATGTATGATTCGTGTCACTTTTTCTTCATCTTCTCTAAAATACGGTTTATACTTTTCATTCAAAAATTTGTCAAGACGTTTCATAACGAAAAAGCCGAATACAAAAATAGCCAACACAGTTATTACTAATAATATATCTCTTAATACTTCGTTTTCCATTATGTAACCTCCTTATAAGTTTGTATTTTTACCGCTTTTATATATTAAAGCATTTTTTTAATGCTTTATACTCTCCACACACGAGCAACGTTTTCTTTGATGTTAGTACAGTATCAGGCGCAAACATTGCGTTTATTTTTCCATTTTCCTTAATCGCTATGATATTAACGTTATATTTCTTACGTATATCAATTTGCAAAATACTTTTACCTATCCACTCTTTGGGAACGGATACTTCAAATATCGAACAAGATTCATCAAGTTCTATATAATCAAGAATATGGTCTGCACTATATCGAATCGCCATCCAAGACGCAAGTTGCTTTTCAGGATATACTATTTCGTCAGCACCGTTACGTAATAGGAATTTTGCCTGCCCATCGCGTTCAGCACGCGAAACAACTTTCTTAGCTCCAAGTTCTTTCAACAAACAAGTGGTTTCAAGCGAACTTTGAAAATCTCCCCCAATGGTAACGATGCAAACGTCATAATTATCTACTCCAAGTGAGCGCAAAAACAACTCGTTCGTACTATCCCCAATTTGTCCATTGGTTACAATAGACATAATCTCATTGACCTTTTCTTCGTCGTGGTCAACCGCCATAATTTCGTGTCCAAGTTCGTTTAGTTTCATAGCAATATGCTTTCCAAAACGACCAAGTCCAATAAGTAAAATTGATTTTTTCTTCATATATCTTCTCCTTAACCTACCGTTATGTTATCTATTGGCAACTTTGAAACTTGTTTTTTATTTCCACCTAAAGTCGCATATATAAGGGTTAACCCACCAACACGACCAAAAAACATCAAAATCATCAATATTATTTTCGATATTATCCCAAGAGATGGCGTAATACCTAGAGTTAATCCAACCGTACCGATTGCCGATGCCGTTTCAAAAAGGCA
>JAZSMT010000003.1:0-49236 GCA_045536025.1 Christensenellaceae bacterium
ATAATAAATATTCTCTTAAATTAGCTAGATCTCCTTCTTGAAATATTTTATTGATATTTATAAAATTTTGTGCTAAAATAAATTAAAATTGATATTACACGGGGCTTTTTATGGAAATTTTTACCGAAAGCAAAAACTTTATAGAAGATATTATTAACGATGAACTCTCAAATGGTGTTGTAAATTCCGTTCACACCCGCTTTCCTCCAGAGCCTAACGGCTACCTTCATATCGGGCACGCAAAAAGCTTATGCCTCAATTTTGGCACGGCTAAAAAATACGGCGGCGTTTGCAACCTTTTCTTTGACGATACTAATCCGTCTAAAGAAAAAACCGAGTACGTTGAAGCTATTAAAGAAGATATTAAGTGGCTGGGCTTTGAGTGGTTTGAAATGCACTATGCGTCCGATTATTTCGACGTTATTTACGAGCTTGCCGTAAAACTTATAAAAGACGGTAAAGCTTACGTTTGCGACCTTTCGGCTGAAGAAATTAAAAACACGCGCGGTACGCTTACCGAGCCTGGCGTTGAAAGCCCCTACCGCAACCGTTCGATAGAGGAAAACTTAAAGCTGTTTGAAGAGATGAAAAACGGCGTTTATAAAGACGGGGAAAAGGTTTTAAGAGCAAAGATTGATATGGCTTCGCCTAACATCAACATGCGTGACCCGGTTATTTATAGGGTTCTTCGCGCAACCCATCATAGAACGGGCGATAAATGGTGCATTTATCCTATGTACGACTATGCTCACCCCATTTGCGACAGTATGCAAGGGGTTACCCACTCTCTTTGCACCTTAGAGTTTGAGGATCACCGCCCGCTTTATAATTGGACGGTGGAAAATACAGGCGTATCTCACAAGCCCCGCCAAATCGAGTTTGCAAGGCTTAATATTACAAACACCGTAATGAGCAAGCGCTATCTTAAAAAGCTTGTAGAAGACGGTGCCGTTGAAGGGTGGGACGATCCGCGTATGCCTACCCTTACGGGGCTTAGAAACCGAGGTGTTCCTGCGGAAGCGCTTAAAAACTTCTGTGAAGAAATCGGTATTGCTAAAGCAAACAGCGAAATCGAGGTTAGCTATTTCGAGCACTTTATAAGAGATTATCTTAACAAAAACGCCGAAAGAGCTATGGCGGTTGAAAATCCTTTAAAGGTTACGATATCTAACTACGAGGGCGAAGAAAACACCCATTTCGATATCAATCCTAACGACGAAAACTCGGGGACGAGAGAGGTTGTGTTTGGAAAAACTTTATATATCGAGCAAGACGATTTTTCGCTCAATCCCCCACCCAAGTATTTCAGGCTTAAAAAAGACGGTTACGTTAGGCTTAAAAACGCATACATTATTAAGTGTGACGACGTTGTTTTAGACGATAACGGCAACCCCGCTGAACTTATTTGTTCATATATTCCTGAAAGCCGTTCGGGCGAGGATACTAGCGGAATTAAGTGTAAAGGCACTATTCACTGGGTAAACGCCGATAGTTGTGTTGACGTTGAAATTAGAAAGTATGAATATCTTTTAAAAGACGCGGAATACGCAGGGCAAGACTTTAGCGAGCGTATGAACTACGATAGCGTTCACAAGTTCTTAGGTAAAGCCGAGCCTTATCTTGGCGAAGCTTTAGACGGCACGCCCTTCCAGCTCCTTAGAAAAGGATATTATAAAAAAATGATTAAGGAAGGTAAAATTATCCTTTCTGAAATCGTTTCAATGAAAGACAGTTTTAAAAAATAACAAAATATAAGGATTATATTTATGTATTTTATAGTTGATATCATAGCGATAGCGTTTGTTTTAGTGTTAGCGCTACTCGGCTTAAAATTAGGCTTTTTCAAATCGACGGTTGACGTCGTTTTGGTATTAGCGTTCTTTGCAGGCGCTGCGGTCGGCGCTTACTTTACCGTTACGCTTTTATTTGAGGAGCAATTTGGCTGGGTAACCGAGCTTCAAAGCGTAATCGTACCTATGCTTGGAAATAGCAAAATCTCGGGCGGGCAAGAAATCGTTGATATAGTTGCTTATTATTTAGCCCTTGCATTACTAATATTTATAACGTTTATCTTATATCTCGTTATTCTTAATATCGTTAGAAAGCTTATCATAAAGCTGTCTGAACTCGTTAATAAAATCGTACTTTTTGCTTTCGTTGATAAGTTGCTTGGCTTTGCGGTAAACCTTGTAGCTTCCGCAGGTATCGTATTAGCGCTTATGGCAGTCGTTCACTCACTTGCACCGCTTGGCATTTTAACGTATTTGAACGAAGTATTTCTTGCCAGCGAGGTTTTAAGCTTGTTTTACGAAATAAACCCCTTAAACGAACTGCTTGCCCCAATGTTTGCAGGCTTACCCTCAATACTCCCTGCATAAACAGCAATCAAAAACTCCGTGGAAATCCACGGAGTTTTTTTAACGCTTGATAAACAGGTCGCTACACGAGATGTAGACGGGCTTTTCGGAAATTTCCACCCTCTCTTTTATAAAAAACCAGTTGTATAATTTATTAAATAATTTCATATCGCACCCCCTTTGTATGGTGCTATTATATTAAGCTAAATATGACAATAGTCTGTCATATTAAAAACTTTTTTGTCGAAATTATTTAATTTTATATCTTTTAGCCTATACAAAACCAACTTAAGGGCTTAGTTGCAAGTTAACTAACTAAGCTTTTGCAAAGCTGGTTTTAAGCCGTTAGAAACAAGTAAGACAAGGCTCGCAAGGCGAAAAGCTGAAATAGCCTTGGTCATTGAAGTATTGAGCTGTAAAGTAAAAGTATTGCGCCGTTTATAACGCCTTAAAACTTAAGATTTACTCTTATAGTAGAGGCGACAATGACAAAAACCCTCAAAATTAGGGTCGGCAACTTGGTCGCGGAATTCTTTGCACATACAAACGTTATCTTCCGTTTTTTGGATACGGCAGGGGCAATACCCGTCTTTCCTTTTTAAGCCGTTTCTAATGGCGGTTACAACCTTTTCGTCGGGGTTAAAAATAATTTTCATAAGCTTTCTCCTTGACTGTTTTTAAGTATTTAGATAAAATGTTTATATGAGTTCAAAAATTTTACTAAAAGTTTCAAGTAAAGACGATTTTAATAAATATAACGGCGATTACGACGGTGTGTATTTTTCTAGCCCCAGCCTTTTTATATGCCAAACGCCCAATGAAGAGGTTTTTGTTGACCTAACTGAGCTTTCGCCGACGGACGGGTTAGAAATTTCTAAAAAAGCACCAAATAACGCAACCTTTGTAGTTGACGACGTTATTAAGGCAGTTTTTATAAAAAGCGTGAACAAGAACGCCAAGATATCTTATTATCTTGATAGATACGATGAAGCTTTACTACCCTTAATCTCGGCAAACGGTTTTGACGTTACCGTTAAATACACCGCACTTGCTCCTGAAAGGATAGAAAAATTCCACAACCTTGGCGCTAAGGTCAACGGCGCAACTCTTTCTCGGCTTGACGAGGTTGGCGTTTTAAAGTTTTGGAATACCGATTATATAACTATTATTCCCGATATTAAACCTTGATAAACTCGGCGTTTTCTCCGTAAACGGACAATGAAAACGCCTTTTCGTTTGCCGTAATTTCACGCGTTATACCCACAAACTCACCCTCTGCACCTTTTTTTAGCGCAGAGTAATTATTAGCTTTAATAACCGCCTCTCTCTCCGTCCATTTTTTATAAAAATCGGGCGGATTTTTTTCGCCTAAAAATTTTGAAAGGTTTTTAGGAACGCTATCTTTTATAAGCTCAATATCAACGCCAACAGCCGTCGTTTTTGAAAAGGACACGGCGACTATTCCGCTTGAGTGAGATATAGATATAAATCCCCCCTCAATTACGGGCTTTCCGCTACCAAGAAAGCTAACGACGGGCAAATCTTTTTTAAATACTGTTTTGTATTTATTTATAAGTAGCGCCCACGCGCAAACGCTTTCTTCACTCTTTGCGTGCTCTATAAGCTCGTGCGATAGCACTATATCCGCCTCACCTTTTACTACGGCGGTTGAAAAGTAAATCTTACTTGTCATTTTTATAAATTCTTAAAGCGTTTGATACTACGAATAAGCTACTTAAGCTCATAGCGGCGGCGGCAATCATAGGGCTTAACAAAACGCCTGCAAAATACAATGCGCCTGAAGCAAGGGGAATACCTAAAACGTTATAAAAGAACGCCCAAAATAAGTTTTGCTTTATAATTCTACCCGCTTTTTTACCAGTTTTAACAGCTTTAACTGCAGAACGCAAATCATTAGATAAAAGTATTACGTCAGCCGAGCTTACGGCTATATCCGTGCCAGACGACATTGCAATTCCTATATCCGCTACCGATAATGCAGGGCTATCGTTAACGCCGTCACCGATAAAGGCAACCTTTCCTATATCTTTATATTCCTTTACCTTTTCAGCCTTTTCTTCGGGTAAAACTCCGCCGTAAACCTCGTGCGCGCCAACTTCATTTTTAACGCGCTCGGAAACCTTTTGGTCGTCACCAGAGAGTATCACCGTATGAATACCTAACTCGCGCATTTTAGAAACCGCCTCGAAAGAGGTGGGCTTTACCATATCGTAAACCTCTAAAAAACCGATAACGCTACCGTTTTTAGCAACGAATAATACGCTTTTACCTTGGCTTAAAGAAAGTTCTGCCTCATTAAGTATTTCTTCACTTGCAGGATATAAGGCAACGAAATTTTTATTGCCTATAACGTAATAATTACCATTTACCGTGCCTTTAACACCCTTTCCGGTTACCGACAAATAGTCCTTAACCTCAAAGTCAACCTCACCCACGAAATCAACCACGGCTTTTGCAAGCGGATGTGAGCTTAGCTTTTCAACGGCGCAAACCTCTTGTAATTCTTGCTCGGATAGATTAACCGTTTTGCCAACGTGCACCTTGCCTTGCGTAACCGTGCCCGTTTTATCCATTATCATAACGCTTATAAGCCCTATCCTTTCAAGCACGTCTGCGTTTTTGATAAGAACGCCGAAAGATGCACACTTTCCCGTTGCAACGGTAACGGCAACCGGCGTTGCAAGACCTAAAGCGCACGGACAGGATATTACGAGAACGGATACAGCTCTAGAAAAAGCAAAGTCAAAAGGCTGTCCTATAAGTAACCAAACAATAAGCGTTACTATCGCTATCGCCGTTACGATGGGAACGAAAATTCCGCTTATTTTATCTGCAAGCCTTTGAACAGGGGCTTTAGAGGCTTCCGCGCTCAAAACGTAGTCGATAATCTTTGAAAAAACGGTATCCTCGCCAATAGACGTAACCTTAGCCGTCATATACCCGCTTTCACATACGGTAGCCATTTTGATAAGCGAGCCTATCTCTTTATATACGGGCATACTCTCGCCCGTGAGCGCAGCCTCGCTCATATCCCCCTCGCCGGAAATAACTACCGCGTCCGCAGGGGCGCTTAAGCCCTGCTTTATAACTATAATATCGCCAACCTTTAAGTCTTTTACGCTGACGGTAATTTCCTTTCCGCCCACTATAACGTTAGCGACGTCGGGCGCTAAGCTCTTTAGCTTTTCTACCGCGCTTTCGGTCTTTTTCTTAGAACGCTCTTCAAGCATTTTGCCAACGGTAACGAGCGTTAGTATCATTGCCGAGCTTTCAAAATAGAGGTTTTTTAGATAAACGTTTACCAAAGCGCTATCGCCCGAAAGCCTACCTATAATTATCATAATAAAGGCAAAAACGCCGAACAAATAACTCGCGCCCGAGCCAAGTGCAACGAGGGTATCCATATTCGGCGCAAGGTGAATAACCGCACTATAGCCGTTTATAAAGAATTTTTTATTGATAATTATAACTGCAGTGGTTAAAATAAGTTGCAACGCTACGAAATATATAGCGCCCTTTTCACCCTTTAAAAAATTAAAAGTAGGAAGTCCTATCATACCCCCCATTGAAAAATACATCAACACGATAAGGAGTATTGCAGACGGAATTAAACGCTTTTTTGATACGGCACTACCGTCAGAGCCTTGCTCGCCCGAATATAACCGTGCTTTAAAGCCTGCGTTTTTTACCGCGCTTATTATGTCGGCACTATTAAATTCGCCCTCTACAACCATTAATTTTTGCGTGAGCGAAACGGTTGCTAAGCTTACTCCTTTTACTTTATTAACTGCCCTTTCTACCGCGTTTGAGCACGCCGAACAGGACATTCCTAAAACGGTAAATTTAACTTTCATAGTATATATATTTTACCACACCAACTTAGATAATGCAACAAAAATAAATTCCGCCAAATAGCGGAATTTACTTTTAGTCATCATTAAATTTTTTAGGAGTATATCTACCAGATTTCTCCCTTTCTTTTACGCATAGCGTTAATAGGTATTCAATTTGCCCGTTCAAAGAACGAAAGTCGTTTTCCGCCCACGCGCTAATCTTATCCGATAGCTCTTTTGAAAGTCGCAAGGGTATTTGCTTTTTTTCGTTCATATTAATATAAACTTCCCGAATTTACCACGGGTTGCGCGTCGTGATTACCGCATAAAACTACGAGTAAATTTGATACCATTGCAGCTTTTCTTTCGTTATCAAGCTTAATAAGATCGTTTTTCTCAAGGCGTTCAAGCGCTAATTCTACCATACCAACAGCGCCGTCAACAATCATTTTTCTCGCGTCGGTTATAGCGCTTGCCTGCTGGCGTTGAAGCATAACCGCTGCGATTTCGGGCGCGTATGCAAGATAGGTTATTCTCGCCTCTACGATTTCAATGCCTGCATCGTCAACTCTAGATTGAATTTCCTTGCGAATTCTTTCAACTACCTCTTCACTAGAGCCTCTTAAACTGCCTTCGTCTGCCTTGCCGTCACCAGTAGTGTCAACGTTGGGTGCAACGTCATAGGGGTAAATTTTAACTATTTGGCGAACTGCGCTGTCGCATTGAAGTGATAAATATTCCTTGTAGTTATCTACGTTAAATACGGCTTTAGCAGTATCTACGATTTTCCACATAACGGCAATGCCGATTTCTACGGGGTTACCTAAGCAGTCGTTAATTTTTTGGCGGTTATTATTAAGCGTCATAACCTTAAGGCTAATTTTGTTATTTGCCATTGATATTTCAGACGTACCTAAAGAGTTAAGCGCGGTTGCAGGGTGAGTAGCGTTCACGTCTCCACTTTGCTTAAGCTTGGTTTTAGCCGCGGGGTTAAACGAGGTGCAGAAGGGGTTTACAAAATAAAAACCGTCCCCCTTTATAGTGCCTACGTATTTACCAAATAACGTAAGAACGAGCGCCTCTTGCGGTTTTAATACTTTAAGACCGGGAATAACGAACCAGCTTAAAGTAAATACGGCGATACTTATAATGAATAATGCGGAGCTACCGCCATCGTCCATCATCTCACCGCCTTTAATAATTCCGATAAGCGAAGCTATCATTACTAAAATCATTAAAAGCATAACTTGCATACCTATTTTTTTGCCTATGATTTTTTCTTGCATTTTAAATCTCCTATAATTTTATTTGATATCAAAATGATATCATATATTTCATTATATGTCAAGTTTTTTAATAAAATTAAAAGCAAGCGATTATTCGCTGTTCCGTTAGGGATTTTTAGTTAGTAATAAAAGTGTAGCCCACTATACTTCGCAAAAAAGCGAAATATGGTGGGCTTTTCTTATCCACAAAAGATAAATTATTATAAGTTATATTTTTAGCCTTGTGGCTAAAAGTGATATGCAAAACTATTTTGCGTTAGATTGCGACTTGCAGTCGCAGTTATATTAAATAAATCCTTAACTCGACGTAAGGCGAATATAACTGCCGATAGGCAATATCACTTGCGTTAGCAAATATCACAAATCCGCAAGGATTTATTTAGTTGTCGCATATTCCCTATGGGAAGAGCGACTATTCGCTTGCTTTTTCAGTTTCTTGAATATACGGAATACTTGGAAATTTTGATTTTAATTCGTCAACGAATTTTTCCTTCCATTTATCTGATACGACTATTACGAAATAGCTTTCGTCCTCAAACGTAAGCTCGAGCTTGTTTTTGTTGGTGATAAGCTTTATCTCTTTAACGTCTGATATATCTATGTTGTTTTTAATAATTCCCCACCTTAAAACCACCGCTTTATCGGTAATTTGGTAATAGGAATTTGCAAAAGCCGATATCATAAACACTATAAAAAATATAGACAAGCCTACCGAGAGTATTAAAGATACGTATTCGTAAAACCCAGGTGCTATTCCCTTTGACGATAGGTTTATAAAGCGCACGGCGTTAACTACGATACAACCAAGCGCCACTAAACCGCCGATTACTGCTATTATATAAAAAATTTTAGTAAATTGATATTTGTATTTCGTTTCCATATATATATTGTAACATACTTTTTTATAAATTGTTGACTATTTTTGCAAAATCTTATATATTTTACCTATGAGCATTTTAGAAATTAGAAATTTAACCCACCGATACGACGATAGATACCTATTTCAAAACGCCTCCGTTTCAGTTAACAACGGCGAGCATTTAGGAATAGTTGGTCTTAACGGCGCGGGCAAAACCACTTTTATAAATATTATAGCGGGCAAGCTCTCGCAAGACGACGGCGAGGTTTTACGCCAACCGTCGGCACGTTGGGGATATTTAGACCAGCACGCCGATATAGATAGAAGTTTAACGGTTATCGAGTATCTTCGCGGTGCGTTTACCTACCTTTACGAGCTGAGTGATAAGCTTGAAAATATCTATTTAAAAATGGGCGAGGTAACAGACCCTGACGAGCTTGATAAACTGATAAACAAGTCTGCACGCATGCAAGATTTGCTTGACGAGGCTGGCTTTTACGATTTGGATAGTAAAATTAAAAAAGTGGCAGGCGGTTTAGGTATAGGCGCAGTTGGCTACGATACTTTAATTTCAAGGCTTTCAGGTGGCGAAAGAGCTAAGCTTATGCTTTCAAAGCTTTTACTTGAAGAGGTTGACGTAATGCTACTTGACGAGCCTACCAACTTTTTAGATATCGAGCATATCGACTGGCTTAAAAAGTATCTTAACGGCTATAAAAAAACGTTTATGGTAATCTCGCACGATACCGATTTTTTAGACGGCGTTTGCAAGTTTATTATAAACATTGAAAACGGTGGTATTAAAAAATATTCGGGCAACTACTCGACCTTTATAGTTCAACGCGAAATGAACGCCCGCCAGTATGAAGAAGAATATAATCGCCAGCAAGCTGAAATTAAAAAAATGCAAGATTATATCGACAAAAATAAGGCGCGCGCAGCGACTGCCGGCATGGCGAATTCCCGTAAGAAAATGCTTGACAGAATTGAGATTATGCAAAAGCCTATGACGGTGCACGACGCCGTGTTTTCCTTTCCGTCAATCCCACTTAACAGCAAAGATTTTTTAATGATTAAAGGCTTAGAGGTGGGGTATGATAAAACGCTTATTCCGCCCATTGATATCCACCTTAAAAGCCAAGATAAGCTTTGGATTAGAGGCACTAACGGCGTCGGCAAAACTACTCTTATTAAAACTCTTCTTCGCAAAATTCGCGCAAGGGGCGGTAGCTTTTTATTCCACGTTGCAACAAAACCTGCATACCTTGAACAAGAGCTAGACTTTTCTAACACCAACGACAACGCTATGAACTTTATTGCCGAGCGATTTCCTCGGTTTAACTATAAACAGCAACGCGCAGAGCTTGCTAAGGTGGGATTAAAAGGCGACCTTGCCATAAAGCCCATAAAAGATATGAGTGGTGGCGAACAAGTTAGGCTTAAGCTTGCCGTACTTAACAACACACCGTCAAACGTTTTGATACTTGACGAGCCGACAAACCACTTAGACGTGCGCGCCAAAGAAGCGCTTAAAAAGGCGCTTATTGCCTACGAGGGCGCAATAATTCTAGTCAGCCACGAGCACGACTTTGCAGGCGAAATTTGTAATATTGTATTTGACGCAAAAACAAGATAGCATTAAAAAACACACCGCAAATTAGCGGTGTGTTTTTATCTTTAGTTATAACCTATTAAGCAACGGGAACGAAGAAGTATAATAAGAACAATGCCGTTACGATAAGTGCAACGATAGAAATGTTCCAAACGGGTTTTTCGCCTTTCTTAAGAAGGTATTTAACGAGGTTGATAACGTATTCGATAGCGTTCATAGCAACGTAAGCGATAAGGCCGAAACCGATACCCTTAGTGATTGAGTATGAAAGAATCATAATAACCATAGTAAGGAAAGCTGCGGTAGCGTTAACTGCATTGCTGAAATCAACTGATTTAATGTTGTTTTTCATCATAAGAACACCAACGTATATAAGTGCCGAAGAAGCTGCAGCCGAAGGAATAGCAGCGAACACGGGCATAGCGAACATTGCAAGGAAGAACAAGCAAGCAGTAGTGAACGCGGTAAGACCAGTTCTACCACCAGCAGACACGCCTGCACCAGATTCTACAAAAGTAGTAACGGTAGACGTACCAAGGATTGCGCCTGCGCAAGTTGCAATAGAGTCAGAAACCATAATTCTATCGTAGTTGTAGGGTTTGTTGTTTTCATCAGATAAAATTCTGTTACCGCCACAGCAACCAACGATAGTCCCCATAGTGTCAAACATATCAATCATACACATAGTGATAATAACCATTATTACGGTGAAGATTGAACCCGATGGGAATCCTTCGCTAAATACTTGAGTGAAAGAGAAGAATACGCTCTTTTCACCGCCAAAGAAGTTTGCAAAGTTTTCCCAGAATTTCCAAGAAACAGAGCCGTTGCCAGCAAGAACAGATAAATCGGTAACACCAAGGGGAATACCTACGATAGCAGCGCCGATAATACCGAAAATAACGGCACCCTTAACGTTAAGTTTATCAAGTATTGCAATAAGGAATAAACCTACGAAACAAACGATTGCAGATTGAGATGCAAACGAAGCGGGATTGCCAACGTTAACGATTTGTTCGCCCCACTTAGTAAAGTCAACGAAACCTACTTGAGTGTAAGCGTTGTGAACGATAACGCCTGCATTTTGCATACCGATATAAGCAATGAATAAACCGATACCAACCGAGATTGCGCTTCTAACAGCAACCGGCATACCGTCAAACACGAGTTCACGGAAAGATTTACCTTTAATTGTTATGAGAGAAAGGGCAAGGAAAACAATACCCGAAATTAAAACCATTGCAAATGCTTGACCGATAGTGAATTGAACACCGTAAGTGTCTGCAGCCCAAATAGCGATAAGACCACCAAGTAAAGAGTTAAGACCCATACCAGAAGCTTGAGCAAGTGGCATTTTTGCAAAAAAAGCCATAAGGAGCGTACCGATTACTGCACCAAGTGCGGTTGCAATAAATACTGACGGCCAATAAGCTTTGTCTGCGCCAACTAAAATTTGCGCTGGGTTAACCGTTAAAATATACGCCATTGCAAGGAAGGTAACTATACCTGCAATGATTTCCGTTTTAACGGAGGTTTGTTTTTTCTCGGCGTCAAAACCGAGAAGGTTTAAAAACTTATTCATTTAAAAATCCTCCTATATGTGTAAAAACACAAAATCTAATTTCATTTTAACACTTTTATCGACCACTTTCAACAAATTTGTGAAAAAAATTTCACATTTTTACATTTTATTTCATAAAATGAAAAACGACTGCGTTTTTGCAGTCGTTTTTAAAAATTAAAGTATCTCTAAGTTCTTTTTAAATATTCTCTTGAAGTCGGATTGAGATGAAAGCGCGTCTTTAATCTCCAAGGTAGCGTCGCTATTAAACTCCGTTTTCATAATAACGGAATCACCTAAAACGTCACAATTAATCGTTTCAACGCTACTTGCCATACTTCTATCAAGGCTTACGGCAATTCTAAGCATAATACCAAGCTTTCTTATAATCTCAACGTCCTCTTCCGAAATAAATTCCTTATACTTTATAAGGTCGGCAAGCGAGAAATCGTCGTTCTTATAATTTGCAACCACTAGCGCGGCAAGAACTATTTCTCTTTGCGAAATACCGTAAAGCGAAGAATTAAGTATTATGTAACTAGTGTGCTTTTGATAATCGTAATACTTAATGCTATTACCCGTGTTATATAAATAAGCGGCAACCTTTAAGATTTTTAAGCATTGGCGGGGGAATTTGTGTAAAACTCTCATTTGCTTGAAAAGCTGAACGGACAAGTTTACAACTTGTTCACTATGCTTTTCGTTGCGCTTGTAGTATTTAACTAGCGTTTGCAAGCTGTAAGTCAAAACGTCGGATATAGGCTTTTCAACCGTCATCGGAACGGCGTAGTTAAACATCATACCCTCTCTAAGTCCACACGCAGAGATCGTCATACTCTCAAAATTGAGATACTTGATAAACGCGTGGGCAACAGCAAATGCCGATGGCAATAAATCCGCCCTATCAGACGATATGCCTTTAATGCGCTTTTTCTTGTCAATATCAAGAGATTTAAGCGTGTCGTAAACGCTTTCAAACTCTTCCGTTTTAACGTTGTAGTTATGAATAAGGGGAAGTGGGCATTTTTTCTTTATCTTTACGATTTTGCAAAGATTTCTAAACGAACCGCCACAGCCTATAAGCTGAGTTTCAGGATCAATTTCCTTAAGCCACTCTATGCCTTTTAATTGCTCGAAAATAAATTCTTCAATCTTTTCAGCTTGTTCCTCTGCGGTCAAACCGTCACTCGAGAAAAGGTCGGTTAAAGTTACCGCACCAAACGGTAGGGTTTCGTAATTTAAAAGATTTCTGCGATTATAGTAAATAACCTTGGTGCTACCACCGCCAATTTCTAAAATTAAACCCTTTGATATATCCATGGTGTTAATTACGCCACGGTAAACGTAGGTTGCCTCTTCTTCAGCCGATAAAACTTTGAGCTTTATGCCCGTGTTTGCAACGATTTCATCAAGGAAACTGCGCTGATTTTTTGCACGGCGAACAGCCGCCGTCGCAACCGATATAATCCTTTCAATCTCGTACGCGTCGCACAGTTTTCTAAACATTTTAAGCGTTTTAATCGTTTCGGCAATACGCTGGGGTTTTAAAAACCCGTCACGCTCCATGTCTTTACCTAAACGAACGCTTTCCTTAAGTTGGTCGATAACCATAAAATGACCGTCACCGAGCATCTCGACTATGACGAGCCTTGCGGTATTCGAACCTAAATCAATAATTCCTATTCTTTCCACTCTTTTTACCTCGTGTGTTTCTAGCCCTTATAATGAGCAAAAGTCTTAGTATTGTTAATTATACACCAAAAAATCTAACATTTCAATAGCATTATTAAAAAAATTTCACATTTTGTCGGTTATTTTTTAGAAGAGTTGCTATTTTTAGACGCTAATTTATCGGCAAAAAACTGTAGAAATGATAGAGCTATTAAAAAACCGCCGAATATTCGCCTCAAAATATCAGCTTGTATAAATATACAAAGCACGCTACCTCCCACCGCAAAAACACACGCGGGAATTATAACGTACAAAAGGTCTTTTTTTCTTACTAACCCGTTTTTAAAGTGGAGATACAGCGCCACGCCTGCCATGGGTATAAAAGATATGAGGTTTATCGCTTGCGAGGCTTTTTGCCCAACCTCGGTAAAAATAGTAAGTAGGGGAATTAACACCGTTCCTCCACCCATACCCATACCGCCAAGCAGTCCACCCGATAGCCCGATTATAATAAACTTTATAACGTTCGACATATGTAAAGTAGCTATCTTTTAGGGAAAAAGCATTTTTATCCCCGCAACAAGCATAACTACCGCAAAGCCCTTCACGAGCAGTTTATTATCTATCTTTTTAAGCAGTAACGCACCGAGTATTCCACCCACTACTACCCCGCCCGACGTGATAAGCGTAGGAAATAGTTCCGCCCCCGACGCACCGCTAAAAAAGTATATAAGCGTGCTAATTACCGACACGGGAAGTATTACCGCAATGGCAGTTGCGTGCGCCACTTTTTGCTCAATTTTCATAAGTATAGTCATAACGGGCACTACTATCATACCGCCACCACCGCCGAAAAAGCCGTTAATAAACCCCGTTACCGCCCCGAATATAACCGTTAAAAATTTCTGTTTTTTAGTCATAGTGATAGTGTTTGCAAACTTTTAAATAATTTGTATAACCCTAAAAATTATCGGCTGGTTTTGTAAAATTTAAATAAAATTACTCTTTCAAGTGAGAACTTTTATATTCAAACGCCAAAAAACTACCTTTTAAGTATTGATTTTTTATAAAAAATGTTTTATACTAAGTTAGTATTATAATTAAAATGCGGGCGCATACGCGTCTATTATATGGCTCAAAACAAAAACAAGGTGGCTTATGTACTTAAAATCCAAGTTTAATTTCAGAAAATTTTTAGTGGCTCTACTTTCTATGCTTATGGCGGTTATGCTTGCCTTTTCGGTTGCGTGTTCTGATGGAAACGATACTGATGACGGTGACGATTCTGACGAAACTACTACCGAAACCACTCAAGTTACCGACTATCAATTAATTAAAAACGGTGACTTTGAGTTTGGCTCGAAGGAAAATACTACCTACCCTCTTTCTTCTTCTATCAACTGGTCTAAGAATATGGGGTCGGACGTAACTAGCGCTCCATCGTCAAAAGGCTCGTCGGGCATTATCGATACGGCTGAGGATAAATTCACAAAATTAACCTCTAAAAACAAGCCTACCGAAAACCCTGGCACTCCCGCATCTAAAGGTCTTATCGGGGAGGATGATTATGAAAAGTACGACGCTGACGATGAAGACAAGCAAGTTAACCCCCAAGTTAGTGGCACGAAAATCTTAATGATTAACAATAACACTAACAAAAACGGCGTAGGTACGGCTCAATCTTACAAAGCTTCCTCTTCGATATCGGTTGCGGTTGACGAGTTTGCCATTTTATCTTTCTGGCTTAAAACGGCTGAACTTAAAAGCGTTTACACTACTACCCCCGGCGCGTACGTTAAGTTGGCTAGCTCTTCAGGCTCTAAATCGTACGACGATATGTATATAAGAGGAATTAACACCAACGGCGAGTGGGCAAAATTCTCGTTCGCGTTTGAAGGCTCTTCTCTCACCTCCACCACGATTAGTTTAACTATCGGTCTTGGCGAAGGTAACGGCACCGACCAAAACGGTTTCGTTGAAGGTTTCGTGTTCGTTGACAACGTATTCACTAAAACGATAAGCAAAGATGAATATGATAATGCTTCTACTAGAGAAATTAAAGCAACCGATTTTAGCTCGGATGTTATTTCGATTAACGAGCCTTTTAAAGATAACGACACTCAAAGCAACAATAAAACGGATAAATACACCGTTATAAGCGCTAAGCTTAACTTTGCTCACGAGTTTGAAAGCGCTGGAGCAATCGGCGGTTCAATAAATTATAACACCATCACTATCAACAACAACAATTACGACAAAATAGCGGAAGGCAACACCGTCGGTACAACAGTTCAAGGCGCAAAAGAGGCTATTCCCTCGATATTTGCTGAAAGCGATAAGTTCACTAACGCCTTCTTTATGAAGTTTAACAATTATTCGTCTGCTACTTTCGAGTCGGATAGCATTTCTATCGGCGCAGGCGAATATAAATACCTTACTTTCTTTGCAAAAGTTAACGCATACAACTTAAATTCCGACAAACTTACGGTTGAAATCATAGACCAAAAAAGTGGTTCAGAGCAAGACACTTCGCTTTTTGCATCGTTTGAAACTTCAGGGCTTGAAAGTGAAAGATATAATAACTGGATTAAATATCAAGCGTTTATCAACAACCCAACCGACAAGCCTACCGAGTTTAAATTAAAATTCACCTTCGGTACGAGTAGTGAGTCTATCTCCGACGCTTACGCACTTCAAAAAGGTTACGCGGTAGTTGCCGACCTTATTTGCGCTGATAGCGACGAAAAGACCTATAACCTTGCAACAACTAACGACCAGCTCGTTAAAAAGCAAGTTTACGGCGAGTATATATCTTACTCAGACGTAACCTCTTCCGAAACGGGTAGCGACGCTTATGGTATTTCGGTAGACAAGTCGCAAACGTTCAGTATAAGAGAGAAACCTGCAACTAACCTTAGTGGTTTCACCTTTAAAACCGAACCGCATGACGAAAATAAAACCGACGTTATTTACGGCCTTATCAACAGCAAGTATTACGTAGACGGCGTGTACGGTAAAGAAACTCAATTCTCGAGTAACCTTTCCGACCTTAGCTCGTTGAAATTAACCGGTAACAGTTACGCGCAAGTTGTAGTTATGGATAACAAAGACTCGGCTTACTCGAGATACGTTACCACCTCTTACTCCGTTAGCGCTGAAAGCGTTTCAAAGGTTACGGTAAAAGTAAAAGCTTACGACGATGCCGTTGCAAACGTTTCGCTCGTATCTTCTTCGCTTGACGCTGACACTCTTGAATACAATCCCATTAAATTTGAGGTTGATAATTTCAACACCTTAATGAGTTCAAAGGTTACATCTTCGTCTTCGAAAGACGGTTGGACTACCGTTCATTTCTACGTTCAAGCAGGCAACGAAGACATCTCGTTTAGAATAATGGTGGCAAACGGTAGCAAGAGCGCTCCTTCTAAAGGCGTGGTATTGTTTGACGGCGTTACTTACACGACTATTGACACGGCTAAGTTTCAAGCGGACAAAAACGCGCTTAAGCTTAACTTTACTCAATACGCAAACACGTTTACTGACGAGGCTAAAAAGGCTGAGTACTTATTCGGCGCGCCCGTAATGGCAACTAGAAACCCCACCACTGTTAAGAGTGACGGTGAGAACGGCGAAGTTGTTGAAACCACTCAATACTACAACCCCGTTGAGGTATACGCAGGCAACAACTATGCTAAGTTCTTCTCTTACGAAACTATCCACGCTGACGACGTTATCGACAACACTACTCCTAAAACGGAAGATTCTACTGATACTGAAACGGAAAGTGACGAATACCAACCCAGCCTTGACGTAGCTTTACAAATTTCTTCTATTATGATCGCAATCGTATTAATCGGCGTTATTATCACGATTTTAATTAGAAACGTCATTAAAAAGAGAGCTAAGCGCAAAGCAAGAACTCAAGCATACTACGAAGAGAATTCGGGCTTTGACAAAAACACTCGTGAAAAAGTTCTTAAAAAGATTGCTGAAAAGAAAGCGAAAATCGCACTTGCAACTGACGACGAGGAATACGATTACGACGTAGCTTCGCAAATTGATGAATCGGTTGAAATAACCGAAGACCTTGAAGAAACGGTTGAAGAAATCGAAGAGGCTCAACTCGAAAACCAAGAAGAAACTACCGAAGAAACGGTAGAAGAAACTACTGAAGAAACGGTAGAAGAAACTACTGAAGATAGTTCGGATAAAGAATAACAAGTTAAAAAGACTGCTTGAAAAGTGCGTCACTCTTAGGGATTTTTTTGACATTATAAAAGACTAACGAAAATTCGTTAGTCTTTCTTTTTGCGATGCAAAAACACACGACTTTGCAAGGCAAAGTATAGTGTGCTACACCTTTTACTTATATGCTTGTTCAACACCATAAGTTGCTTCTTCAGTTGTATAACCTTCGAATTCAAGCTGCTCAATTAATTCTTGTTTTGAGAATGGCATAATTTTTAAATAATTTTTTGCTGATTTTACTGCTTGTTCTTTCCAATTTGCTCCACAATTATTTACTGCATAAGTTGCTTCTTCGGTTGTATAACCTTCGAATTCAAGTTGCTCAATCAACCCCTTTCTTGAAAATGCGCTAACACGTAAGTAATTTTTAGCTGATGCTAATGCCATTCGTTCGCCCATTGTAGCGTTGACATTATTCGATGCGCTTTGTTGTGTATCGGATATAGTTGCGTCAAGACAACCAGTCAAAGTTAATGATGTAGAAAACAACATTAAAGCAGTAAGTAAAAGAGTTACAATTTTTTTCATTTTCTTTTTCCTCCAAAAATAAAGTATAAAATAAAAAGTGCGCCTACCGAAGTAAACGCACAAAAACGCAAACTCCGATAGTCGCCAAACCAATTTCAAGCAAGTAAGGATAACCATACTAAAAACCTGATGGAATTTGCATTTTATCAAATTCATTGATTTTTAGTATGCTTAAAATAAGTAAAAATATCTCTAAAAAAAGAAAATATCCCTACTTTTGCTTGTTATGAAATTGATTTGGCATAATTATTATAACACTTATAAAAAATTTTATCAAGTAGTTTTGCGTGGTAAAAGAAAACTCGACTTATGAAAAGTCGAGTTTCATTTATTTTTTCTCTTTAAGTGTTTTACACGAAGAAATTAACATTTTTCGTATTGCACCACAGTCATTATTAAGTTTTTTATATTGATTTTCTTCTAAATAGCCTGTTTCAAATAATAGTTCTAGCCAATATTCACTTTCAAAACACTCTTTTAATGCTATTTCAAGTTTTGAAATAAAGTCAGCCGTTCCTTGTGCATATTGTGCTTCGTGGATATTTGCACCAATACTTGTTCCAGAACGTAAAAGTTGATTAGTTAATACACTTTCTTTTTTGTTAGACTTAATTTCTTTTGTAATAAAAACAATATTTTTAGCAAACTCTTTTGCTTTTTCTCTTAAAACACTTTCACTCATAAATTTATTATACCATATTACAAGTTTTAAGTAAAGTGATATTGTTTGCATAGCAAACAGTTATATTTTTAGAGTAATTCTAAAAGTTATATTTTGACTTACAGTCAAAGTTATATTAAATAAATCCTTAACTTGCCGTTAGGCAAATATAACTGCGTAGCAATATCACTTGCGTTAGCAAATATAACAAATCCGCAAGGATTTATTTAGTTGTCGAATCCCTTGTAGGGACTCGACAAAAGCAGTCTTTTTTATTCTATGTTTGTAATGAAAAGCGTGTCGCCGTCAACTTTAAACTTGATATTGTAACCACCGTAGCTCATACCGTAAACGCGCTTATTATCCTCTTGATAAGACGGTCTTGGGTCTGACGCTAAACAACTAATAATATCTTTTTTAAGTTTTTCGTCAAGCCCGTCTAAAAGCTCTTCATTTTCAACCTTTAAGCTATAATCAAAAAACTCCTTGGCGTAACCGCACTTAGCATCTAAATGGCAGTCTGTAAAGGTTAAATAGGGCTTTATATCGTAAATGGGCGTTCCGTCTAAAAGGTCTGCACCCGAAACTATTAAAGAACCTTTATCAACCCTTTCAAGCTTAACCGACGAAAGCCCGAGTGAATTAGGCCTAAAAGGCGAACGGCTGGCAAACACCCCCACCTTTTTGTTTCCACCAAGCCTAGGCGGGCGAACGCTTAACGAGTATTTGCCCTCCGTTTTTGAAAAACCGAATATTAGCCATATATGCGAAAATCCGTCAAGCTCTTTTACCGCAACCTCGCTTTGAAATTCCCTTTCAAAAACTATGGTAGATAAAACCTCGGCTTTACCGCTTTGGCGCGGTATACCGAACTTATCCTTAAAACCGTTTTTAATATAAGCAATAGGCTTAATTTCTTTAATCATACTCTATTTATTTTCCTTCTAATTCTATTTAAGTGGCGCTCAAAGCTACCGCTATTTATAAACTCTGCAAGAACGTACTGGTCAAGCACGGGCACAGAGCAAGAAAAACCGCTTAGTTTATTATTATATATAGATAAAAGATTTTTTGGAAGTATCATATACCCCACTCTCATCGACGCTGACAAACTTTTTGAAAAAGTATTAATGTAAATTACCCTCTCCCCACCGCTTAAGCTATATAGCGTTTCAATGGGGTTACCGGGGATAAAAAACTCGCTTGCAAAATCGTCCTCTATTATATAGCTTTGGTTTTTGTTCGCCCAAGAAAGATATTCATATCTTTTTTTAACGTTAGCAGTAACGCCCGACGGATAACTGTTAAAGGGGGTAACGTGCAAAACGTCAAAAACGCGTGAGGATAGTTCTTCGCTTATAATTCCGTCCACACCCATTTTAAGGTGGCAAACCTTAACCCCCTCTTGCCGATACACCATCTCAATTTGCTTGTACGATGGATTTTCTATCCCATAAACATTATCTCTTCCAAGAATTTTTATCGCCGTTTCGTAAAGTTGTTCAGAGCCTGAGCCTATTATAATTTGCTCAGGCTGAACGGAAATGCCACGATATCTAAATAAATAATCGGATATTGCGTTTCTAAGCACCGCACAGCCTGCCGTAGGCGCTTTGATAAACAACTCCTTATCTCTTTCAGATATTACCTTTCTTACCGTTTTAAACCAAAGAGAGTATTCAAACGCCTCGTTGCCACTAGGATTTGGCTCTTTAAGCTTAACTCTTTTAACAGCCTCCGTTTCATGCCTTGAAAGAGGGTTAATTTCGCACACGAAATAACCGCTACGCTGTTTGGGAATAATATAACCCTCTTGCTCTAATATGCCGTAGGCGTTTTCAACCGTTATTTGGCTATACCCCGTCATATCCGCCATTACGCGCTTAGAGGGCAGTTTATCCCCTGCCTTATACTCGCCCGACACGATAGCCGTTTTTAATTTTTCATACAAACTGTAATACTTCTTCATCTGGTTATAAAAAAAACTCTTTATTTGATTATTTTAATAATATCACATTGAAGTTATAATGTAAATAAAAAAGTGAGGATTATATATGAATTACCCTAAGATTTTAACTATTCAAGACGTATCGTGCGTAGGTCAATGCTCGCTTACGGTGGCACTTCCTATACTTTCGGCGTGCGGAATTGAAACGTGTATACTTCCCTCCGCCGTTTTATCAACGCATACGGCAGGATTTAAAGGCTTTACCTTCCGCGATTTAGCAAGCGATATGCCCGCTATTTTTAGCCATTGGAAAAGCGAGGGTATTTGTTTTGACGGAATTTATACGGGATATCTTGGCAGTAAAGAACAAGTAGATTATATAGTTAACTACGCTTTACCTCTTTTAAAAAATGGCGCAAAGCTTATAGTAGACCCTGCTTTTGCTGATAACGGCAAGCTATATCCCATTTTTAATAGTGACTACGTTGAAAAGATGAAAGACCTTGTTAAGGAGGCTGACTATTTACTTCCAAATTTATCTGAGGCTTGCTTTTTAACGGGCATTGAATATAAAACTGAATATAAAGAAGAATATATATTAAAGGTTGTAAAAGCTCTTACGGATATAGGGGCGAAGGCAGTAGTATTAACGGGCGTTTCTTACGAAAAGGGGTTTACGGGCGTTGTAGTATATGAAAACGGCAAATTAAACTATTATAAGCACGAACTTTTACCAAACAGTTGCCACGGCACGGGCGACATTTACGCCTCGGCTTTTGCGGGCGCGTATTTTAAGGGAATTGACGCAGTTACCGCATCAAAAATTGCAGCCGATTATACGGTTGAGTGTATTAAATACACCGCAGACGATAAATCGCATTGGTACGGCGCTAAATTCGAGCCCTGCCTTATAAAGCTTATTGAGGCAATAAACGCTTGACAATAAATTAAGTTCGTGGTATTATTTAAAAAACCGATGAGAAAGAGTAAGTAGGTATCGTTACTTTTCGCACAGAGAGTTGCAGGTGGTGTGATTGCAACGGAAAACGCGGTATTGAATGGGCTTTCGAGGGCAAACGGAAAGGCGCAATTAACGCTTAGTATGGGCGACGGAGATAACGCTTCGTAAACAAAGGTCCTGCATATATTAGTATGCGTAAAGTGGGCGTAGGTTTTACGCCAAGCCGGGTGGCACCACAGGTTATATTGTATCCTGTCCCAGCATTTAGCAAGGGGCAGGTTTTTTTATACCTTTTGCCCTAAAAGGAGTTGTTATGGAAGAAAAAATACCTTATAAAATTTATCTTGAAGAGAGTGAAATGCCTAAAAAATGGTTAAACCTTAGGGCGTTTATGGATAAAAAACCCGCACCTCTACTCAGCCCTAAAACGTTAAAGCCCATTACCTTTGAAGAACTTTCAAAGGTGTTTTGTGACGAGCTTGCTCGCCAAGAGCTTGACGATACCACTAAGTATATAGATATTCCTAATGAGATTATTGATTTTTATAAGATGTATCGCCCTGCACCGCTTGTTAGAGCGTATTGCTTAGAAAAGGCACTTCAAACGCCTGCTAAAATCTATTATAAATTCGAGGGCAACAACACCTCTGGCTCGCACAAATTAAACTCTGCAATCGCACAGGCTTATTACGCTAAAGAGCAAGGCTTAAAAGGCGTTACTACCGAAACGGGCGCAGGTCAATGGGGAACGGCACTTTCAATGGCGTGCTCGTATTTTGACTTAGAGTGTAACGTTTATATGGTAAAATGCTCGTACGAGCAAAAGCCGTTTAGGCGCGAAGTTATGAGAACTTACGGCGCAAACGTAACCCCATCGCCTTCGATGACTACCGAGATAGGCAGGAAAATCAACGCGGAATTCCCAGGAACTTCAGGCTCGCTCGGTTGCGCTATAAGTGAAGCCGTTGAGGTGGCTTTATCAAAGCCTAACTATCGTTACGTTTTAGGTAGCGTTTTAAATCAAGTGCTACTTCACCAGTCGGTTATCGGCTTAGAAACTAAATCCGCACTTGATAAATACGGCGTTAAGGCTGATATCGTTATCGGCTGTGCTGGTGGTGGCTCTAACCTTGGCGGTTTAATCGCTCCGTTTATGGTGGAAAAACTTGAGGGAAAGGCAGATTATCATTTTATTGCAGTTGAGCCTGCATCTTGCCCCACCCTAACGCGCGGTAAATACGCTTACGATTATTGCGACACGGGCATGGTTTGCCCCCTTTCTAAGATGTACACCTTGGGTTGCGGATTTATACCTTCTGCTAGCCACGCAGGCGGACTTAGATACCACGGTATGACGTCAACGCTTTCAGAACTTTACGATCAAGGCTTAATGGAGGCAAGATCGGCAGAGCAAACTGAGGTCTTTAAGGCGGCACAGCAATTTGCAAGAGTTGAAGGCATACTCCCAGCCCCTGAAAGTTCACACGCTATAAAAGTCGCTATCGACGAGGCTTTAAAGTGTAAAGCCTCAGGCGAGGAAAAAACAATAGTATTCGGCTTGACGGGCACTGGTTACTTTGATATGTATTCCTATCAAAAGTTTAACGACGGTATTATGAAAGACTATATTCCAACTGACGAAGAAATTAATATCGCACTTGAAAAGCTTCCTAAAATTTAAGCAATAAAAAACCTTGCCACGAGGCAAGGTTTTATTTATTTTATAAGTCGCTAAGCGGAACTTTTTTATAAAGTAGCACGCCTATAATATCAACGAGCCATAAAAATACTGCACCGGGAACTATCCATAAAACGCCTACGATAATTTGAACGAGGCTTTCTTTGGTGATGCCCTTAACTATTCTGTATACCGCCCAAACGATATCGAGCGCAGGAATACAAAGAATAAGTTTTAATATAAATGGAAGATCGTTCATTGCTTTAACAAATTGTTTCATATAAATACCTCCTTCTTTATCTATATTATATGTTACAAAATAAATAGTGTCAATACTTCCTCCAAACCATTTTATCAACAACGCCGGTGTACGATTGAATAAGTTTTACAACTTTTGTCGAAACGTTGAGATCGGTATAATCGGGAACGGGTATGCCGTTAAAAGAGTTTTTATTGAGCTTAACAGCCGTTTCTACCGCTTGAAGTAAACCCTCTTCGTCAATGCCTGCTAAAATGAAACAAGCCTTGTCAAGCGCTTCGGGGCGTTCGGTTGACGTTCTTATGCAAACTGCAGGGAAAGGCTTTCCTATGCTTGTAAAGAAGGAGCTTTCTTCTGGGAGCGTTCCACTATCCGAAACAACCGCAAAAGCGTTCATTTGTAAGTTATTGTAGTCGTTAAAGCCAAGTGGTTGCTGACAAATAACCCTCTTATCGAGCTTAAAACCGCTTTGCTCTAAACGCTTTTTACTTCTTGGGTGACAGCTATAAAGTATCGGCATATCATACTTTTCAGCCATTTTGTTAATCGCTGTGAAAAGGGATATAAAGTTCTTTTCAGTGTCGATATTTTCTTCCCTATGCGCAGACAGTAATATATAGTTTTTAGCCTTAAGATTAAGCCTCTTTAAAACGTCGCTATCCTCAATTTCTTTGAGATTGCCTGTTAAAACTTCCGCCATCGGCGAGCCGGTAACGTAGGTTCTTTCCTTGGGAAGCCCTGTGTCGGCAAGATATCTTCTTGCGTGCTCGCTGTATGCTAAGTTCACGTCTGAGATAACGTCTACGATACGGCGGTTGGTTTCTTCGGGCAAGCACTCGTCTTTACAGCGGTTGCCTGCTTCCATATGAAAAATGGGGATATGCAGTCTTTTAGCGGGGATTGCCGATAAACAGCTGTTAGTATCGCCAAGAACGAGTAATGCGTCGGGCTTAATTTCAGCCATAAGCTTATACGAACAGTTTATAATGTTGCCTATAGTCGAGCCTAAATCGTCACCTACCGCATCCATATACGTATCGGGGGGAAGAAGATTTAAGTCTTTAAAAAATACCCCGTTTAAGTTATAGTCGTAATTTTGACCGGTGTGTGCGAGTATGCAGTCAAAATACTCACGGCATTTTGTTATCGTAGCCGAAAGCCTTATTATTTCGGGGCGCGTACCAACTATAATTAATAGTTTAAGTCTACCGTCGTTTTTAAATTTTACGTCAGAATAATCAAGTTTTATCATATTAATTCTCCTTGGTTTTATAAACGTCAAGTTTATCGTATAAGGCTTGCCTTTTTTTAGCCTCGGGTATCATTTTAGTTAGGGAAGTTCTTTTTCCAAATATCATCCTCAAAACGTTTTGAATTGCTTTGAAAGTATACACAAATGGATATAATATCCAAACCTTTTTGACTATGGGATATTTAAGTAAAACCGCCTTATGGAGGGATATTGCAAGCGTGGATATAGCACCGCGCTTTTTGTTTCCTTTTTTCGCAATTAGCGCTCCGCTACTTGCTTTAACCTCGTCTTTATAACCAAGATTACCGCTAGATATCACGTCTTTTATAATCTCTTCAGCGGTAGGAGCTACAAAATCTTCAAGCCAGATAGGGGTTGAAATTTTTAGATATTTTACACAAGTTTTTACCATAACTGAAAGAAACTTATATAGCCCTATCTTTTTTGTAAAAGGTATAAGGCTCTCCGCCCAAAACGGCTGGTCGTGAGTTCTTTCAACGAAAGTAGCTAGGTCGCATAAATGCCTAAGCCCAAGTCCCTCGCCTAATAAATGGTGCTGGGTGTGAAGAAGTATTATAACGCCGTGATAAAGGTCTAGGGGCGCTTTAAAGCTACTGCCCTCTATCGTTTTGTTCTCCGCCGTTTCAACGGTGGGAGATACGAATTCTCTTACCGTTTGTTTATGTTCGTTTTCGGGCAAGCCCGCAACCTCGAAGTGCATTTCAAGATGGGCGTTTGGCTTTTTAAATACAACGTGGCTAATATGCGCCATCGAGTCTTTTTGATAGCCGTTTTCAATAAGCAACCGTTCTATACCCTCTCGGTCGCTTGGGTTTATCAGAAAGTCAACGTCGCCAAGTTTTCTATCAAAAGGCGCGTTGTAATAACTTGATGCCGAAGTTCCTTTAATAATAGCGTATTCAAAGCCGTTGTTTTCAAGTAAACTGACAAGCTCTTCTTGCGCTTTAACCGCTTTGAAATTAGTCGTTATTGCACCTACGGCAAACTCTTGCCATTTATTGTAAACGGGCTGAGGTATATAGTTTTTGTAAACGTACGCCGAGTTAAAAGCTTGAACGGTTACCGCTTGATAAATGCTTTCTTTTGCTACCTTTACAAAATCAACGCCTGAAAGCTCTTCATCGGAGAGTATAAGCTCTTCGGGATTATCGTTTACGCTCATTGCTATTAAGTTAAGAAGAAGCTTATGCTCTTTAGAAATTTCCATAAAATTACTCTACTATTTCAAAAAAAGTATCGGGGTGATTTTTGTCAAACTGCTCGTTAGCCCACATAACGGTAACGAGATTTTCCGTGCTTGATAAATTTATTATGTTATGCGTGTAACCAGGTAACATATGCACGGCTTGAATTTTATCACCGCTAACTTCAAAGTTTAAAACCTCGTCCGAGCCGATTTTTCTTTGCTGAATTAAACCGTGCCCTGAAACGACGATAAAAAACTCCCATTTGCTGTGGTGCCAATGTTGACCTTTGGTTATACTTGGCTTTGAAATGTTTATTGATACTTGACCGCAGTTTACCGTTTTTATAAGCTCGGTAAAACTACCTCTACTATCTACGTTCATATTAAGGTCGAATATCGCCCTTTCTTTGGGTAGATAGGATAGATAAGTCGAATACAATTTTTTAGCAAAGCTACCGTCTGGAATTTCAGGTATAACGAGCGTTTTAGGTTGTTCATTAAACGCGTATAAAAGCTCAACGATTTCTTTAAGTTTTACTTTATGAGTAGTGGGAACGTAACAATATCTACCACTTTCGCTATCAACGGGCGTCAACCCGTCATAATCACAGCGGTGCGCTTTCCCCTCTAAAAGGTCAAGCATTTCACCCACTAAATCGTCAATATAAAGTAGTTCTAGCACAACCGACGGGTCGTTTACGGTTATATCTAAACCGTTTGCTATATTATTGCAAAAAGTAGCAACGGCACTGTTATAGTTAGGTTTACACCACTTGCCAAAGAGGTTTGGAAAACGGTATACGTAAACCTTAGCACCCGTTTTTTTGCCGTACTCGAAAAACAGTTCTTCCCCCGCTTTTTTGCTCTTTCCGTATTCGCCATCCGCGTATCTTCCGATAAGCGTTGCTTGAATAGACGACGAAAGCATTACGGGGCATTTGTTTGAGTTTTTTTCAAGCATTTCAAGTAGCGTGCTTGCAAAGCCAAAATTGCCTTGCATAAACTCCTCTTGATTTTGAGGGCGATTTACGCCTGCTAAATTAAAACAAAAATCGCAATTTTTAGCGTACTTTTCAAGCTCGGTGGGCGTGCCGTCGATATCGTATTCGTAAATCTCTTCAATTTTAAGATTTGGGCGGGTTTTATCCTTACCGTCTTTAATGGCTTTAAGGCTTTCAACTAGGTTTTTACCCACGAAACCCTTTGCGCCGGTTACTAAAATCTTCATTTATCTACCTAGGCAAGTCAACACTTGCTAATTTTTACTTTTACTTACCTAACTTTGCAAGTTCTTCCTTGATATAATCAAGGGTTAAAAGCTTAGCTTTTACCTCCTCAACGGTTAAAAGCTCGGTATTGTTACTATCAAACTCGCGAAGGGTATTTCTTTCTATATTACCGTCGCTAAAATACTTGTCGTAATTAAGCCCACGATTGTCCGAAGGAACGCGATAAAACTCTCCAAGATCAACCGCGTTAGCACACTCTTCGTTGGTAAGAAGAGTTTCAAACATCTTTTCGCCGTGGCGAATACCTATGATTTTGATATCTTCCTTTTTGCCACCGAAAAGCTCGCATACTGCAAGCGCTTGCGTCATTATAGTACAAGCGGGCGCTTTTTGAACGAGTATATCACCGCTTACGCCGTGCTCAAAGGCAAATAAAACAAGGTCAACCGCCTCGTCGAGCGACATTATAAATCTAGTCATATTAGGATCGGTTAAAGTGATAGGTTGGCCACTTTTTATTTGGTCTATCCAAAGGGGAATTACAGAGCCTCTTGAACACAAAACGTTGCCGTATCTAGTACAGCAAATCTTGGTTTTTTCAGGTGATACCGTTCTTGATTTTGCAACGGCAACTCTTTCTTCAAGCGCTTTTGATATACCCATAGCATTAACGGGGTATGCCGCCTTGTCAGTCGATAAACAAATTATAGATTTTACGCCTTCAGCTATTGCTACGTTAAGGACGTTTTCCGTGCCTAAAACGTTAGTTTTTACCGCTTCAATCGGGAAAAACTCGCAAGAAGGAACTTGCTTAAGCGCAGCGGCGTGGAATATATAATCAACGCCGTGCATAGCGTTTTTTACCGACTGCACATCCCTAACGTCGCCTATATAAAACTTGATTTTATCGGCAACTTCAGGTGTTTTTGCCTGATATTCGTGGCGCATATCGTCTTGCTTTTTCTCGTCGCGTGAAAAAACTCTAATTTCACCGATATCGGTTTTTAAAAAGCGGTTAAGCACGGCGTTTCCAAAACTACCCGTACCACCAGTTATAAGTAACGTTTTATCTTTAAAAAGTGACATTTTATTTTCTCCCCACTTTATTATTTACCAAAAACTTCGTCTAATATTTTTACTGTATCTTCTTTAAATAAAGGCCCGTTATGTATTTGATGAGAATCCAATTGCCCATCATAAAGATTTGCCTCTATCAATACGGGAGTTCCATCTTTCAAAATCGAAACGTCCCAAGCAACCATCCTAAAATGTGGAACCATACGGCTTGCTTTTTTAACAAGCTCGACAGCTTCGCTAAACGATGGGATTTCATAACCGTCAAACACTACGCCACTCGACGGGTGCTCATTGATAAGTTTTCGTTTTTCTGCACAAGCTGTTTTTTTCAATTTTCCGTCTTGCGTTATACCTACGGTCAATCCTCCGCTACTGCTATTATCAACTTTAGAATCACCAACGCCCATGCGCAAAATTGCTGAAAGAACCACTGTCTCATCCTTCTTTAATAGCGTAATAATTCTAATAGTGTTAACTGAAGAACTATTGATTTTTGATAACGCCTCGTGTTGTTTTATTCCTCTTTGAATAGCAACGTCTCCCTTAAAACCTTTTAACGCGCTTAAAAATTTTTCAAAGGTAAGTCCTTCACAATTTAAATATTTAACGCCGTGTCCACCACCGCTATCAGTTGCAAGTTTTATAAAAACCTCTTCTTCCTTAGCGACAAAATTATATGCATCTAATTCGTTGCACATATTATCGTCCACGTACCAAAAACCATTTAAACGATAAGCTACAAGTTTGGGCTGAGCGACACCAGCAAACATTTTATGGTAATAACATTTATTATCTATAGCTTTAGATAATTTGTAACTATTAAAATATGGCTGAATAATATTGTAATAAATTTCGTCAGGGATATATTCTTTAAAAAATTCGCCATACATTTCCGTGTAAAAATTATGATAAATTAATGGAACGGATTTATAATTTGACCAAAACGCTTTTGCTTCTTTCTTCATTGATTTAGTAAGGACTTGTTTTTGCGTTTGAGATTTCTTGAGTTTCCTTACTAGTCTTTTCATGTGCGCGCGGCGTAATATCGCAAAAAACTCGTCGTAAGCGTTTCTAAAACTTAATATTTGTTTAACCTTCATTTTTCTTATTCCTTAATTTAATAAAACTTTCGCCCTCTTTGAACAAAAGGTCTGCTAGATAAGTTAGTAACAGTGAAACAATTACAAATTATCCTAAAAATATTCGCATAGGTTCGTATACTTATCAAAAACGTCCCCCGCTGAAACTTTTGCAAAGGTATGACTAAGTAAAATTAACATTATGCAAATACCGTTTATCGAGCGAGTTTGATTGATTGAAGAATAATCCTCGTAAAACCCTTTATTAAACTTCGGCTTACATTTATATAGTGCAAGTATAAAAAGTAAAGCTATAAATATAATCATATTTTGCTCTCCTTTTTCTTAAACGCTTTTTTGAAAACTTTTATTATAGTTTCTTTTTCGTCCTTGTTAAAACCAATAACGAATATTATTCCAAAATATATTATCGAATAGATCACTGCCTTAATAATAAAACCAATCCAACCGTATAAAGGAATAAATAAGCTTATAGGTATACCAATTGCACAAGCGATAATTGAACCTAATAATATTCCCTTATAAGTTTTTTTGTAATAAGTAATCATATTGATGTTTACTTTAAAGTGATAATACAAATTTAACGCTAATCCGTATCCGAAAATTAATGAAAAAGCCGTACCAATCGTAGCACCTAGCGCTCCGATAATAGGAACGAGTACAAACGTTAAAATTGCATTTCCTATCGTTGATAATCCTAAAATTAAAGTCTTTCCGTGCAATTTGTTTTTTGCTTTTAATATAGCCGTTATGGTATTTTGAGAAAGTTCTAAAGTTGCAGAAATCAATATAATACAACTGAGAAGATATACTTGCATATATTCTTCGCCAACCCAAACTTCTATAAAATGGCGACCAAATAAAATAAAACCCGTAAGTGCGAGCAACAAAACAACCAATTGTATACGGCTTGGTTTTATAATTCTTTCAGTAATTTGCTCGTCACTCTCCCCATCAAAAACCGCTTTGCTAAGCGAGGGTAAATAAATTGAGGAAATAGCCGTTGACAAACTGCTATACATATTAAATAGTTGTAGTACGAGCGAATACATTGAAATGACTGTGGTGGAAACGAAAATACCCAAAACCATATTGTCTACGTTAGAGTTGAATTGATTTATTATCGACTGTAATAAAATAGCTAACGTAAATACACCAGCTTCCTTTGCAATCTTCCAATCCCATCCGTGTAATTTAATTTTACATTTGAGTTTAGTTTTGCAAAACACGTAATTAACAATAACAAGCAAAACTGATAGCGCTAAATCTACTATCGCTATTAACATCGCCGATTTTATCGAAGATATTAAAACAACAAGTAGTAAAACTCTTAAAAATATTTTTACTATGCTAACAATTTTTTGATAGGAGTATTTTTCATACGCTAAAAGCAAGCCGTTAAAAGCGTGGTTAAACAATGCCACAGCGGTTTGTGCGCAAACAAGCATAAAAATTGTTTGAGCGTAATTATATTGCTCAGGAGTAATAGATACGGCGTAAATATTGGGGATTAAAAACGCTATTCCCACAGCAAAAGCTATAACTAATAACGCAAGTATCGCATAAATTAAAAAGCCCATTGCAAGGAAATTTTCTTCATCCCTTCTATTCTTTACCGTGCGAAATTTTACAACGTATCGCGTAATCGTTCCGCCAATACCAAAATCCAACACCGATAAATATGACGCTGTTGATAACATAAGTTTATAAAGCCCATACTCTTGATCGCCTAAAGACTTTAATAGAAATGGAACGAATAATATACCAACGGCAATGTCGATAACGATTAATAGGTATGATAGAATTATTCCTAACGACTTTTTATTCATAAAATTTTACTCGCTAATAATTATATTTGAGCAATGCGACGGTTTACGCTTTTCTTCTGGTGGAAGAGTTTCCATATAATCATCACCAAAACGTGAACTCAAAAATTCGTCATACTTGCTCACCGCATAAAAATTTCTATCTCTAAATTTAAGTTCGGTTAAATTTTCATATATATCACTTTTCAGCGGTTTGAATTTTTTGTTAGAGTTGCATATCTCATACCTATATCCCGTAGATTTGTCGTTATATTTCGTACAAGTTTTGTTTATGAGTTTGCACAACGTTTTCATTGGAAGTAATGATAAAAGTTTATAAGCTATTTTCTTAAATTTTGGTAATACGCCTATCTTAACTTTTAATTTTGTTTTTCTTGCCCCCGTTAAAACACCTACCTTACTACAATGTTTTTTCAGTTTTTGTGGAACAACGTTATCAATAGGAAAAATATCGATAAAAATTCCATGATTCATTTTACTGATATGCGAATACTCGTAATCGTAAATGTTAGATTTTTTATAACACAATTTTGCGTAGTTTAACGGAAAGGTTGGAACGTTGTTAAAAGATTGCAAAAAATAATCTGAATTTAACTCGCTCGGCGCAATTTTCAAAAATTCTTCGTAATCTTTTCTGAGCATGATAACGTCAATATCATCGTCCCAAGGAACAAAATTTTGATATTTTACCGCACCGAGTAGCGTCCCTCCCTCCATTGAATATTTAAGACCGTGCTTTCTACACACTCTATCAAATTCTACAAATATATTATAAACGTAATCTTGAATTTTTGTAAGTTCAGTTTTATTCATAATCTTAATATGCCAATTTAAATATTTTAATTTTTTTTGATAAGATAATAATGAGATAAGATATTGCTAAAGTAGAAATTAAAACTACTGCAAAATGAACCATTGAATTATTTGCTACGATTGTATTTTGTAGAAACAAATCAATTATACTCAACGGAATTCTTTGAGTTAAAAACATTAAAATACTGCATTTTCTAAAAAGTGTACAGCATTTGTCGCTAATCTTAATTTCTAAACTTAAAACAAACTTAAACAAATAATAAGTAAACGGCACTAAAAAGATAACCGTATCCACCCCCTTTGAGTTAAAATTAAATCTCGCAACTACAAACTCTTCAAGTGCGTATAAAAAACCAAAGATGATTATAGGGATTATACTTTTCGCTGTGAATTTATTAACCTCATCGCTTCTAACGGAAATCATTGCCCCCATCGACACAAATATTAAACCAAAACACACACCATTTTTAATAGTATCAAAAAAGCTATAATAAACGTCATATATTTGTTTAATAAAAGGAATTTTAGAAACCAAGCCGTAATAAGAACTTCCACCTAAAGTAAAGACGTATATAAAACAAGAGATTATAAATATTTTCTTATAGTTAAGTTTCTTACTTAACAAATATACGACGAGTACTGCCGTTAACAATGCAGGTAGAAACCAAATCGTTGAATAACTTCCCTCAAAGAAAAAATCTTTTATATATTCTAATACGCTCAAAATGCTAAATTCTTTTCTAGTCCACTTTATAACAACAAAAACGAAGTATACTGCACTCCAAATAAGATACATAACAAACAATCTTTTCAAATACGAAAATACGTATCTATTTTTATCTTTTGTGTCTTTTAGACTTTCAACTTTTCTAAAGCATAAAAATCCACTCGTTACGAAAAAGAAAGGTACAGCAAACACCGTTACGATATTTCTAATTCCAAACGAAAGAACTTTACTGTAACTTGAAAAAGGAGCAGTATGTAAAATAATTATCAATATTGCACAAATAAATTTTGCCAAATCAAGCGATTTATATTGTTTCATTTCAAAATCATCCTTTTAATTTTAGATAGCACTTTCTTTAATTTGCTAGGGTAAACAATTTTAAAAACCTTATCATCGTAATAATTATTGCATATAACGCAATCAGGGTGTGCTAAAGGAAACTCAAGCGCTTCAGTAGGCATAAACAATATTTTGCCAGGCTTCCACTTGGTATATTCGGTGTTTTCTGTGTGTGTTGAACCTACACCGATGCCTATATTATAGATAAGGTTGTTTTTGGGGACTATCGTTAAATAAGATTGCGAATATTTTAAAAACCCAAATTGTATATCCCAATAATTTACTTTTTTTATCTGTGTTTCACGATTTGCTTGCTTCCAACTCCCAATCCTTCGAGAAGCTACTTTTTTATTTTTAAACTGTTTGCGTAACAATAAAACATTGTATTCGTCGGTTATGTTTTTTACGTTGTAATCATACTTTTCCCACACACGTTTCCAAGTACCCCAACCAAGGGTAGCACCAGTCTTAGTAAAACAATAACTGTTTCCACCGCAATCAACGTTTTTTAAATGATTAAAGCCACTGATTGCCCCAACTCTATTATCGAATTCATACTTATTAAGCATTTCTGCCATAAAGGGAAACAACGAATCGTCTGCAACACAATCGTCTTCTAAAATTAAAAGTTTATCAACGTGTTCAAACGCCCAATAAATTGCCGTTGCAGGTCCTTTCCCACACCCTTTATTTACGGTTGAATAATTTTTGTATACCTCGCACTCCCAGTCAATATCTTCAACTATTTTTTTACATTGCTCTATAGCCAAAACGTCTCTTTCATTTCCTTCGCGAGGTCCGTCACACGCTAAAAACAGTTTTGAAGGACGCGCCTTTTTCACCTTTTCAAAAACTTTTGATAACGTATCTGGTCTTGTAAAAAAAATTAATAATGTCGGTACGTCATATTGCCATTTAAGCATTTCTTTCTCCCTCTATAACTTCATTATATATATGTTTAAGATTGAGAATATTTTTTTCTCTGTTATGTCGTTCTTCAGCATCACTAATAGTTTGTTTGGAAAATTTTTGACACAAATCCCTGTCTAAGAAAACAGTTTTTATTCTTTCGGCAAGTACAGAATATTCTGAAAAATCGTAATAAAAACCACTTTCTTTATCTCTTAAAAGTTCAGTCATCCCCCCTCGGAACGAACATATGCAAGGTGTTCCTACCATCATCGCTTCACATATCGTAGCCGACGCCCCCTCCATAGCTGAAGTAACTATACAAACGTTTGACTTTAAAAGCTGCTGAACAACTTCGCTTGCATTTTTTCTTCCGATAAATTCCACGTTTTCATCAAGTCCGCACTTTTTTATCTTTTTAATAATAAATTCTTCATAACTGTTCGGGTTAATTAATTTACCATCTTTAGCCGCACTTCCAGGCACTTTCAATTTAACACTTGGAAATTCCTTTTTTACTATTTTTAAAGCTTCAATTAACACGTGTAAACCTTTCAACGAATAAGACGAAGCCCCTGCGTAAATGGTATATTTTTCTACGTCATCTATATTCCATTTTTTAGCTTGGTAAAATTCTTCGCGAACGTTATAATTTAATCGATAATACTTGAGTTGGTCATTAATAGAGAGCATCACCGCCTTATCCCAATCAGTACGTCCCGTTACGTATTTAACGCTTTGTAAAACACGCCTCTCGCGTTTTGCATTATTTTTAAATAATCCCTTTACTAAAAAAGGCGTTTTAAATTTCAATATGTCTTTTATACTAAACATACTAATTAATTCGCGCGTTTTTAATCCTCCGTAATATTCTTCAGATATTCTTGATAAAATCCCCTGTATAGTCAACAAAACTGGAGTTTTATTATTTACTTTTAACATTGAATACCCCACTGCATATTCAGTGCCGTGGATATGTATTAAATCCGGCTTAAATTCTTCTATAACTTTTTTACAATCTCGAAGACACTGCTTTGAATTAAAAAGCAATCTTTTGCCTGCCCCAGGAAAAATAAAATTTCTGATATTATTTACAACTGAATCGATAGGCGCATCAACATTTGCATAAGTCATAGTTGCAAGCTTAAAATTTTCATCTTTAGCAAGTTGGTTGGAATAATCAACAAGCCAACCCCCACTTGCCGAAGTCTTTATTCCCAATTCTTTCGCAACGCTTGGCAACACCATATTAACTATCCATAGCACTTTCATAAATTGTTCATCTCCTTAAAAAATAAGCGTGAAGTTTTGAAATACGCCACCGTTTATTCTATACCACAGCAATATAATTGATAATATTGAAACTACCGCGTTTATTACCACTTTACTTTTACTTTCAAATTTTGAAATAACGGACGGCAAAAGTAAAATAGTGTAATAGTAAAAATAATAACTTATTCTTTCGTATATTTGAACGGACGTGTACCTTATAACGTACAAAGATACGCCTACCACCGTCAAAAGCAATGGTAAAAACAGCTGGCTATTATTCCAATTTTTATTAAATAAAAGCGAAACAACTATTATGATCAAATAAATTGAAATGGTTATATAACCACCCGAATCAAAACTTTCGCCCCCTGAATAATCTTCGCCAGTTAAGCTATCGTATAAAAACGAAATATCGTCGGCAAAAGCAATAAAGAGCGCAAGGGCCGTTAAGAAAACTAATACGTGATTTAATTTGGGTTTTACAAATATTAATAAAAATGAAAACCCAAATATCAGCGCAGATTTGTGAAACGACATTGCAAGAATTAAAATCAATACAAACGGCATGAACTTTTTCTCTTTAATAAAATCGTATGCAAATAGACATATACTCATAGCTAAGCATTGCCTTAAACCGTTCATATTAAAGGTGAAAAGCCCTAGGCATAAAAACATTACGAGAGAAAGAGTTACGTCTTCAGAGTGTTTTGATATAAATTTTAAGGTGCAAACGGTCATTATAACGGCTGAAACGATAAGTAGCCATTGCGCATCCGAAAAGACTCTTGAAAGCACCCAAATATAAATCGAAAATCCAACTTCTGAAAACAACAAATCTTTACCATCAGTAATATTAGAAAGATAATTAAATAGATTTTGCGAGTTGTTTTTTACCCTTTCAAACAAGCCATAATAAAAGTCAGTATCTCCTGTTCCTGATAGTCTACTTCTTAAACCCATGACGAAAATTATACACAAACCGCAAATGGTTAGGTATATATTTTTTTTCGATTTATTTTTCGACACGTCGCCCATTAAAAATTTTATAATTATCGGCGATACTGAAACAAGCAATAGTGCTATCATATACTTTCCTAAAAATTATTTTAATTTATGGTAGATTTTTTTCAAAAATTTTCTAAATTGTATTTTAGTTTTTAATCTAAACTTTTTAAACAAATTTATCTTAACGCCCTTTTTATCCAACTCACTTTTGATAAGCAAGGTATCTCCTCTATTCGTTGAATAACAAAAGTAATAAAGCTGTTTTAGATAAAAAGCGTCGCTTTTAGCTTTGGTGATATCAAAAAGTTCGTTTATTGTATATTCGGCTTCTTTTTTGTGAAGCTCTTTTTGTTTAACGGTAACTTGCGCGCTATGACGGCGATTACTAACCAAAACCCTATCGTCCATATAAACGCTCATTCCGCCGATTGCAAATTTAAGCCATAAATTCCAGTCTAGAACGAAACGCAATTCCTCGTTAAAGAAACCGTCTTTCAAAAACCTGCTTTTAGGAATTAACAATCCGCAACCATTAAAACAACCGTTAAAAAGCAAGTGCTTATACGCCTTTTTAGGCGATAATAAACCTTTTCTTTTTTTGCGTGGATGAAAAACCTTTTCACCATCACTATTTATAACGTCGGCACAACTACTGATGGCAACTTCTTCAGGGTTAAGACCGTGCCTTTTGTAAAGTTCAACTTGCTTTTCAATTTTATCAAGTTTATACAAATCGTCGTGCGAAAGCCAAGATATAAAGTCGCCTTTTGCGCTACGTATACCGTAGTTTAGCGCTGATGAACAACCGCCGTTTTCTTTTTCAACGTAAGTTATATATTCGCTGTATTTATCGCAAATAGCCTTGCCAGCACCGTTATCGGTAGACCCGTCGTTTACAACGATAATCTCTTTATTTTTATACGTTTGATTTATAGCGCAAAGTAACGCTTCTTCAACGTAATTTGAACCGTTATACAGCGGAATTATTATCGAAATTAAAGGATTAAAACTCATACTAGCCTCGCTTTCTCATTTTAAGCATAAACTTAGTTGCAAAATATACGCCTAAAGAAAATTTGGTTTTTAAAAGGCAGTAATAAAGCTTCCATTTTGACGGTAAGAACTTAACTTTGAAACCTTTTAACGACGTATGATATGGTTCAGATTTAATTATCATTTTTAAATCTTTTATACCGTTTTTTAAAGTCGCCTCTTTATTCTTTACCACGTTTAAACAAAGCTCAAGCACCGAATAAGAAACCCTATTATCATACGCCAACTTAAAATCTTGCCCTAAACTTTCAGGGTTTACTAAATCGTAAATTTTTTCTAATAGTACTTTATTTTTCTCAAGAAAATTAGCTCTATAAGTATTCGTACACGAGGCAAAATTATTTTTGCGGTAATGATATAAGTGCTTATCAAGATAATAGAAGCTGTTTGCCTTTAGCAAGAAACCGAGATTAAAAAGCCCATCAGAAAAAGTGCCTATCTCTTTCATATTCGTAAACGCAAGTGAATTTGACGTAATAATTTCTTTTTTATAACAACCAAAACAAACGGATGCTAAAAAATTAAAATCTTGGATGTTTTTTAGTTCGCTTCCCACAAGCCCCAAATTCATACGCAATATTTTTTTATACTCGCTATCCACGTAAAGCTTACTATCAAGTAGGTTGTTCGTTTTGTTTTCAAAATACGAGCCGTATTCTTTAACGTAATTAAACTTAACGACGTCAGCACCCGTAGTCTTAATAATTTCTACCACGCTTTCAACGCAATCTTTACTAAACCAGTCGTCAGGGTCTATAAACATTACGTAATCGCCAGTCGATTTTTCAACGCCTAAATTCCTTGCCGAATGCGTTCCCCCATTTTCCTTATGAAAAACTTTAACACGAACGTCTTTTCCCTCTAAATTATCTAAAATATCCGAGCTACCGTCAGTCGACCCATCGTCAACGAGAATAACTTCAATATCTTCATAAGTTTGGCTTATTAGTGAATTAACGCACTCTTCTACGTAGTCTTTAACGTTATAAGTAGGAACGATTATACTTACTTTCAAATTAATCCTCCAATAACCCGTCATAAATTTCAGACATTTTGTTTATCGAACTTTCAAGCGAGAATTTTTGAGCGGTAATTCTATTATTTTCGCCCATTTTTCTTCTAAGCTCGTCGTCGTAAAGTATTTTCTTAATACCTTCAGCAAAACCCTCATAATCGTTTGGGCCATATTTATAACCAGAAACTCCGTTTTCCGAATAATCGTTAATGCCCTGCCTATTTGACGTAACGATAGGAAGCCCAAAACTCATAGCTTCAATCGACGCCATTCCAAGCCCCTCTCTCAAAGAAGGTAGCACGAATAAATCAACTGCGTTATAAATAGAAATCAAATCTCGCCTGTAACCTAAAAAGTGAACTTGTTTATCTACGCCCAATTTTTTTGCAAGGGCTTCAAGCTCTTCTCTAAGCGGTCCGTTACCTGCAAGAAAATAGTGTATATTTTCATCTTTCGCATGAGCTAAAGCTTTAATAATAACCTTTTGATTTTTGTTTTCGTTAAGTTCGCCAACGGACAATACCGTTTTACAATTATCGTTTAACGCGTATTCTTGTTTAAGGTTTACAGATTGCTCGTTTGTAAACTGCTTTAAATTAACGCCAACGCCTGGAACTTGCTCAATCGCTTTAGCTTTAAACTTTTTCGTTGCTACTTCGTAATCCATATTGTTGATAACGATAAGCGTATCAGTTAACTTAGAAAAAGCCTTTTCTAATGGATACCATATCAACCAACTCAGTTTCGAGCCACCTTTAAAAAAGTGAAAACCGTGTGCTTGGTAAACTATTTTTGCACCCTTTTTGCGCGCTTTTTTACCAGCAAGGCGGGTAAGTATTCCTCCAACGGGAGTATTGCAATGAATAACGTCGTATTCACTCTCATTAATTAGTTTTTTGAGAGCCTTATACGCTTTTATATTTTTAAAACTAAACGGAGAGCGCGAAAAGGGAATTTCAAAAATATGGTCGGGCTCAGAAAGGGTTAAGTTTTTCTTTACCGCTAGATTATTGTGAGCAGCAACGTCGACCATACAACCCTTTTCATGCAGTAAATTAATAAGCGGTTTATGAAATTGTGCAATGTGGCTTTGAAGGGTTGCCACTAGTAAGACTCTTTTCATAATTTACCTAAATTTTGTATAATTAGTTTAAATAAGCGTTCGTTATTATTGTTTCCAACGAAGCTGTTGTGGGGGGTTATTATAACGTTTTGATAATCCCATAGCGGGCTTTGGGGGGATAATGGCTCTTCCTCAAACACGTCTAAACACGCACCGTAAAGCTTTTTAGATTGAAGAGCACTAACTAGCGCAACCTCGTCAACAACCGCACCTCTTGAAATGTTGACGAATACGCAACCGTTTTTCATAACTGAAAACCTGTGTTTATTAAAAAGCCCACGCGTTTGTTCGGTTAACGGCAAAGTTAAAACGGTAACGTCCGCCCCGTTAAGAGCAAAGTCAAGTTTGTCAAGCGAGTATATAGTTTCAAAAGCTTCGTCTTGTCTTGGATAAAGGTCTACTCCTATTACCTTGCACCCCATAGCCTTAAAGCGTTTAGCACACTCAGTGCCAACGTTGCCCGCGCCTATCACGCACACCGTTTGACCGTAAAGCTCTTTAAGGTTGCGGTTTTTAACCCACAACTTTTGAGCCTGATTTTCAAAGAAAAACCTACTTTCTTTATAAAGTGATAAAACGCCCGTGAGTGCAAATTCCGCCATAGAAATACTGTACACACCACGCGCGTTGAAAATTTTTATACCAAGGCGTGAAATTTCGTCCATAGGAACTCTATCAAATCCCGCACTTGTAAGTTGAATAAATTTAAGATTTTTAAACGATTTTATATCGTGATAAAGGAAAAGCCCGTTACAAATAACGCCCTCTATCTCTTCGGCATTGCAAGGAATCTCGTCCTTTTCGTTTTGCATAAACACGACGTCGTTACCGAGATTTTTAATATAATCTAATTGATTTTCGGCACAGTTAAATGCGCCCGTAACCAAAATCTTCACCGTTTAACCCCTTAAAACCGTAAAATACGTATTATATATACGTATATTATAACCGTAATTTTCTATAAAGTCAATAGCAAAACTTAAGGCAAGTTTCAATAATCGCTGATACTAGCTTGCGGTTAAATTTTTTATTTACTTAAACCTCTCAGTAAAAACCATACTTGCAAACGCAAAACGCATAAAAACCCAACCTATAAGGCGGTTAACCTATTACAACGTAACCAATTCCAAAATATAAATTTTCAAGCTCGCCTCAAAGTTCGACGTTCTTTTCAATGCTTTGATGTAGGCGTTAACTCGCTATTTGTAAATTCATAAAGAGGATAATTCATAATAGTTTCATTATATAACTTATAACGCCTTAAGTCAATCGCCCAAAAAGTTTGACAAGTGGACTTAATTTTTATATAATAGCCTCGATAAAGGAGATTTATTATGAGTAGCGATATGAACATTGTTTGTTTAGACTTAGAGGGTGTTTTAGTTCCCGAGATTTGGATTGCGTTTAGTGAAGAAACCAATATTCCCGAGCTTAGAATTACCACGCGTGAAGAGCCCGATTACGACAAGCTTATGGCTTACCGCATTAAAATTCTTAAAGAGCACGGCTTAGGTCTTAAAGAAATTGAGCGCACTATTGAAAAAATTAATCCGCTTGACGGCGCAAAGGAATTTTTGGACGAGTTAAGGTCGATAACCCAAGTTGTAATACTTAGTGACACTTTTTATCAGTTCGGCGCTCCGCTTATGAAAAAGCTCGGCAACCCCACGCTTTTTTGCAACACGCTTGAGGTTGGTGAAAACGGCGAGATTATAGGTTATAAAATGAGATGCGAACACTCTAAACTTTCAACCGTTAAAGCCCTTCAATCGGTAGGCTTTGAAACGATAGCCTCTGGCGATAGCTATAACGACCTTGAAATGATAAAAGCAAGCAAGAAAGGCTTTTTATTTAGAAGCACTGAAAAAATTAAAAAAGATTTCCCCGAGCTTTTAGCATTTGAAAGCTACGGTGAGCTTCTTGAAGCAATTAAAAAATCGTTATAAACTATAAAAGAATCTTTTACCTCACGGTGAAATCTTTACAAAACTGTCGTTTTGGCATAAAAACTTGTGTTTTTATACTTCAAGTTTGAAATACGGCGAAGTTTCAAACCCTTGCAAGCAAGTTTTCAATTTCTTGTATTATAAAAATAAAAAACGAGCAAGTTTAGTGGCGTAGCGATAGGAATTATTGCTACGCCACAACTATATTTGCCTATCGGCAAGTTGTATTGCTAAAAGCAGTGATATTTTGCTACGCAAAGTTTTATTTTCCCTTTCGGGAAAGTTGTGGCAAATATAATATAACTTTAACCGTAGGTTAAAATATAACTGCTTACGCAGTTGGCGTTCGCTACGCTCGGCTACACTGTTTACTGCGTAAACAATATCACTTTTAGCCACAAGGCTAAAAATATAACTAATATGTTTCAATTTTTTGTGGACAAGAAAAGCACACTACATTTCACTTTTAGTGAAGTATAGTGTGCTTACTTTTATTATGGACTAAAAATCCCTATGGGACACGCCCATTTCCTGCTCGTTTTTAATTTATTTGACTTTTTCTTTAACAAAATCCAAAGTGCTGTAAAACAGCATAATAAGCGCAAACGATAAAAGCATTGCGCCAACGATATCGGTAAACCAGTGAACGCCTGCAAGCAGTCTTCCAGCAACGGTAAACGCGATAAGCGCATAACCTACAATCACTAACGTTAACCTCAAAGCTTTTTTCTTTTCAAGCATTTCGCTAAGAACGACCATTGCAGAGGTCACTACACAAATAGAAAGCATAGTGTGCGAAGAGGGATACGAAGCTTCAAGCTCCCCTTCCATAAGTACGGGGCGGTAATTTATTACTATTATCTCAAACAATATGTAAAATAGTAATACAACCACGTAAAAACAACCTAAAACTAAAATTTTGTAATCTACTTTTTTAATGCTTTTACCTTTTATAAGCTGATATAGACCAAGTACGGCGAAAAAGCCAATTATTAAAAAGGTTACGTATCCTAAAATTTCAGTTACGTCGTAAAGGGTTTTATTATAACCAAACACTTTAAAAATCGCGCCATTCACGCTGGCAAAGCCAACCTCCGACCCGTTTGGACCCACCGCCTGAACGTCAACGAATTTAACAAGTATTGTAAATACAATAAACGCTAAAAACAAGCACGACGTTATAATTACGTTAACTTTTGTATTAGATTTCATAAAAACTCCTTTTTTTAAATTTTATGCTAATAAATTACAAACTATTATTAAAATTGCCTCGGTAATAATCGGAAGAATTACGGCTATTATAAACGATATAATATTGCCTTTCCCTAGCTTTTTAACCGATGAATAAATAAGACCTATAATTGCAGGAATTAAGCTTAAAATATAACCTATCGAACCAAATATTAATACGATAAAAACTAAATACAGCGCAACGTCAAGCGAATTTACGCCCGATGGTGAGATGGCAATATCCACAAGCCCCCAAACGAGCCAAATAGTAACTGCAAGATAAATTACTGAAAATATGATTTTTAATGCCGTTAAAAACTTACTTTTTCCATTCATAAACAACCTCCATTTACAGTATCTGCTTTTTAGTTGTATCATATGTAAAATTAACGCCCATCCCTATTTTTTAAATCTTTTATAAAAGCAATAATCGATTTAATAAATGCAACGGTAGCAAAGGCTAGCACGACGACGATAACGATTGCAGTAATTGCGTAAAAAGAGCCGTAAAAGATATTTATTACACCTTGGTAGTTTTTTACGCCGAATATAGTCAACACTTTACCGCCCGAAAACAATATTGCAAGTAAAGATAATACTATCAGCGACGGAATGGTTATTATTAGTATCGTTTTTACCCTTACCATTCTCAACCTTTTTTCGTATTCTTCACGAGATGTAATTGGTTTTTCGCGCTTTTTAACCATATAAATATTATACTATGATATGACCTTATTTGTCAATATTGTTGTAACCTTTCAGTATTCGTGTTATAATTGATTTATGGGTACTAAAAAAATAAATAAAATAACAAGTTTTACCGTCGACCACGATAAAATCGGCGTGGGCATATACGTATCGCGTATTGACGGAGATATTACAACTTACGATTTAAGAACGCGCATACCAAACCAAGGCGACTATTTAGACGATATTACTATGCACTCGGTCGAACATATGCTTGCGACCTATTTAAGAAATTCAGATATCGCCGATAGCGTTATATACTTTGGCCCTATGGGTTGCAGAACGGGTTTTTATTTTCTCGTTAGAAACCTTGATAACGATACCGTGTTAAAAGAGGTTAAAATTGCGCTTGAAAAAACGATAAATCACGAGGGTGAGATTTTTGGTGGTGGACATAAAGAGTGTGGAAATTACAAATGTTTATCGCTTGAAAGCGCTAAGATAGAGTGTAAAAGATATCTTAATGCGCTCAATTCAAAAACGCACGATTTTAAATACTAATAATCAAAAAACGCAAGGTTTTCCTTGCGTTTTTTAATGGTTTTTATAGTTAAATTTCTTTGTTCGTGCGGTAAAACACGTCGGCTTTATTTGCCTTGCCACATATTTCAACCTTACCTATTTACAACGTTTTGGGGGACTTTTTCTATAAATTTTTTAACGTTCTCCGCCGCAATATTAACGAGGCGTTGACGAGTTTCTTTCCCTGCCCACGCAACGTGAGGGGTAATAAAGCAGTTTTCTATTTTAAACAGCGGGCAGTCGTCTTTCATAGGTTCGCAATTAATAACATCGTGACAAGACGCCCTCAATTTCCCCTCTTTAAGGGCTTTTGCGAGTGCAGTTTCGTCAATTAGTCCACCCCTTGCCGTGTTTATTAAAACGGCTGAGCTTTTCATAAGCTTAAGTGTTTCTTCATTTATAACGTTTTCGCTGTCTTTAGTAAGCGGAAGATGAAGGGACACCCAGTCGCTCCTTTTTAAAAGTTCTTCAAGCGACACGAACTCAAACTCGCTATCTCTTTTAGTGCGCGAATAAACTATAACGTTCATTTTAAGTGCTTTTGCAATTTCCGCCACCCTTTGACCTATACTGCCAAAGCCAACTATTCCCAAGGTTTTACCAGCAACCTCGGTTATAAAGTAGGGATAATAGCAAAAGTTATTACATTTTTTCCAATCGCCGTTATTGACAGAGGAAATATACTTTCCAAGCGACGTTGCAGTGTATAAAATATATGCTATAGTCGACTGCGCTACCCCTTCAGTTGAGTATGCCGGCACGTTGCAAACTGTTATTCCACGCTTTTTTGCACTTTCAATATCAATATTGTTATAACCCGTTGCAAAAGTTCCCACGTATTTGAGATTTTTGCACTTTTCCATAACCTCGTCATTAATATTTATTTTGTTTACGATAACCCCGTCCGCATCGCCTATGGTTTTTATAACCTCTTCAGGCTCAACCGTGCCGTAATAAGTAACGTCGGCAACGGCGTTAAGGGCGGAATAATCTATATCGCCTTTGGTTACACTATCTCTTTCTAAAACGACTATTTTCATAATTTTACCTAAAATTTTATTAAAACTTAATTGCAATTTAATGAGCTTTACTTTCTTGAGTCCTTAAGGTTTTAGTAGAAAGCTTACCAAACCTTGTAAACGAAGGCTCTATCCCCTTTTTTCACAAGAGTAATCTTTATCGCATCTTTTAGCATGCAAGCTAGCGTGGACGAGCTTATCTTTTAAGCAAGACGATACGTTAACGCCTTTACATTTTACCACAAACGCTAAATATTTACAATAGGTTTACTAATTAAAATATATTTAATATCGTCATATAAAAATGCTTAAAAAATATTGTAACTATTATTTAGGCGTATCAAGAAGTGGTATTTTCCGCCACGTCTCAATTAGAAAACTAATTATAATAAAAGCACGAGGCGTTAAACATAGTGCTCTTTTTTATGCTGTAAAATTATTCCTACAAGTAAAAAGACTACTGCTACTGATAGTAGCGTCAAACATACGATAAGGTTTATATTATTTTCAATACAACCGTTCACTTGCCAGTTAGTAAAATCTGCTTTTAGTATATTTGCATCGTCAAGCTCTCGCTGAAAAGAGGGATTTTTTACTTTTATAAACGGCGGTATTGCGTATAGAAAAAAGTTTATTAAAAATAAAATAATGCTCGTTTTTAAAAATCTATTTATTTTTAAAAATCTAACGCTTAAAAGTAAGTTTAGTATCAAATAAACACCCAAAACTATGGGAAGAGCAGTACGCAAATACCAAGGGTAATTTGTAAAACCGTTAACTATAGTGTAATTGAATATAACGATAAGTAAAATATTTAATAGGATAAAATCAATGGCAACGGATACAAAGTCGTTATACTTTCTTATTCTAGAAAATACGCCGTATTTTGAGATATATATGGGGGTAAATATAATTACTAGCCCTAATAACACCGATAAACTTGCTATCCAAAACCAGTTGCCGTTCGAATACGTACAGCATACGCCTAAAAGCAAGCATAGCGCTAAATACTGTGATAAGGGAATTAAAATTAGTTTATGTTTTTTAATAATTTTTGGTAGGTTTGTAAAGGTAAATGAAAGTGTCAAGCTAGAAAGCACTATCCAAAACCAGCTAAGAGTTTTATTAATAGCTAAATCGCATATAAAACATGGTATTAGTGCTACGACGTATGCAATAAAGAAAAACAAACTCAAAGTAAACGAAAGCGTTCTCCACTTTTTAGCTTGGGCTTTTTCTTCTTTAGCCTTTTTGTCAACACTTGCCGTTATAAGCTCGTGCTCAGAAACGCCTAAAATTTCACACAACTTTGGCAGTAAAGCTATATCGGGATGAGCTACGTCCTTTTCCCACTTGCTTACCGCCGATTCCGAAACGAATAATAACTTGGATAATTCTTTTTGAGTTAAATTTTTTTCTTGCCGTTTTTGTTTTAAAAAGCCACCAAAACTGTTTTGCATCTCCCTCTCCTTTGAACGTTTAAATTATAGCATACAAATTTAGATGTTTCATCACTATTAAACAAAAAACTCACTTGAAAAACTTTCAAGTATAAACAACTATCCACCGGCTAAAGCCAGTGGATAGTTGTTTAAAACTTATTTTTCGTTTTTGTAAATTTCTTTAAAGTATTTGTAGGTGTCTACCTTTAATTCGCCACAAGCCGCCTCGTCGCACGCAATGATACCGTCTTTATGAAGTTGAAGTGCGCTTATCGTCCAAGCGTGGTCAACACCGCCCTCAACGCAATGACGTAATGCGCGCGCTTTGTTATGCCCACTAATAAGTAACATTACTTGCTTAGAGTCGCACACCGTGCCTACGCCAACCGAAAGAGCCGTTTTAGGAACTTTATTTGGGTCGTTATCAAAAAAGCGTGAGTTTGCAATCAAGGTATCTTCAGTAAGCGCACGAATACCCGTTCTTGAGGTTAACGAGGTAAACGGCTCGTTGAAGGCAATGTGCCCGTCAACACCGCTACCGCCCATAAATAAATCAATTCCGCCGTACGATGCAATTTTTTCTTCATAGCGAGCGCACTCTAATTCTAAATCTTCAGCCATACCGTTTAAAATGTTGATATTTTCTCTTGGAATATCAATATGGTTAAAGAAATTATCGTGCATAAAATACCAATAGCTTTGGTCGTGCTCTCTAGGTAAGCCCACGTATTCGTCCATATTGAAAGTTACTACGTTTTTAAAGGTAACTTTACCCGCTTTATTCATTTCAATAAGCTTTTTATAAACGCCAAGCGGAGAAGAACCGGTAGGAAGACCAAGCACGAAAGGTCTATCTTCTTTATGGTTATTGATGGCGCTTGCAATATGCTCGGCAGCCCATTTACTCATTTCTTCATAATTGTTTTTGATAATTAATTTCATATTTATCACTCCCTATAAACTAGTGTTATTAAATTTTCACTTTGATTATACAACTATTTGTTTGTTTTGTAAAGGTATTTAAATTCTTTATTAAGAGAAATTATATCTCCCCTAAATCCCAAAGCAAACGAGATAGCACGTATTTATCTCTAATATCTTTGGTTGCTTTTAGCGTTGTAATTGCGTCACAATCTATTCCGATTTCTTGTGCAGTCGTCGGTGCGCCGATAATTCCTAAAATTCGCTCAATTTCGTTTTGCGTAGGGATTTCTTCGCGGATAATTTGACAAATATTATCCCACTTATCAAGAATAACTTTTAAGCGCTTTTCGTGCTTTTCTACGCTATACTTTTGCTCTTTTCCCTCTAGGGTAATCATAGCGTTTGCGCCCGCACCAAGAAAGTTTTTTAACTCCTTTGCCCACGCCTTATAGTCAAACGATTTTGCATGCGCAAGCGCTTTTTGCTTATCGGGTGTGATTTTTAAAACCTTTTCATATAAGCCTGCAACGATATACGTTGCTACGGCGCATTGAATACCGTGTAAATCCACTTTTGCACCAAACTCTAAACCGCGCATATCCCACACGTGCGAAAAATAATGTTCTACACCGCTTGCAGGGCGTGAAACCCCTGCAAACGCCATTGCAACGCCACCTATTACAAGCCCTTCAAATACGGCTTTTACCGCCGTCTCTTCGCGTTTTAATAAGCCCTCTGCATTATCCACACAACGCTTTAGTGCCGTTCTTATGAGCCTAGCAATTCTTTCGCAATAATATTCGCCCGTTATTTCATTTGCAATTTTCCACTCAGCAATGCTAACGTACTTTGCAATCATATCCCCAAGCCCTGCTTGAAGCATTTTTATGGGTGCATTTTTCAAAACGTCGATATCCCCGATAATCACGTCTGCACATTTGCTTGGCAAAGACACCTTTAATCCGTCCATAGACATAGACGACGTTGCCGAGGCATATCCGTCCATACTCGGTGCTGTTGCAACGATAATATAAGGCAATTTTGCGGTGTTTGCTAAAATTTTACCTATATCGTTAATTACCCCCGAACCTACGGCAATTATTAAATCGCAAGTGCAGTCAAAGTGCATAATCGCACTACCTACCGCCTTTTCATCAGGCTCGATTTTATCTATAGAAAATATATATTTCGAATAGTTTATGCCTGCTTTTTCTAGTGTGGCACACACACCTTTTCCACAAGCCTCAAAAGTGTTTTTATCGGCTAAAATAAAAGGCTTTTTGCTTTTAAGCTCCTTGGTAAATAAAGGCAATTTTTCTATCGCGCCTTTTTCAATACAAATATGCAATATATTAAACGTATGCGCTTTATTACAGTCGCATACGTCGTTTGCAAAAACTTTTAGGCTCTTTTCAATATCCATAATTTTACCTCTATTTATATTGTAACATATAACCGCTGTTTTTACAATTAGTTTTGCGTAACACACCCCGTTACGCAGTAAAAAACACAAGGCTTGAATACCTTGTGTTTTTTTGGCTCCCCGTGTAGGATTTGGACCTACGGTCCTGGTCGTAATTATAAATTACTCCCCGCTTTGGCTACAAACAGTATACTATACTGTTTGCTTAACGCGTTGCGCCCTCCGTGCGTTACTCGGTAAATAAATTTACCTGCGTTACTGCTTTCGTGTCGTAGGTCCAACTAAATCTCAGTAAACAAAAAAACACAAGGTGTGATTACCTTGTGTTTTTTTGGCTCCCCGTGTAGGATTTGGACCTACGACCCTCCGGTTAACAGCCGGATGCTCTACCGCTGAGCTAACGAGGAATATGAAATGCGGCAACTCCCTATCCTCCCGGGCCGTGTCCAGCCAAGTACTTTCAGCGCAATCGAGCTTAACTTCTGTGTTCGGAATGAGAACAGGTGGATCCTCGACGCTATCGTCACCGCAATGGTTATATAACTGCTTATCG
>JAZSMT010000019.1:0-36472 GCA_045536025.1 Christensenellaceae bacterium
CGATTGCACCTGCACCCGTTGCACCTCAAGCACCTGCACCCGCACCCGTTGCACCTCAAGCATCTGGTCCTATTAACGGCACTAAAATGGAAGCGCCTATGCCTGGTATGATTAAAGCTTATAAAGTAGCTGAGGGCGCTACCGTTAAAAAAGGCGACGTAATTTTGATTTTAGAAGCTATGAAAATGGATAACGATATAAGCGCTGCTTGTGACGGTGTTGTTTCCTTTAAAGCTCCTGTGGGCTCTAACGTTAACACCGGCGATATAATGGCAGTTATCGGTTAATAAGGAGATATTATGCTCGATTTATTTACCTTGTGTTCAGGTACGTTCGGGCAGGAGATTAAAGACGCGCTTTTAAACCTTTGGCAAAGTACGGGCATTTACAGTTTGATTGATGGTACTGCCAACTGGCAAAACATAGTGATGGTTTTAATTTCCTTCGTGCTCGTGTATCTTGCTATAGTTAAAAAGTTTGAACCGCTTTTGCTTTTACCTATCGCATTTGGTATATTTATTGTAAATATTCCTGGTGCGTACAGAATTTTGTTTGGTACGAAGGGTTATATCGTAACAAATAGCGTAACAAACGTCGAAGTTGCTAGGGGAACGCTTAATGAAATTTTGCAAACCTTTGGTCTTTCTCAACAAATGAATGCAGAAGCATTAGGTGAGTATTTTACTAAAAATGCGGTTATGGTATCAGGTTCTAACGTGCAATACGCCGTTAATACTCTTACCTTATCAACCGAGCAGGTTATAAGAGATCAAGGCTTATTCTACTACATCTATAAGGGTGTTGACTGGGTTATTTTCCCGCCTATTATATTCTTAGGTATCGGCGCTATGACGGACTTTGGTCCGCTAATTGCAAACCCCAAGAGTATGCTTATCGGCGCTGCCGCACAGCTCGGTGTATTTTTAACGTATTTAGGTGCAAGGCTTTTAGGTTTTACCGCAGCGGAAGCTGGTGCTATCGGTATTATCGGTGGGGCGGACGGTCCTACGGCAATTTACGTTACCAAAAAACTTGCTGACGAGCTTTTACCTGCAATAGCTATTGCTGCGTACTCGTATATGGCGCTTATTCCGCTTATTCAAAAGCCTATTATGAAGCTTTTAACTACCGAAAAAGAGCGCAAGATTAAAATGAAACAGTTAAGGCGAGTTTCAAAAGTGGAAAAAATCGTATTCCCATTACTCGTAACTTTAGTTGTTGGTTTAATTCTTCCAGACGCGATACCGCTACTTGGTATGTTGATGTTTGGCAACCTACTTAAAGAATCAGGTGTTACCGAAAGGCTTGTTCAAACGGCGTCTAACGGGCTTATGAACACGATTACTATATTCCTTGGCGTTATGGTAGGATCTAAAGCAGTTGGCTCGATATTCCTATCTCTTGACACTATTAAAATTATCGTGTTAGGTCTTGCAGCGTTCTGCATGGGCACGATAGGTGGTTTATTAGTAGCTAAGCTTATGTGTAAATTAACTGGCGGTAAGGTAAATCCGCTTATAGGCTCGGCAGGTGTATCGGCTGTACCTATGGCTGCGCGTATATCACAAGACGTAGGTAGGGAAGCAGACCCTGACAATCACTTACTTATGCATGCAATGGGTCCAAACGTAGCGGGCGTTATCGGCTCGGCAATAGCGGCTGGCGTATTACTTGCTATGTGCGGTTAATTATAGGAGAAAATTATGGCAAAAAAAGTATTAATAACTGAAACTATTTTGCGTGATGCGCATCAGTCTCAAGCTGCAACGCGTATGCGCCTTGACGAGATGATACCCATGCTCGAACAGCTCGACGATATCGGTTTTTATTCGCTTGAGGGTTGGGGTGGCGCAACTTTTGACAGTTGCTTGCGCTTTTTAAACGAAGACCCGTGGGAAAGACTTCGCACGCTTAAAAAATATATCAAAAAAACACCTATTCAAATGCTTCTTCGCGGTCAAAACTTGCTTGGTTACAAGCACTATGCGGACGACGTTGTTGAAAAGTTCGTAGAGGCGTCTATTAGAAACGGTATTGGTGTTATAAGAGTTTTCGACGCGCTTAACGACGAAAGAAATTTAGAGTGCGCAATGAAAGCTATTAACAAGTATAAAGGCGATTACGGTGCAATTTGTGAGGCTACTATTTGTTATACGACAAGCCCCGTACATACCAACGAGTATTTCGTTAAAAAAGCTAAGCTTTTAGAAGATATGGGTGCTGATAATATTTGCCTTAAGGATATGGCTAATATTATACTTCCTTACACCGCTTACGATATCATTAAAGATATGAAAAAGGTATTAAAGCCCTCTACTAAAATTCACCTTCATACTCACAATACGACTGGTACGGGCGAAATGGTATATCTTAAAGCTATTGAAGCGGGTTGTGATATCGTTGACTGTGCGTTATCTGCAATGGGTAACGGTACGAGTCAACCTGCAACCGAGCCTTTCATTGCTACGCTAAAAAATACTGAATACGATACTGGTATTGATATTGAAAAACTCGTTCCTATTAACGAGCATTTTAAAAAGGTTGCAGACCGCCTTGAAAAAGACGGTATATTAAACCCAAAGGTTAGGGGAATTGACGTAAATACTTTGATTTATCAAGTTCCAGGCGGTATGCTTTCTAACCTTATGTCGCAGTTAAAGCAAGCAGGCAAGCTCGATAAACTTAGCGAGTGCTTAGCTGAAGTTCCAAATGTTAGAAAAGACGCTGGCTATCCGCCACTCGTTACACCGTCCTCTCAAATCGTTGGAACGCAAGCTGTTCTTAATATTTTACAAAACGAGCGCTATAAGATGGTTACTAAAGAGTTTAAAGCGCTTATGAAAGGCGAATACGGTAAATTAATCGGCGAGCCCGATGCTGAAATTTTGAAAAAAGTTATTGGGCATGACGAGCGCGTTACCTGCCGTCCTGCTGATTTGATTGAGGACGAGTACGAGAAGTTCAAAGAAGAAATGAAAGAGTATTATACTCAAGAGGAAGACGTTTTGTCTTACGCACTTTTCAATCAAGTTGCAATCAACTTCTTTAAATACCGTCTTGCTAAAGATAAAAAGGTTGATGCTGATCTTGCAAAGACCAAAATTTACCCAGTATAATGAATATTTTACTTTGTAATGACGATGGAATTTTTAGCGAGGGTTTATTGACTCTCGCTAATCTTCTTAAAATAAATCATAACGTAACCGTGTTTGCGCCAACGGGTAACCGTTCGGGGTATTCACGGTCAGTTTCATTTCACAAGAACATTGAAGTAAAACCTGTAGACGTAATTGACGGAGTTGAGGCGTACACGGTATCAGGCACGCCTGCCGATTGCGTTAAGTTTGCCCTTACGACGTTAGACACTAGATTTGATTTAGTTGTTGCTGGTATTAATCAAGGTCCAAATCTTGGCAGTGATATATTCTACAGCGGTACGGTTAACGCGTGTTTTGAGGCTAACGCTGAAAATCTTCCAGCTATTGCCTTTTCAAACGTTGGATTTAAAGACTATAAGTTTTCAGAAAACGCTATCATTATAGATAAGATTTTCGACAAACTCGTTAGTATATCGTCGGGAGAATACACGCTAAACGTAAATATTCCAAACGCGAACGTTTGTGAAATTGCCGGAGTTGAATTTTGCACCGCAGGTGTATGCAAGTATACTGATGGATATATTAAAACGGGCGAGTTTATCTATAAGCTTATAGGCGAACCTATTCCGCCTAGTGAAAAAGACGTTGATACCGACGTTTATTTTTCCTCTAAAAATTTCGTTACGGTTACGCCGGTTACTCATCGCGTAACGGACGAAAACGTTTTATTAAAACTCAAAGGGTTTTCTCTTAAATGAAAGTAGTTGTTATCGGCGGTGGTGCGTCGGGTATGGTATGCGCTATCTTGCAAAAAAGACAAGGCTTTGACGTTACGTTGATTGAAAAGAACGAAAAGCTTGGTAAAAAACTTTATATAACTGGTAAGGGTAGGTGTAATCTTTGTAACGATTGTGAGGTTCACGAGTTTTTTACAAACGTAGTGTCTAACCCCAAATTTTTAACGAGTTCAATTTACTCGTTTACCCCAAAAGACACTATTGAGTTTTTTGAAAGTTTAGGGTTAACTTTGAAAACCGAAAGGGGTAATAGAGTATTTCCTCTAAGCGATAAATCAAGCGACGTTATTAAAGCGTTACAAAGCGAATTGGTTTCTCTTGGCGTTGATATAAAGCTTAAAGAAATAGCTTTAAAAATCAATGCAAACGATAGTATAGTTACGAGCGTTTTAACCGATAAAAACGAATATTTTGCCGATAAAGTGGTGGTTGCAACGGGCGGTATAACCTATCCGTCAACAGGCTCTACGGGTGACGGTTTTGAGTTTGCAAAATCGCTTGGTCATACCGTAACAGAGTTATATCCTTCGCTTTGCGGAGCTAACCTTAAGGGCGAAGATTTTAAACCGTTACAAGGCTTAACTTTAAAAAACGTTAGATTATCAGTTAGTGATAACTCTAAGGTTTTTTATACCGAACAGGGCGAAATGCTTTTCACTCATTACGGCGTTTCAGGTCCGCTTGTATTAACGGCGTCAGCACTACTTGCGAGGCGTAATTCTAAAAATATTAAGTTTTCAATTGATTTAAAGCCTGCGCTTGATAAATTAACGCTCGACAAGCGTATATTAAGAGATTTTTCTGAGTTTAAAAACAAAGAGCTTAAAAACGCGCTTGACGCGTTACTGCCAAAGGCTATTATTCCTTTGGTTATTAAAAAATCAAAAATACCCGAAAATAAAAAAGTGTCGGTAATAACATCGGCTGAACGAGAAAGCCTAGTTGATACCGTTAAAAATTTAGAATTTGACTTTTTGTCGCTTAGAGGTGTAAACGAGGCTGTAATAACAAGCGGTGGCGTTTCCGTTAAAGAAATTAACCCCAAAACGATGGAAAGTAAAATAATAAAAGGATTGTATTTTATCGGTGAAGTGTTGGACGTTGACGCGTTTACAGGTGGCTTTAACCTGCAAATTGCATTTTCCACGGCACACTCGTGTGGGATACAATCAAAGTAGGTGGCATATGATAAACATAGCGTTAGACGGGCCTGCAGGAAGCGGTAAGTCTACAATAGCAAAAGCAATTTCTAAAAAACTTAATATTTTGTATCTCGATACGGGTGCAATGTATAGGGCGGTAGCCTTAGTTGCTCATAGAAACGACGTCGACTGCAAAAGCGAAGAAGAGGTTAAAAAAATACTGCCTTTAGTTAACGTTTCGGTTAAATACTTAAACGGCGGTCAAAGAACGTATTTAGGAGATGAAGACGTTTCTGAAAAAATTCGTGAAAACGCAATTTCTATGAAGGCTTCAGCCGTATCTGCTCATCAATGCGTACGTGAAAAGCTCGTAGAGCTTCAACGTGCTATTGCAAGCGGTATTGACTGCGTGCTTGACGGTAGAGATATCGGAACTCACGTTTTACCTAACGCAAAATACAAGTTTTACGTTACCGCTTCGCTTGAAGAAAGAACTGAAAGGCGTTATAGCGAATTGATAGCTAAAGGTCAAACGGTTAACAAACAGGCGCTTAAAGAAGAAATTGCAACGAGAGATTATAACGATTCTCACAGAAAGTTTGCGCCTCTTCGTCAGGCGGAGGACGCCGTATATCTTGATACGACTTTTATGACAGCAGATGAAGTAGTAGATTTCGTGCTTGCGCGTATTAATTAGAGGTTTATTATGTTTTACTGGATTTTTAGACCGCTTATGTGGTTATTTTACAAGGTTTGTTATAGGGTAAAAATTTTCGGTAAAGAAAATTTGATTAAAAAAGGAAAAAATATAGTCGTTTGCAATCACCTAGGAAAAGCTGACGTTTTTGCCGTTGGCGCGTTATATCCTAATAAAACTATTTTTCTATCAAAAATCGAGTGGTTTGACAACAAGGTTTTAGGCTGGTTTTTAAAACAGCTTGGAACTATTCCGCTTGACAGGGATAAACCGAGTTTATCTAGCATTAAAGAGGGGCTTCAGGTCTTAAAGGACGATAAGCGACTTGGAATATTCCCAGAGGGCAGAAGAAATTTTGAAACTAACGACCTTCAAGAAATTAAGCAAGGGACTGCGCTTTTTGCCGTAAAAGGTCAGGCACAAATTACCCCCGTTATAATTTACGATAGGCTTAAAATGTTCAAAAAGGGATACGTGATTGTTGGTAAGCCGTTTGATTTTTCAGAGTTTTACGGTCAAAGGTTTACTGACGAGGTTTCTCAAAAATGCACTCAAATATTAAACGATAAAATGCACGAGCTTCAGCAAGAAATCTTTAAGCTCATTGAGCAAGAAAAATCTAAAAAGTGTAAAAAATAATGGAAGTTATACTTGCAAAAAATAGCGGGTTTTGTATGGGTGTTAAGCGCGCGGTAGACACGGCGCTTTCAATTAAAGAAAAGCCCGTTTACGTTCTCGGTGAAATTATTCACAACGAAGGCGTTCTCAAAAAACTTAGTGAAAACGGCGTAATAACGGTTGACTCGCCCGACGATTTGAAGAAGGGGGATACTTTAATTATCCGTTCTCACGGCGTGGGTAAAAAAATACTCGATGATTTATCAAAGCGAAATATAAGCGTCGTTAATTTGACGTGCCCTTTCGTTATGAAAACGCAAAAAATTGTCGAAGATTATTATAACAAAGGTTATAAAATTGTAATTTTCGGTAAAAAAGACCACCCCGAAGTTATAGGGCTGAACGGGTGGTGTAACGATACCGCATTAGTTTTCGAATGTGAAAACTGTGAGATGCTATCGTTAAAAGACGAAAAAATCTGCGTAGTTGCTCAAACGACGGCGTCAAAAGAAAAATTTGACGAATTTTTGAAAAATTTCGATAATTCCTACGCAAAAACAGTTGAGATTTTTAAAACAATTTGCTATACTACATTAGAGCGTCAACAAGAAGCGGATACACTTTCTAAAAAATGTGAAGCGATGGTCGTTATAGGCGGTACTAGTAGCAGTAACACTAAGAAATTGTTTGACGTTTGCAATAAAAATTGCAAAAACACATACTTAGTTTCGTCGCCCAAAGGGCTCGATTATAAAACATTAAATCGCTATAAAAGCGTTGGAATCGTTAGCGGAGCTTCCACTCCGATTAGCGAATCTATGGAGGTTTACTTAACAATGTCGGAAAAAATTATTAACTCAATGGATGAAGCAGTTGCATTACTTGACGAGAAAAAGCCTTATAAAAGAGGGCAAAAAATTACCGTGTTTATTTCACAGGTAGATGACGACGGCTTAAAAGTTCATTTAGACGGAAAAACGGAAATTGAAATTCCCAAAGCACAACTTATGTGTGAAGAATATGACAAAGCTCATTACGAAGCTTTAAGCGAACTTGAGGTTGTTGTAATCAGCACTAAACCCCGTCTTGAATTGTCTGAAAAGCAAATTCTTGTATTAAAGCAAGAAGAAGAGTTAGTAAAAGAACTTAACGACGGTAAGATTATCAACGTTAAAATCGATAAGTTCAATAAGGGCGGTTTAACTGGTAAATACGAATCGTTTGACGTTTTCGTTCCCGCAAGTGAAATCAAAATCGGTTTCGTTAATGATTTTGAAAAATACGTTGGTAAGACTTTAAGATTAAAAGCGCTTAAGGTAGAGTACACAAACAGAAAGAAAGAAATCGTTGGCTCACAAAAAGTTATTTTAGAGGCTGAAAGAGCTGAAAGAAATGCTGAAAGGCAAGCAAAAGAAGACGCTTTCTTTGCTTCTATTTCTGAAAACGACGTTGTTACGGGTACCGTAGCAAGATTTGCTCAGTTCGGTGCTTTCGTAGTAGTTAACGGTTTTGACTGTTTAGCTCACGTATCCGACCTTAGCTGGACTGGTGTTAAAACCCCTGCTGACGTTCTTGAAATTGGTAAAGAGTACGATTTCGTCGTATTAAAAGTTGATAAAGACAACAAGAAGGTATCTATTGGCTATAAGCAGTTACAACCCAAGCCTTGGGACGGTGTTGCTGAAAAATATCAAGTTGGCGACGTTGTTACTGGTAAGGTTGTAAGATTAGTATCTTTCGGCGCTTTCATTGAAGTTGAAAAGGGTGTTGACGGTCTTGTTCACGTTTCTCAAATTTGCCATGAGTTCCTTGAAAATCCTGCAAGCAAGCTTAAAGTTGGCGATGAAGTTAACGCTAAAATTCTCGCTATCGACGTTGAAAAGGAAAAATTAACCCTTTCAATTAAGGCTACTTTAGAAGCTCCTGTTAAGGAAGAAAAAGAAGACGACAAGCCTAAGAAAGAAAAGAAGGCTAAAAAGGAAGACGATGAAGATATTCACGGCTGGACTGAAAGTTCAGACGGTGGCATTTCTATAGCTGAACTTTTAAGCAAATAATTTAAATTTTATATTAAAATTCCGACTAATATAGTCGTAATTTTTTATTTTTTACGCTAATTAGGTCAATATCGTCATAAATAGTTATATACGTATTGCAATTTGTGAAAAATTTATGTATAATAAAATAAATACATTATAAAATAATGTAAGTTTAAGTATCAATATGTAATTTAAGGAGCTGTTATGGATATTGTTCAAATTTGTAACGACTTTTCAATTAAGGGTGAATTTTCTAGTTATCAAATAATAAACACGGGTAATATCAATACTACTTACAAGGTTATTACGATTGACGAGAAGGGTAAACATCAATATCTTTTTCAAAAAATAAATAAAAACGTATTTTCTCGCCCCGATCGCATTATGGAAAATATTACTCGAATTAACGAGTATATCGATAGTGAAGACAAAGAGTCTGACCTTATTATTCTTCACTTTATAAATAGTAAACTTGGTAAGCCTTTCGTTGTCGACGAGGATGGAAATTTTTGGCGTGCATGTAAATTTTTCGATTGTGCTTGCTATAATACAACTGACGATTTGTTCATTATTGAAGAGGCGGGTAAGGCTTTCGGTGAATTTCAGTTTTTGCTTTCGGGGTTTGACGCGTCCGTTCTTCATATAACGATTCCTGACTTTCACAATACGAAAAAGCGTATATCCAATCTTGCAAAAACAATTAAATACGCGGTAAGCGATAGAAAGGAAGAATCTCAAGCTGAAATCGACTATATTTTAGAAAATAAAAAAATCGGCGAAATGCTTGTTGATTTACTTGATAAAAACGAACTTCCATTAAGAGTTACGCATAACGACACTAAGTGTAATAACGTAATATTTAATAAAGATACTAAAAAGGCCTTAGCGGTTATTGACCTTGATACTATTATGCCGGGGCTTTGCTCATATGATTTTGGCGACGGCGCACGTTCCATTTGCTCAATGACGGAAGAGGACGAAACCGATTTATCTAAGGTTTCTTTTAATCTTGAAAAGTTTGAAAGTTTTACTAAAGGTTATTTTAAATATCTTAAAGATTCGGTTACTCAAATGGAAAAAGAGACATTTGCAATAAGCGTTTATATTATGACGCTTGAGCTTGCCTCACGCTTTTTGCAAGACTATCTTAACGGCGATACCTACTTTAAGGTGTCAATGAAAAAACACAACCTTATTAGAACTCGTTGCCAAATTGCACTTTGTAAAGACATCTACAAAAAACTCGATATAATGAAAGAAATTGTAAAAAAATACACTTGATATGTCAATTTTAGAAAAGCTCGATAACGGCTATAACATTAAAAAACTTAATATTGACGAGCTTAAAGTTTTGTGTGATGAAATTAGGCAAAAAATTGTTGACACCGTGTCTGTAAACGGAGGGCATTTATCTTCGAATTTGGGCTCGGTTGAGTTAACGGTTGCCCTTCATTACGTTTTTGACTGTCCAAACGATAAATTTATTTTCGACGTTGGTCATCAATCTTACGCTCATAAGATTTTATCTGGAAGGTGCGATAATTTTTCAACGCTTAGAAAAGACGGTGGCATTAGTGGATTTCCTAACCCTGAAGAAAGTGAAAGCGATGCGTTTTTGGCAGGTCATGCAGGAACGTCCATTTCGGCAGGGCTTGGATATTGCCGTTCTCGTGACTTTTTAAAGGAGGACTATTTCGTCGCTTGCGTTGTAGGCGACGCCTCGTTTTTTAATGGTGAAAACCTTGAAGCGATAACATCAAGTACCACAAAACCTAAAAAATTCTTGATTATACTTAACGACAACGGCATGTCTATAAGCAAGAATAATAACGGTCTTTATAAGCTCATATCTAAAATTACTATAAAAAAGAATTACAACCGCTTTAATTCATTTTTATCTAGAACTATCGGAAAAAACTTTATAGGTAAATTCCTAAAGCGTATAAAAAGTTCGCTTAAGCACGGTTTATCTCAAAATTCTTTTTCTGATAGCTTAGGTGTAAAGTACGTTGGAAAGTTTGATGGGCACGACGTAAAAACCTTGATAAAAATACTTTCTGATATAAAAGAGTTTTCTCAGCCTACGCTTCTTCACTTGCAAACGTTAAAAGGTAAAGGGGTTGACGAGGCTGAAAAGGACTCTTCTAGGTTTCACGGCGTTTCTAAAGATATGCAAGTGTCAAAGCACCACTTTTCAAACAGCGTATCTCAAATACTTATAAATCAAATTGAAAAAACACCGCAAATTCAAGCAATTACAGCAGGTATGAAAGATGGCGTAGGTCTTACTGAATTTGCTAAAGTTTACCCAAATTCTTTTATTGACGTAGGCATTCAAGAAGAATTTGCAGTAACACTCGCCGCAGGCATGGCTAAAAGTGGCACTAAACCTATTGTGTTTATGTATTCTACCTTTATGCAACGCGCATACGACCAAATTATGCACGACGTTTGCATGCAAAACCTCCCCGTAGTATTTTGCATAGATAGGGCAGGGTTCGTAGGTAGTGATGGGAAAACCCATCAAGGTCTTTTTGATATATCCTATCTAACACATATCCCAAATCTTACGGTGTTTGCTCCAACTACGATTGAAGAATTTGAAAAAATTCTTGATTATTCGCTTGGTTTAAACTCTCCCGTTGCGATAAGATATCCATGTGGCAATATAAACGAGATAGATACTCAAAGAAATTATCAAGATTTATCAGCATTTGACGTGTTTGGAGATATCGAAAGCAACGTTATATTGGCAGTAGGCCCTAGAATGTTAGAGCTTGCCTTTGAAACGAAAAAATTAACCGATAAAAAATTAACCGTAATAAACGCCAGATGTATAAAGCCGTTAGATACGAAAATTCTTGATAAAATCAGTGATAAAAACATTATCGTATTAGAAGAAAATTCTAAAATTGGTGGTTTTGGTAGCGAAATTCTTGAGTATTATTCAAATGCTCGCTTAAAACCCTCGGTATTTATAATTGGCGTTGAAGATAAGTTTATTAATCACGCAACCGTTGATGAGCAGTTGTCATACAACGGTTATACATCTCAAAATATAATTTCAAAATTTGTATAAGAGGAAAAATTATGGATTTTAACGTAAATACGCCGATACTGTTTGTAGTAGTAGGCATTATTATTGCGCTCGTTTTAGGGCAGTCGATTTATTTCTTAGTAAGGGCTTTAAAACGAGCTAAAGAACTCGGTATGGATAAAGCTGTTGTTAAAAAGACGATAACTTCGTCTGCAACCTTTACTATAGCACCGGCTATATCGATACTAGTTGGCGTAATTACCTTGTCAGTTTCACTTGGTATACCACTTCCGTGGCTTAGATTGTCAGTAGTAGGCTCATTGTCGTATGAAACGGTTGCTGCTGGCAATACGCTTAACGCTTTAGGTCTTTCTATGGGAACTGAAGTGGCGGACGCGTCCTCCTACGTTACCGTTGCTTGGGTTATGACGATAGGTATTATTTTAGGATTATTCTTAGTTCCGCTACTTACCAAAAAAATTCAAGGCGGTATGATTAAGCTTGAAAATAAAGACAAGAAATGGATGGAAATATTTAATAACGCAATGTTTTTAGGTATGATATCGGCGTTTTTAGGTTTTGTTTTCTGCGACGTTACCAACCTCTTTAGGTCAAGTGAGTGGCTAATTGCTAACGGTATCACGAGAACGGCTTGCTTAATTCCAGTATCCGTAATGCTCGTATCTGCTATCGTTATGGTAGTGCTTGGCTTACTTTCTAAAAAGACTAAACAGCGCTGGATTACCGATTACGCATTGCCTATAAGTTTAATTGTAGGCATGGCATCGGCAATTCCGTTTACAGCGTGGTTAGGTTAGGAGGTGGCTTTATGAAAAAGAATTTAACTTATTTACAAAGTGTACATAGAGACGGTAAAATTTGGGGCTTTACGCTTTTTGCTGCAATCTTGTTATTCCCTTTCGTTGCTTGTATTATATTTAATGCGCTTCCTAATTGGGGTGCGCTTGCAAAGGGGTTAATCGGCGTTGCGCCTATGTATTGGGCGGTTGCTATCGTTGAGGTTATAACTTACGTTCCTATGCTCGGTGCGGGTGGTGCGTATTTGTCCTTCGTAACTGGTAATATTTCAAATTTAAAGCTTCCTTGCGCTCTTAACGCTATGGAAATTGCAAACGTAAAACCAACTACTGAAGAGGGTGAAATTATTTCTACCATTTCAATAGCAGTATCAAGTATAGTAACAACGCTTATTATTATCGTAGGCATACTATTTATAGTTCCTCTTGCTCCGCTTCTTCAATCGCCTGAATTATCAAGTGCGTTTAACCAGTTGCTTCCCGCATTATTTGGTGGGCTTGGTGTAGTATTTGTATCAAAAAACGTAAAACTTGCGATTGCACCGATAATTTTAATGCTTATATTATTTATTGCAGTTCCTGCGCTTGACGCTGGTATGGTTGGAATTATGGTGCCGGTAGGCGTAATTTTTACTCTTATCGTTGCACGAATTATGTATAAAAAAGGTATTATTTAATTATGGTTGAAATTATACTACTAGCGCTCCTTGCACTTTTTTTGATTTTTATTGCAGTAATCGTTATAAGGGCTATTAATTTTAAGCCGTTAAATAACGTTGATATTGACTGTGAGGAATTTGATTTTGACGGCGAAAAAGCTGTTTATAGTCTTCAAGAGCTAGTTAAATGTAAAACTGTTTCGTATAAGGATAAATCGCTTGAAGATAATGGTGAATTTAATAAGCTTTTAGATAAACTTCCTAAACTTTATCCAAACGTTTTTAAGGTTGTTACTGAAATTCCCTTTAAAAACCGCGGTATACTTTTAAAATGGCAAGGTAAAAGCAATAAAAAAGCGTCTGTAATGATGTCACACTTTGACGTTGTGCCTGTAAACGAAGAATTGTGGACGTATCCTCCTTTTTCCGCAACCGTTGTTGACGGTGTAATGTGGGGAAGAGGTACGGTTGATACTAAAATTACCTTAAACGGTGCGCTTAGTGGTGCTGATTATCTTATAACTAAAGGTTTTATTCCTGAAAACGACGTATATTTTGCCTTTTCGGGTGAAGAAGAGATTAGCGGTCCGTTTGCTAGCGACGTCGTTGATTATTTTGAAAGTAACGGTATCGAGCTTGACCTCGTTTTAGACGAGGGCGGTGCGGTAGTTGAAAAGGTATTTCCAGGCGTTAGCACTCCTTGCGGTATGATAGGAATTGCTGAAAAAGGCATGATTGACGTTTTGTATCGCACAAAATCCAACGGTGGGCACGCTTCTGCACCCAAACCTCACACGCCTGTAGGCGTTTTATCAAAAGCGTGCGTGAACGTTGAAAATAAGCCCTTCAAAATGAAAATGACGCCACCTGTTAAAGAACTTTTTAACACGCTTGGTAGATATTCTTCGTTCGGTTATAAGCTTATATTTGCAAACCTTTGGTGTTTCGGCTGGATACTTGACCTTTTAGGTAGAAAATCGGGTGGCGAAATCAACGCGTTATTAAGAACTACCGTTGCCTTTACGCAAATGAAAGGAAGTTCAGCGTCAAACGTAATACCGCCCGAGTGTGAAATGGTTTCAAATATCCGCTTAAACCCTCACGACACCGTTGACGGTACGTTAGAAGAAATTAATAAAAAGGTAAACGATAAAAGCGTTGAAGTTTTAAAAATATCAGGCTATAATCCAAGCCGTATATCTAAAGTTGATTGCGAGGCTTATAATAAGGTTGCAAGCGCAGTAGTTTCAACCTTTAAAGGCGCGATTGCATCGCCGTATTTGATGGTACAGTGTTCAGATAGTCGTCATTACGGTAAAATTTCAGATAGGGTATATAGATTTTCAGCATCTGATTTTACAAAAGAAGAGCGTGCTTGCGTTCACGGCAATAACGAAAGAATTAGAATTGACGTTATTAAGCGCGCCGTTGAATTTTATATTAGACTAATGAAAAAGTGTTAAAAATACGGCTATCTTTAGCCGTTTTTTAATGCTTTATTGTCTTGCTAAACGCTAATATTTATGATAGAATAAATTTATGAATTACGTTGAACTTACAGTTTATACAACACACGAGGCTGAAGAGCTTATTTCTTCAAAACTTTGGGAATATACCGAATACGGTGTTTCGGTGTGCGATGAAAACGACGTTTTAGAATTAATTAATAAAAGGCGTAACACTTGGGATTATCTTGAAGATAGTGTAACCGCAAACGTAGGCTCTGGTATTACTATGGTTAAGGCGTACTTTGACGTTGACGGTGCTGACGATAAAATTTCGGCTATTACTAAAGAGTTTTATCAAATGCGAGATAACGCACTTGGTTTTATTAATTTTGGCACTTTAGAAACGGCAAGGCGCATAGTTGACGGCGACGATTGGATTGAGGTATGGCGCAAGCATTATAGACCTATGAGTATCGGTAAAGTCGTGGTTTGCCCCGAGTGGATAGAATACGATAAGCGCGAGGGCGATATCGTAGTTAAAATCGATAGCAATATGGCTTTTGGAACGGGTGAGCACGAAACTACGTCTATGTGTATAGAGTTTTTGTCTAAATACGTTAAATCTGACTTAACCGTAATAGACGTCGGAACAGGTTCGGGTATTTTAGGTATCTCAGCCGTTTTATTAGGTGCAAAACGCGCCGTAATGACTGATATTGACGACGTGGCGGTTAAAACCGCTATTTTAAACGCCAAGCTCAACGGTGTTTACGATAAGTGTATAATTACGCTTGACGACCTTGTGAGTGGTAGCGATGCAGTTGGTGATATAGTAGTTGCAAATATTACTGCCGATATTTTATGCGTTTTATCAAAAGATATTGAAAAGCACGTTAAAAAAGGCACGATTTTAATACTTAGCGGAATACTTCGCGAAAAAGCTGATTTGGTAGTTCAAACCTATCTTCCACTCGGCTATAAAATTATTAATTCAGAATCTAAGGGCGAGTGGGTTGCCCTCGTGTTGGAGAGGGTATGAAAGTAGTTGTTTTTACGCTCGGTTGCAAGGTAAATTCTTGCGAAAGCAAAGCTTTATTAAAAGGGTTTTCCGACCTTGGCTACGAGGTTAGTGAAGAGCTTACCTTTGCCGACGTTTACGTTATAAACACTTGTGCCGTTACTAAAGAGGCTGAAAAAAAATCTCGCCAAGCGGTTGCGCGCGTTAAAAAACAAAACCCAAATGCAAAAATTATCGTTACGGGCTGTGCATCCGAGCGTTCGCCTGAAAGTTTTTATAATAAAGACGGCGTTTATTTAGTTACCGGTACGTCAAGCAAAGAAAAGATTATAAGCCTTATAGATAAAGGCGGAACTAAAATTTTTGAGCCTGAAACCTCCTATCACGAGCTTCCTACGCCAAAAACTACTAAAGCGCGCGCATTTATCAAGGTGCAGGACGGATGTAATAATTTTTGCTCGTATTGTATAATTCCGTATTTAAGAGGGCGTAGCCGTTCTAGAAGCCCTGAAAGCGTTAGGGCTGAGATTGAGGCGTTGTCGCCACTTGAAGCTGTTTTAACGGCAATTAACCTGTCTGCGTATAATTTCGAAGGTGTTGAACTTTGTGGGCTTATTTCAGTTCTTAAAGGCTTAAAAACGCGCATAAGACTCGGTAGTTTAGAAGAAAACGTTATATCTGAAAAGTTTTTAATTGAGCTATCAAATCTTTTCGATTTTGCACCTCATTTTCATTTATCACTTCAATCGGGGTGTGACGATACGCTAAAAGCAATGCGTAGAAAATACGATACTAAAGTTTTTTTAAGTGGAGTTAAGCTTATTAGAAAGTATTTTAATAACGCGGGTATTACTACCGACGTAATCGTTGGTTATCCAACCGAAACTGACGAAGATTTTGAAAAAAGCATAGAATTTGTTAAATTAGTAAACTTTTCAGACGTTCACGTGTTTACCTATTCACCTAGAGAAGGCACGGCTTCTTATAAGCTTAAAGATTTACCGCCCGAGATAAAGCGTTATAGAACTGAACGCATGCTTGCCGTAAAGGAAGAGCTTAAAAACCGCTTTATAACCGAAAACATAAATAGCATACACCAAGTTATCATCGAGGAGTATTTAGACGGTTACTCTGTTGGATATACAGGTAATTATATAAAAGTTTATATTGATAAAAAATTAAACGAAGGCAAGTATACCGTTATACTTGATAAGGTTTTTAAAGACGGTGCGCTTGCAAAAATTAAGGAGTAATTATGAAAGATTGTTTATTTTGTAAATTCGTATCAAAAGAGCTTAAAACTGAAATACTTTATGAAGACGACAATATGATAGTTATAAAAGATATTGCGCCTCAAGCAAAAAATCACTATCTTGCAATATCTAAATCGCACTTTAAACTTTTTGAAGAGATGACTGAAAGTGATGCTGAAATTGTAAAGAACATGCTTAAAACAATTCCTACCTTAAAAGAACTTTTACATCTTGAAAACGGTTATAGAATCGTTGTTAATCAGGGGGACGATGCAGGTCAAACCGTTCCGCATTTACATATTCATATCTTATCGGGGCAAAAAATGGAGTGGAATCCTGCATAAATTTTAAAATTTGTAGATATTTTAATTGACAAAGTTTACTAATTTTAATATACTATAAACGTCGCTTAAGACTTTTACTAATTGCCAAATGGGCAAAGGGGGTTGAAATTATGTCAACGATCAGAGTTGGTGAGAACGAAACGCTTGACAGCGCTCTCAGAAGATTTAAGAGAAAGTGCTCGCGTGACGGTATTATCGGTGATTTACGCCGTAAAGAGTTCTACGAAAGACCTTCAGTAAGAAGAAAGAAAAAGGCTGAAGCAGCAAGAAAGAGAAACGTTAAAGGCTAAAAAATAATTTTTACATCCGCAAAAATAATTTTTTGCGGATGTTTTTTATGAGTTATTAGTCGTTTTAGAGCAAGGAGGCTATCGTGAACGGAAATAAAAGCTTAAAACAGTATGCAAAAGAAGCTAAAAAGAGGATGAAAAGCTCGTTTTGGCAGGACTACAAGGTAAACGTTCAGTCGGGCATTTGCAAAGCTGAAGAGGACGGAACGTCAACTTCTAAAGTGGTTGAGTATTATCAAGCTAAAGCCGCAGTTAGTATTCGCGGTGTAAAAACTGAAGACGAAGAGTTTTTTGCAAAGGTAAAATTGCTTTTATCTACCGTTGGAGACGTTAGCGATGCAATAGGACGGCTTACCGATAAAGAATATTTTAAAACTTTATCATACGATGGAAAACAAAGATATTTGCTAGAACTTTCTAATAAATATTTAAAGGCAAAAGATAGATATTATAAAGAGATTGCATTTGAAAAAAGTGTATAAAATAAGCGGAGCTAAACGCTCCGCTTATTTTATTTCGTTTTAATTTTATTAAGCAAGGTTACTACGCCGATAATAATTGCGGTTATAGTAAATATGCCGAGCATTCCGATGCCCATATAGTAAAGCGACGATTGAAATCTTTCGCCTGCGGTTTGTTTTGGGGTTTCGGCAGGTTGCTCCGTGCTTGTTGCAAGTATCGCTTCAGTATTTGTATTTTCTATTACGAATTCGCTATTTTTAGTAGTAAATTTATACATTTTGAAACCTCCTTATAAGAAGAAATTAAGTATAAGACCACCCGCAATAACCGATGCGATTTGACCTGATACGTTTGCGCCTACAGCGTGCATAAGCAAGAAGTTTTGATCGTCTTCTTTTTGACCCATTTTGTGAACGATACGAGCAGACATCGGGAACGCCGAAATACCTGCCGCACCTATCATAGGATTTATTTTCTTTCCTTCTGGTAAGAAGAGGTTGAAGAGTTTTGCAATTAAAACACCGCCCATAGTATCGAAAATGAAGGCGAATAAGCCAAGACCTAAGATTAAAAGGGTTTGTAAGTCAATAAACTCATTTGCGGTCATAGTAAATGCAACGGTGATACCTAATAAAAGGGTAATGAGGTTTGCAAGAACCTTTTGTGCGGTATCGGAAAGTGATTCTAAAACGCTACATTCTCTTATGAGGTTACCAAACATTAAAAACCCTATAAGAGCCGCAGCACCAGGCGCGATTAAACCAGCAATAATAGTAACTAAGATGGGGAATAAAATTCTAGTAAGCTTTGTAACCGATTTGGGGTTATAAGGCATTTTAATTTTTCTTTCTTTTTGTGTGGTAACGAGCTTTATAACAGGAGGTTGAACTACTGGAACTAGCGCCATATACGAGTAAGCTGCAACGGTTATAGGACCTAAAAGTTGAGGTGCAAGTTGAGTTGCAACAATGATTGACGTAGGGCCGTCAGCCGCACCGATTATAGCAATTGACGCCGCCTCGTTGAGGTCGAAAAAGAGTGATGCAAGAGATAGCGTCATAAATATACCAAATTGAGCTGCCGCGCCAAATATCATAAGCTTGGGGTTTGATAGTATCGGGCCAAAGTCAATCATAGCGCCTATACCTATGAAAAGTAATAGGGGGAATAACTCGTTTGCAATACCTGCGCTATATAAAGTTCCTAAAACTTCTGATATACCTGCCGAAGAGCTAAAATTCGGGATATTCATAAGTATTGCACCAAAACCCATGGGGAGTAATAGCGTGGGCTCCATTTGTTTAGCAATAGCAAGATATATCAGCACACCGCCGATAATCCACATTACGATCTGCTTAACAAATAGCACGGTATTTGCTTGCGTTGAAAAAATTTCAATTACGTTTTGAAATAATTCACTCATAATGTTCTCCTTAATTAGTTAAAATAACATAGTTATTTTACCATAGTATAATTCAAAAAAGCAAGATAACATCAAAATTATTTAATAAAAGTTCTAAGAAACGTTTGTCCTAAATACAATATACCGTGCTTAACTTTTTGCCTAACAAGCTAAGGTCTATAATATTAAAGCTTGGAATTGACAACGTGTCCGAAATACGTATTCGTAGCGGTTGTCCCGTAGCGGTAATATTAAACGGAGAAAAGATACGGCTTGAAAAGCAGGTGCTGACAAAAGAAGATATAGACGAGATTGTTTTATCTGCTTGTAATAGGTCGGTTTATTCTTATGATGAACAAATTAGGCAAGGTTACGTAACCTCAGATAGCGGTGAAAGGATAGGACTTGCTGGTGAATTCGTATTTCGAGAGGGAAAAGTTACTGCTATAAAAGACTTTCACTCGCTGTGCATTAGAATACCACACGAAATAAAAGGCGTATCAGACGAATTCTTAGATAAGGTATATAGAGGCGGTAGCGTTTTAATTGTATCTCCGCCGTCGGTTGGTAAAACTACATTTTTGCGTGATTTTACCAGAAAAATATCTAATGAGCTTAGTAAAAACGTAGTCGTTGTGGATGAACGTAATGAAATTGCTTGTGTTACGGGTAGTAGTCGTTTTGATTTGGGAACTTATACCGACGTTTTAACTTATGCAGATAAAAATTACGGTTTAAATCAGGCGTTAAGAACGTTAAATCCTGAAATTGTTGTCGTTGACGAGCTTATGTCTGATACTGACGTTTTAGGGGTAATTAAAACTATTTACGGTGGAGTAAGTGTGATTGCAACGGCACACTCAAACTCGCTTGAAAATTTGTTTATGCGAGATTTCGCTCGTACAATTAAACAAATTAAACCGTTTGAGTATTATGTTTTGATATCCGTTAAAGAAGGTAAAAGGGTTTACAGTTATTTTGATAGGAATTTTAATCAAATATGTTCGTATTAAAGCTTGGAATAGGAGTGGCTTGTGTATATTTATGCTGTAAAATAGCGGTGCTTAAAGCAAGCGCCATAAAAGAAAATTATCTATTTTGGGAATCTGCGGTTACTCTTTGCAACGTCTTATTGCAAGAATTTTCATATAAAAAAAGACCACTAAGTGGGGTGGTTGATAAAAACTACACGTCTAACGATTTTAAAATTTTGTTAAATAGTTTTATAAAAGGGGATAGCGTTGATTATCCTAAATATTTATCTAATAGTGAAATTGTTAAGATAAACACTTTTTTAAACGAACTTGGCAAAAGTGATAGCGAAACGCAAAAAATTACGATAAATTCGTATAAAACTGAATTTGAAAGCATTCTAATTGATAAAAAAGCGGAATATAAAAAGACTTATTCCGTAACCTTAAAGGTAGGTTTTTCAATGGGGATAATGATGCTTATAATGGTGATTTAATGAATTACGGCATAGACGTTATATTTAAGATTGCGGCAATAGGAATTATAATTACGGTTATTTGTCAAGTTCTTAAAAAGTCAGATCGCGACGATATTGCTACGCTTGTAAGCCTTGCTGGGCTTATAATCGTATTAACTTTGGTAATTTCTATGATTAGCGAGTTGTTTGCAAGCATAAAAGACATTTTCGGGCTGTATTGATGGAAATTGTTAAAATTGCATGTATGGCAGTAGTTGGCGCTATCATTTACGTATATTTAAAATCTAACGGCTCGGAACTAGCAGGGCTTTCGGCTTTATCTACCGGGATAATTTTAATCTTAACGACCGTTAGTTATTTAATTAGCGCAGTTGGATTTTTTAGTGAAATGGCGTCAAAAACGGGAATATCTAGTAATTTATTTTTGCTTGTTATTAAAATTACGGCGATATCATATTTGGCTGATTTTTCAAGCTCGCTGTGTGAAGATTTAGGTGTTAAATCGTTGGGGGATAAGGTTAGTTTTGCATCAAAAATTATGATTTTCACCTTAGCAACGCCAGTTATTATTAATCTATTTGACGTAATATCTACTCTCATAATATGAAAAAAACGTTTATTATAGTTCTTATATTTACACTTATTTTCTTGAGCATAAACACCGTTTACGCTCAAGAAAATAATGATATAGATAGTTCAATCAACGATATAATATCAGGAATTCACGAGCAAGACTTTATTGAAATTACAGATTTTTTGAACGGTAAACTAAATAAAAAATTTACTTTAAAAGAGTGGCTAATAAACTTTTTAACGGGCGATGGCGGACTTGATTTTACTAAAATTATAAGTGCTTTAACCGGTTCGTTCAATGAGGTAATATCAAGCGTTTCAGAAGTTTTGCTTTACATATTATTTATTGGGATTTTATGTACGTTATTAAATGTAATAAATTTGAAAAATACAGGTAGTAACGAAAAAAATATAATTTATTTCATTTGCTATTCGCTTGTTGTTGTCCTGTCTGCAAAGGTGATTGGTAGTGTGTTTTCAACAACCGTGTCTGCAATTGAAAACATGTCAAATACCGTTGACGGCGCGTTTCCTATGCTGATAACGCTTAGTGAGTTTTCAGGCGGTTTTGGAACGGCGGTATTTAAGCCGTTAACTGCCATAGTTTCGCTACTTAGTAGCTTAATCGTAAAAAACTTGTTTATACCTATTTTGTCTACTACGGCAACCTGCGTTATCGTAGGTAATATGTCAACGACGGTTAAGCTTGACTCGTTAAAAAAATCGTTGCTGTCTTTTATAAAGTGGGCGCTTGGAATAATTACAATAGTGTTTACTGTGATTATTGCTGGTCAAGGGTTTGTTAATATGCAATATAACGGTTTGAGCTTTAAAATATTAAAGTATGCAACTGGCTCAATAATTCCTATCGTTGGTGGATTTATAAGCGGTGGAATGGACGTTTTGTTGTCTTCTGCAATACTAGTTAAAAATTCTTTTGGTTTAATACTTGTTATTTACGTTTTTTTAACCGTTGCAAATGCAGGTATTACGGTGCTTATTATATCGTTTATTTTAAAATTTGCAGTTTCCGTTTGCGAACCCCTACTTGACGAGCGGTTCGTTAAACTTTTAAACGGAATAGGCGAGGTGTTTTCATACCTAACGGCTATACTTTTCGTTTGTGGCTTTTCATATATTTTAGTGTGTTTTTCACTTATAAATTCAACGGCGTTAATAATTTGATATGGATAGATATTTCATTGAAGCGTTGTCGGCAATAACCTTTTTAGCCGTTATTGATTTGCTTATTTCAAAAACGAATAACGGCAAAGCCGTTAAAACTGTAATATCTCTAATTTCAGTTACTATTTTAGCAGTTCCTATCGTATCAATTATTAAAAATTTTGCAATTACAAATGATACGATTTCAATTGATTACGACTACTCAGAATATCTTTTAAATCTTGAAAAAGAAGTTTATAAAAACAAGATTGAAAAAGCGCTTAAACGTAGCGAGATTGAGTATGAAAGTATATATTTGGAATTTTCAAACGGCGAAAATCCGTATGAACTTAAAAAAATCGTAATAAAACTGAATATTGAGGTAATAAACGGAAGTGAAGAGCATATAAATATGTCAGAAAGGGTAAAGTTGTCACTTGAAAACGTTATAAACATAAGTGAGGTTGAAATTAAAATTGAAGCAGAAACCCGATAATATAGTCGATAAAAAGTCAAGTAGCATTTTTAAAAAGGAATATCTTTTGATACTTATATTGACGGCAGTAGTTATCGTAATATTTTTATCGGGGCAAGATTTGAGTTTTTCATTTTTTGAAAACGAAAAGCAATCGCTTAGTAGTGATTACGCAACTACAGTGGAAGAGGGGCTTAAAAGTATTTTATCTGACGTTGACGGCGCGGGTAAAATTAACGTGTTTGTAACAGTTGATGGTAGTCAAGAAGAAATAGTTTTAAAAAACGTTGAAACAAAAACTGAAAACGGCATAAAAACTACGGTAGAATCGATAGTTTTAGTAGGTGGAAAGCCTTACGTTACAAAGACGAATAATCCACGAATTTTAGGCGTTGCAATAGTTTGTGAGGGGGCTGACGACCTTAGTGTTAAGCTCAAAATTACCGAAATAGTTACGACTACGCTGAACGTAAATTCAGACAGCGTAAGAATAATAAAAATGAAATAAAAAAGGAGTATTGTTATGTCAAAAAAGAAAAAAATCGTCATTTTAAGCTCAATGATAGCCTTGCTCGTAGTAACCGCAATTTTTAACTTCGTGTTATCAGGCTCAACAACCGTTCCCGACGCAACGTCAACGACGTATTTTAGCGAGTATAAAGCGCAACGCTCGTCGTCTAGAAACGAACAAATATTGCAACTCGATAAAATTATTGCCGAAGCAGGGGAAGATTCCGAGGTAAAGGAGACTGCGCTTACTCAAAAAATGCAATTAACTGCATTAACTGAGAAAGAGTTAAGGCTTGAAACACTTATTAAAGCTTACGGCTACGAAGAAGTTGTGGTTACTATGAATTTAAGTTCGCCAAACGTCAACGTCGTTGTAAAGGACGCGGAATTCGACCAAACTGACGCTGTAAAAATTTACTCGATTTTAACTCAAGAAAACGAAGTTGACGCAGAAAATATAAATATTATTCCGTATCTTTGATAAAAACGCTATGTAATTTGAAAATAATGTGCTATACTAATAACAAAGTTATTAAATAGCGAGGGTGTTTTATGGCAAATATAAACCGTATTCCCGAATACGATGGTGACGGAAGGGTTACTTATAACGCAGGTATCGTTAAAGGTATTGTAGTTCTAGCAGTATCGAAAGTACAAGGCGTTTCGCTCAAAAAGAGTGGAAAGAAAGATAAACTTGATTTTATTAAAATTGATTTTAACGGCGACGTAATTACCGTTGACGTAACTGTTGATTTTATGTACGGTTATAACGTTCCAGATATTGCTTTTGATATTCAAGAAAGTATTAAACACAACGTTGAAGCCGTTTCAAAATACAAAGTAAGTTCAGTTGACGTTCATTTTGACAACGTGTTCTTTTCAGAAAATTCAGTCGATTAACTTTAAAAACTGCCGCAACTAAGGTTGTGGCGGTTTGTTTTTTAAAAATTTAGGTGTATTATGAGAAAAAATGCAAGAGAGGCGGTATATAAACTCCTATTTAGTTTGCAATTTAACGATAAATTCGATGATAATTACAAGCTTTTTATTTATAGCGAAGAAAATTTAACGGACGATGATATTAATTTTGCAAACGAACTAATAGATTGTTATTTTGCTAACGAGGCGGATGTTAATTCAACAATATCCAAGCTTTCTAACGGTTACAAACTTGAAAGAATTTATTCTACAGACAAGTGTGCTTTGCAACTAGCAATTACCGAAATGACTTATTTAAAAGGTATTCCGCACATAGTTACTATTAGCGAGGCAATGGAGCTTATTAGAAAGTATTCAACGAAAGACAGTCCTAACTTTGTTAACGGAATACTTGCTGAGTATAAAAAACAACTGGAGGTGTTAAATGACAATACTTGACGGTAAAGCTTACAGTAGTGAATTAAGGCTTGAAATTAAAGAAAAGGCAGAAAAATTTTTCAATAATTACGGTAGGCAGGTAGGTCTTGCGGTAGTTATAATAGGCGAAGATCCCGCTTCTAAAATCTACGTTAACAACAAAATTAAAGCGAGTGAAGAATCGTTTATTAAGTCATACTCTATAAGGCTTCCCGAAACCGTATCGCAAGAAGAGGCTGAATTAGAGGTTAAAAAACTTGCCGAGAACCCAGAGGTTGACGGTATTATCGTTCAGCTTCCGTTACCCAAAAAGTTTGATTCGGCTAAAATTCTTGCTAATATTCCAACAGAAAAGGACGTGGACGGGCTTTGTGCTGAAAATTTAGGTAAATTATTTGCGGGCGAAAAGACTTTAATATCTTGTACTCCACACGGCATTATTAAGCTTTTAAAAAGATACGGCATTGATTTTGCCGGCAAAAACGCCGTTGTCATTGGCAGAAGTAATATGGTGGGTAAACCCGTTGCAGGGCTTTTACTTAAAGAAAACTGTACCGTTACCATTTGCCACTCTAAAACGAAAGATATAAGTGAAGTTACCAAACAAGCTGATATTTTGGTGGTTGCTATCGGTAAAAGTAGGTTCGTAACCGGCGATATGGTTAAAGATGGCGCTGTTGTAGTTGACGTTGGCATGAATCGTGACGAGGGAAAGCTATACGGCGACGTTGATTTTGAAAGTGTATCTTTAAAATCCTCGTTTATAACGCCCGTTCCAGGTGGCGTAGGGCCGATGACGGTTACTATGCTAATGTATAATACGGTAGTTGCTGCATTTAGGAGTAAAGGAGTAGATGAGCTTTACTAAAACATACAACGCTTACAAAGATTACTTTGAAAGCGAGCTATACAATCAAATATCTAATCTAAATTCTTCAGAGCCAACTCTTAAAGAGGCTATGATTTATAGCGTTAAAAACGGTGGCAAGCGCATACGCCCCGTCATTATGCTTGCAACTGCCGAGCTTTTAGGTGTTGACAAAAAAGACGTTTTGAGTTTTGCAATAGCGATTGAGTGTATTCACGCTTATTCGCTTATTCACGACGATTTGCCGGCAATGGATAACGACGATTTGCGTCGAGGTAAACCCACTAACCACAAAGTTTACGGCGAAGCATTAGCAATTTTAGCGGGGGACGGGCTACTCAATTACGCTTTTGAGCTAATTTTAAGGCGCGTTTCGGATAGAAATTCTATTTCGGCAGGGCGGTTGCTTGCACTTTATGCAGGTGCTTTTGGTATGATAGGTGGTCAAGCCCTTGATATTCTTTCGGAAAACAAGCCTATTAATAGTGAAAGTGAAAAATTGCTTTTAGATATTCACGCTAATAAGACGGGTAGGCTTTTATCAGCGTCAGTTTTAGTACCTAGTTGTTTGGCTAACAATTTATATTTTGACGAATTGTCTTTATACGGTAAAAATTTAGGGCTTTTATTTCAAATTACCGACGATATTTTAGATTACACCTCTAACCCTGAAACTCTTGGTAAGTCAGTAAACAAAGATAAAAATAGCAATAAACTTACCTTTGTTTCTCTTTACGGTATTGAACGTGCTTGTCAAATGGCTGAAAATTGCTATTTAGAGGGAGTTAAAGCAGTTGAAAAAATTGAGGGCTCTCAGTTTTTAATTGATATATTAAAATTCGTTAAAACGAGAAGTTTTTAAATATGAGATTAGACGCTCTTTTATGTAAAAACGGCGTGTTTTCGTCAAGAACTAAGGCAAATCAAGCCATAACTGAAGGTCGCGTTTTATATAACGGTAAACCTATAAAACCCTCTTTCGAGCTTGATAGTATTGATGGAATTACCGTCGTTAAAGACGAGTTTGTATCTAACGGCGGTCAAAAGCTTAAAAAAGCACTTATTGATTTTAAAGTTGACGTAAGCGGTTTAACTTTTGCTGATATAGGTGCGTCAAACGGTGGATTTACCGACTGTTTGTTAAAGTCGGGTGCTAGCAAGGTGTATGCTATTGACGTTGGCGAAAGTCAGCTTGACAAATCGCTTACTATTGATAATAGGGTTGTAGTTTTAGATAACACTAACGCTAGATATCTAACCTTTGATAGCCTTGGCGAAAGGGTTGACGGCGTCGTTTCTGACGTTAGCTTTATCTCGTTAACGCTTATTTTAAACGGTATTAAAAACGTTTTAAAAAGTAACGGATTTGCGCTGTTACTGATAAAACCGCAGTTTGAGTGCGGTAAAGAATTTTTAAATAAAAACGGCATAGTTAAAAGCGAAAAAGCAAGAATTAACGCTATAAAAAAGGTTTATAATGCTTGTGTTGACTTAGCTATGTATCCCGTAAATTTAACAACGGCTCCCATAAGGGACGGCAAGAACGTCGAGTACGTTATTATGCTTAAAAATGACGATAACAGCGTATATTTTAGCGCTGAAGAATTAATAAGTAAATTAGGTGAACTATGAAGGCAGGATTATTTATAAACACAACTAAAAGTGAAGCTAACACAACGGCAAGCGCTTTTGGCAAAGCTCTTGTTGAAAACGGAATAGAATATAAAATCGTAAACCTTAAAGAAGATTGTAAAGACGTTGATTTAATAGTGGTTTTCGGCGGAGATGGTACGATTTTAAGGGTGGTTGACTACGCGCTTGAATTTGATATTCCTATCCTAGCCGTAAACATCGGAACGGTTGGCTTTTTGGCTTGCGTTGAGGCGGACGAGCTTCAAACGGCAATCGACCTTATTAAAGGCGGTAAACAATACGATAAGCGTTCGGTTTTAAAAATCGTATCTGGCGATAATAAATATTACGCTTTGAACGAGGCGCTTGTACAAAGATGTTCAGTTGGCGTATCGATGAGCGAGGTTGCAAAGCTTTCCTTAAGCATAGGTGGCAATTTTGTAGATAAATATTTTGCCGATGGTATTATAATAAGTACGCCTACCGGTTCTACGGCATATTCTTTATCGTGCGGAGGTTCGATTATGTCGCCCGAGCTTAATGCGTTTATAGCAACACCCGTGTGTCCGCACTCATTACACAGCAGGCCTATCGTTTATTTAGATAATAACCTTGCTAAAATTAAAGTTCTTGAAAATTCGCCAAAGTGCGCTCTTTACGTTGACGGCAAGTTCGTTAAAAACGTAAAAAGAGGGGAAGAGGTTGAAGTTTCAAGAAGTAGAAAAATGATAAAATTTTATAAAACTCAAGATAATTTCTTTGAAAAACTTTTATTTAAACTCAATAAATGGAGCGAAACGAAGTAATGTCTATAGAAAAACGTCGCGATAAAATCAGGCAAATAATTAAAGAAATTGAGGTGAATACTCAAGGCGAACTTGCAAGGCTTTTAACCTTGGAAGGGTTTTCTGTTACGCAAGCAACCGTTTCAAGAGATATTAAAGAGCTTGGGCTTATTAAAGAAAGAGGTAAGGTACTTAAGTATAAATACGCCGAACCTAAAGCCCTTCCTTTTACCGTATCAGAAGAAAAGGTTACAACGCTACTTAAATCGTTTATATTGTCCGTTAAAAGCTCTGGCAACCTAATAGTTGTAAAAACGCTTGAGGGGCACGCATCAGCTTGCGGTATGGCGATTGATAAACTCTTGATAGATGGTGTAATAGGCTCGGTTGCAGGGGACGATACCTTGCTTATCGTTGCTGAAGTTGGTTCTACGAGCTTAGTTGAACAAATTATTAAAGGTTACGTTAAATTATGATAAAAAGTGTCCGTATTAAAAATATAGCCCTAATTGAAACTGCTGAAATTGAGTTTTTCGGCGGTTTTAACGTGCTTTCAGGCGAAACGGGCTCGGGTAAAACGGTAATTATCAACGCAATTAACTTTGCACTTGGTGCAAAAGCCGATAAAACCCTTATTAGATACGGCGAAACTTGTTGTGAAACGGAGGTTGTGTTTAGCGATATATCTCCGCTTGCAAAATCGGTTTTAGACGAACTTTTTATAGAGGTTGACGACGAAGTTATTATAAGAAGGAAGTTAACCATTGAGGGCAGGTCTGACGTTAGGGTTAACGGCGTTAGCGTAACCCTTTCTATGCTTAAAAAGTTAACTTTGATATTGTGCGATATATACGGGCAAAGCGAACATTATTCCCTACTTAATCAAAATAATCAATTAAGGGTTTTAGACTCGTTTATCGGTCAACCGATTGAACTTTTAAAACAAAAAGCGCAACCTTTAATTGACGAAATTAAAACATCAAGGAAAATTCTTGAAGAAAATGGTGGTGACGAGCGCTCACGCGCAGTAAGGTTGGACGTTTTGTCTTACCAAATTAATGAAATTGAAAAAGCAGAGCTTATTGACCGTGAAGAGGATGACCTTTTAGCCAAACAACAGCTTTTTAAAAACGCTCAAAAAATAGGTGAGAGTTTATCGGTTGTAGATAGTGGCTTAAGTAGCGATGGCGGAGCTTGCGATATTATTTCAACCCTTTTATCTAAACTTCAACAAATATCTAATTTATCTAGCGTTTACGAAGCTCTTTACGATAGGCTCTACTCACTTAAAATTGAAGCTGACGATATATCAATGACGGCAAACGATTTGCTTTCAAATATCGATTTTGACGAGCGTGAAAGACAAGCCGTTGAAGATAGATTAGACCTTATTAAAGCTTTAAAAAGAAAGTACGGCAACAGTTATTCTGAAATTATGGAATTTTATTCAAAATCGCAGGAAGAATACGAAAATTTACAAAATTTTGAAAAACTTTCTAAAGAGTGTGAGGATAAAATTTTACACGCTGAAAATAGCCTTTTTGCATTATACGATGAAATGTATAATTTACGCCTTGAATATGCTGAACGTTTTTCAACGGCGGTTGAAAGCGAGCTTTTAACGCTTGGTATGGGTGGCGCAAAATTTGAAATTTCGGTATTAAAAACGGATAAGCTTTTATCGGTTGACGGTAATTCCGCCGTTGAATTTACGTTTAGTGCAAACAAGGGCGAACCACTTAAAAATATGAGCAAGATTATTAGCGGTGGAGAAATGAGTAGATTTATGCTTGCGCTTAAAATCGTATCAAGCGACGTTGGTGGAACTTACGTGTTTGACGAGATTGATGCTGGTATATCAGGCGAAGTCGCTAAAATAGTTGCTAAAAAGTTTGTGGAGCTTTCTAAGCGCTCGCAAATAATAACAATTTCACACCTACCGCAAATTCTATCTTTTGCAGATGAAAACTATCTTATTAAAAAGTCTGACGTTAATGGTAAAACGATAACTACGGTTAATAGACTTGATTTTGACGGAAAGGTTGACGAAATAATTCGTCTTACAGGCGGAGGAGATAAAGAGGTTGCTAAGCTTAACGCTTTATCAGCAATAAACTCGGCTGACGAATATAAAAAATCAATATAAAAAATGCAAGCCAACGCTTGCATTTTTTGTTTATTTTAATTTTAGTACATTCCGCCCATGTTACCTTGAGGCATCGGGGGTTCGGGTTGAGGAATATCGGTTACGATACTTTCTGTGGTGAGAAGGGTAGACGCAATTGACGCTGCGTTTTGAAGTGCTGAACGAGTAACTTTGGTCGGATCGATAATACCTGCGCTTACCATATCGCAATATTCGTTCTTATACGCGTCAAAACCGTAATTTTTATTTTCATTTCTTACGATATCGTTAAGAATTACCGAACCGTCAAGCCCTGCGTTCTTAGCAATTTGTCTAACGGGTTCTTCAACTGCGCGAAGAATAATTTGAGCTCCGGTCTTTTCGTCGCCCGACAAGGTTTCAGAAAGCACTTTAACGGCAGGTATAGTGGTTAAAAGGGCAGTACCGCCACCGGGAACGATGCCTTCTTCAACTGCTGCTTTAGTTGCTGCAAGTGCGTCTTCAATACGAAGCTTTTTCTCTTTCATTTCAACTTCGGTTGCAGCGCCTACGTTAATTACTGCTACGCCACCTGCAAGTTTTGCAAGGCGCTCTTGTAATTTTTCTCTATCGTAATCGGAGGTGGTAACCTCAATTTGAGATTTGATTGCTTGAACTCTTGCTTTGATAGCATCAGGATTGCCGTTACCGCCGATAATAGTAGTGTTGTCTTTATCAACTTTAATTTGGCTAGCTCTACCAAGCATATTGATATTTACGTCTTTAAACTCAATGCCGAGTTCAGTAGAAATTACTTGACCGCCCGTTAAGATGGCAATATCTTCAAGCATAGCCTTTCTTCTATCGCCAAACCCTGGAGCCTTAACTGCTACGCAGTTAAATACGCCTTTAAGTTTGTTTACAACGAGAGCTGCGAGTGCGTCACCCTCAACGTCTTCAGCGATAATTAAAAGCTTAGCGCCCTGTTGAGCAACAGGCTCGATAACGGGAAGAATTTCTTGAATAGCCGAAATCTTTTTATCGGTGATAAGAATAAGCGGATTGTCGTAAACCGCTTCCATTTTATCGGTATTAGTAACCATGTAAGCAGAAGCGTAACCACGGTCAAACTGCATACCGTCAACGGTGGTAAGTTCGGTCTTCATAGTCTTGCTTTCTTGGATAGTGATAACGCCGTCGTTACCAACTTTTTCCATTGCCTCGGAGATGAGAGCACCGATTTCCTCGTCACCAGCCGAAATTGATGCTACTTGCGCAATTGAAAGCTTATCAGTTACGGGTTTAGACACCTTTTTAAGCTCGTCTACAGCTACGTTTACAGCCTTTTGAATGCCTTTCTTTAAAACGATGGGGTTTGCGCCTGCAGCGAGGTTTTTAAGCCCCTCTCTTATCATTGCTTGCGCTAATACAACAGCGGTGGTCGTACCGTCACCCGCGATATCGTTAGTTTTGGTAGAAACCTCCTTAACAAGTTGAGCGCCCATATTTTCAAACGGGTCTTCAAGCTCAAGTTCTTTTGCGATAGTAACACCGTCGTTAGTGATGAGTGGTGCGGTGAACTTTTTATCTAAAACTACGTTTCTTCCTTTAGGTCCAAGAGTAATTTTAACGGTGTCAGCAAGAGTATTAACGCCTGCTTCAAGAGCCTTTCTTGCCTCTTCGCCGTACTTAATTTGTTTAGCCATAATATCCTCCTTATTCTACGATTGCTAAAATGTCGCTTTGTTTAATGATGGTAAGGTCTTTGCCGTCAATCTTAAAATCGCTACCAGCGTACTTAGAGTAGAGAACAACGTCGCCTACCTTTACTTGCATAGTAATCTCTTTTCCGTCGATAATACCGCCGGGGCCGACTGCTACTACTACTGCAGTTTGTTGTTTTTCTTGTGATGCAGAGGGAAGAATAAAACCGGTTTTGGTAGTTTCTTCTTTGCTAGATTGTTCAACGACAACTTTATCGAACAATGGTTTTATATTCATAATAAACTCCTTTATATGATTTTTAGTTATTTAGCACTCTTAACTATAGACTGCTAACTCTATTATAGTCATAATAAAACATTTGTCAATAGAATAATGGCAAAAAATTGAAAAATTTTATCGAAAATATAAGGTTGATTTGTGAAAAATATTGCAATAAATTAATGATTGTGATAAACTTAATTATATAACTTTTGGAGTATATTATGAATAAGTGGGACGAACGTTTTATAAAGCTTGCTGAATTTATTGGCGAGTGGTCAAGTTGCTATCAAGAAGGTAGGCACGTTGGCGCTGTTATCGTTAAGGATAAGCGCGTTCTTGCAACGGGCTATAACGGTGCTCCGTCGGGCGTTGTTAGCTGTAAGGAAAGGGGCGAGTGTTTAAGAAAGAAACTCAATATCCCATCGGGTACCCGCCAAGAAACCTGTTACGCCGTTCACGCTGAGCAAAACGCGATATGTCAAGCGGCTAAAATGGGCTTTGCCGTTGACGGTGCTACCATTTACGTTACCCATCAACCGTGCACTATTTGCACTAAAATGATAATTAACGCAGGTATAAAAAAGGTCGTATATAAACACGGCTATCCAGACGAGTTTTCGCTCGTTTTATTAAAAGATGCAGGCGTAGAGCTTGTTAAATACGAATAGAGGTGTGTTATGGAAAATAAAAATCCTATAGTAACTATTAAACTTAATAATAAAAAGTTGATTAAAGCTGAACTTTATCCAGAAATTGCACCAAACACCGTAAATAATTTTATATCTCTTATTAATAGAGGATATTACGATGGTATTTGTTTTCATAGGGTTATTCCCGGTTTTATGATTCAAGGCGGTTGCCCAAAGGGTAACGGTACGGGTGGCCCTGGTTATTCAATAAAGGGCGAGTTTACTTCAAACGGCTTTAAAAACGATTTAAAGCATACTCGTGGCGTGTTATCTATGGCAAGAACTATGATGCCTAATTCGGCAGGCTCGCAGTTTTTCATCATGCACGAAGATTCACCTCATCTTGACGGGCAGTACGCATCGTTTGGCAAGGTAATTGAGGGGCTTGACGCGGTTGACGATATCGCTTCAACTAAAACTGACTGGAGCGATAGGCCTTATGACGACCAGATTATGGAAGAGGTTACCGTTGAAACCTTTGGCGTTTCATATCCCGACCCCGAAAAAGTATAATAACCCGTTGACATTAACTTAAATTCATTGTAAAATAGTTAGGTGTAACATATATTATCATATAGATATATGATTTAAGGAGCATTATTTATGATTTTGGCAAGAGACGAAATTATCGTAAACGAGTGGGAATACGCCGTATCAAAACGTAGAAAAATTGAAACTAAACACGGTTTAATCGTTACAAATAAGCGTATCGTTTCAACCGTTGAAAGTAAAAGAAAAATAACGCAGAGAGAAATTCCGGTTGATTCCGTTCAAAATATTTCGGTTATGCACGAAACGCCATCGCTTTTTGCGCCGATTCTTTCTATAATATTCGGTATCCTGTTGATGGTTATAGGCGTTGTTTCGCTAGTTTTAGCTTTAGGTGGCCTCGGCGAAGAGTTGCTTATGAAAATAATTTTCTTGTCGGTAGGTGCTGTTTTATTAATAATCGGTCTTATAATGCTTATTATAGGAATTAAGCATTTAAATCAAGGCGCGTTTATGCTTGAGCTTTCTTCTAACTCTCTTCAAGAGCACGAACTTATGTCCGTTGGGTTTGAAAAAATCTTTGGTTCAAGGCGCGTTGGCGGTGGTTTAAGATTACGCATTAACAATAACGTAGCAAGAGAAATTATTGATACTTTAGGCGCAATAATTATTGATAATAAAAACTAAACTTAAATTTAAAAAACGCACCTCGTGGTGCGTTTTTTTATTTACGTCTTCTCATATCTTCTGAATTAAACGGCAAAAACAAAGTTTTAGTTTTGTCTGAAAGCCTTGAAAATAGCCTTTCATTATATCTTTCGTATAGTTCTTTTGCGGTTAAGTTAGTTGTTATAATGAAATGCTTATTATTATCAATTCTATAAGATAAAAGGGATAGCAAGTATTCGACGGTAACGTTTTTAAAAAGGTTTTCAGTTCCTAAATCATCGATAATTAGCAGGTCGCAGTTTGATAAAATATCAAAAGTCAAAGTACGGTCAATTTGCGACGTGTGAACCTTTAAAAATATGTTATTAAGGTCGGTGGCTGTTAAAAAAACAGCGATGTTATCGGTGTTTTTAAGGCTACCAAGCACACACTTAGACAAGGTTGTTTTACCCGTGCCAACGCCACCTGTAAGCACTAAATTATTAATTTTAGTGGTTGGAAAATTATCTGCATAATTTTTTATAATCTTAAACTGCTTATTAAGATTAACGTCGGGCATAACCGTAGAAAATGACGTTCCTTGAGTTTTAGGAATTTCAAGGCATTGAAGTATAATTTCAGTTAAATAGCGATTATAACATTTACAACGTTTACCGTTATAAATTCCCGTGTCATTACAAATATTGCATCTGTATTGGTGATTTATAATGGGAAGGGTAGATTTTAACTTTTCAATCAACTCTTCAAGCGTTTTTACATGAGATTTAAGCTTAATTATTTCAAATTCATCGCCCGCGTATTCTGCTTTTGCAAGTGAAAATTTAGTTTCACCAAGCTCGTTTAATAGTTCAATGTATTTCTTATTGTTTGATAAAATCTCGTCGTTGTGGCGCACGATAGAGTAGCGCTCTGTTTTAAGGTCGAAATATATACCGTTAACTTTTTCTAATAAAACTTTTGATTTTAGCATAATCACACCTTAAAATCGTCAAAAGAGTTGAATAAATTATCAAGCTCGTTTTCAGTATATTTTCGTTCGTTATCAAAATGCGTAGAATTTGATTTAGAGGGTTGTAATTTCGGTATGGCGCTAACTGTGAAAACGCCTTGACTTTTCCAGTTGGATAATATGCTGTTCATGTATGAAATAGGGTTAGAGGTATGATTTGAGCGCTTTGCGGCTTCTATAATCATATCGTCGGTAAAGTTCCACGAACGCCAGTTTTCAAGGTTTTCTCTATCCCAAAAATTAGCCTTTCTTTCAATGCCGGCATATCCGAGAAATTTTTCGATAAATTCGTCGTTTTTATTAAATTTTTCAACGTATAAGGTTATGCTTTGAACGGTTATAATGCCAAGTTTATGTAGGGTTTTAATAGTTTGATCCATAAGTTCTAGCGTGCGTCTGTTTTTTCTAAAACAGTAATCAGCTACGAATAAAAGCGTTTCTCTATTAAAGCCTTTTGATAGCCACGGAGATACGTAGGTAGATAAAACGTTATCTAAAACCTCAACGTAAAGACCAAGTTTTTTTGTTATATCTAAAGCTAACTCGTAAAGTTCTTTTTTAGTTGCAAAATATCTTTCAGCATCAGCTTTTGTAAAACATTTATTTGAATAGAGCTCATCCATCAATTTATCTAGTTTTTTAACTGATTTTGATTTACTAATTTTAATAACGTCCAATATAAAAGAATGCTCAAAACCAAGCTTTTCAGTCCAGCGTTTATATGCTTGCATATCTTCAATTTCAGGCAATTTTGTCGATTTAAGAGTTTTTAAAACCTCCGAAATCTCACTTGACGATACAAAATATCCGTCAAGCTCTTTCTCAATTAGTTCAGGCGTTGTTACGCCCCTTGAAACAAAGTCCTTTGCAACGGTTAATATATACTTATAACCAATATTTGCGCCTTTAAGTTCGGTACAATATTTAATAAGCATTAAAAACGCCTCAGGCATGAGAGTAGTGTTTTCCATTAATGCAAAATATTCGTTATACTCGGTAACTGAAATCATGCGCTCGGTAATTATTGATTGAACAGCCTTTGAAAAATCCTCGTATTTTTCGGGTTTTAATCGTCTATATTTAGCGGTTGTTTCGTTAAGTGGATGATATCTAACCGTAAAAGGGTTATCAGATATTATAGATATTAGCCCATATTCATCCCAATATTTAAAGCAATCAATTACTTCAGATTGTGATAGAGAAAGTAGTTCTGCAAAGGCGGTAACGTCCGACGCCATATCCGAATTTTGGCAAAGGTAAAGACCGTAGAGGTATACCTTTACGGCTTGATCGGGTGCGTCGGGCAAATAGTTGAGGATAAAATTGTTATCCAAGAAGGTTTTGCCGGAGCGAGTATTTTCTTTTGAAAATGAACAAAAAGACATAATTAGCTCCATTTTGTTTGTTTTTATATAATATAATATTTAATTTATAAAATCAAGCAAAAATCTACAATTTTTTAATATCACAATATTTAGTGTCTTAGAGGGGATGTATTAACTAAAATTTAAAATGAATAATAAAAATTTAAATATAAAAATATCGATATTATACAAAATATCAAATTGTAAAAAACTGTAAAATAACTGAT
>JAZSMT010000026.1:0-18888 GCA_045536025.1 Christensenellaceae bacterium
TCAAGCAACATATGTACGTGGTCTACACATATTTCTGCTTCTATTATATTTACTTGTTTCCACTCGCATAAACTTCGCAATATTTTCCCTATTTCTTCACGATATTGACCGAAAAATGCTTTTCTCCTGTATTTTGGTGCAAATACTATATGATACTTGCAATTCCATTTTGTATGTGCTAAACTATTTGTATCTTTCATTAGATGACCTCCTGTGTTTTACTCTTGTGTGGACTACTTGAGTATTTTACCACAGGAGGTTTTCTTATGCAAAGGTTAACCACTTTAGAACCACGGGACTATCCCGTGGTTTTCTGTAACAAAAAACCGCCCTTTTAGGGCGGGAAAAAAGATTATTTGTGAGTTTTACACGCTTTTATTAGCAATTTTGCACACGCAGTTACTGCTAATACCACAATTACCGTCGTAAGGCTCACGATTGAAGAACATGCTACCATAATTTCTTCCTCCTTAATCTTATATTTTTATTCTAGCACGGCACAGAGGTTTAGTCAATACGATATCTTGGTTTTTAAAAGCTTTAACGCGTTTTTCTCAAGGCGACTGACTTGAGCCTGCGAAAGCCCTACTGACGAAGATATCTCCGTTTGCGTTCTGCCCTCGAAATACCTCATATAAAGTATGGTTTTTTCACGCTCGTTAAGCTTTTTCATTGCAGACGATAAGGCTGCGTTTTCCGTCCATCTTTCGTCAGTTTCCTTTTCGTCTTTTATTTGGTCCATAAGATAAAGCTCTTCTCCCTCTTTAGAGTATACAGGGTCGTAAAGGGATACCGGATCGGATATGGCGTCAAGCGCGTATACCACCTCGCTTTCGGCAATTGACAACCTTTCGGCAATTTTGCTTGGCGTTGCAACTTCGTCTTGGCGCTCTATCTCTCCTCGAGTTTTCAAAACTTGATAGGCGGTATCTCTTATCGAACGCGAAACCCTTAGGCTGTTAGCCGTTCTTAGTATTCTTTTAATTTCACCTATAATCATAGGCACGGCGTAAGTTGAAAAGGTTACGCCAACTGATAAATCGAAATTGTCAACCGCCTTTATAAGCCCTATGCACCCCGCCTGAAACATATCGTCGCGAGATACCTTAGCACTTGGAAAACGCTTTATTATTGATAATACCAACCTCACGTTTGCGGTAATAAACTTTTCCTTAGCGACTTGATCGCCCTTTGAAATTTTAGTTAAAAGTTCAATGCTTTCTTCTTTTTTAATACGCGGTAGCGTGGACGTATCCACCCCGCATATCACGACTTTATTTTCCGTCATAACACCTCCTATGTAAATCACTTTGGGGTGTACGATAAGTTTACCCTATTTTTAAATTTTTATACCTTTTTTTAAGCCGAAAAAGTTATTAACAATCGCACCTTAGGTATAATGGTGAATTTTGTCGATTTTATATAGTTATCAACATAGGTTATTAACAATGTTGAAAACTTTTTACGAGCGTTTTTAGTGTTGCTTTTAGACGTCTTTCGTGCTATACTAATTTTATGGAAAAAATGTTCGAGCGCTCCTCGCAACTATTCGGCGAAGAGGCTATTAAAAAACTTAATAACTCGCACGTTGCGGTGTTTGGGTTAGGTGGCGTTGGAAGTTACGCTGTGGAGGCACTTGCGCGCGCAGGCGTAGGCACTATCACCGTTATAGATAGCGACGTTTATGAGGAAACTAATCTCAACCGCCAACTGTACGCAACGTTAAATTCTATCGGGCGCAAAAAAACAGCCGTTTCAAGCGAGCGCATCAAGTCTATTCGCCCTCAAACTAACGTTATAGAAATTGACGGGTTTATTACCGAAAGCGATAATTTAAATATAGACTTTTCTTTGTTTTCATACGTTTTAGATGCAATTGATACCGTTTCTGGTAAAATTGCGATAATTAGCGAGTGTAAAAAGACGGATACGAAAGTTATATCGTGTATGGGTACGGGCAATAAGCTCAACCCCACACTTTTTAAGGTTGAAGATATATCTAAAACAAAGGTTTGCCCCCTTTGTAAGGTTATGCGCAAACAACTTAAAGATAGGAATATTTCGGGCGTTAAGGTAGTATATTCTGAAGAACAACCTATAAAGACCGATAGTCGAGAGCCTGCAAGCAATTCCTTCGTTCCTGCGGTTGCAGGGCTTATATCGGCAGGCGAGATTATAAACGATATTGTAAAGGAGTAATTTGATGACTAAACGCGAGCTTGGAGAAGGATATTTTAAAAACGGCTATAACTGCGCGCAAGCGGTTGCGCTTGCGTTTGAAAAAGAAACGGGGCTTGATAAAGATTTTATAGCAAAAGCGTTGTCGGGCTACGGCGGTGGGTTTGGACGTATGCGCGAGGTTTGCGGTGCGGTTAACGGTATGGTTTTCGTGCTAAATATTTTAAAGGGCTACACCTCTCCCACGAACGACGGTGAGAAGACGTCGCATTATAAAGAAGTTCAATACGTAATGAAAGCCTTTAAAGAAAAAAACGGCTCGTATATATGCCGTGAACTATTATCTTTACCCGATGGAAATTCCGAGCCTACCCCTGAAAAGAGGACGCAGGCTTACTATAAAAAACGCCCGTGCGCCCTACTTGTTGGCGACGCGTGCGAAATCTTAGAAAATTATCTAAACAAATAAAAAAAAGGAGCGCTTGTCCCTTTTTTTATTTGTTTAAAATTAGTCCCTTTTGCTCCCTTTTTATAAGCAGTAGCATACCTATAAATAAAATTATGGGAAACACCGTTGCTATTAAAACGCCTTCCTGAACGGTTAATTCGCTTGCTAAAACCCCTACGACGAGTGGCCCTAAGGTGCAACCTACGTCGCCACCAAATGCAAGCATTGAAAACATTGCCGTTCCACCCGACGCAAAAAACCTTCCGCCAATTGAATAAATGCCCGGCCACGTTATACCAACGAATAAACCGCAAAGCGCAACGAAGATAAGCGACAGTATTGCATTTGGCTGTAAAACGCTTAATAGATAGCACGCTACTAATAGCGCCGAGCAACCCATTATAAACTTATTAAGGTTGATTTTATCTTTACTAAGACCGAAACCAAACCTAGATATAAACATAAATAGCGCGAACGCACTTGCGCCTATTAAATCGCCCGTTGCTTTCGAAACTTTTAGCCCGCTTTCAGCAAAATAACTTGCCCACTGCGAAATCGCTTGCTCGGAAGCACCTGCCGCAATCATCAATATAAACAGTAAAACAAAAGTTTTATCTTTAAATAAACGTAATTTTTTAACCGTTTTTTCCTCTTCTGAAGGATTAACGATAGGGCTTTTTGTAAACAAAAGAATTTCAACGATAGGAATTATTATTAGAAAAAATGCAAAATAGTTCCAATTTTGTATTCCAAACACCTCAAAAAAGGCGGTTGCAAGCAGTATAACAAACAAATGCCCAAGCGGATAAAAAGAGTGTAAAAAGCTCATTTTCGAGGACTTATTGTCAAACGGAAGAGCCTCCACTATTGGGCTAAGTGCAACCTCGCTAAGTCCACTACCTATAGCCATTAAGGTTACTGCAATAAAAATCGAAATAAAAATTGAAAGAGTACGTTTAAATAATATCGGCGTGAAACCTAACACTATAAAGGCAACCAAGCCAAATAACGCGGACGTAATTCCCGAATATTTATAACCCATTTTAATTACGACTTTAGACGAAAATAAGTCTATAAAAATTTGTAATGCAAAATTATACGAAACAAGCGCCGTTATAAAATAAAGTGGTATACCGTATTGTTTATTGAAATACACGAACAGTAGCGGTAATAAATTGTTTATCGCGCCCTGTAGAATATAGCCCACTGAACAAGCGGTTAAAGTAATATTGTACCTTTTATTCATGATTTTATTTTAGTATATTTTTAAGTTTAAATCAAACGGTTAACAATAAAATTTTTATTTTCATAAAATAGTAGTGAACTTTAATGTTGAGGTACAATCTTAAATGTGTTTTTTTAATAATAATTGCAACTGCAACAATAATTGTAGGCAAAGAGTAATCGTAGGCCCTCAAGGCCCTACGGGTCCAGTTGGTCCGAGAGGTCCAGTCGGCCCTACAGGCCCTACGGGCGCTACCGGTGCAACAGGTGCTACTGGCGCAACGGGTGCTACCGGCCCTCAAGGTCCTATTGGCCCGATTGGCCCGCAAGGCCCTCAAGGTGAACAAGGCCCTGCAGGCACGTCTGACGCTATATACGCAAGTAGCGGGGTTTCTTCAGTAGGGGCAGGAGGCACTTCTCCTATAACCTTAAACACTGTCACGCCTGACAGTTCGCTGAGCATAAGCGACAATGCCGTAATTATATCCGAAGCGGGCTACTATCTTATCTCTTATTACCTGACCGGAACGTCCTCTTCGGTTGATTATTCGCTCACTCTTAACGGAACGGCAATATCTACGATATTAGATTCCGAAGCGGCGGTTACCACGGTTTCTAAGACGTTGTTATTAAGCGCAGTTGCTGGCGACGAATTAACTTTAGTTAATACCGGCGATACCACTCTTGCAATTACTGATACTGGTTTAACCGTTTTAAAAGTTGCTTAAACAAACGAAAACCTCGGCTTTTGCCGAGGTTTTTTAATTATTTAAGAAAGATTTCAATTACAGGTGTAATTTTTTGCGGTTGAACTACAGGGAGTTCAAAAATAACCTTTCCGTCCTCTTCAGTAAACAAGATTTCACTGCCGTCGTGAAGGAATTGACAGTAGTCTACCTTGCCTGCAAGCCCGTCGAACACGAGTGCTTTAAAGGGATAATCTACAAGATGAATATAAAGCCTATCCCCCTCTTCAGACTGAGTAAGGAAAGTGCCTATCGGCGCGGTAAATTCAGGTTCAGCCATCGTACAGCCGTAGATTGAGCGTGAATTATACTTCATCCAGTCAGCGTATGCTTGAAGAGCGTCGTCAGCACGATAGTCAAACACGCCTCTTGATGTGGGGCCAACATTCATTAAAACGTTACCGCCGTAAGCTACAGACTTGATAAGCGTGTCTATAAGCATTTTATGAGATTTCCAAGACGTTTCATCCCTAAAATATCCCCACGAGCCAGAGAAGGTGTGGCACGCCTCCCAAGTTAAATACTCGCCCGTTTCTTCATCTTTTCTCCAGCTATGCGTGTTAACTTGTTCGGGGGTAACGGTGTCGCCACCGATTTCCAAACGGTCGTTAACTACGATATCGGGCTGTAAAGACCTTACGAGTTTCATAAGCTCTTCAGATTCCCACTCGTCCTTACCCTTACCGCCGTTGCCTTGCATCCACGGTTTTTTGTTGGGATCAGGCGGGGGATTGCCCTTGTCAAACGCAAGCATTTTAACAGCGTCTGGGTCTTTAGCGTAGGAAAAGTCAAACCAAATAACGTCGATTTTACCGTAATTAGTCAAAAGCTCGGAAACTTGGTCACGCAAATATTTAGCGTACTTTTTCATATCTCTACCCTTATCCATTTGCTCGCCGTCTTCACGCCTTGGGTGAATAACGTCTATGGGGAAATCGGGGTGATGCCAGTCAATAAGCGAATAGTAAAAGCCCACCTTTAAACCTTCAGCTCTGAACGCCTCAACGTATTGTTTAACGATATCTTTACCGTAAGGGGTATTCATAACGGTATAATCGGTGTATTTTGAATCAAATAAACAAAAACCCTCGTGATGCTTGGTGGTTAAAACGGCGTATTTCATGCCTGCAGCTTTTGCCTTTTTAGCCCATTCTTTGCAATCTATAAGGTCGGGATTAAAGTATTTAAAATACTTGTCGTATTTTTCTTCGCTAATTTTTTCCATCGTTTTAATCCACTCGTGCCTTGCTGGAAGCGAGTATAAGCCAAAGTGAATAAACATACCAAATCTATCGTGAAATAGCCAAGAGGTATCACCGACAGTTTTCTTTCTCTTATAAGAACTCATTACATTTCTCCTTAAAAACCTCGGCAGTTAGCCGTTTTTTATAGTATATCATATCGCAAATTTCAAATCAATAAAAAATGCGGAAAAAGTTCCGCATTTATTAAAAGAGTTGAAGCACGTCAACGAGTATTGAAAACCCTAATAGCAATATTAGCCCAACGGCGTGAATTACGCCCTCTACTTTTCTATTTACGGGTTTTTTTCTTATCCACTCGATAAAACAAAATACCACTCTGCTACCGTCAAGTGCTGGAATAGGAAGCAGGTTAAACACGGCAAGGTTAATACCTATAAAGCCTGCTATTTCTAGGAAATAATTAAAGCCACCTAATTTTATTGCCTCGGCAGTAACCGATATCGTAGTAATCGTTCCACCCATTGCGTTAAGCCCAAGCTTTCCAGTTAGCAATTCGCCAAGTGTTCTAAAAATAGTTCCGCCTATTGAAATTGAGTAGAAAAAACCCCTCTCAAGCGTTTCAAAAAATGAAAACTTAACGTTTTCAGTCGCATATTTTAGTAGCGTTGTAGTTTGAGTTATTCCTAAATAGCTTAATATCTCGCTATCTGATTTAGTAGATAAGTCCTCACTAACCACTACCGTTTTTAACTGTCTATCACTACCGCCCGCCGAATAATAAAAGCCAAGCGTATCGCCCACTGCCACCGTTTTTGCGTAAGATATAAGGTCTAAAGTGTAAAAAATGCGCGAGCAGTCGTCGTAATTTTCAGCATCCGCTACCCTTAAAAGATACTTTTCTTTTAAAGTATCGTCTAAAGCGCTGTCAATCCTTTCAATAGTTGAAATGCCAAGTGCGGTGTACGCCGAAAAGCTGTCTGCCAAGTTTTTAACTGAAACGTCGTTTCTAAGGCGCACCTTTCTATCAACCACCTCTCCGCTTGATTTAACGGTAACGGTAACCACGTCGCCTTTCTTCTTGCCGTCAAGCGCGCTTGATAAGTCGCTTGATAAAAATATGTTTTTGCCCTCGATTTTAACTATAACGTCGTCGTTTTGAAGGGAATAGCCTGCGTATTCGGGCTGGGTGTCTGGGCGGATATCGTAGGTTTTTATAAGTAGTTGCCCGTAAATTCCCACCGAAAGCATTAGTATTATAACGCCGAGAATTAAGTTCATCGTAGCGCCTGCAATTAAAACGAGTATCCTCTTCCAAGGCTCTTTATTGTTAAAAGCACCATCTAAATCCGACTGCTCGTCTTCCCCCTCAAACGCGCAAAAACCACCAAGCGGTAAAGCGCGAATAGAAAAAACCTCGTCGGAATTTTTGCGCTTTCTTTTATAGATTGCAGGGCCCATACCGATTGCAAATTCGTTGATTTTAAATTTAAATATCTTTCCTACCAAATAATGCCCAAGTTCGTGCACGGTTATCATTATAAGAAGAATAATAAGCGCTAAAAACACGGAAAAAACCGTACTTAAAACGCTAGACGCAGACAATAAGTTCATTATAAACCACTCCTTGATTTATAAATTTCATTAACTAATATGCGCGAAGTTTTGTCAACGTATTCTAAATTTTCAAACGAAAGTGATAAATTCTTCGTTTTTTCAAGCACTTTTTCAAGATAGGTAGGAATTTCCGTATACTTGATTTTACCGTCTAAAAATAACTGAACTACCACCTCGTCGCCCGCGCTTAATGCACAAGGATAAACTCCACCCTTTTTAATTGCGTGATTGCACACGCTAAAAGCGGGGTATCTTTTAAGGTCAACGTCCATAAACGAAAGCGATTTGCCTTTTAGTTCAAGTGGGGTAGTTTTGGTATCTAAGCGATTTGGATAAGTGAGGGCAAGCTGAATAGGAATTTCCATTGAGGGAACGCCCATTTGAGATATTACCGCACCGTCACTAAACTCCACCATAGAGTGAATTACGCTTTCGGGATGAACTACCACGTCAATTTGCTCGCGCGTTGCGTTAAAAAGCCACATTGCCTCTAAAACCTCAAAACCTTTGTTTACCATAGTAGCGCAGTCAACGGTGATTTTTTTGCCCATATTCCAGTTGGGGTGCATAAGCGCGTCACTTGCCGAAACGCTTTCAAGTTTTTCAATAGGTATATTTCTAAGCGCACCGCCAGACGCGGTTATTATAAGCTTTTTAAACTCTTTATTTGAATTAAAATTTAAACATTGCCAAATTGCAGAATGCTCACTGTCGACGGGAATAATATCTACGCCCGCATTTTTTGCCATAGGCATAATAAGTCCGCCACCAGCAACCAGCGTTTCCTTATTTGCAAGCGCAACGGGTTTTTTAAGCTCGATAGCGAGCTTAACAGCCTTTAGCCCAGCGTAACCCATAACCGCGTCGAATACTATATCGGCGCTGTCTACCACCGCGTGATAGAGTGCATTTTCGCCGTAGTAAAGTTTTGTTTCCTTTGGAATTTCAGTAATCTTAAAAGCTTTTTCGGGGTTTGAAAGGCAAGCCACCTCGGGTTTATACTTATTTACTTGTAACGAAAATAAGGCGACGTTCGTGCCCGCCGCCAAAGAAACTATTTTAAATTTTTCGGGATACCTGTCAACGACGTTTAAAACTTGCCTGCCGATAGAACCGGTGCTCCCAAGTAATGCAATTTTTATCATAGTTATATTATATCCTTAATACTTGCGATAATATTACTTAGGCAAGTAAATGTTATGCGAACTTTGATTTTGACTTGCCTAAACTAAAAGTGCATAGCAAAGATAAACTGCAACGGCGTTAAACATAAGCCCGTCAATTCTGTCGAGCATACCGCCGTGGCCGGGAAGAAGATTGCCCATATCCTTAACGTCAAGCCCACGCTTTACAGAACTTTCAAACAAATCGCCAACTTGAGTTACGATACTAAACAGCATTGACGAAATTATTATAAATAACAAAGCGCTAACCTCACCCGCGCCAGTAAAAGGGCTTGCGTTACAAGCTTTAAATATAAAGTAAACAATAACGCCTGATAGCGTTCCGCCGATAAAACCGCCAACCGCACCGCTAACCGTTTTGTTGGGGCTAATTTTTTCGCAAAGTTTTTTACCTTTTAGTTTAGAACCTACGTAGTAAGCAAAAGTATCCGTCGCGGTGGTCGTTACAAGCATTGATACCAGCGCAAACAACGAAAATTCTCCCATTTGATTGATAAGCGTTATAAATAAAACGGGAATGGTAGGATAGAAAAGCGAAAAGGTAAAATAAGCCATTTTATCAATTTGCTTGGAGCTTTCTGAAAGCGAAGAGTATATTAGACCGCACGAAACGTACACAAAAACGTATGTAAAGAGCGACTTTTTCATAAATACCGCAACTAAAAATACGGAAACTGTAAATATTACTGATAAAATCTTTTGCGTCTTTGACGTTTTTTCGCCTAATACGGTGTTAAACTCAACCGAAGCAAGTATTGCAACGGTTAAAACGATAATATCAAAAATTCTATAATCTATTTCTCTTAGTAAAAATCCGAGTATCACTATAAGCGTTAACAGCGCACCGGTTAAAGTTCTTTTTAGCATTATAATTTACCAAATCTCCTGTTTCTCTTCGAGTAGCACTCGATTGCATCTTTTAAGCAATTTTCGTCAAAATCCGGCCACAAAACGTCGGTAAAATAAAATTCAGCGTACGCGCATTGCCAAATAAAAAAGTTGCTTAAACGCTGTTCGCCACTCGTTCTAACAACGAGGTCAATATCGGGAAGGTCACGAGTGTATAAGGCGTTTTGAACGTCCTCTTCTAAAACCGTTTCTTTGCCTGATTTTATAAGCTCGTTTACCGCTTTTACAATCTCTTGCTTACCGCCGTAGTTTATGGCAATATTTAAAGTGTTGTGATAATCTTTAGTTATAGCCTCGGTATTGTCAATAAGTTCTACAAGGTCTTTAGTTAGCCTTGATTTATCCCCCGAAACGATAAGCCTTATCTCGTTTTTAATAAGCGTTTTAGTGTATTTGATAAGGAACTTATAAAGTAGTTCCATTATCTTATTTACCTCATTTTCAGGTCTGCCCCAGTTTTCGGTAGAAAAGGCGTAAAGACTAACGTATTCTATACCACAAGAAAAGCAAGCGGAAACGACCTTTTCAACGTTTTCCGCCCCCTTTTGATGCCCAAAATTTCTAGGCTTATTCCTTTGCTTTGCCCACCTGCCGTTACCGTCCATTATAAAGCCAACGTGGCGTGGAACTACTGCATTTTCAACCATATTATAAAGTTAAAAGATCCTTTTCTTTATCGGCAATAACCTTATCAACAGCCTCAATCGTTTTAGAGGTCATCTTTTCAATAGCAGATTCGTATTCAGCATATTGGTCTTCAGTTATATCTTTAGAGGTTTTAAGCTTTTTAAACCCGTCCAAAACGTCACGGCGGATATTTCTTATAGCAACCTTACCGTCCTCACCCATCTTTTTAACTTGTTTTACAAGCTCTTTTCTGCGCTCTTCAGTAAGAAGGGGGAATACGAGGCGGATAACGTTACCGTCGTTTGTGGGGTTAATACCGATATTAGATAATTGAATTGCCTTTTCAACGCTTTTAAGTAGCGACTTATCCCAAGGCGAAATCATTAAACATTGAGCGTCAACAACCGAAATATTACCTATTTGGTTAATGGGGCTCATCGCGCCGTAAGCCTCTACTTGAATTTTATCTAAAATGTGAGGATTTGCTCTGCCTGCACGAATTTGTAATACGTTTGACTTTAAAACGTCAAGCGAGGTAGCCATTCTTTCTTCACACTCTAATTCCATCATTTCTAAAGTTTCTAATTCTATTGCCATAATTATCTCCTAATAAAACTTGTTTTATTACTGTATTTATATTGTATTATAAACTCAGCCGTTTGTAAAGAGTTTTTATTTTTAATCGATAAATTTTAACGTATAAACACTAAATTTTTAAAATTAGCTTTTTTTGTTTGACATATTTTTTTTTATTTGGTAGCATTAAGATATGCAAAGCTTGTGTTACGAAAATATAAATACACAAATTACTTCAGGTGCAGGAACGCTCGGTACTGCATCCTATACCTTATTTATTAAGCGCGTTATTACTTTTTAGTATTTACGCGCTTTTATTTTTACTTTTATAAATTACTCACAAAGGAGATTTTTATATGATTTTATTTAGTATTATTGCACTGCTCGCTGGCGTAGGTATATTCATAGCTGGTATGAATATGATGAGTGACGGTTTAGAGCGCAGTGCGGGAAAAGGCATGAAAAAGATGCTTGGAACTCTTACCGGCAGTCGCTTAGCGGGCGTTGGTGTCGGCGCGGGCGTTACGGCTATAATTCAGTCGTCGTCGGCGACAAGCGTTATGGTTATAGGTTTCGTTAACGCTGGCGTTATGACTTTAACGCAAGCTGCAAGCATACTTCTCGGCGCGAATATAGGAACGACAATAACCGGCGTTTTAGTTTCGCTTAAATCGCTTAACGTTTCGCTTTACTTAACGCTACTTGCTTTTATCGGCGTTATGATGACGTTTATTAAGAACGATAAGGTTAAAAATATCGGCACAATACTTTGCGGTTTAGGTATTATCTTTATCGGTCTTGACCTTATGAGCGACGCGTTTGCTGGAGAAGAAATTAAAAACTTTTTTAGAAATATATTTGAAGTTATTGATTTTCCTCTTCTCTTAATATTAGTTGGTATTATATTTACCGCTATTATTCAATCGTCGTCCGCCGCAACGGGTATAGTTATTATTATGGTTGGCGAAGGAGCACTTACGCTTGAGGGCGCAATGTTTATTATACTTGGCTCTAACGTGGGTACGTGTGTAACGGCGCTTATAGCCGGTATAGGAACTAACGTAAACGCGCGCCGTACGGCAATAATGCACTTATCCTTTAAAGTTGTGGGAATTATAGTCTTTACTGCGATGCTTTGGCCGTTAGCTTCGCCTATTGCAACCTTTCTTAGAAGCGTAGTTCCAACACCGCAAATGCAAACGGCGTGGTTCCACGTTTGCTTTAACGTTCTTAATACCTTTATGTTATTACCGTTTATTAAATATTTCGTTAAGTTTGCCGAGTTTGCAGTAAAGGACAAGCCTAGCAAAGAAGAATTAAGAAAGCTTAAATACGTTGACGACTTGTTACTTAAAACTCCGCCCGTTGCTCTTATGCAAGCTAAAAAAGAATTAGAGTATATGACGGCGCTTGCCAAAGAAAACTTAACCCTTTCAAAAGAGGCTATATTTACAGGCGATAAAACGCTTTCTAAAACGATTGCTGAAAACGAAGCGATTATCGACTTTACCAACAAAGCGCTTACAAAATTCTTAATTAAATTAAGCCCTCTCGTAACTAGTGCGGACGAAAAAGTTATCGGCTCGTATTTCCACGTTCTTAACGACGTTGAGCGCATAGGCGACCACGCCGAAAACTTCTACGAAATAGGCGAACAAATGAAAGACGAAGAACTTGAATTTTCAAATATTGCAAAAGCTGAAATAACTACTATGTTTGACGAAGTTCTTGCTATGTTTGATACGGCTATTGAAGTATTTAACAACCTATCTACCGATAAACTTGTAATGCTTAACCAAAAAGAAAACGTTGTTGACGGACTTAAAAAATCGCTTAACCACAGCCACGTTCAAAGGCTTGCAACAGGCTGTTGCAAAACTGAACTTTCAGCATATTTCTTCTCTACCGTATCAGGCTTAGAAAGAATTGCCGACCACCTTGTAAACGTTGGATACAGTATCGTAAACCCAACCGGCTCACAAAACGCATAAACGATAACAAAAAAAGCACGCTAGTCGCTCTTCCCGTAGGGAACTAGCGACAACTAAATAAATCCTTACGGATTTGTTATATTCGTCTAACGACGAGTTATATTGCCTATCGGCAGTTGTATTCGCCTACGGCGAGTTGTGGATTTATTTAATATAACTGCGACTGCAAGTCGCAATCTAACGCAAAATAGTTTTGCATATAACTTTTAGCCACAAGGCTAAAAATATCACTTATTTAATATTGTTTTTTGTGGATAAGAAAAGCACGCTATCTTTCACTTTTAGTGAAGTATAGTGTGCTATACTTTTATTTTGGATAAAAAATCCTTATGAGAGACGCACGCTACAGCGTGCTTTTTAAGTGCTTAATTAGTAAATGTTTTAGTTCCAATAATCAGTTAAATGAGGTAGCTCAATATCTTTAGCGTTAAATACTGGATTTTTACCTTGTCTTATTTGCTTTTCGTAATCTTTAAGAGCTTTAAAAGCGTACTTTGATAAATACAATATAACGGGTACGTTAATCACCGCCATAAGCCCCATAGTTACGTCGGCAATATCCCACAATAACCCCGCTGAAAGCCCCGCACCCACGAATATAACCAATGAAGCAACTATTCTATACACCGTAAGAAACCACTTGGGGGGGTGTTTTTTGAACATAAAAATCCACGCTTGATCAACGTAATAAAGGTTGCCAAGTAAAGTGGTAAAAGCAAAAAGTATCATTGCAATCGTGATAAATAAAGGGCCAAAACTACCAAGCGTGCTCGATAACGCCAACTGAATATACGGTGCGCCCGATAAACTTTCACTAGGCTCTACGCCTGAACACATACACATAAACGCCGTTGCCGTACATATTAAAATAGTGTCAATAAATACCGAAAGTATTTGCGAAAGACCTTGTTTTACGGGATGAGAAACTTCTGCCGAAGCCGAAGCGTTAGGCGCTGAACCTACACCCGCTTCATTACTGAAAAGACCACGCTTGATACCATACATTAAACAAGAACCGCTTATGCCTCCAAATATCGCTTTTAAATCAAACGCTTCAGTAAATATCCTTGCAAGCACCGCTGGTAACGCAGTTACGTTTAGTAGCGTTATTATAATGGCAACTAAAACGTAAATAATGCCCATAATCGGAACTAAAACCGAAGAAATTTTAATTATACGCTTACCGCCACCAAATAAACAATACCCAACTAAAATTGCGCAAATTCCGCCAATTATCCAAGGCGTTACCGACGGATTATAAAAGGAATAACTTTCAAACGTTGATTGTAAGTTGTATGACGCAAGCATATTAAAACCAAAACCATACGTTAAAATTAAACAGATTGAAAATATTATAGCTAACGTTCTTGATTTTAACGCCGATTGTATATAGTATGCAGGTCCGCCCACACAACCGTCAGCCGTTCTTTTTTTATAAATTTGAGCAAGAACACTTTCGATAAACGCGGAAGCTCCACCAATAATAGCAATAACCCACATCCAAAAAACCGAACCAAATCCACCAAGACACAACGCCGTGGATACACCTATGATATTACCTGTTCCCACACGCGAAGCAGTAGATACGATTAACGCTTGAAAAGAAGAAACCTTTTTACTATCGCTTGGTTTTTCTAAAACGGTAAGAAACTGCTGTTTAATTAGTCTAAATTGTGCAAAACGAGTTTTAATGGTAAAATAAATTCCCGCAAGCACGAGTAAAACTACTAAAATATACGTATACAACGTATTATTAATAAATGAAATAACGTTGGCTATCATCATAAACTCCTAATAAATATAACTTTTTATATTTTACCATAAATTACATAATTTAACAATTAAAATGAGCAAAGCAATTTTAACTGTTAAACGTATTTATATAACGACAAAAAATATCACTAAAAAAGAGTGGCTACACCACTCTTTTTTTAATTATCTTATCCAAGTTCCAAGCTCTTCGCCTTGTATAGCTTTAACTAAGCTATCCTTTTCGTCTAAACCGAAAGCGAGGATGGGGGTTTTGTTTTCCATACAAATGGCTACGGCTGCGGTATCCATTGCTTTAAGTTCTTGTTTAATAAAGTCAAGATACTTAATTTCTTTATACTTTTTAGCGTTCGGGTTGGTTTTGGGGTCGCTATCATAAATACCGTCAACGTTCTTTGCAAGGAGAATAACCTCTGCGCCGATTTCAGCAGCTCTTAAAGCAACGGCTGTGTCGGTTGAGAAGAAGGGGTTGCCCGTTCCGCAAGCAAAGATAACTATTCTACCCTTGTTAAGGTGAGCAAGCGCCTTTCTTAAAATATAAGGCTCGGCAACTCTAGTTATGGTAAGTGCCGTTTGAACGCGAGTTGGAACGCCCTTTCTTTCAATAGCATCTTGAAGAGCTAGTGCGTTTATAACGGTTGCAAGCATACCCATATGGTCGGCAGTAGTCCTTTCCATTTCAGTGCCTTGCCTACCGCGCCAGAAATTACCGCCACCCACAACGATAGCTACCTCAGCGCCCATTTCGTGCACTTTGCAAATTTGGTCTACAACGCCGTCAATAACGCCTTGGTCAAAGCCCATGCCTTTACTGCCTGCTAACGCTTCACCGCTTATCTTTATAATAACTCTTTTATATTTAATCGACATAATTTCTCCTTAAGTATTTTTAATTAGTTATATTTTATACCAACCAACCGCCCTTGTCAATGCGGATAGATATTTTAACCGTTGAAAAAAAGGAACTAACCTAATTAGTTCCTTTTAAGGGTTTTATTTTTTCATTGCGGAAACTTGAGCAGCAACCTCGTCTGCTAAGTTTTCGTTCTTCTTTTGTAAGCCCTCGCCCATTTCGTAACGAACGAATCTTCTTACCGAAATCTTTTCACCGATAGTAGCGGTAGCTTCGGTAACGATTTGCTCAATAGTCTTATCGGGGTCTTTTACAAACTTTTGGCAAAGTAAGCAGTTGTCGTTATAGAAGGTTTTAATTCTACCTTCAACCATTTTTTCAACGATTTGTGCGGGCTTACCTTCTTCGATTGCTTGAGCGCGTAAAATTTCCTTCTCTTTCTCGATAACGTCAGCAGGAACCTCTTCCTTGGTTACGTAAGAGGGGTTAGCTGCCGCAATGTGAAGAGCGATATCGTGAACGAGTTCTTTGAACTTATCACCACGCGAAACGAAGTCAGTTTCACAGTTAACTTCAACTAAAACGCCAACTCTACCACCCATATGGATGTAGCTTTCTACTAAACCTTCAGCAGCAATTCTACCTGCCTTTTTAGCAGCTTTAGCAATACCCTTTTCTCTCAAATAGTCAACTGCTTTTTCCATATCGCCGTTAGTTTCTACTAACGCGTTTTTGCAATCCATCATACCTGCGCCCGTTCTTTCACGAAGCGTCTTAACGTCACTTGCAGTAAAACTCATAACTTTTCTCCTTAAAATTATTCTGCTTGAGCTTCTTCTTGAGCTTCAACAGCTTGCTCGAAGTTTTCAGCCTCTTCTTCTACGTTGTGGTTAACAGCGTCAGCGCCTTGGTTAGCTTCAATAACAGCGTCAGCAATAATAGACGCGATAAGCTTAACGGCTCTGATAGCATCGTCGTTACCAGGGATAACGTAATCAATATTGTCAGGATCACAGTTGGTATCGGTAATAGCAACTACGGGAATACCAAGCTTTTTAGCCTCTTTAACTGCAATTTCTTCACAGTGGGGGTCTACTACGAAAAGCGCACCGGGAAGAGCGTGCATTTCTCTAATACCACCAAGGTTTAATTGAAGCTTTTCTCTTTCCTTTTTAAGCTCGATAACTTCTTTCTTGGGAAGAAGGTCGAACTCACCAATCTTTTCCATATTGTCAAGCTTATTAAGCCTGTCAACTCTCGAACGAATAGTCTTGAAGTTGGTAAGCGTACCACCAAGCCATCTAGCGTTGATGTAGTATTGACCACATCTTTCAGCCTCTTGAGCGATAGCTTCTTGAGCTTGCTTTTTAGTGCCGACGAAAAGTATCGATTTACCAGTTTTAGCAACTTCTACAACGAATTTGTAAGCCTTTTCGATTTCTTCAACGGTGAGTTGAAGGTCAACGATATGAATGTTGTTTCTTGCGCCGTAGATGTACTTTTTCATCTTGGGGTTCCATCTCGAGGTTTGGTGACCGAAGTGAACGCCTGCCTCAAGAAGTTGTTTCATTGAACATACTGCCATAAAAATTTCCTCCGTTTATTCCTCCCGAAAAAAGTTTTAGCCCGATTTTATTCCGCATGAGATGATAAAATTTACGGAACAACGAAGTCGGCTTTTTATCGGTGTGAATTTTTAGCCTTTATATATTAGCACATATTTTTTTATTTGTAAACTTTTTTAACGTACTTTTATAAAATAAAAAAACGCGCCCGAACGGCGCGTTTTTTGTTAACATTGACTATTCTTTAATAGATTTCTTTTCAACATGCTTGATAAGGAATATTGCACCAACGGATAATACCGCAACTACTGTCCACATAATGAGTGCGCAAAGAATAGAGCCAAGAGTTGCCACAAAGCCAGCAATGACGTAGGATAAGAAAGCTATAACTGCCACAATCGACGCATAAGGAAGTTGAGTTCTTACGTGGTCGAGGTGGTTACACGTGCCGCCCGTAGACGCTAAAATAGTGGTATCTGAAATGGGTGAAACGTGGTCGCCAAACACCGCACCGCCAAGGGTTGCCGAAACGGTTAATAAAACGAGCGTTCCGCTACCGCCAAGTATAGTTACGGCAATGGGCACGAGTACGCCGAAAGTTCCCCAAGACGTTCCCGTAGAGAAAGCAATACCACAAGCAAGAATAAAGAAAATTGCTGGGAAAAGTGCCTTGATTGCCGAGGGAATTTTCTCCATATTCGTTTGAACGAAAGCTTGCGCGTCAAGATAACCGCCCTTAGCACCCATAATGCCAGATATCGTCCAAGCAAAGGTAAGTATTAATATTGCAGGAACCATCGTTTTAAAGCCTTGAGTAAAACTGTCGGTAATGTCTTTAAAGGTTACTACCTTTTCAATCATATAGTAAACTGCTACGATAACGAGAGCTATAGTCGAGCCGATTGCAAGCGAAGTGCCTGCGTCGCAGTTAGAGAAAGCCTCGATAACGTTTGCAGATTGAAGTTCTTTGCCGTACGTGCCCGTAACCCAGTTAAAGTAGAAGCCCGAGTAAATCATACCGCCGATACAGCATGCGATTAAAATAATTACGGGAACGATAAGGTGACGTACTTTTCCTTTGGGGTTAATTACGATAGACGCATCCTCATCAGTAGCGCGCTCGGTTTCGCCGGCATCTAAATCGCCCGTTTCTTCAGCAATACGTTCGTTTTTCTTCATCTTGCCGAAATCGAAACCCTTAGCACAGAAGATAAATACCATAACGATAGTTAAGATTGCGTATACGTTAAAGGGTATGGTTTGCATGAATACCACTAAGCCGTTACCCTCGAGCTGACCTGACACAGCAGCCGCCCAAGAAGATATTGGCGCGATAATACAAACGGGTGCAGCGGTAGAGTCAATAATCCATGCAAGCTTTGCGTGAGATACCTTAAACTTGTCCGTAACGGGGCGCATAACAGAGCCTACCGTTAAGCAGTTAAAATAATCGTCAACGAAAATTAAACAGCCGAGTGCAGCAGTAGCGCAAAGCGCGCCTTTTTTAGAGCTGATTTTCTTTTCAGCCCACTCGCCGTACGCCTTAGAGCCACCCGACTTTTGCATTAAAACTACGAAAATGCCGAGTATTACGAGGAATACGAGTATTGGGGTGTTACCGCCTACTTGTTTACTCATAACCGTCCAAACGGTGCCGAGAGCCTCAAGCGGATTTCCGCCCACGTAAAAGAGTGCGCCAACGAGTATACCAACGAAAAGCGATACGTATACTTGTTTGGTAATAAGCGCAAGTACGATTGCTACTATTGCGGGCACGAAAGCCCAAAAAGTTCCTACCATAAAATTTCTCCGATAGTAAAATGATAGTTAAAATATATTATATTTTTAAGTGTTTGTCAAGGCTTTCATAAATCACTGCTAAAAATATTAAAAAACCGCGGTAATAAAAACTACTGCGGTCTTTGGCGGAAAAGGCGGGTTTCTGCCCCTTGCTAAGGGGAAGGCAAACGATAGTTTGCGAGGGGTTTGCCGTCCGCG
>JAZSMT010000020.1:0-22648 GCA_045536025.1 Christensenellaceae bacterium
TCAAGCAACATATGTACGTGGTCTACACATATTTCTGCTTCTATTATATTTACTTGTTTCCACTCGCATAAACTTCGCAATATTTTCCCTATTTCTTCACGATATTGACCGAAAAATGCTTTTCTCCTGTATTTTGGTGCACTTACTATATGATACTTGCAATTCCATTTTGTATGTGCTAAACTATTTGTATCTTTCATTAGATGACCTCCTGTGTTTTACTCTTGTGTGGACTACTTAAGTATTCTATCACAGGAGGTTTTCTTATGCAAAGGTTAACCACTTTAGAACCACGGGACTATCCCGTGGTTTTCTGTAACAAAAAAGCGTATCCGCTCGCTGAAACAGACGAAGATAAATTCGTTCAAAAGCTCGTTAAACGCGCTAGTATGGCAAAGGGCGAATATCAACGTAAAGGCTTTGCTTACTCGCTTTCTAAAAACTTCGTAGTTTGGTACGCTAAAAAATGCGCTTTTGAATACGGCAAAAAAGGTATCCGCGTGGTATCACTTAGCCCAGGCTTAATTGCAACCGATATGGGCAACCTTGAAAAGGAAGACGGCGGTATGCTTATCCCCTTCTCTTGTGAAGAAAGAATGGGAAAGCCCGAAGAACTTGGCTACGCCCTTGCAACCGTTGCCGACGAAAGAAACGGCTACCTCGCCGGTGTTGACGTACTTTGTGACGGCGGTAGCACCAACGGTATGAAGGAATTTAAAAAGAAAAAGTAATTTATTAAAACGTCAAAAAAGCGACCTATCGGTCGCTTTTTTATATTATTTCGTCATTTTTTCTTGTTTTACTTTTTTGTCGATTACGTGGCGGGAAGCAAGCTCTTTATGAATATCTTCTAAGCTAATACCTTGCTCAATCATTAAAACTAAAGTGTGGTAGCAAAGGTCGGCAATTTCGTATATCGTTTCCTTTTTGTCGCTTGCCTTAGCGGCGATAATAACCTCGGTGCACTCTTCGCCAACTTTTTTAAGAATTTTATCAAGCCCCTTTTCAAAAAGGTAAGTGGTGTACGAGCCCTCGGTTTTATTGATTTTTCTACCCTCGATAAGTTTAATAAGCCCTGAAAGTGAAAACTCTTTAAGTTCCTCGTTTTCAAACACGGGGTTAAAAAAGCAAGAGGTTTCGCCGGTGTGGCAAGCAGGGCCTTGAGGCTCTACCATTACGACGAGCGCGTCGTTATCACAGTCTGCCGTGATGGACACAACGTGTTGATAATTACCGCTAGTTTCGCCTTTGAGCCAAAGCTTATTCCTTGACCTTGACCAAAAGCAAGTTAGCTTTTTGTCCATAGTAATTTCTAAGCTTTCTTTATTCATATAAGCAAGGGTTAAAACCTCTTTGGAAATTGCGTCAACAACGATTGCTGGGATAAGCCCCTTTTCGTCAAATTTAAGATTTTCAATGTTTATCATAATTATCTCCTATATAATTCTTACGGGAATACCGTTTATTTTAAGCTCGTTTTTTAAATCGCTTATTTTAACTTCGCCAAAGTGGAATATTGATGCGGCAAGCCCCGCGTCCACTTTAGGTAAGGTGTTAAATAGCGCAACAAAGTCTTTTATCGAGCCTGCACCGCCCGACGCGATTATCGGGACGGATACGATATCGCAAACGGCACTTAGCATTTCAAGGTCAAAACCCCTTTTAACACCGTCGGTATCAATCGAGTTGAGTACTATCTCGCCCGCGCCGTTATCTACACCGCGCTTTATCCACTCAAGCGCGTCCATACCCGTGTTAACTCTACCGCCTTTTGCAAACACGGTAAACTTGCCGTTTACCCTCTTAACGTCGGCAGAAAGTACCACGCATTGATCGCCGTAGCGCTTTGCAGCCTCGTAGATGAGGTTTGGGTTTTTAATTGCGCCAGAATTTACCGAAACTTTGTCCGCCCCGCATTTTAAAACCCTATCAAAATCGTCAAGCGTGTTTATGCCACCGCCAACGGTTAGGGGAATAAATATGGTAGAAGCTACCTCTTTTAAAATATCGGTAAAAATCGCCCTTCCGTCGCTACTTGCGGTAATGTCGTAAAACACAAGCTCGTCAGCCCCCGCTTCGCTATAATATTTACCAAGCTCAACTGGGGACGAAACGTCAGATAGCCCTTCAAAGTTAACGCCCTTTACAACCCTGCCGTTTTTAACGTCTAAGCAAGGTATTATTCTTTTAGTAATCATTTGCAACCTCTATAGCCTCTTTAAGTGAAAGGGCTTTTACGTAATAAGCCTTTCCTATAATTGCGCCGTAAACGCCTAGGCTTTTGAGCCTTTTGATATCTTCAATGCTCGAAACACCACCAGACGCAATTACGTTTAACGATAAATTTTCGCTTAACTTTTTATAAAGCTCGTGGTTAGTGCCTTGCATAGCCCCGTCTTTAGAAATATCGGTGCAAATAACCGTTTTAACACCTAAACTTTCAAGCTCTTTCATAAACTCAAAACCGTCAAGACTTGACTTTTCAGTCCAACCCTTGATTGCCACGAAACCGTCTTTAATGTCAACGCCTACGGCAATTTTATCGCCGTAAAGCTCAAGTGCTTTAACTAAAAACTCTCTATCCGTTACCGCAGAAGTTCCAAGTATTACCCTTTCAACGCCTGCCGATATATACTTTTCAATAACCTCTAAGCTTCTAATGCCACCGCCAACCTCGGTAAAAAGGTCGGTTGACGATATTATCTTTTTTACCGTTTCAAGGTTTGGGGTATCCCCCGTTTTTGCGCCCTCAAGGTCAACAATATGCATATTTTTTGCGCCCTGATTTTTAAAGTCAAGCGCAATTTCAGCGGGATTTTCACTATATACCGTCATTTGATTATAATCGCCTTTATATAAGCGAACTGCCTTTTTGTCGTACAAATCTATTGCAGGAAATAATTTCATTTAAGCCTCACTCTCGCAAAACGCCTTTAAAATTTTAAGCCCAACCTCTCCGCTTTTTTCGGGATGGAATTGACAGCCGTAAACGTTTCCTTGTTGAACGGCGGCGGTAAGCTCCGCACCGTATTCGGTGGTTGCTATAACGCTTTTTTCACAGTTTGCACCGTAAAATGAGTGTACGAAATACACACAGTCGCCGTCTTTTAAATGCTTAAAAATTTTGCTTGGCTTTGTAAACTTTAAAGCATTCCAACCGATGTGCGGTATTTTAAGGTTTTTATCTATAACCTCGGCTATAGGGCGGATTTCGCCACTAATAAGCCCTAGCCCCTTATGCTCTCCGTACTCGTAGCTTTTATCAAACAATAGTTGCATACCTAAGCAAATTCCAAGCACGGGAACGCCTTTTTTCGCTTGATTTACAACTACGTCTGCAAGCCCCGAATTAAAGAGTTTATTAGACGCGTCCTCAAACGCGCCAACGCCTGGAAGTATTATTTTATCGGCGCTTTCAATCACCTCTTTATCGCCCGAGGTTATTGCGTTTTCTCCGATAGCCTTGAACGAGCTTTTAAGCGAAAACAAATTACCAACGCCGTAGTCAACGATGACAACCATTATAAAACTCCTTTAGTGGACGGAATTTCACCTTTAAGCGTAGGATCGATTGAAACGGCTTGCTTTAAGCTTCTTGCAACCGACTTGAACGCCCCCTCTAAAAGGTGGTGAGTGTTTCTACCTGCAAGCTGAGTAACGTGTAAATTAATGCCTGCGTTTTGAGTAAAGGCTATAAAAAATTCTTCAACGAGCTCAACGTCAAACTCGCCTACTTTTTTCGCGCGCGGTCTTATGCCGTAGCAAAGATAGCTTCTACCCGATATATCAACCGCCGATAAAATAAGTGCCTCGTCCATAGGAAGAATAGTGTCGCCGTAGCGGGTAATGCCTTTTTTATCGCCAAGCGCCTCTTTAAAGGCTAAGCCTAAGGTTATGCCGATATCCTCAGCGGTGTGATGAAAGTCAACCCAAGTATCGCCTTTGCAGTCAATCGACAAATCAAAGCGCGAGTGCTTAGAAAATAAGGTAAGCATATGGTCTAAAAAACCGCTACCCGTGTTTATTGATGAGCTTCCGTCACCGTCAAGGTTAATTGAAAGTTTTATTTGCGTTTCTTTGGTATTTCTCTCAAGATATGCTTTTCTCATTTTAAATCTCCCAAAATTTCTTTCACAGCGTTTATAAGCGCAACCGTTTCTTCAAAGCTACCAACGGTTATTCTTAAGTAACTTGATATTCTATCTTTATCGAAATGGCGAACGAGTACGCCTTTTTCTTTTAGCTTTAAATACAATTCTTTACCACCTATCTTTTCGCTTTTGCAAAATACGAAGTTGGCGCTAGAGTTTGTAAAGGTAAACCCAAGTTTTTTAAGTTCTTCAGTCAAAAACTCACGGTTTTTTATAATTTTATTGCAGTTAGACACAAAATACTCGTCGTCCTTTATCGCACCGATACCTAGTGCCGACGTTGCCCTATTTACGTTATAGGGGTTAGTTGAATATTTTATAGTGTTTAAGTCTTGTATAACTTTTTCACTAGCAACGCCAAAGCCTAGCCTTGCACCCGCCATTGAACGCGATTTTGAAAAGGTTTGAGTTACGAGTAAGTTATCGTATTTATCAATAAGTTTTACCGCACTTTCCCCACCGAAATCAACGTACGCCTCGTCAATTACCACAACGCGGTTAAGGTTAGATTTTACAACCTCTTCAATCTGTGAAAGAGATAAATTTATGCCCGTGGGCGCGTTGGGGTTTGCAATAAACACTACCCCTTTTTCATTTATATAATCGTTTATATCTACGGTTAAATCTTCCTTTAAAGGAATTTCCTTATACGGAACGCCGTTCACGCCTGCAAAAACCTTGTAAAAACCGTAAGTTATGTCTGGAAAAATTGCAGGGGTATTTTGGTCGCAATAGGCAATGAAAGCAAAGTTCAAAACCTCGTCAGACCCGTTTGATACGATTACGTTTGAGGGTTTTACACCCACCTTGTCTGCAATCGCTTTTATAAGGTCTTTACAGTCGGGGTCAGGATACAGCATTACCTTTTCAAGCTCGGCTTTTGCAAGCTCTACAGCAAGTTTAGAGGGCGCAAAAGGCGACTCGTTGGTGTTGAGCTTGATATATTTTTTTTCTTTGGGCTGTTCGCCGGGAACGTACGCCGTTAAATTTTTAATTTTTTCGTTAAGAAATTTACTCATATTATTTTTCAGTTCTTATAGTTGCGCTTTTTGCGTGTGCCGTAAGCCCCTCTTTTTTAGCAAAAAGGTCAACTTTTTCAGCAACGGCTGAAAGCGCCTTTTCGTCGTAGTAGATGTACTGCGTTTTCTTTATAAAATCGTCAACGGATAAGGGGCTTGAAAATCTTGCCGTTCCGCTAGTTGGTAGGGTGTGGTTACTACCCGCTAAGTAATCGCCAACAGCCTCAGGGCAATATCTTCCTAAAAACACCGAGCCTGCGTTTTTGATTTTATCTAGATAATCAAAGGGGTTATCAAGGCAAATTTCAAGGTGCTCGGGCGCGATTTGGTTAGATACCTCTATCGCCTTTTCAATACCGTCAGTTACGATAATTTTACCGTAATCGTCTATTGACGCTCTAGCAATCTCAGCCCTTTCAAGCATTGATAATTGATTTTCAATCTCTAATTGAACGGATAGTGCAAAATCATAATCGTCGGTTACGAGTACAGCGCTTGCCATTTTGTCGTGCTCGGCTTGAGATAATAAATCTGCTGCAACGAATTTAGGATTGCTTTTACCGTCCGCTATCACAAGTATTTCGCTTGGGCCTGCTATCATATCGATAGAAACCTCGCCAAACACCTGCTTTTTAGCCTCGGCAACGAAAGCGTTGCCAGGCCCTACGATTTTATCAACTTTAGGTATGCTTTCCGTTCCGTACGCAAGCGCGGCAATTGCTTGAGCTCCACCTACTTTGTAAATTTCGGTTATACCTGCAACTTTAGCAGAGGCTAAAATATACGGATTAATCTCTCCGTTTTGATTTGGGGGAGTTACCATAACAACCCTACTACAACCCGCAACTATTGCAGGAATAGAATCCATTAAAACGGTTGAGGGATACGCTGCCGTACCGCCTGGGACGTAAATGCCCGCCCTTTCGATAGGAATTATTTTTTGCCCAACTATTTCACCGCCGTTTCTTTTAATTTCAAAGCCCTCGCGCTTTTGCTTTAAGTGAAACTCGTATATGTTTTTAGCGGCAAACTCGAGTGTTTTGATAAACTCTTTATCTATCGAGTTATACGCCTTTTGAATTTCCTCATCAGTTACTTTAAGCGCTTTAAGTTTAGCTTTATCAAACTTCTCGCAAAGCTCGAAAACCGCCTTATCGCCCTCTTTTTTAACCTTTTCAATAATCTCAGTTACGATAGAGGACACGTCGCGCTTTTCGGTTTTTACAGAGAATATTTCCTCTCTGCTTTGTAAATCGTCTTTAAAAATTTTAATCATAATTTTTCCACTTCTTTTTCAAGCTTATTAGTTACGTCTCTAATAATTTCAGTTTTAAATTTAAAGCTTGACTTATTAGCAATAAGCCTTGCGCTTATAGGAAGAAATTTTTCAATAACCTCTAAATTATTTTCTTTAAGCGTTGAGCCCGTTTCTACGATGTCGACGATAACGTCAGATAAATTTAGTATGGGCGCAAGCTCTATCGAGCCGTTAAGGGCAATAACGTCTATATCTCTTCCGTGCTCGGCATAGTAGTTTTTAGCAATATTTACAAACTTGGTTGCCACCCTTAGGGTTTTGTTTCTATCGTCACAAAAACCTACTTTACCTGCAACCGCCATACTGCACTTTCCAATTTTAAGGTCTAATAGCTCGTAAACTTCGGGGGCGTATTCACATAAAATATCTTTGCCGGCAACGCCGATATCGGCTGCACCACGCTCTACGTAAATGGCAACGTCACTTGGTTTTACCCAGAAAAACCTTACCTTTTTCTCGGGGTTTTCAAAAATGAGCTTACGGCTATTTTCTTTAATCGAGGGGCAGGAATATCCCGCACGCTCAAACATATCGTATACCTTTTCGCCAAGTCTTCCTTTAGGGAGAGCAACGTTTATAAACTTTTCCATATTATTCCCCCTTTAACCTTGAAACTTCGTCAAGATACACGGCAAAGCCGATTGCACCGTAACGCTTGTTCATTTTCTTCATAAGGTTGTCGTACTGACCGCCCGAAAGTATACCCGTAGGAATACCTTCTACAAAGCCTTTAAATGCTATGCCGTTATAATATTTCATATCGTTAACGACTGAAAAATCTATTATAAGCTTATCCGCCGAAAGCCCTTTATCTATAGCTGAATTTACAGCGTTTTTAAGGTCGTTTACAGCTTTTTCGGTAGTTTTATCAACTATAAACTTATCAAGCGTTGTAAGGGTTTTTTGAGCCTCGCCGTACACGGTAACGAGAGAAGTTACTAAATCGTAATTATCGCCGTTAATATTTTCAGCTTTTAAAAGGTCTTTTATTGCAAAAAGATTTTTATCTCCAAGTAGTTTTACGATTTTTGCCTTGTTTTCAGCGCTTACGTTTGCATAGTCTAAAACGCCCGATATAACGTTGAGGTTAGATACCACCAAAACGTTATCTTTCGATATCAAATCAAGGCTTTTACCCGCTAAATAAAGCACCTCAGATATAACTTCTTCATCAATTTTGCCTATACACTCTAAGCCCGATTGGGAAATTTCTTTAAAGCTTTTAGTGCCTTTTGAAACGCGGTAAACCTTTTCGTCGTAATAAACCTTCATAACCCCGTCAACGTCTTTGCTGTTTTTTACGATAGACAAGGTAACGTCAGGCTTAAGCGCTAAAAGCTTGCCGTTAGTATCGGTAAAGGTGATAACGCTTTCAGATACCAAAAAGTCTTTATTTTTAACGTATAAATCATACTCTTCAAACTTACTCATACGGTATTTTTGATATCCTAAACCGCTGTATAGTTCGCGTAAGGTTAAAGAGATATATTCTTCCTTTGATAAAACGCCAAGTAAATTATTCATATCAGTTTTTTTCCTTTTTATCAACGACCAATGCGTATCCGCCCGAGCCGTAGTTTAAGCATCTTGAAACTCTACTGATGGTAGCCGTACTTGCACCCGTTATCTTAGATACCTCTTGATAATTTTTACCCGAAGATAAAAGCGAGGCAACTTCTAACCTTTGCGACATATCAAGAACCTCTTTAATAGTGCAAATATCTTCAAAGAACTTACGACAGTCCTCCTCAGTTTTGAGTTTTAATATAGCTTTATAAAGTTTTTCACAATATTTTTTTTCAAGTTCGTTCATAATACCACGTCCTTAAATTATTTATTACAGTTTAGCACGCTAAATTGATAAAGTCAAATGATTTTATATAAAAATGAAAAGTTAAGCGTAAATAATTTGATTTTTTTTAAAGTTATGCTATAATTTGCTTGTTTTACGAAAAAAGGGACGAAAATGCACTTAACTTACCACCCGAAAAAACATACGCACAATTATTTATTAGACGGGGTTTTTCATTTTTTGAAAGACAACGTGGTTTTGTGTATCGCAAGCATCTTAGCGCTTATAACCTCTATCGTTATTCCGCCTGACAGCGAGTATTTAGGTTATTTCGACTTTAAAACTTTAACCTGTTTATTTTGCGTGCTTGCAGTCGTTAACGCGCTTAAAGGAGTTAAGTTTTTTACCCTTTTAGCAACGAAGATCGTAACCGTTTTTAAAACTACGCGCTCGTGTATACTTGCCCTTGTTTACGTTACGTTTATAGGCTCTATGCTTATTGCTAACGATATGGCGCTACTTACCTTTTTACCGCTTGGATATTTCGTGTTAACGTCAACCAACAAGAAAGACCTTATGGCGTTTACCTTTATTATGCAAAATATTGCGGCTAACCTCGGCGGTATGCTAACGCCGTTTGGAAATCCGCAAAATTTGTATTTATACACCTACTTTAATATCGGTAATTTAGAGTTTATTGCAACTATGGCTCTTCCCTTTATTCTTTCAGTTTCGCTAATTACCGTTTGCTGTTTATTTATAAAAAAAGAGCCTTTGACTATAGAGGAAACAAGTCAAAAGCTACCAAAGCTTAGAACGTTTATTTATCTTATATTGTTTGCTTTATCAATTATAATAGTATTTAGGATTATTCATTACCTTATAGGTCTTTTAGTTATAGTTGTTGCACTTTTAATAATGGATAAAAGCGCTCTTAAAAAGGTTGATTACGGCTTACTACTTACCTTTGTAATGTTCTTTATATTTGCAGGTAATACCGCGCGTATACCGCTTATATCGAACGCGCTTTCTTCGCTTATGGATATAAGCCCATTGCTCGTACCCGTGCTTTCTTGCCAAATAATAAGCAACGTGCCGTCGGCAATACTTTTATCTAAGTTTACGTCTAACTGGCAAGCTCTACTCGTTGGCGTTAATATCGGCGGTGTAGGAACGCATATATCCTCTCTTGCAAGCCTTATTACCTTTAAAGAATACACCAAGCACAACCCCCATAAAACTATGAAATACATAGGTTTATTTTCAATTTTTAACTTTGGGTTTTTAATAATACTAACTACGGTTATGGTTTTCGTAATTTAAAAAAGTGGCAAGTTTTTTCTTGCCACTTTTTCATTTTGATTTGGGATAGTCTTTCTTTTTGATATTTGCATACGGTACTACCGTGTGAACGGGTAACTCTTTAGCAAGCGCGGTAATCTCGTTTTTTAAATAGTTAAGTATTCTTTCCTTTTCTTCTTGGTAAGGAGCGCTGGCATCAAACTTTACGGGCTTACCGTAAACCACCTTTTTAAGCTTTGGGGCTAAATAGGTCGGCGTAAAAGTAACTTCAATACCCGTTGCTTTATAGTAAACGCGCGCCACGTCTACAAAATTCTTTTGAAAGTCGTTAACAATTTCGTTATAGCTGTTTCTTCCCTCGGGAAATATCACCACGTTATTTCCTTCTTTTAAGCGAAGAACGGTGTTTTTAAAGGTGTTTGCTATTCTTATATCCTTATATACACCTATTCCCTTTGCGTTTGAAAAAATGTAAGCAAAAAGCGGTGCTATAACGTAGGATAAGCCTTTATAAAACCACCTAACTCCCTTTGGCTTTAAACGCCAAAAATCTTCGTACGCGTAAGCGGGAACTTCTTTAACGGACAGCATTTCACCCGTCAGCCAAATATAGGTATTATCGGGCATATACGCCTCGGCAACTATAGGGCCGTGCATTTGGGCGTGATTGCCGATAATGAGCGTAGGCTCTGAGGGCAAATTTTCAACCCCCGAAAATTCGGGGGTTTTATAAAAAATTTTAACGCATTTTTTAATAAGTTTGAAAAATAAACCTTGTTTTTTCATTATATTTTTTTAATCCAGCAACGACGGCGCTTGTGCTGACGAACGTCGTCAAAATTCTTCCATAAACTTTGAACGTCTTTATTATCCTCAAGTTCAGGACCGGTTTCACAATATTTTACGCCGTTTTCAACGCAAACTTTAATCATTTCGTTAATTAGTATTACGGGAATACCTTTCTTTTGATATTCGGGCTTTATTGCCACGAAGAACATCTCAAGCGTATCGTTTTTACCTCTTAACGCTTTAAACATCCTAAACAATCCAAACGGAAGTAATTTGCCGTTTGATTTTTTAAGCGCTTTAGCAATCGACGGAACGAGTACGGCAAAGCCTATAATCTCACCTTGCTTGTCCTTAATAGAGGTTATGTATTTAAGGTTCATAAGTGAAACGTTGTCTTTGATGGCTTTGTTTATAACGTCGTCAGTAAGCGGAACGGTGCCGTATAAAATCGAAAACGCCTCGTCTATTACCTTAAAGGCACTATACGCGTCTTTTTCAAGAACCTTGCGGTCGGTATATCTAACAAGCTCAAAGTCTATGCGCTTTGATAAAAACTCGTTAAGTCTTTCAAGCTTGGGGTTAATTTTTTCGGGAACTTTAAGCTGAAATTCAACCCAGTCAATATCCTTTTCAAGCCCGAGCTTTTGCATATGCTCGATATAATATGGATAATTGTAAAAGGTGATTGACATATTAAGCTCGTCAAACCCCTCCACAAGCATACCCTCGTGGTCCATATCGTGAAAACCGATAGGCCCGATAATTTCTTCGTGTCCGTTTTCCTTTCCCCACTTAACGATTTCATCAAACAACGCCTTTGAAACTTCAAAATCGTCAATGAAATCAAAGCGGGTAAATCTAATTCGGTTTTGATTCCACTTTTCATTAGCGGCGCGGTTAATAATACCGCCTATTCTACCTACAATTTTATCCCCTCTATACGCAAGTAAAAGCTTGGTGTCGCAATACTCGTGTGCGGGGTTTTCTTCCTTAGTAAAAGTCCCTATTTCGTCTACCGTTAAAAAGGGGACGTACGCCTCAACGCCTTTATACAAAACGTTGGGAAATTCCACCCATTTTTTAAGATCTTTTTTAGTTTTGACTTCTCTAATTTCTACCATAGTTTTTAAATAAATTCGTTAATTGATTTTCCGTTTATTTTCTTAGTTATTAAAAATCCCATCGTACCGGGACCGCAGTGCGCACATACGTTTATGGGAATTATGCCCTTTATAACCTTTTGCTCTCCAACTTTACTTTGAATATAGTCGTACAAGTAGTTAAAAGACGATTCGGGCGCGTCAAAGCTTATAAAGCTATAATCGTATTCGCTAGGCAAAAACTTTTGAGAAAACTCGTCAGCCCTTTGAGTAAACGCAAGTTTTACCTTTCTAGTCATCTCGGTTTTTTCAAGTTTACCGTCTTTAAGAATAATTACGGGCTTTATGCCGATAGTGTTACCGATTGCAGCAATAGTTGGGGAAATTCTTCCACCGTTTTTAAGCGCAGTTAAATTTTCGGGAATAAATACGACGTAATCACCGTTCTTTCTATCTTCAACAGCTTTAACGATTTCCTCTAACGAACTACCGTTGTTTGCCATTTCATACGCAGTAAATACCTGCGCAAGCATAGGCGCTGATAATGCAAGTGAGTCGATAACGGTAATCTTGCCTTCAAAGTTAGATTTAGCAACGTTTTTAAATAAATCGTTCATTGAAGAAAGCCTGCTCGATATCGTAAAGTGAATAATGTGGTCGTATCCCTTTTGAAGAAGCTTTTCAAAATACTCGATAACCTCACCAAGGGGCGGAGTTGACGTTTGAATTTTCTTGTTTGAACGCATAGCGATTTTGAGCTCTTCTTGGTTAATTGATATACCGTCTAGATACTCTTCACCATCGATTATAACGTTCAAAGGGAAAACGCTTATATCATACATTTTAAGAGAATCGTTACTTATTAAACACGACGTGTCTGTTGAGATTAAAATCTTCATAAAATATTCTCCGTTTATCTTTTTATTAATTAGTAAAAATTATATGAAATTGTCAATTAAAATTATACAAAAACCCGTCTATCTTGTCAAGTATATATATTTTTCGACACAGATATTGTATAACTGCACAATAATTATCTTTCTTGCTTTCTATATTCAAGGGGGGTTACCCCTTTTATTTGTTTAAATACTCTACAAAAAGTTTTAGCCTCGCTAAATCCCACCTCTTGAGAAACGCCCGTAACGGTCATATCGCTTTGAGTGAGTAGCCCTAGCGCCACCTCAATCCTTCTTCTATTTAAAAAATCGTGAAAGGTGTATCCTGTTACTTTTTTGAAAATCTTGCAAAAATTGCTTTTGCCGTAGCCGGTTGCTTTGGCAACGTCGTCTATCGTAATTTGCTCAAAATAATTATAATAAATAAGGTCAAGTGCTTTTTCAAGCGACTCAATTTGCGTTAAATTTTCAACCTTATTTTGATTCTCAATACAAAGCTTATCAAGTAAGAACGCGCATATTCTATAAAGGTTAGAAGTTATTAATAGCTCTACTCTAATGCCGTTTTGCCGAGTTAATAAAGCCGTTTCAGAGAGAATTTGTTTTATGCTAAAATCTTCTTTGCTATCCGTTATAGAATAAATAGGCGATTTAAATTCCCTCTTAGAAAAGGGAGTAAAATATTTTTTAAGCAAGCTTATACCTAAAACCGCCATAAAACTCTCGTGATCGCCACCTTTTAAAACCTCGTGCGATTGCATTGGTAAAATTACCGCTATATCTCCACTTTTGAGCAAATATTTTTTCTTATCTATTACGATATTTAATTGACCTTTTAATACGTAGTGAATTTCAACGTCGGCGTGACGATGTTCAGAAAACGCAGTTAATTTGCCCATTTTAACCATATAAGGCGCATCTTCATTAAGAATTTTTTGGTACAACATAAAATATCACCCTCCTATCTTACCATACTAAAATGACAAAATATGCGATATATTTCATATAAATGGTAGCATGTTATGGTTTTACAGTCAACCTTTTTTAGTGAATTTTTGGGTGTTTTATAAGAATATATGTCTTGCAAATATCATTTGCTGGGTATATAATTAGAGCATAAACACCTTGAAAAGTGGAATTATGATATTAATTCATATCAAAGCTTAACACGGTAGAAAAATATCAAGATAGGCTATTTTCAATGTTACGCTCGTGCGGGGCAATCAATATGGGCATGCTTGTTTGACGGTTCAGTTTCTATTGAAATTAGCATTAATTATCTTAAAGGAGTTTTTTAATGAGTAATGAAACTTTGTATCTTGGCGTATCACGCGAAATAATAACGCCTAAAATCGGTTGTAATTTATACGGTTATGACCCTAATCTTTATTCAACTTCCGTAAACGACGACTTAACTGCAACCGCTTATTATTTTAAGCAAGGAAACGTTCAAGCTCTTATTTTAAACTTTACCTTATGTTCCTTCAATGAGGCTACTACGAACAGCCTTTTAAAAGAAATTAGCTTAGGAACGGGCATTCCGGCTGAAAACATATTTACTCATACCAACCACACCCACTCTGGCCCAAACACGTGTGGTAATCCGGGCTGGGGCGACCCTGACGTTAGCTACATAAACGAAATTTTATTACCAAAGTCAGTTAAAGTTTGTAAAGACTCTATGTTAAACCCCACTCCCGTAAAAATGGGCATTGCAACGGGAAAAAGCCTTGTTGGCATAAACCGCCGTGAACTTAACGAGAAGGGCGAAATTATATTAGGGCAAAACCCCAAAGGCATTTTTGACCCAAATATGACTATTCTTTCTTTTGTAGATAATGACGGGCATGCCGTTGGCAATATGATTCACTACGGCTGTCACTGTACGGCAAGTGGTTTAAACACGGAAATTACGCGTGATTGGCCAGGCCCCATGATTGACAGTATTGAAAAGTTAAGCGGTGGATTAACTTCATTTTTTAACGGCCCCGAGGGGGACGTTGGTCCAAGACTTAAAAATGGCAGAACAACGGGTGATCATACAGTTAAAAGCGCATTAGAGCTTGGCGAAATCGCTAAGGAAGACGCTTTAGCTATATATAAAAATATAGGTGATTTTTCAACGCCTAAGCTTAACGTTAAACGCTATAAAGTTAAACTCCCATTTGATAAACGCATACCTTTACAGCAAGCGATTGAAGGATATAAAAAATTCGAAAACAGACCTGAAAATATCTACGTTGCTCGACGCACTTATTTTGAAAGAGTTATTAAATCATACAACGAGGGCTACGTTGATATTGACGGAAAATATATTGATCAAACTATCATTACGCTTGGCGACGTTGCTTTAGTAGGATTTCCGTACGAGGTTTTTGCGGATATCGGCATTAAAATTAAAGAAGAAAAGATTTTTAAAAACACTTTAGTTGTTGCGCTTTGTAACGGAAGCCAAGGCTACTTCCCCACCAAGGAAGAAATGCCTTTTGGTGGATATGAAGTTAATAGTTTTAAAGTAAAAACTGTTCAAGCGATAAGCGATAACGCCGATGAATTTGCAGTTAAGCAAACGATTGAAAATTTAAAAGACATCAAAAAATAAGTTGATATAGTTAAATATAAAAATTTAAAGCACGGCTAAGCCGTGCTTTATTATTGTTTTAATATTGTTTTTTACAACCACTTAAGGCGTTAGTTACAAGTTGGGCTAGGCTCGACACAAAGTGTGGTCGACACCAAGTCTATACCTAGCCTCTTTTAAGGGATTAGTTAGACAAAAAAACAACCCTATTACAACCTGCTTAAGACATTAGAAACAAGCAAGACGAGGCTCGGCAAGACGGGGCGACTACAATTGACCTTGTTGGTCATTGTAGGTGCAACGACTTGACAGTAACGCAGTACTCGCGCCGTTTATAATAACTTAAGGTTTAACCTTAATTTTGTTGAGCTTTTTATTAATCTTCAACAATTCTTCTTTAGTAAAGGATACGTTAACCATAGACACAAGTCCGGTCATGCGAAGAAGAGTAAAGCTCATCATCATCTCTTTCATTTCGGGGCTAAGCTTCATACCTCCACCTTTTTTACCGCCTTTTAAGCCTTTCATAACTTTAAGTAAAACTTTAGCTAAAACGAGCTTACCGCGGAAAGATTTCATAATATCTCTAAGCTTGCTGTTAAGGCTAAGTCTACCTTCAATTTCGGTAATATCAAACCAGTTAAGAACGGTAGTTCCTTCTTTAAGGCGATAGTCTTCATTAAAGGTGTCAACCTTTTTGATAAGGCTTTCGTCCTTACAATCACCAGCCACTGCTAAAAGCTTAGTTTCGCCAACGTTTTTAACCTCAAAGCGGAAGAAATGATCTTCAGCTTGAACTTTACCTACGCTTTCGCCGTTAGCAAAAAGCTCAACTTCAGGAAGGTTAGAATAAACGGTGATTTTAACCACGTCTTCAACTCTATCTACGTAACGCTTAGAGCAAATATGAACGAAGGGGTCGGTAGTGAGCCAAGCCTTGTATGCAAAGAAGGCGTCCTTTTTATACTTTCTATCAAAAGTAACTAAACCTTTGTGGTTTTGACCGTTTTCGCCACCTTCGGCTCTCGCGTCTGCACCAAAGTCAAACATATTCCAAACGTGGGTTGCCCACATATACTTTCTTGTAAAGAACTGTTTGATAAGCTCTTCGTGATAGTATGCTTGATACTCTTCTGTATAGTCGCCTTGTTGAGGATTAGATGTGTGCCAGTTAAGAGCTTCACAGCCGTATTCCGAACAGCCTATAGCCTTATCGGGATATTTTGCGTGGAATTTATCAAACCAAGGGCCGTTCATATCCGTTTCGCCACCGTACCAACCAAAGTAATGGTTATAAGATACAACGTCAGGGATATGTACGTACTTTTCGTTCATATCAACTGCGGTCAAGCACGCCATAGTGGTAAGACGGGTTTTATCCATCGAGTGAACGAGGTCGTTTAATATATAGTGATTTTCTAAAAGGTCGGGGTCGTCAGCGCCACTCATAGTGATTTCGTTAGACAAGCCCCAAACGATAATGGAAGGGTGGTTGTAGTTTTGAACGATAAGTTCTTTCATTTGAGAAATAGTGTTTTCTCTACCGCCCGGCATATGTTTTGAAATGTAGGGAATTTCAGCCCAAACTACCATACCCCTTTCGTCACAAAGGTCATAGAAATATTGGTCGTGCTGGTAGTGTGCTAAACGAATAGTCGTCGCACCAACCTCACATATCAAATCCATATCTTCTTCGTGATGTTCTTTAGTAAGCGCGTTGCCAAAACCCCATCTGTCTTGATGGCGGGAAACGCCTCTTAAAGGATATTCTTCACCGTTTAGAATAAAGCCGTTTTCAGGATCGATTTTAAAGCTTCTACAACCAAATCTAACTAAAACCTCGTCAACAACCTCTTCGCCGTTTACGATTTGAGCTTTTAAGGTATAAAGATAGGGGTTTTTTCTACCGTGCCATAAAATAACGTCCTTTATAGTGATAACAGCCTCGTCGCCTATCGCCGTACCTATCTCAGTACCATCTTTATCTAATACGGCAAGCTTAATCTCTTGCCCATCCTTTAAGCCTACGGGATAGGTTTTAACTGCAACGTCAGCATCGCCACCTTTGATTTCAGGGGTAACGGTTATACCTTTACCACCAAAAAAGTCAAGGTCGAAATGCGAACTGCTAACGCAAATAATATTTACGTCACGATACAAACCGCCGTAGAAGGTAAAGTCTGCCATTTGAGGATAAACATCTTCATTTGGCGAGTTGTCAACCGCAACAACTAAAATATTTTCATCTTGCAAACGCTCGGTGATATCTATTCTAAAGGTTGAATAGCCACCGTCGTGCCTTCTTAAATGTTCGCCGTTAAGATATACGTTAGCCGTAGAGTTAGCACCGTTAATTTCAAGATAATAGCGCTCAGCCTCGGGTAAATCAGATTTTAATAATTTTTTAACGTAGTTACAATTTCCTCTAAAATAGTCGTTTCCACCGTCTTGCCCATCAACGCTGTTCCATGAATGAGGTACGTTAACTATTTCAAGCCCGTCTAAAGTTGACGGGATTTCAGTTGCGCCTTTTTGAAAGCCCCACTCATTATTAATGCTTATAATTTTTCTCATTAACATACTCCCCTATTTTAATGCTAATAAAATTATATTATAATTTTGTCCTTTCGTCAATACGTAATTTTACAAAAAAAGCAAGGCTTTTGACCTTGCTTAAATTATAAGTTGTAAACCTGCTAAAACTAATAGGTGTAAGGGGTAAAACGCATAGAATAAATATTTGAGCTTTTTAGTTCCCCTTTTACCGCTATAAAGTAAAAGTAGCGGTATCGAACAAAGTGCGTACACCGTTAAAAACTTAAGCGTAGACTGTAAATAATATACGAGTACGCCTATTGAAAAACAGGACGCTCTTACCGCAGGAATATCCGCCCTTTCAAGACCTTTAATCCCTTTGAAATCAACGAGTGCGCCAAATAGTGGTAGAACGCAACCCATAAAGCCGTAATCAACCTCAAAAAACAAACAAAATACGTAAGCGCCTGCAACGGCAGATATAAAAAGCGCAACGGCTAAAGCCTTTGTATACGCCTTACTGCTACCAACTAGCGTTTTCTTTGCAAACTGCAAGGCGTAAATTAAAAGTATAGATATTGAAAAGGTAATAAGTATACCAAAATACTGCTCGTATGGATAGGCTACTTGGTAGGCAACTTGGCAAACCACACCAAGTAAAAATACCGATAAAAAATATCTTAATTTGTTTTTAGTGTAACGACAACCCTCTGAAATCAAAAAGGCAAATATCGGAAACGCAAGCCTTCCAACGTATCTCATCCACAAAGCGTTTGGAAACAGCATTAATCCCGCGTGGTCGATAAGCATAGACACGCACGCTATTATTTTTAAAGCGTTACCGCTTAACTTTATTTTATTTAACATTTTAAAGACCTAATAAAGACAGAGCGTTTTTATAGAGAATTTTATCTCTTACCTCTGCGTTATTAACGAAAGATTTTAAAATCTTAACGTCCTCGTCCATACTGCTCCAAGGAAAATCGCTAGCAAATAAAATTCTATCTTCGCCGTGTTTGTCAAGAACGGATGAAAATTCTTCTTTTTTGAGGCGTTTTAAAACGTAGGCGGTATCAAAATACACCTTTTCGCCCGCCAAATAGGTTATAACGTCGTCTACCATTTCACTTCCACCAAGGTGGGCAAGTACGAACTTTTCGTGCCCTACTTTATCAATAACCTTTTTAGTTAAAGATGGCGGACATTTAACGGTACAATCGCGATAGCCACAGTCAACGCCCGCGTGAGTAACTACGATTAAGTCTAAATCTTTTGCGCATTTTAATATCTCGATATACCCCTCGTCGTCGATAAAAGTGTTTTGATAGTCGGGGTGAATTTTAACCCCTTTAAGCCCAGCGTCTTTTACCCTTTTAAGCTTACCCTTGATATCCTCGCAAGCAGGGTGAATTCCGCCGAAAGAAATTATCTTCTTTTCCCCGCTTGAAAACTCTTCGTTAACTTTAGTAACGAAGTTTAAAACGCTTTCAAACTGCTCGGGTTTAGTAAGCACGGGAAGAGCAACGGCAAGGTCAACCTTGCCGTTTAAAAGCGCATTGTAAAGACCTAAAACAGTCCCGTCGGAATTAGGTGTATTTCCGCCCTTTTCCGCTAGAAAATCTATGGTTTTTTTGGCTATTTTATCGGGAAATACGTGAGTGTGAAAATCTATTACCATATTACATTTTTAAAAGGTCATGAGGAGAAAGGGTTTCAACACCGTTTTCTTTTAAAACCACTTCCGTCTTAGTAGCGTCAGACGATTTAAGCACAACGTACGCCTCGGCTTTATCTATAGATAAACCGTACATATACTCAACGTTGATATCTGCCTTTTCAATGAGTTTCAAAAGCTCTTGTAAGCTTCCCGAAACGTGAGGAATTTTAAGAATCATAACGTCGGATAAAAGGCTTGAAAAGCCTGCCTTTGAAAGCTTTTCTTTGCCGAGCTGGGGATTGTTTACAATAAGGCGTAAAAGCCCGTATTCAGTAGTGTCTGCTAAGCTCATCGACAAAATGTTAACTTCGCTTTCCTTAAGAACGTCTAATACCTCTGAAAGTCTACCTTTTCTATTTTCGATAAATACGGATAATTGTTTAGATGTCATAATAAATCTCCTAAAATCTTAATAAAGCTTACGCTTATCAATTACGTGAACTGCCTTTCCCTCGCTTCTAACGAGCGTTTGCGGTTCAACGATTTTAATTTTTGCGTTGATGCCAAGCGCTTGATTTATTGCGTGGCCAATCTTCTTAGTCATCGCCTCAATGCCTCTAATTTCGTCAGTAAAATACTCGTTTGCAAGTTCTACTTGAATTTCTAAGGTGTCAAGGTTATTTACCCTATCAACTATCATCATATAGTGAGGAGTTACCTCTTTTAACTCGCAAAGCGCAGATTCAATTTGGCTTGGGAATACGTTTACGCCACGAATAATAAGCATATCGTCAACCCTGCCTTTAAATTTGGTTATTCTTGCACTAGTTCTTCCGCACTCACAAATGTCGTGATAAATACTAGTTAAATCTTTAGTTCTGTATCTTATAAGAGGAATTCCCTCTTTAGTAAGAGTTGTAAACGCAAGCTCGCCTAAAACGCCGTCTGCAACCGGTTGAAGGGTATTAGTATCTAAAACCTCGGGATAGAAATGGTCCTCGCAAACGTGCAAGCCTTTATGATATTTACAGTCGCAAGCAACGCCTGGGCCCATAATTTCGGAAAGACCGTAAATGTCGTGCGCGGAAATATTAAGCCTTTTTTCAAGTTCTTCACGCATTTGTTCAGTCCAAGGCTCTGCACCGCAAATTGCCGATTTTAATTTAATTTTATCAAGCAAGCCCTCTTGCTCTAAAACCTCGGATATGTAAAGGAGGTAAGAGGGTGTACAAGCAATAGCCGTTGCGCCAAAATCTACCATCATAGTGGTTAATTTTTTAGAGTTACCCGTGCTCATAGGAACTACGGTAGCTCCGATTTTTTCAGCGCCAGCATGCGCACCTAAACCACCTGTAAACAAGCCGTAGCCATATGCTACTTGAATAACGTCGTCCTTACAAACTCCAGCCATCGTCAAACATCTTGCAACGCACTCCGACCAAACGTCAAGGTCTTTTCTGGTGTAGCCTACTACCGTTGCCTTACCAGTAGTTCCGCTGGAGGCGTGAATTCTAACTATTTCTGAATTTGGAACGGCAAAAAGCCCAAAAGGATAGTTATCTCTTAAATCGTCTTTAGTGGTAAAGGGAAGTTTAGTAATATCTTCAATTCCCTTAACGTCTGACGGAAGCATACCAAGTTTTTGCATTTTTTTGCGATAAAACTCTACGTTGTGATAAACGTAATCAACGAGTTTTTTTAGCCTTGCACTTTGGAGATTATGCATCTCATCGCGCGACATACATTCTTTTGTTTCGTTCCAAATCATAAAAATCCCTCCCTTTTTAATAATTATACCCTTTTAAAAATGCTTGAACGTTTAATTCCACCGTCTTTGGCGGAACGGTTTCCCTAACAATTTTTATAACCGTTTCTTTATCAATTCCTAAATGCTTGGTCGCATAGCCTAAAACTACTGAGTTTAAAACCTTGCTGTTTCCAAGTTCTTTTGCAATCTTTTGCCCGTCAATAGCAAAAACTGAATACTCTTTTTTAAGATTTTCAATTATGCCGTCAGGGTAACTCATAGCGCCGGTAACAACCGTCATAGGGTCGATACGGCAATCGTTAACCACAAGCACGCCACCCTCTTTTAAAAAGTGTGCGTATCTAAGTGCTTCAAGCCTTTCGAACGCAATAATAACGTCAGCCGTGCCCTCTTCAACTACCGGTTCGTTAACCTTATCGCCGTAGCGAACGAAGGTTACTACGCTACCGCCCCTTTGCGCCATACCGTGAACTTCTGAAATCTTAACGTCTTTCCCGAGCGCGAGAGCCGATTTACCTATAATTCTACTAGTGAGTAGCGTACCTTGTCCACCCACGCCTACTATCATTATATTTTTCATCTTTTAACCACCTCTATCGCGCCGAATTTACAATAGTTTAAGCATAGCCCGCAACCGTTGCACATAGTATCGTCTATTACCATTTTGCCGTCGCGCTTACTTATAGCAGGGCAACCGATTTTTAAGCACATACCGCACTTTTTGCACTTTTCATCACTAATAACTGCATAGTTTGGGAACTTTTGCCCTTTCAAAAGTGCGCAGGGTGCTTTTGCTATAATTACGGTAAGCGTGTCGCCTAAAACGCTTTCTTTTATGGTTTTTTCAAGCGTAGATACGTCAAAAGCGTCAATTTCTATAACCGAAGGAACACCTACAGCCTCGCAAAGAGCTTTAATATCAATAGCGTAAGTTTGCTCGCCCTTTAATGTTTTGCCCGTTGCCGAGTGTTCTTGATGCCCCGTCATACCCGTGGTGCGGTTGTCAAGAATAATAACCGTGCCGGTAGCCTTATTGTAAACCATATTGATAAGCGAGTTTATACCGGTATGTAAGAAAGTAGAATCGCCTATAACCGCTACCCAGTTTTTAATAAATTCTTTACCGCCAGCCTTTTCCATACCGTGAAGGGTAGAAATACTTGCGCCCATACAAACGGTGGTGTCTACTACATTAAGCGGAGCCACAGCACCTAAGGTATAGCATCCGATATCACCTGCCGCATGAATCTTAAGCTTATTCAGTACGGAGAATACACTTCTGTGCGGACATCCCGGACAAAGAATCGGCGGTCTTGCCGGCACCTGTGCCGGAGCCTTCAGTTCAGCGGTCTCGCCAAGCACTGCCTTACGAAGCATGTTTGCACTGTACTCGCCCTGTACAGTGAAGATTTCCTTACCGATGCACTTGATGCCCCAGGACTTTACCTGCTCCTCAATCACCGGTTCCAGCTCCTCGAAAATGTAGAGCTTATCAACCTTGGACGCGAACTCTTCGATGAGCTTACGCGGAAGCGGATGCACCATACCCAGCTTTAATACGGAAGCGTTCGGACAAGCTTCCTTTACATACTGATACGGAATACCGCTGGTAATAAAACCGATGGAGGTATCGTTGTACTCTGCCTTATTGATGGAAAGGCTGCATGCATCCTCTGCCATCTTCTTTAAACGCTCTTCTACATATAAATGACGTAACTTTGCCATACCCGGCATCATAAC
>JAZSMT010000029.1:0-64126 GCA_045536025.1 Christensenellaceae bacterium
TGACGGCCGAACCTATGGTTCTCATCACAAACTCTCCCAAAACAAAACACCGTTAAAAAATTAACGGTGCTTGTTGGTGGGGAGAGATGGATTCGAACCATCGAAGGTGAAAACCGACAGATTTACAGTCTGTTGCCATTGGCCGCTCGGCAACCTCCCCATATATATAAAATTTTATTTGCTAAGTGGAGCTGGCGATTGGAATCGAACCCACAACCTGCTGATTACAAGTCAGCTGCTCTGCCAATTGAGCTACGCCAGCATATAGTTATGGTGCCTCGGGGCGGAATCGAACCACCGACACGGGGATTTTCAGTCCCCTGCTCTACCGACTGAGCTACCGAGGCAAAAAAAATGGCGACCCGGAACGGGCTCGAACCGTCGACCTCCAGCGTGACAGGCTGGCGTTCTAACCAACTGAACTACCGGGCCATGGCCATTTTTAATTTTTATATCATAACTATTAGTGGTGGGCCTTCACGGACTCGAACCGCGGACCAATCGGTTATGAGCCGACCGCTCTAACCAACTGAGCTAAAGGCCCGTAAGAAATGGTCGGAGTGAAGAGACTCGAACTCCCGACATCATGCTCCCAAAGCACGCGCGCTACCAACTGCGCTACACCCCGACATTACTTAGCCCGTCTATAATATAACAAACGACCGATTTTGTCAAGCGATTTAAATCACTTATCAAAAAAAACAAATGTGGGCGTTTATACAAGGTAAACGCATATAACCTTTCGATTACCCAAATATAGTAGCATAACATTAAAATTATTGCAAGCATTTTTTTGCTATTTTCAAAAAAAATTTTTATTAGTTTTACGGCAATAAGCTTTAAACTTTAAAGCGGTATAAATCGTAAAGTTTAAACTAAAAATCTCCACACTATCTCGGTGTGGAGATTTTTAAATCTAACTCTAATTTATTAGTTTTTTAATAACTTTTTGCCTTTTTTAATATCGTCAGCATCCTTAACTTCACCTGTTACTACTTTACGTAAAGCAATAAGTGCGATAACGTTAGGAATTACCATTAAGTAGTTAAAGAAGTCAGTAAGTTCCCAAACTAAATCGTTTTGGAATACCGAACCAAGCACGATAAACACGAGCGCAACTACAGTATAGATAATAGTTCCCTTATTTTTAAATAAATATTGGAAGTTGATTTTACCAAACAAGTTCCACGATAAAATCGTTGAGAAAGCAAAGAAAGTAAGACATACTGCAACGAATATATTACCGATAGTCGTAACTACGCTTCCACCACCAAACGCAAGTGCAAAACTCGTTGCAACGGCGTTGGTTTTATTAACCGTAGTCCACATATCAGAATTTGCGCTACCGTTAGCGTAAAGCGTAGTAATAACGATAAGAGCCGTCATATTTAAAACGACGAAAGTATCAAGGAATACGCCGAACATTGCCGAACAGCCTTGTTCGTGAGCCGTTTTAACGTTAGCTTGAGCGTGAGCGTGAGGAGTTGAACCCATACCAGCTTCGTTTGAGAAAAGACCACGCTTAGCGCCTTGCTGAATAGCAATAACGATTGCCCCCCAGAAACCACCGCCGATAATTGCTTGTGGGTTAAACGCGTATTCAAAAATCATACCGAAAGCTCTTGGAACTGAGGTAATTCTACAGCAAAGAATAACAATACCGCCAAGGATATATATAAGTGCCATTATAGGAACTAATTTTTCAGTAACTGACGCAAGGCGTTTTGAACCGCCGATAAATACAAAACCTGCAAGTACTGCTATAACAATACCAACGATAAGGCTAATCCACAAAACGTTTTCACCAGCAATCGCGTTGCTAACGGCACCGCCTATGGAATTTGATTGAACCATACTGCCTACAAAACCTAAAGCTATAACGGTTGCTATTGCAAAAAATACCGCTAAAAATTTACCAAAACCGTTGTTAAACGCCTTTTTAATATAGAATACGGGACCGCCCGAAACGCTACCGTCTTCGTTAACTACGCGCGTTTTTTGTGCAAGAACTGCTTCCGAGTAAATAGTAGCCATACCTAAAAAGGCAATAATCCACATCCAGAAAATCGCGCCCGGACCACCCGTTAATATAGCGCCGGTTGCACCGATAATGTTACCCGTACCAACCTGAGCTGCAATAGCAGTTGCAACCGCTTGGAAGGAACTCATACCACTTTTTTGCTTATCGCCAACAAGTTTGATGTTACCAAGAACTTGTTTAGCGCCTTGACCGAAGTAACGTACTTGAACGAACTTGGTTTTAATTGTAAAGAACAAGCCTACGCCTACAAGTAAAATTACTAAAACGTATCCTGAAAAATAGGTGTTAACGTTCGCAAAAAACTCAAGCAACGCCGATTCAATTTGTGCCCACATAATTTTTACTCCTTATATAAAAAAATTTAGTTTTGTAAATAAAAAACGGAGTTATCTATTTAGACAACTCCGAAAAATAACTAAACTACTTTGCAGTTATACTGCTACGTAATATTAAAAATCAACTGTCCTTTTACCTGAGAGTTTCGCACTAAGATTTAGCACTTGCACCTTCGGTACCCGATTTAACGGGATTCTCCAGAGCGCCTACGCACACGGTCTTAATAATTCCGCGTGTTTTAACGGCTTATTTAATTTTACTTTATTATAGCAAAGCACTAAATTATTTGCAACTATTTTAACTCCTAAAATTAAAAATTTTTAACTTTTTTTTACAGTCACAATATTAAGTTGACAAATTTTTATTAAAGGAATAAAATTTCTAAGTAAATACTTAAGGAGATTTTTATGGCTATTAGACAAAACGTTAGAAACGTTGCAATTATCGCGCACGTTGACCACGGTAAAACCACACTCGTTGACGCACTACTTAAGCAAAACGGTATATTTAGAACTAACGAAGTCGTTCAAGACAGGGTTATGGACAGTAACGATTTAGAGCGTGAAAGAGGAATAACTATCTTAGCAAAAAATACCGCGGTTAACTACAAGGGCGTTAAAATCAATATTATAGACACGCCCGGCCACGCCGATTTCGGCGGTGAGGTTGAACGTATACTTTCTATGGTTGACGGTGTTATACTTCTCGTCGACGCCGTTGAAGGCTGTATGCCCCAAACCCGTTACGTTTTAAAAAAGGCGTTATCGCTCGGCAAAAAACCCGTCGTTGTTATAAACAAGATAGACAAAGGCGGAGATTTAGACAAGACTATGGACGGGGTTATCGACCTTTTTATCGAGCTTGGCGCGAACGACGACCAGCTTGATTTTAAAACCGTTTACGCCTCCGCACGCGCAGGCTTTGCAACCTTAGATATAAATAACCAAACGGAAGATATGTCGGCTCTTCTTGACACAATAGTGAGCGAAGTTCCCGCACCCGAGGGAGATATAAGCGGTGGGCTTCAAACTATAATTTGCAACGTCGACTATGACGAATACGTTGGCAGAATTGGCGTTGGTAGAATTGTTAGAGGCTCGGTAAAGGACGCGCAATCGGTAACCGTTTGCCATACCGACGGTAGCTTTTCAAACGCTAAAATCGGTAAGCTTTATCAGTTTGAAGGGCTTAAGCGCGCCGAGGTTGAAAGCGCAAGCGTTGGCGATATCGTAGCAATTTCGGGTATTGCCGACATAAACATAGGCGAAACGATATGCTCGCTCGATAATATAGAACCGCTACCCTTCGTAGCTATTGACGAGCCAACGATATCTATGATGTTTATGGTAAACAACTCCCCTTTTGCTGGTAAAGAAGGTAAATTCGTAACGTCAAGACATTTAAGGGCAAGGCTTTTTAGAGAGGTGCAAACCAACGTATCAATGCGCGTTGAAGAAACGGATAACACCGATACTTTCAAAGTTTTTGGTCGCGGTGAACTACATTTATCAATTCTTATTGAAGAAATGCGCCGAGAAGGCTACGAATTTCAAGTTTCACGCCCAAAAGTTTTATTTAAAACGGTTGACGGCAAGCTTTTAGAGCCTATGGAGGACTTAGTAATTGACGTTCCTACCGAATACGTAGGCGCGGTAATGAATAAGATTTTAGAGCGCCGTGGCGAACTCGTTTCTATGGACGCTGACGATAGAGGTGGCACCAAACTTACCTTTAAAATTCCGTCAAGATGCTTAATCGGTTACAGAAACGAAATGCTTACCGACACTAAGGGTTTCGGCACGATGGCGTCAACCTTTGCAGGATACGAGCCGTATAAAGGCGATATTAAAGAGAGAACTCGCGGTTCGCTCGTATGCTTTGAGGCGGGCGTAACTACTCAATACGGTTTATTTAACGCACAAGAGCGCGCGACCTTGTTCGTAAGCGCAGGCTTAAAAGTTTACGAAGGTATGATAGTAGGCGTTAACTCTAGAGAGGACGATTTAGTCGTTAACGTATGCAAGCAAAAGCACCTAACGAACTCTCGTGCAAGCGGTAGCGACGATGCGCTCAAGCTCGTTCCCCCTACCCAAATGAGCTTAGAGCAATGTATGGAATTTATTGCCGACGACGAGCTTTTAGAAATAACCCCCGTATCAATAAGACTTAGAAAGAAAATTCTCTCACACGATTTACGTATGAAAGAGTGGGCAAAGAAGAACAAATAATAACATTAAAAACTGCTTGCGAAAATTTCGCAAGCAGTTGTTTTATTCTATTGATTTTTTGTTGTTAAATAATTTTAAGGGGTTAATTTTTAGTTCGTTTATAATCATTGCAATAAAGATAATTATAAAGCCGATAATTAAGCCCGCCGTCAACCTTTCGTTCCCTAAAATTACTGAAAATAGCGTTCCAAATACCGCCTCTAAGCTAAGTATTATAGACGATTGGTTAACGGTAGTGTGCTTTTGACCGTAAATTAAAAATAATTGAGCATACAGCGTACAAACTATCGTTAAATAACCTATTTTTAAAATTTGCTCTAAATTCAAGGCAAAGCCTTGCGGACGGAAAGGCAGTTCTACAATAAGCGATAATACACCGCAAACTAAACCTACAGTTAAAAGCTCTATTACTAAAAGGGTAACGTTATCTTCCCCACTTTGTTGATACTTATCAATAAAAATAAGTTGCAAGCCGTAAAACACCGCACAAACTAAGGTAAGCATATCGCCGATTAAATATTCCGAGCCAAGCTCAAGCTTAGACGAAAATGATACGAAACCTATACCCACCAAACACAAAACTGCCGAAATAACGTTGTAAAGTTTGGGCGCGCGCCTAGTCATTATCCACACTATAAACGGCACCATTACGCAATAGCTTGAAGTTAAAAAGGCGTTACGACTTGGCGTTGTAAGCTTAAGCCCGTACGTTTGAATAACGTAGGCAAACGATAAAATTATACCAAGTATTAAACCGCGCACCATTGAGGTTTTATTTATCTTTTTAAACTTTTTATAAAATATTACCCCAAGCAACGCGCCCGATATTAAAAACCTTATACTTATAACAAAAAGCTCGTTGACCGTTTCAATCGTTTCTTTAAGTATAAAAAACGAAGTGCCCCAAGCAACCGTTGCAAGAACTAATAACAACTGCCCTATTAAGTTTAATTTTCTACTTGTGTTCATATGTATAATTATACAATAAACTTAATTTTTTGTAAAACAAAAAACCGCCAAACCGCTCTTCCAATAGGGATTTTTTTGCGGTAGGTGCTGTCTTTGAAGAGTCAGGCGTGGCGTGATGCCACGCCTTTTCTCATTCAATTTAGTTTCCTTCTCTTAAATGTGCATCGAAGTTAGGTAAATCTATGGCTTCGACAAAGTTATATATAATTTCTATTGTGTAAACATAACGTCTTTCAACCTTTATTTTTTCGTGAATAATAACCTTATCCACGAAAGCTCGTAAGATTTCAGGTGTTATCTCGTCAAAATCGCTATATCTTTTAACGATAGCTATAAATCTATTTATGTTATCATATTGGGTTTTGGCTTTTTCTATTTCTGCCTTTAAGTAGTTAAGTCTTTCAGTCAACGCCTTTTGTTCGGCTTCATAGTTATCGCTCATTTTCATATAGCGTTCTTCGGATATTTTTCCTGCCACCTTATCTTCATAAAGGTTTTGGATAATTTTATCAAGTGCTTTTATGCGCTTTTCTGCTTGCTCTTAACCGTCTATATACGACGCTAACTCACGTTTGCTTTTTGCTTTCGCTCGTTCTTTAAGAATACTCATAAAGGCTTCCTTGTTTTCAGTCGCAAACTTAATGGTATATTGTATGTCGTTTTTAATTAGAGCCATAGCGGCGTGCGCCGTTATTTGGTGTGACGTGCAATATTTCTTCCTTTTCTTGCGATAGGTAGAACAGTTAAAGTATTCTTTTTGATTCATCGTAGTACAACGGCAAAGATACATTTTTTCTCCGCAGTCGGCGCAATAGAGCATTCCTGATAGGATATTTAATACAACATTATATATAAAGAAAAATCAGACTCCATAATAGAATCTGATTGTTTCTTCGCTTGAAAGTGTAATTATACAATGTTTATATTGGATATGCAAATTGGGGTGTCTTTTTCTTTTATTTTTCTTTTATATTGCCTTTTTTAACGTTTCTTTCTATTAATTCTTTTGCAAATTCCCATATTTCTTTTGAACCAAGTTGGGAAGATTTTTGCCTATTTAATGCTTGCGCTTTGTTTACTTCGTGTAATCTCCAATCCTTGCCGTTATTACAATCATTCAAGAGAATAGGTTGTAAGTTATCCATAACGTGAGCAATTCTTGCTTCGGGCGATTTACCATCTTCAAATTCTTCAAACAATTCCATTAAATGCTCTTTTTGGTCGTCAGGCAATAACCCAAATATACGGTCTGCTGCTTTTTTCTCCCTTTCCTTTTGGGTTTCCAAAGCTTTCGTATCGTAAGCATACGTATCTCCTGCATCAATTTCAACCACATCGTGAATAAGTGCCATCATCATTGCTTTTGCAACGTCAAAATCTTCGTTCGCATATTCTTTAAGCAAATATATCATCATTGCTATATGCCAAGAATGTTCAGCATCATTTTCTTGGCGAACGTATCCACTCAAATGAGATTGCCGTAGAATATTTTTTTCTTTATCAACTTCCAAAATAAAAGCAAGTTGTTTCTCAAAACGTTCTTTATCCATATCTTCACTCGCCACTTGCAAGATAATTTTTTTCTTTAAGATAATTTTCAATTTTATTGAGAACTTCTTCAGAATCTGCACGAACGGTATGATAATGATAACCACCCGTAATATTCATAAGCTCAGTAGATTTTCCCGTTCTTACACCCTCTAAAAATTGTTTTACTTGTAGCCTTGAAAAGATGTTAAGCGTTGCAGAAATTCTTCCGTAAACCTTGTGCCAAACAAACACGTCAACTACAGTACCGCCAAAATCAACGATACTGTTTAATTCATCTTCCGTTTGTTCTGTTGTATGTTTTAACTTAAACACCCTTTCCACCAACGGGGATTTATGTATAACGTATCCGTTATGTGTAGAGAGAATTTCATATTCTAAACCTTTTAATACCGTAATATCTTGTACGATAATTTGACGAGATACGTTAAATCGTTCAGACAATTCGCCACCCGAAATGGGCGATTTACTTGCAAGTAACAAGTTTACGATTGCCTTACGTCTTTCGGCTACTTTCATTCACTAACTCCCTTTCGCTTAAATTGCGTGCAAATTCTTGAGCGACAAGTCAAGAATAGGCGATGAGTGCGTTAATGCACCACTTGAAATATAATCAACTCCAATATCTACAAGGCGAGCAACGTTTTCTTTGGTTACATTTCCGCTACATTCAGTTTCTGCCTTTCCCTTGCAAAGTTTTACTGCTTCTCTCATATCTTCAACGGACATATTATCAAGCATAATAATATCAGCGCCCGCTTCTAATGCTTCTTTTAACATATCGAGATTTTCAACTTCGATTTCAATTTTTCTAACGAACGGAGCGTATTCTTTTGCCATCATAATTGCTTGCTTTACGCCACCTGCTGCACCGATATGATTGTCTTTTAATAAGATACCGTCGCTCAAATTGTATCTATGATTATAGCCACCGCCAACTTTAACTGCGTACTTTTCAAAAATACGCATATTTGGAGTAGTCTTTCTCGTATCTAAAAGTTTTGTTTTCGTACCTTCAAACAACTTTGCAATATTACGAGTATAAGTTGCAATACCACTCATTCTTTGCAAGAAATTAAGAGCCGTTCTTTCGCCCGATAAAAGCACTCTTATATCTCCACGAATAACGCCAAGTTTTTCGCCTTTTTTAGCTTCATCACCGTCGTTGCAGAAGAAAACAACCTTTGTATTTTCGTCCAAGAGTTCAAATACTCTTTTGAAAACTTCTAACCCTGCAATAACACCGTCTTGCTTACATATTAAATCTACTTCGCCTTCTTGGTAAGTACGCATTACTGAATTTGTAGTAATATCTTCGCTTGTAATATCTTCTTTAAGCGCACTTAAAATTAAGTCGTCGGCATTCATTTTCATAGTTACGTTGTTCATTTCAGGTTTTCTCCTTTTCTCTTTTTCAATCGCTGCAAGAACAGCTTTTTTATACTCTTCTTTATAGTTTTTATATTGATTTTCGTTAATTTTTATAGATTCATCAAAATTTGACACTTGATAATTTTCTGCTATTTGTTTTGCGGCTCTTTGAGCAAACACAAGGCTTTCAAGCAAAGAATTACTTGCAAGTCGATTCTTTCCGTGTACGCCATTACAAGCAGTTTCGCCCGATGCGTATAGCCTTTCCATAGAAGTTTTGCTATATCTATCCACGTAAATACCACCCATAAAATAATGTTGAGATGGAACTACGGGAATAGGTTCTTTGGTAACGTCATATCCAACATCTAAACAATGCTGATAAATATGTGGGAAATGCGTTTTTATTTCTTCTTCGGGGATAGGTGACATTGAAAGCCAAACGTGTTTGCTCCCGTCCTTTTTCATCTGTTTGAAAATAGCATCTGCCACAACGTCACGGGGTTGGAGTTCATCAACAAACCTTTCGCCTTTTGCGTTTAATAAGATTGCACCTTCGCCTCTAACTGATTCTGATATTAAAAATTCACGACCACCTGACTTATCGAAAAGAGTTGTAGGGTGTATTTGAATATAGTCTATGTGTTGTAGTTTTATGCCGTGCTTTAATGAAATAGCAAGTGCATCGCCGGTTAGGTGCGGATAGTTAGTAGAGTGTTCATACAATCCACCTATTCCACCCGTAGCCATCATTGTATAGTCCGCTAATATGTAAGAATATTTCCCATCTTTATCGTGTCCAATAATACCATAGCAAGTATTGTTTTTGCAAACAATATCTACCATTGTATAACTTTCTATCAAGGTGACGTTTGGAAGTTTCTTCACGGCTTCTAATAAATGCGACGTAATCTCTTTTCCCGTTTCATCTTCGTGAAAAAGTATTCTCGGTCTTGAATGAGCGCCCTCTTTCGTATAAGCGAAATCTTCTCCATTTTTTTCAAAACGCACGCCGTAGTCAACGAGTTCGTTAATAACCGAACGGGAAGAACGTATCATTATATCTACCGATTCGGGATTATTTTCATAATGACCGGCTCTCATCGTATCTTCAAAGAAAGAATCGTAATCGTTTTCGTCGTGTAGTACGCAAATACCACCTTGTGCTAAAAAAGAATCGCTCTTTTCAAGTTCGTCTTTGGTTACTATAATAATTTTTTTATCTCTTGGTAGGTTCAACGCACAATATAATCCTGCTGCACCACAACCTACGATAACAATATCCGTTTTCATAATATTACTTTGCAAGCTCCAACATCTTATCTAACGGCAATATTGCCTTTTTCATAGTATCTTCACTAATTTCTATTGCGTTTTCTTCGGTTTCCAATACTTTCAAAAGTTTTTCTAAAGTATTAAGTTTCATATCCACGCAACAAGGACTTGTCTTTGTAAAATAGAACTTTTTATTAGGATTATCTTGTTCTAACTTAAACTGAACGCCATCTTCGGTGCAAATAATAAATTCGTTATTGTCAGACTTGTTTGCAAAGTCAATAATTTCTGCTGTGCTACCGATATAGTCGGAAAGAGCAATTATTTCTTCTTCACATTCGGGGTGAGTAAGCACAAGTGCATTAGGATATAATTTCTTTGTTTCCAATAACTCTTCCACCAAGAGTTTAGCGTGTATAGGACAATATCCGTCATTTAGAATAATGTTTTTTTCAGGAACTTGTTCTGCAACGTATCTGCCAAGATTTTTGTCGGGTATAAAGAAAATATTTTTATTAGGTAAATTCCTAACGATTTTTACGGCATTAGAAGATGTAACGCAAACGTCGCTTTTACATTTGAGTTCTGCCGTAGAATTGATATAACAAACAACCGCTAAATCTTTATATTTTGCCCTCATTTCTTCTATTTTACCTTCTTTTACCATTCGTGCCATAGGGCAATCAGCACTAACATCAGGCATTAAAACTTTCTTTTTAGGATTAAGTATTTTTGCGCTTTCACCCATAAAAGCTACACCACAAAATACGATAACGTCTGCCGTACTGTTTTTTGCAATCTTTGCAAGATAGAAAGAATCTCCAACGTAATCAGCTACTTCTTGTATTTCAGAAGGCGTATAGTAGTGTGCAAGTATAATAGCGTTCTTTTTTTCTTTTAACTCACGGATTTTAATTTCCGTTTCCATCTTCATTTGAAAAAACCTCGTGCATATAATTTCGTTTTATAAATTATAACACTTTACTTTACATCTGTCAACTTTACTGTAAACTTTTAGAAAAGTTTTTAGAAAAAAATTTACTTGTGAAGTTAGCATATCCTGCGCTAAAAAATTCCTAACTATCACATTTAAGTTTAGTCAATTTAAAGTTTATGTAATCTTCCATTTTTTGTAAAGAAAAAGAACTCAGACGTTAAAGCCGAGTCCCTACAAGGGATTCGGCAACTAAATAAATCCGCAAACGGATTTGTTATATCCGTCTAACAACGGGTGATATCGCCTACGGCGGTGAAATTTGCCTAACGGCAAGTTGTGGATTTATTTAATATAACTGCGACTGCAAGTCGCAATCTAACGCAAAATTGTTTTGCATATCACTTTTAGCCACAAGGCTAAAAATAAAACTAAATTATCTTAATTTTTTGTTGTAAGGATAAAGCCCACCATATTTTGCCTTAAAGCGAAGTATAGTGGGCTACACTTTTGTATTAAATTAAAATTCCCTTATAGGAACGCCCTAATCCGAGTTCTAATTTTCTTTTGACCGCTTGAAAGTACAATTTCCTATAAATTTTTAATGTTTCAAAAAATCCCTAAGAGAAGAGCGCTAAACGGCGGTTTTTTAGCGTATAGTTTTTTTAATTAAAAGGTTTTTAATGGGCTGACTATCCGATATTGATATTGCAGATAAAAATTCTTGCTTAGATTTTTGAAACAAACTCTCGTTACTTGAGTACAGCGTACACAAAAGTTCGCCTTTTTCCACACTGTCGCCCACTTTTTTATTTAAAATTATTCCTGCTTTATAGTCAATTATATCTTCTTTAGAGTTTCTGCCTGCGCCTAAATATAAACTTGCAATACCCACCTTTTCAGCGTTAAGCTTATTGATATAACCATTAAAGCTTGAATAAATTTCGAATTTGTAAGGAGGTAAATAACTATCGTTTTCAAAACCTTCTAAGCTACCGCCTTGCAAGGTAATAAACTCTTTAAATTTTTGGTATGCGCTACCTGAATTTATAGAGTTGTCAAAGGCGTTTTCGCAAAGCTCATAATCGCCGTAGCCCGACAAACATAATATCTCGGCAGACAAGTGTTTGCACACCTCGTACAAATCGCCTTTTACCTTTCCTCTTAATAGGTCTATTGACTCTTTAACCTCTAAAGCGTTTCCTATTGCATTTCCTAAAGGCTGGCTCATATCCGTTATAACGGCTGAAATCTTTTTGCCAGCGCCCTTTCCTATATCCACCATAACCTTAGCAAGTTCTTCAGCGTCTTCCTCCGTTTTCATAAACGCACCGTCACCCGTCTTTACGTCTAAAACGATAACGTCGTCACTAGCGGTTAACTTTTTGCCCATAATACTTGACGCTATAAGTGGAATACTATCAACCGTTGCAGTAACGTCTCTAAGGGCGTAAAAAATTTTATCGGCAGGGGCTAAATTATCCGTTTGCCCTATGATTGAAAGCCCCGATTTTTTACATGCCGACAAAAACTCGTTATAATCAAGGTCTACCCTAAAGCCTTTTATCGACTCTAGCTTATCTACCGTTCCGCCCGTGTGGCCAAGCCCGCGCCCACTCATTTTTAAAACCTTAAGCCCAAGCGAAGCAACCACGGGCGAAATAATTAAACTCGTTTTGTCGCCAACGCCACCCGTTGAGTGTTTGTCAACCTTAATTCCGTCTATATCGGCAGAAGATACGGTTGCGCCAGAACTAGCAATTTCCAAGGTAAAGTCAAGCGTTTCACGCGCAGTCATACCCTTAAAATACACCGCCATTAAAAATGCGGAAATTTGGTAATCGGCAACCTCTTTAGATACCGCGCCCTTAACGATAAACGACAGTTCTTCTTTGCTAAGTTCTAAACCGTCGCGCTTTTTCTTAATTATATCGTATGCTCTCATAATAAAATATCTTTTACCGTTTTACTAACGTAATCAAAGCCGTTTATAGTTCCTAAATTTTCGCTTTTTAATTTCTTATCGTATAAAATAAACGGAACGTCCTCTCTAGAGTGGTCGGTTGAGGGGGTTGAGGGATCGCAACCGTGGTCGGCAGTAATAATTAAAACGTCGTTTTCTCTCATACCATTTAAAAACTCACCCAAAAAAACGTCAAATTCGTTTAGGGCTTGGGTGTAACCTAAAACGTCGTTCCTATGACCGAAAACACTGTCAAAATCAACGAAATTTACAAAACACAATCCGTCAAAATCTCGGTTTTGCATTTCTAAAACCTTATTAAAACCGTCAGCATTAGATTTAGTTTTAAAACTTTCAGTAATTCCTTGCCCTGCAAATATATCTTTAATTTTACCTACTGCTATAACCTCTTTTCCACTTTCTTTAATATAGTCAAGCATAGTTTTTTGAGGTGGCTTTAACGAATAGTCTTTTCGATACGCCGTTCTAGTATACGGATAGTCGCCCGTAAACGGCCTTGCAATTACTCTACCCACGTTTTTAAGCATTTCTCTAGCAATTTCCGAGTATTGATACAACTTTTCAAGCGGAACAACGCTATCGTGCGTGGCTATTTGAAAAACGCTATCAGCCGACGTGTAAACGATAGGATATCCCGTTTCTATATGCTCTTTGCCGTAGTCTTTTATAACTTCCGTACCCGAATAAGGTTTATTACACAACGTTTTAGTGCCAATACGCCTTTCAAACTCTTCTATTATTTCCTTAGGAAAACCATCTTTATAAGTAGGTAGAGGTGCGCTTGAAACAACGCCCGCAATTTCCCAATGCCCAAGCGTGGTATCTTTGCCAGCGCTTTTTTCTTTAAGGCGCGCATACGAGGCTAAGGGGTTTTTAACCCCACCTTGTACACCGTCAATATTAAAAAGCCCAAGTCTTTTAAGATTTTCAACTTTTAAACAACCACTAGATAAAATCGAGTCAAGCGTGTTAGAGCCTTTATCTCCAAACAAGTCAGCGTCTACTGCTCCACCTATTCCAAGGCTATCTAAAACCATTAAAAATACGCGTTTTTTCATAGTTTATCCATCTGGGTTGCTGTATCAAGCGCAATTTTCATCATATCGGTAAAAGACTTTTCACGTTCTTCGCTAGTAGTTTCTTTACCGGTAACTAAACTGTCTGACACGGTGAGAATTGAAAGTGCTCGCTTATTGAGCCTTGACGCCGTCATATAAAGTGCAGCTGATTCCATTTCAACGGCTAAAACCCCCATTTTTGCCCAAGAAAGAGGCGAAGTTACGTCGTTATAAAACCTATCGCTTGACAAAACGTTGCCAACGCTATAATTTTTACCAAGTTTTTCACAAGCCGATACGGCGTTTTTAAGTAAAGTGTAATCGCAAATGGGCGCAAAATCACCAGAGAGTGCGTATTGCGATGCAAAATTACTATCCGTGCACGCGCCTTGCGCTAAAACTATATCGTAAAGCTCAAGCTTATCTGATAACGCGCCTGCCGAGCCTACTCTTATAATATTTTCAACGCCGTAAAAGGAATACAGCTCGTATGAATATATGCCCATAGACGGCATACCCATACCCGACGCCATTACCGAAACTTTTACACCGTTATAGTAGCCCGTATAGCCTTTAATTCCCCTAACGTCGTTTACGAGCTTAGCGTCCTTTAAAAAAGTTTTGGCAATAAATTCCGAACGCTTAGGATCGCCTGGCATAAGTATGGTTTTAGCAAAATCTTTACTGTTTGCACTATTGTGTGGTGTTGACATAATTAATCTCCTTTTATATTATTATATCCCACTTGAATATTTTTGTAAATACAAAATAAAAAAGACCTATTTAGGTCTTTTTAGAATTTTAAGGGGTTTGGGTTTTTATAGGTTGTAAACCTTATGGTATAGCCGTTCGTTTCAATAGGCTCTGATTGATAGGTAATTTCAAAACCTAACTCGTCAAGATTTGGATAAAATACCGTTGCCTCACCGTTGGCATCAACTTTTGTTATATAGCACTCGTCGCAATAGGGCACCATAGTTTTGTAAAACATTGCACCGCCTATTACGAATACGTCGTCACTATTGTACTTGGAAAGTTCACTAGATAACTCTTCAAGCGTGTGAACCACAATGCAATCGTCCCTCTCAACGCCGTCGGGCGCTAAAACGATGTTAGTTCTATTTTTAAGTGGTTTTGAACCGGGGAAAGAAAGCAAGGTATTATAACCCATACAAACGGTTTTGCCCGCCGTTTTTTCACGGAAAAACTTCATATCTTCAGGGAGAGAAAAAAGTAGGTCGTTATTTTTACCTATGCCCCAGCACTTATCTACTGCTACTATCGATTTCATTAAATTGCAACCTCCAACTTATCATTTAGCGGTGTGGACTTATAGTCAACGAGCTTAAAGTCGTCAACCGTAAAGTCGTAAAAGTTCTTTATATCCTTGTTAACGATAAGCTTAGGCGCTTCAAACTGCTCGTTTTTAAACATTTCTTTAAGGGCTGGAATATGCCTATCGTAAATGTGCGCGTCAGATATAACGTGAACGAGCTCGCCAACCTCAAGGTTAGAAACTTGTGCAAGCATAATAAGAAGAATAGAATATTGAACGACGTTCCAGTTGTTTGCAACAACCATATCGTTTGAACGCTGATTGAGTATACCGTTAAGCTTGCCTGCCGACACGTTAAACGTCATAGAATAAGCACAAGGGTATAAATTCATTTCGTGAAGGTCTTGAAAGGTATAAATATTAGTCATTATCCTTCGAGAATAAGGGTTGTTTTTAAGGTCGAAAAGCACTCTATCAACTTGATCCATTTCGCCTTCTTTATACTTGTGCTTAACACCAAGCTGATAACCGTAGGCTTTACCTATCGAACCACTTTCGTCAGCCCATTGATCCCAAATTTTAGAATTTAAATCGTGAATATTATTGCTCTTTTTTTGCCAAATCCACAAAATTTCGTCAATGGAGGATTTAAAAAAGGTTTTTCTTATCGTTAAGATGGGAAATTCCTTTTGTAAATCGTAGCGGTTTACGATACCGAATTTTTTAACGGTATGCGCAGGCGTGCCGTCAGCCCAGCGTGGGCGAACGTTTTGGTCGGTATCCCAATAACCGTTTTCAATAATATCCGTGCAATTATGAATAAAAACTTTATCTGCGTAACTCATAAATTTCTTCCTTTTAATTATATTAACATAATTAAACTTAATTGTAAAGACTAAAATGCGTCCTTTTCCTTATCTTTGAATTTTTTAGCTATTATTTTAGACTGAATAGAATAAGGTGTAATTTTAGATAAAAATGCAACCGCTTTATTATAAAAGCCGGGGATACAAATAGTTTTATTTATATCTAAAGCCTTTAGGCTCGCTTTTACGATATATTCGGGCGGTTTTTTAGAAAGCCTACCCGTTAACCCTTGGCTTTTTATATCTTCAACGATATCCTTTCTCGTAGGAACGCTACCAGGGCACAATATAGTAATTTTTACCTTTTGCCCTTTAAGCTCGCGCTTTAGCCCCTTATAAAAGTAAATAAGTGCCGATTTGGTTGCCGAATACTCTGAAAAATACGGCATAGGCGTTAACCCGCACGCCGACGATACGACCATTATCTCTAAGCTTTCAGCGCGGTTTTTAAGGGCAAACTCGGTTGCCGATAAAGCACCTTCAAAATTAACGCGCGCTTGGCTAATAATTTTATCCTCGTTATACTTTAAAAAAGGTTTTCTAGTATCTATTCCCGAAACGTAATATAGCCCTTTTACTAAAACGCCTAAATCTGTTAATACTTTATATCCGTCTACCCTTTCTTGACTGCTTTCAAGATTAATAGGAAGTATTATAATAGAAATTTTATCGTTATACGATAAAAGCTCGTCTTTAAGAAGCTCTAACTTGTTTTTACATCTTCCAGATATTACTAAATTTTCACCGCGCAAAACAAGCTGTTTGCAAAACTCTTTGCCGATACCACCGCTTGCTCCAAAAACTAAAACGTATTCCATACTCAATCAAAAAACGCCCCTGCTTTTTTAATTTCTTCTTTAATTTTCTCAATCGCCTTTTTCTCTATCCGCGAGATGTACGACCTTGAAATTTTAAGTAATCTTGCAACCTCGCGCTGTGGAAGTGGCGTTGCCCCCTCTAAACCGTAACGAAGCCTAATTACCGTATATTCGCGCTGAGATAAACACCTTTTAACGATAATTAAAAATTTCTTGTTTTGAGTTTTAATTTCAACCTGCTCTACAAGCGGTTCTTTATCGTCGGGAATTAAATCCATAAGCGTTAACTCATTGCCGTCTTTATCCGTGCCAACGCTATCTGATAAAGATACGTCTTTAGAGTGCTTTTTGTTCGCCCGAAGAAGCATTAAAATTTCGTTTTCGATACACTTTGCAGTGTATGTTGCAAGCAGGGTGTTTTTGTCGGGATTATAAGTGTTTATCGCCTTTATAAGACCTATAGTTCCAGTAGAAATCAAATCGTCGTTATCGTCAGCGCCTTGATACTTTTTAACAATGTGCGCAACAAGCCTTAAATTGTGCTTGATAAGCGTTTCCTTAGCGGATAAATCACCGTATTTTCTATACCTTTCTAAACACTCCTTTTCCTTTTCGGGAGATAGTGGTTTTGGAAAACAATCGCCACCGACACTTCCGCAAAAAAACAGTATTTTGCCGACTAAAAAATTTAAAAACTCTAAAAACATAAATTAACTCCTTTAGGTCAATTTATGTTAGAATTTGTCGAATTATACTATATCTCGGCGCAAAATATCCCCCTTTTCAAGACGGATATCGGTATAAAGATAAAGCTTTTGCTGAACGACTTTAGCATCCTCTACCTCTTCGCCGTTTTCGCTAGTTAACTTTACAACCTCTATTTTTTTATTAAAATTATCACTTGGGGATAAAACCTCTAACACCTCGCCCACTTTAAAGCGGTTGCGCATTTCAAGTATTACTGCTTTTTTATCCTCGTCATAACCTAAAACGGAGGCAACGAACAAGCTGTTGCCCGTTGATTGGCTGTTTTCAAAGTTGACGGTATCGTCGTTTTTACCAAACGCGTACGCTGTGGTAAAAGCGCGGTGAAAGGTCTTTTTTAGCTCCTGTTGATATAAGGGGTTTAGTTTATATTTATCGCCAACCTTGTAATATTCGTCAATTGCTCTACGATAGGCGTTTATTACCGTGGCAAGATAATACTCGCCTTTCATACGCCCCTCTATTTTAAAGGAATTTACGCCAGCCGATATCATTTCGCCTATATAATCAAGCAAGTTTAGGTCTTTACTGTTTAAAACGTAAGTGCCTCTCTCGTCCTCTTCAATGGGATAGTAGCTACCGTCCTTTCCCACCTCTTTTATAGCGTAGTTCCATCGGCAGGCTTGAACGCACTCGCCACGATTGCCGTCGCGCCCCGTTAAATAACCTGAAAGTAAACATCTTCCGCTATAGCTTATACACATTGCACCGTGAATAAACGCCTCAATTTCAGTATTTTCAAGGCTACTTGATATTTCTTTTATCTCATTAAGAGATAATTCACGCGCTAAAACTATTCTTTTAACCCCTTGTTCTTCCCAAAATTTAGCCGATAACTTGTTTTGAGTATTAGCTTGGGTTGAAAGGTGAAGTTCAAGATTAGGCGCTACCTTTTTTGCAATATAAACAACGCCAGGGTCTGAAACGATAACACCGTCTACCCCGATACTTTCTAAAAAGGGTAAATAGCTTTCAAGTGCCTCAAAATCGGCGTTTTTAGCGTAGATATTAACGGTAACGTAAAGCTTTTTAGAAAGGGCGTGAGTATACTCTACCGCTTCTTTAAGCTCGCTATCGCTAAAATTATCCGAGTATGCGCGGAGGGAAAAGTTTTTACCTCCCACGTACACCGCGTCCGCCCCGTAATAAAGTGCGGTTTTAAGTTTTGAAAAATTGCCCGCAGGCGCTAATAATTCAACCTTTTTCATAAGTTATCCTTTACTTCTTAACTGAAATCGCTATGCCGTCGCCAACGTCGAAAAAACAAGTAATTAAATCGGTATCGGATGCTAAAATCTCGTCAAACTCTCTTATTTTTCTCGCTAAAGAGTTATATATTTTAGGCGTTTTAACCTCGCCTGAAACGTAGCCTCTAAATAATACGTTATCGGTAAACAGCACACCGCCCTTTTTAAGTAAGCCCTTTAATACGGGAAGTAATCTCGTGTAGCTTGCCTTATTGCAGTCTAAAAATATAAAATCGTATTCACCTGTTAGTGATAGCGCCGTTTCATAGCTATCGCCTAGTATTGCGGTAACTCTATCTAAAACACCAAACTTTTTAAAGTTTTTAATTGCCTCTTGTTGAGATTTTTCAAACTTTTCAATGGTTGTTAGCTTTGCCGTTTTTTGAGTTAAAAGCATTGCCGTTCCAGAGCAACCCGTAGCCGTTCCAAGCTCTAAGATGTTTTCGGGGTTTTTAATTGAAACCATCAATAAAAGCTCGCTTAAGCTTTCGTCTAAAATGGTAGGAATTCCACTTTCTTTATAGTAAACTCTTAAATCTTTTAATTCTTGAGGGAGTGAAAACTCCGCACTTTTTTCTGTTAAGTTTTTAGTAAATTCGTTTATCATACTTCAGTTATAATTGGTAAAATCATAGGATTTTTCTTAATTTTTTTAAATACGTAATCGCGAAGTTTTTTTCTTAAAATGTTTCTAAACTCGGTCTTATCGCCCGCCGATTTTACGTTATAGCCGTCAAAAGTTCTTAAAATAATTCCTTTCATTTCGGCAATTTGTTGGTCTGTAAGTCCCGCACCCTTTCCAATAACGTCAGGCTCTTGTAAAACTAGTCCGCTTTCAGCAGAGATACAGCAAACGGCAACCACGATACCCTCTGCCGAGATATACTTTCTATCTCTAACAACGCTAGGCGCTTCACCGACAGAGAGCCCGTCCACCAGCCTACTGCCTGCGGGGAATTTCTCACGGCGCTTCATTGACTTTTGAGTAAACTCAATGGTATCTCCTATATCGGCAATCAAACACGCGCTATCTCTAAGCCCCATTTCCTTTGCAAGTTCCACGTGCTTTATAAGGTGGCGGTATTCGCCGTGCACGGGGATAAAGAATTTAGGGCGAATTAAAGAGTGCATAATTTTAAGCTCTTCTTGGCAGGCATGCCCAGATGCGTGAATTTTCTCTAAGCTTTCATAGCAAACTTCCGCGCCCTTTCTATAGAGGTTGTTTATAACTTGATAAATGCTTTTTTCGTTACCGGGGATAGGTGATGCCGATATCAGTATAACGTCGTTTTTACCAATAGAAACGTCTTTCGACTCGCCCGACGCCATGCGCGTTAACGCACTCATAGGCTCGCCTTGAGAGCCCGTTGAAACGACAACCAGTTCCCTATCTGGAATATTTTTAATTTTGTCAATATCAACTATAGTGTCTTTTGGGATATTGAGTTCACCGATTTTAGCTGACGCCTCGATAACGTTTATCATACTGCGCCCAGATAGAGCTACCTTTCGCTTATTTTTATAAGCGAGGTTTAGTATTTGCTGAATTCTATAAACGTTAGATGCAAAGGTTGCTATAACTAAACGCTTAGATTTGTGCTGAGCAAAAAGCCTATCTAAATTATCGGTTACAACGCTTTCGCTCATAGAATATCCCGAGCGTTCAACGTTAGTTGATTCGCAAAGCATTAAGGTTACGCCCTTTTTACCAATTTCGGTAAGCCTTGCTAGGTCTATAATTTCCCCTCCGATAGGCGTTAAGTCAACCTTAAAGTCGCCCGAGTGAAAAACTACCCCAACCGGCGTTTGAATAGAAAGCGCAACCGCCCCCGGTATCGAGTGGTTTACGTTTACAAATTCAACCGAAAAAACGCCTGCTTTTATAACCGATTTCGGCTCAACCGCAAAAAGCCTTGCGTTTTTAATGCCTTGCTCGCGATTTTTGCCGTCAAGTAGCGTTAAGGTAAGCTTAGTGCCGTATACGGGAACGTCTATTTCTTTAAGAAGATACGGAACTCCGCCAATATGGTCCTCGTGCCCGTGCGTTAAAAATAGCCCGCGTATGCGCTCTTTGTTTTGATAAATATAGGTAATATCTGGAATTACGAGATCCACCCCAGGCATATCGGTGGTTGGAAAGGTAAGCCCCGCGTCAATTATAATTATATCTTTGCCGTATTCTAGCGCGGTCATATTCTTGCCAATTTCGCCTACACCGCCTAAAAAACGGACTTTTAAAGTATTTTTGTTTTTCATAAATCAAGTCCTTAAAATAAAATAAATACTACGTATATTATTTTAACACATCAACACCGTTTTGTAAACATTAAAAAATCTCTATTTTTTTATCATAGCATCTTTTCGACAAAAAACCATTAAAAAAAGCACGGCTTAGCCGTGCTTTTGTTATTTATTTACCCTTTACAAAGCTCTATTTAAAACTTTAGTTACAAGCAAGACAAGGCTCGACAAGACGGGGGCGACTACAATAGACCTTGCTCGGTCATTGTGGGTGCAACGGCTTGGCAGTAACGCAGTACTCGCGCCGTAAATAAGAGCTTAAAATTATCCTAAAATCTCTTTGATATTAGCCTTAATTTTTTTCCTCATATCAATATACTTGTTAAGTTTATCGCGCTCTTGGTCAACGAGGGCTTTGGGGGCTTTTGCTAAGAAACCGTTATTTGAAAGCTTGCCGTTTGCTCTTGCAATTTCGCTCTCAACTTTTTCAAGCTCGCCCTTTAATCTAATAACCTCTTTATCAAGGTCAACAAGCTCGCCAAGGGGTACGTAAAGCTCGGTTTTATCAAGAACTACTGATACCGTTTTAACGCCGATTTCGTCTTTATTTTCAATAAACTTAACGTTACCGATATTTGCAAGCTTTTCAATATAAATTAAAGCTTTTTCGATAAGGCGCTTTTTCTCGGTTACGATATAAAGGTCAACCTTTTTGCTAGGTGCGCAACCCGTATCTGCCCTAATTTGGCGGATAGCGGTAATTATGCTCATAACGTATTTGCAAGCTTCAGCGTCCTTACGATATGCAAGCTTAGAGTTGTATCTAGGATATTCAGATACCATTATGCTTTCGTTTACGCCGGGGATATGTTGATAAATCTCCTCGGTAATAAACGGAATATACGGATGAAGAAGTTTAAGGGTGTTTTTAAGAACGTAGATTAAAACGCTTAATACGTCGGACTTTTTGTCCTCGTCAGTTCCGTAAAGATAGGGTTTTGAAAGCTCGATATACCAGTCGCAGAAGTCGTTCCAGAAAAAGTCTTGAAGTTCAGAGCAAGCAAGCCCGATTTCATACTTTTCCATATTGAGGGTAACCTTTTTAACGGTGTTATTAAGGCGTGAAATTATCCACTTATCAGCAAGATTAAGTTTAACCGCGGAAATATCTTTAATCTTTTTGCCCTCGCAGTTCATAAGAACGAAACGAGATGCGTTCCAAATCTTGTTGATATAGTTACGGCAACCATCAATTTTATCTTTAGAAAATCTAGTATCGCTACCAGGGGCAATACCGCCAAGAAGGGCGTATCTAAGCGTATCCGCACCGTATTCGTCAATAATTTCAAGCGGGTCGATACCGTTACCTAAAGACTTACTCATTTTTCTTCCTTGCGCGTCGCGAACTAAGCCGTGAATTAAAACGTCCTTAAACGGAATACGGTTGGTATGTTCAAGACCGCTAAATATCATACGAGCTACCCAGAAGAAAATTATGTCGTACGCGGTAACTAAAAGGTCGGTAGGATAGAAATATTTTAAATCTTCAGTCGCTTCGGGATAACCAAGCGTGGAGAACGGCCAAAGTGCCGAGCTGAACCAGGTATCCAAAACGTCCTCGTCTTGACGGATGTTTTTGCTATTACACTTAGGACAAGTAGTAATATCGTGCTTAGAAACGGTCATTTCGCCACAGTCGTCACAGTAAAAGGCTGGAATTCTATGCCCCCACCAAAGCTGACGAGAGATACACCAATCTCTAATATTAGTCATCCAGTTGTAGTAAATTTTAGTAAATCTTTCGGGATTGAATTTGATAGACTTTTTCTTAACTACGTCAATAGCGGGCTTTGCAAGAGGTTGCATTTTTACAAACCATTGCTTTGAAATTATAGGCTCAACTATTGCTGAACAGCGATAACAATGCCCTACGTTGTGCGAATAGTCTTCCGTTTTTTCTAAAAGCCCAAGCTCGTCAAGGTCTTTTATTATTTGCTTTCTGCACTCAAACCTATCAAGACCTTGATACTTGCCAGCCTCTTCGTTCATAGTGCCGTCGTCGTTCATAGTTTTGATAACGGGAAGATTGTGTCTAAGACCAACCTCAAAGTCGTTAGGATCGTGCGCAGGCGTAATTTTAACAGCGCCCGTACCGAAATCAAGCTCAACGTAATCGTCAAGTACAAGCGGAATTTCGCGGTTTGCAAGAGGTAAAATCAAGGTTTTACCGATAATGTCTTTATACCTTTCGTCTTTGGGGTTAACTGCAACGGCAACGTCGCCAAGCATAGTTTCGGGACGCGTGGTCGCAACTACTACGTATCTGTCCTCCCCTTTTACTTGATACTTGATATGCCATAAGCCCGATTGTTCTTCAGTGTAGTCAACCTCGGCGTCTGAAAGTGCCGTTTTACAAACGGGGCACCAGTTGATTATTCTTTTACCTTGGTAAATTAAGCCCTTTTCGTAAAGGTTTACAAACACCTCTTTAACGGCGCGATTTAAATTTTCGTCCATAGTGAAGGCAAGGCGCGACCAGTCGCAAGAAGAACCCAACTTTTTAAGCTGTTCAACTATTCTGCCACCGTATTTTTCCTTCCAAGCCCAAGCGCGAACTAAAAATTCCTCTCTGCCGATTTGTTCTTTTGAAAGACCTTCAGCCTTAAGCGCGTCAACGATTTTAACCTCGGTTGCGATAGAAGCGTGGTCAGTACCCGGAAGCCAAAGCGTTTCATAGCCTTGCATACGCTTAAACCTAACGATACTGTCTTGAATAGAATCGTTAAGCGCGTGCCCCATATGAAGTTGCCCCGTAATATTCGGCGGGGGTATAACGATGGTAAAGGGAACTTTGTTTGGATTTGGTTGAGCTTTAAAATACCCTTTCTCTTCCCACTCTTTATAAATTCTGTCCTCAAAACTTTTCGGATTGTAGGTAGTTGAAATTTCCATAAATATCTCTCCATTAAAGGTAGTTATCAAATCGTGCGAATATTAGTATATAATGTTTTTTTAATATTGTCAAATAAAAGTTAACCTACATACAATGTATTATGTTTTATATTTTGGAGTAAACAATGAAAAAATTTATAACTATTTTACTATCATTTTTAATTCTTTTATTCCCGCTTTCGGCGTGTAACGAAGAAAAAGACGACGGCGTTATCAGGGTGAACGAGGTTACCGATTCCTTTTTCTACGCACCCTTTTACGTAGCAATTGAAAAAGGCTTTTTTAAAGAAGAAGGATTAACAATTGAACTTACAAACGGCGGTGGTTCTGACGTTTCTATGACGGCGCTACTCTCTAAAAACGCCGATATAATTCTCGCAGGACCTGAAACGGCGGTTTACATAAACCGAGCAGAGCGCGCCGATGCGCCCAAGGTTTTTGCACAGCTTACAAAGCGCGACGGTTGTTTCTTGGTTTCGAAAAACCCCGAGCCTAACTTTTCTTGGGATAATCTTAAAAATAAAGAAATAATTATCGGCAGAAAGGGCGGTCTACCCGCAATGACTTTCCAATACTTAATGAAAAATTTGGGATACACTGAAGGCGTTGATATTACGCTTAGAACGGATATTCAGTTCAATCTTATGGCACCCACTTACGAGTCGGGCGTGGGCGATTACGTTACGCTGTTTGAACCCGTTGCAACCGAGTTTGTAAACCAAGGCAAAGGCCATATCGTAGCGAGCGTAGGCGCAAAAAGCGGTGAGATACCCTACACCTCTTTTATCGCTCTTGAAAGCTATCTAAAAGACAATCCTGAAAAGGTTGAAAAGTTTGTAAAAGCGATGTATAAGGCGATTAACTACGTAAAAACAACACCTTCAAGCGAAGTTGCAAAAGAGTTAGTTAAACACTTTAAAGGCTCTAATTTAGAGCAAACTGCAAAGTCGCTTGAGAACTATTTAAGCGTTGATACTTGGATGACGGATATGTCGCTACCCGAGAGTATGTTCAATACGCTTATCGACGTTATCACGAACGCAGGCGAAAATACCGACGGCGTAACTTTTTCAAAAGTAGTTGACAATTCGTTTGCAAGCAAGGGCTATCAAGACTGGCTTAAAAGTTAACCGCAACATTTACTAAGGAGGAGCGTATGGAGGATATTTTACAACTTCAAAACGTATGCTTAACCTATCAAAGTGAGCAAGGCGAAACGGAGGCACTTAAAGACCTTTCCTTTTCGGTAAAGGACACCGAATTTATTTCAATTATTGGACCGTCTGGTTGCGGTAAAACAACGATACTTTCTTTAATTGCAGGGCTTATGCCCGTTACGGGCGGTAAAATACTATACAAGGGAAGTGAGATTAAAAAAGTTTCTGAAAATATCGGCTATATGTTACAGCGCGACGAGTTGTTTTCGTGGCGCACAATCGAAAAAAACGTATATCTTCCCTTAGAAATCAAAAAAATTGACACTAAAGACAACCGCAACCGCGCACTGAGCCTCGTTGAAAAATACGGACTGAAAGACTTTTTGAAATCATACCCCGCCCAGCTTTCGGGCGGTATGCGTCAACGCGTTGCACTTATAAGAACGCTTGCAAGTAGCCCCGACCTTTTACTACTTGACGAACCATTTTCGGCGCTCGATTCACAAACGCGCTTAAAGGTTTGCGACGACGTGTACTCTATTATTAAAAACGAGCGAAAAACGGCAGTGCTCGTAACGCACGATATATCAGAGGCAATATCACTGTCAGATAGAATTATCGTACTTTCTAAAAGACCTGCTAAGGTGTATAAAGAGCACGTCGTATCATTTGATAAAACCCTTTCGCCCCTAAAACGGCGCGAACAAAAGGGGTTTGGCAAGCTGTTTGACACGCTGTGGAGGGAGCTTAACGATGAATAACAACTTATCTGAGCAAAGAAAGCGATATCTAAAAGATACGAGGATGAAAAAAATACTCGTAAACGTTACGAGAGTTTTACTTTTATTTATATTCTTGGGCGCGTGGGAACTTTTTGCAAGGCTTAATATTATCGACTCGTTTTTAATGAGTATGCCGTCAAAAATAGTTTCAACTATTATAGACCTTTACAAAACGGGGGAATTAGGTATTCACCTATATACTACCTTGTACGAAACGGTGCTAGGCTTTTTAATAGCAACGGCGCTTGGAACTTTAGTTGCGCTCGTTCTTTGGTGGAGCGATTTTCTACGGCAGGTTTTAGAGCCGTATATAGTAGTTTTAAACAGCTTGCCCAAAATTGCGCTTGGCCCTATAATTATAGTGTGGTTTGGCGCGGGCACCAAGTCTATCGTTTTTATGGCGGTTTTAATTACCGTTATAGTAACCGTAATAACTATGCTTAACGGTTTTTTAGCAACCGAACAAACTAAGATACTACTTATGCGCTCGCTTGGCGCAAGCAAACTGCAAATGCTTGTAAAGCTCGTTCTGCCATCGTCTGTTCCAACGTTTATATCCTGCTTGAAAATCAACGTGGGTATGGCTTGGATAGGCTCTATTATGGGCGAATACCTCGTTTCTAAGCAAGGTATAGGTTACTTGATAGTCTACGGCGGTCAAGTGTTTAGGCTTGACCTCGTTATGGCAAGCACGGTTATTCTTTGCGCTTTAGCTGGCGTTATGTACGCACTAGTTGCGCTACTTGAAAAATTTTTAGTCAAAAAGAAATAAAAAAATGGGTTTTTCCTCACGAAAAACCCAATTTTTTTAATTTTGCAACAACTCTTTTAACCTCTTGATTTCTCTTGGACTTGCGTCAAAGAATTTTGCGTATTCTCTGCGCGATTTTATCTTAGCAATAGAGGATAACTCATAAATAACGGCTGACAATGCTTTCACGTCTTTAATCACTTCAAACCCAATCTCTTGCACTTTTTTATATATGCTTTCAGCACTTAATTTAAGAGGTAAAAGGTCTTTTTCTACGGGGGCAAGCTTAGCAATTAAATAGGCGTACGCCTCGGTAAATTCTTTACCGTCGATATCCGCTTTATACAGCGTAATTTTTCTAAATAAATTGCCAAAGCACGCCGAAATTTCACCCTCAACGCCCGACGCCACTAAAAAACCTATAACGCCCGATTTTACCCTATCGAAAACGTTTAGTGAAAGTAGCATTTTTTTCATTATTTCGACTGCTTTTTCGGTTGCAAGCTCGCCAAGAAGAGTAAGAATTGACGACTGCATTTGATAAGCGCCCGTTGAGAATACGTAGCTAGATATTTGGTAGACTTCTTCTTCCTTATCAAGCCTTTTTAAAGCGTCCCCTTTCATAAGCTCACCAAGCTTTTTTATGAGGGAAAGTCTATCGTTTATGGGTAAATCGAAAGAATATTCAAGCGCATCACTCATATCGCCAAGTTTATCTAGATAGTTTTTAGCTATATACGAGCGATTTATTTTATAAACCCTTGAAAATGCGTATTCTGCTCTTTCAAAATTTTTAAGGTTATAGTTCATTATACCGTAGATAAGTAGCATAGACGTATCGTACGGATTGCTTTTAAGGTATTTTTCTGCAAAATCGTTAGCCGTTTGATGTAGCCCCCTTTCGGCGTACACCATCGAAACTTTATATATATCTTCCTCGTTAGACACGTCAAGCGTTTTTAAAATTTCAATATAGTAACTAACCTTTTCCTCGTTTTTAAGAGAGTGAAACATCGATATCGCGTTGCAGACGCTAACTGGCTTTGTTTCTATGGATATTGACTTTTCAATATCTTCTACCGCCTCACTTACGTCCCCTTTAAAATACTTAGCTATCGAACGCGTAATAAGCGAATTAGCGTAATATTTAGAATTTTCAGGCACGGTGTTTAAAAGGGATATACACTCGCCGTATTCGTTCGCCCTTAAAAGGTCTTCCGCCTTTTCTAAAAGGCTTGTAAAATCAGCTTTATCAAAAGGGTAAGCAAGGTAGTAATTTTTATCGGTTGATAAAACCTCTTGATAAAATTTAGCAGTAACGTCAGAATATTCGTAAATCGCTTTTTTGTTAGATATAATTTGGCGGTTAAAGTAATAGCCTGCAACGTTTATATCTTGCATTTTATAAAAGCACGCGCCAAGTCCGTTATACGCCCTGCCGTAAAGCTTTTCGTTTTTGGTGTTTGACAGGTAAATAAACCACTCTTCCGCCGAACGCGCGTACTGTTTCATTTTGTAATAAATTTTCGCCCGCAGAGCCGAAAGGTTAAGCTTGTCGTACTTTTCTAAAGCTTTAATACTATCGGTTAATAGTAACGCCGAAAGATAATCGTTTTTATTAAGTTTTTTATCTATAAGGCTTAGATAAGCCTTCTCGTCGCACGGGGCGATATAAATTTTAGCCATTTTTATCTAAAAGTAAATCAACGTCTTGCTTTTTATAAACGTATTTTTTATCACAATACTGGCACTCAATGCGAATTTCGCCTTGCTCGCTTAATATATCGTAAAGCTCGTCTTTTCCAAGCGATATAATAAGCCCGTCAATATAATCTTTTGAACATATGCACTTGTATATAGGCGTTCTCTCGGTAAAATAATAGCCCTTAAAATGCTCTTTAGCAATGCCACCTGCCGAAAGCTTGCTTATCGTTGAACTTATATCTTGATACTTAAGTATTATCTCTTGCGCCTTTTGAGCCGTTTGATCATCACACCCGGGAAGTGCCTGCATAACAATACCGCCGGCAGAAATACACCTACCGTCGCTTCCCATTAACACACCGAGCGCCATAGCGGTAGGCTCTTGCTCGGATACCGTGTAATAAAAGGCAAAATCTTCGGCAATTTCACCGCTAACTATTTCGCTTGAGCCTGAATACGGCTCTTTAAGCCCCATACTTCTAACAACGGTAAGTCTACCCTTACCAACACAACCTTTAACGTCAAGTTTTCCCTTATCGTTAAGCGGAAGGTCAGCCCTAGGATTATCTATATACCCTCTAACGCGCAAGCTACTGTCAACGCTGACAATAACGTGCCCACCTACACCGTCGCCACACACCGAAACGGAGAGCTTGTCCCCCTCGTTTTTTAGGTTTGAAGCCATAAATAGAGACGCCGTCATCGTCCTACCCAAGGTAGCGGCGGTAAGCGGCGTTAGATTATGATATTCAATTGCCTGATTGACGATATTAGTAGTTTCAAGTATGCAAAGAGAAATCTTGCCGTCAAAAAGTAAAGTTTTATAAATTTTATCCATAATTATTTTTTTCTTGCTAAAAATACTGCTCGCTCGGAATTATCCAATAACTCTTCACCATACGCGCCCGTTAAAGATATCAGTTCAAAACCGCTATCTTTTAACTCGTTTAATATATCGCTCGTCGCGTGCGCGTATTGCGTTTGCTGTTCGTCAAACCTTTTATAGACCTCCCCTTGTCTTTCAAAAAAAGAAAGGTTCATAGTTAGCTTTTTATCGCTATCGTCGTAATCGCTAAGCCAAAGGTATGACAAATCTTCATCGTCCGAACCGAACATATTGCCATTTAAAACAGACTTTAGCTTATACTCGGTAGATATATCAAAAAGTAATATTCCACCCTTTTTAAGGCATTTTGAAAGGGAGGAAAAACACCTTTTTATATCCTTTTGCGAAATATAGTTAAGCCCGTCGTTTACAATAGTTATAAAATTAAGCTTTTCAAGCGATTTAAGCGCGCGCATATCGCCGAGCAAATAGTCGATATAAACACCACACTCTACTGATAATTCTTTGGCAACAGCTAGCATTTCAGAGGATAAGTCCACCCCCTTAACATCATATCCCGACTTTTTTAGCTTTAGCGTGAATATGCCCGTACCGCAACCGACGTCATACCCAGCACCCGCATATACGTTAGACTTTAAAAGAGATAATAAATAATCCGTCCACCTATCGTAGTCGCTATCTAATATTAATTTATGATAGTATTTTGAAAGGGTTTTATACTGCATTACTTTTTGCCCTTTTTAGTAGGCGTTTCCAACGGCTTATCGTCTTGCGTATCACTCATAAACTCGTCGATAGCCTCTTTATCTAAAAGATCGTTTCCATGCTCTTTTGCATAGTGTTCACTGTCTTTAATCATAAGCTTTTTACTTTCTTCAAGACGAACAAGGTCGGCTCTTGAATAGTTTTCGGGAAGAGTTGCAATCTCAATATCGGTATCGGTTATAGGTTTAATAGCGCGTTCGCCGAATATCTTTTTCTTATAAACAAATTCCTCGGGTTCACTAGTTGCAGTCTTTTTATAAATACCCCTATACTTTTTAGCCCCCTTAACGTTATCGTTGATAACTTGGTCGAACACCCATTGAGAATAGTTCGTCCACACGAGTAAGAATATTGATATTGCAATAAATACGACCAACACAAGCCCAAGTGCAAAAAATATTGACGACCACTCCGTTAAAAGTAAAGCAAAGGGCAATAGACCAAATATTGCGAAAAAGGCGTTAATCGGTATAAATCCTATTGCGATTAAGAAGGAGTTTTGAATTATACCAAAGAAGGTGTGCTTATAAGTTACGCCAATGCTCAGCATAAACAAATAAGTTATAACTACAACTACCGCAATAACGTAACTAATTATCCTTATGATTTCAAACAGCCAAGAAAGGTCTTTTTTCATGGCGATTTGTATAGTGCAAAGGTCTATAGTTAAAATGGTTATCGCCATAAAGAAAACGAAAAGTAAAGTCGTTTTTAAAGTTAACCAGTAATTCTTCTTTACGCCCTGCCAAAAATCAGAGGTAACAAAAACGCCCTCCGTCCACACCATGTTTCGCATAACGTAAAAACCGCCAGAAATTCCAACCGAGAATAAAAACGAGCAAATAAATAAAAGTATGAAAAACACGAAGTTTGCGCTAAACGTAATATTTTCTGCCACGCCGAGTAACGATGACGATGGAACTGCTGGATACCCTATACCTAAGTTTTGCGAAAAAGACGAATCTGTAGCGCTTGACTGTATCATCCCAAAACGGAAATATAAAAGCAAAAATAATGGAAAAATAAATAAAAATACGAGTAGGTTTATCTTCAATAGTTTTAAAGTATTTGATGAAAATAAATCCCAACCTAATTGCCACCTGTTAGAAGGTAACGTCTTTCTCGCATAATCTTCCGAGCGTTCAGGCCCTTCAACAAGCCTTGTAAAAATTCCTTTTTTCTTATTAGCCATAATGATCCTATTTGTTATAATTAATATTTATACATATATAATATACCGTTTGCGTTTTTTTTTCAATCTTTTTAAGCGACATTTTTATTAACACTTGTAAATTCCGACTTATAGCTATGGTTTTCACCAAAATTTAATAAAAAAGCGGAGCTTTTTAGCTCCGCTTTTTACATAATCGTTTCTATGTGGTTAACGTATTCAAGTTCTTTTAAAACGTTTACGATTTCGTCGTGCGTTTTGCACTCGCGAAGTTCTTTTGAAACTATCGTAAGTGCTACCGAGTAAACGCCCAAGCCCGAGTTAGCGTAAGCGGGATTAATTTCAATATCGTCAATCCTTAAACCCAAACGCCTAATTGTTTCGGTGAATTCTTGAAGGTGGTTTTTACCCTTTAATTCAAGGTGTATTTCAAAGTGGTTAGAGCGCATTTTAAAATACTCTTCAAGCCTAGGAAATACTGCAATGCACACAAAATATACAAGATAACTAACAAGCGCAATTGAATAGTTGCCAAAGCCGATAAATACCGAGATTATACTAGTGCCCCAAAGCGCAACCGAAGTAGTAACGCCTTTAAGTTGGTTTTTAGAACTGTAAAGTATCGTGTTTGAACTAAGTATTGCAATTCCTATAATCGTCGCACCCGTAATAAAGGAAAAAGACACGTTAAAACGCTCGATTATATACTCGTCGCACATAGACGCAAGCACGGACACAAGCGCAACTAAAACGAACGTTCTAAGACCTGCCGCGTGGCGTTTAGTCGCCCTTTCAACACCCGTTATCATAGAAAGCACGAAAGCAAGCGCAACCTTTAAAACAACTGCGCCAAGACCTAAGCCCGTCGACCACTCTCCTATGAGTTTTACAATAAAATCTTCTCCCATATTCTATCTCCTATTTTTAAAGTTTTTATTTCTATTAAATAAAATCGGCTCTTCGTCCTCAAGCTCCATAAACGCCTCTTCGCTGTCGGAACGGTAATACTCGCTGTCTTTTATCTCTTGCTTTATACTACTTAACTTTTTCATAAGCTCTTCGTGGCGGAGCTTTCTAGACTCGCCCTCGTCAATCACCGTTGCTTCAGCCCCGTACGAGCCTGATTTTCTAAGAGCAAAGTCTGCAAGTAACGGCCCAAATATCTCGCATATTAAACCTACCGAGATAATTATAGTTTTAACGGTAGTTCCGTCCCCACCCACTAAGTAACGAGAGGCAAGGTCGGCAAGACCTATTGCTATACCTGCCTGAGGAATAAGTGCTAAACCGAAATAGTTTTTAAATTCTTTGGGCTTTTTCATTAGAGTACAGCCTATGTACGAACCGCCGTATTTACCAAGCGTTTGAACGATAATAAAGAGTAAACAAAGAAAGATAAGGGGGATTGCTGTTACGTCTGAATTATTGTAAAACAACGCGCCTATATCGAAATTCAAGCCCGAACGCACGAAATAAATAAGTAGTATCGGAGGGCTGAAATAGCGTATTTGTTTAAACAATTTATCATCGCCTGAAACGTTTACGTAAATCATACCCATTATCATACAGCCAAGTAGTGGCGATACGCCGATTGCCGAGCCTGCACCGCAAATTAAAAAGAGCAGAGCAATCGACACGATAAGCCTATTGTCGTTGGAGCGTTTTTGCATTAAAAACTTAAGTAGATACCCCGAAACAGCGCCTAACGCCATCATAAATAGGTTAAGAAGGATGGGTGTTAAAACGTCTATAGCGGTAACGCTACCGAGCGTTAAACCCGTAGCAAGCGATATTGCTATCGAGAAAAATATTAAGCCTAATATATCGTTGCAAGCAATAACGGATAATAAGTTATCTACAAAATCGCCCTTACCGTCTTTTTGACGAACAGTCATAGCCGTAGATACCGGCGAAACGACGAACGAAATGGATGCAAGTATTATAGAAACTATTAAATTTAAGCCGAAAACGAAATAAGTTAACGCAAAAATCAAAAGCGCAGTAACCGCTATTCCCATCAAGGTAATAACCGTTACGCTTTTTATATTTTTTTTGACGATTGAAACTTTGAAAAACTCGCCTATCCCAAAAGATATAAACGCAAGGGCAATATCCGATATAAAGCCCATACCGTTAACTACCGTTTGCGGAATTAAATTCAAGCAATACGGCCCTATCAAAACGCCGACGAAAACGTACGCCGTTACGTTAGGTAGTTTAAGCAACTTAGTTATTCGCGTGGCAAAAAACCCTAAAAAAAGTATTAGGGATATGGAAATTATTATTACCGCCACCGACGAGTAGCCTAGTTGCTCGTAAAGTTTGTTAAGCATTGTTACCTATTTTATAGTTTTAGCCGAAATAATATTCGCGCCAAAAACGTTTTCTTTAATAATATCGCCCGCATTTACGGGAACGTCTGCCGTTATAGAATTTATAATTTTAATAACCTTAAACATATCTTTTTTGCTGACGGGCTTATCCGTTTTAACAGGGAGTATCTTACCGCTTGCCGTCTTTACCGTAGAGGTTACAACCCTTTTAGGGTTTACAATCTCGTTTTCAGCGTACATTTTTCCACGCGGACAAGAATATCCCGAAAAATCCTTCTTATCTCCCAAATCTTTTACGGTTATCTTACACCCCATAGGGCATTCAACGCAGGTTAATTCAATCACTCTATCTCCCCCTTAACAGATACCGTTATGTCACCGTTTAAGTCTAATATCTTATCTTTTAGTATAAGTGCCGTTTCCATCTCACCGGGAACGCAAATCTTTTTCTTCTTTTGCATTACCGCTACTCCGTTACACTCAACAGTTACGGTAGCGTTTTTAATAACCTTGTTAACTCTGAAAAACACCTTGACGTTATCGCTAGTATTTCTATTGATTTTTTGAGGTAAAGTATAGCTGACGTTATCTCCACAGCAGGTTGATATTGCGTCCTTTTCTCTCGCGCCGTTTAAAACGTAATCACATGCAGACTTACCTGCGATTTCCGCCTCTTCCGACACAAAGTCTACGAGGTCGTGAACTTGCAATACGTTACCGCAAGCAAACACACCGTCAACGCTCGTTTCACGATTTTCGTAAACGACTGCGCCTCTAGTTTTAGGCGAAAGCTCAACGCCACACGCTTTCGAAAGCTCGTTTTCGGGAATTAAGCCAACGGAGAACAACACCGTGTCACAATCAAAATGTATTTCCGTGCCCTTTATAGGCTTTTTATTCTCGTCAACCCTTGCAATTACAACGCCCGTAACTCTTTTTTCTCCCTCGATTTTAACGATCGTATGATCAAGATACAATGGAATTTCAAAATCGTCAAGACATTGTACGATATTTCTTTTAAGTCCCGACGAATGAGGCATAATTTCGCACACTGCGTGCACCTTTGCACCCTCAAGCGTCATACGCCTTGCCATTATAAGCCCAATATCGCCAGAACCTAATATTATCACGCTTTTACCAGGCATATATCCTAAAACGTTTACGTATTTTTGAGCCGTTCCAGCCGAATATACGCCAGCGGGGCGACTGCCTGCAACGTTAAGCGCACCACGGCTTCTTTCACGGCAACCCATTGATAAAATTATAGCCTTACCGCTTACGGTAAACACTCCCTCACTTGAATTTATTGCAGTTACCTTTTTATCTTCAGTTACCGACAAAACGGTTGTTTCAGTTAAATAATCTATCCCCCTTTCAACTACGCCGTCAATAAATCTTTCGGCGTATTCAGGGCCTGTTAAACTCTCTTTAAAACGGGTAAGACCAAAGCCGTTGTGAATACATTGATTGAGTATTCCGCCAAGTTCTTTCTCCCTTTCAAGTATTAAGATATCTTTAACCCCGTTGTCGTAACAAGATATTGCGGCAGCAAGCCCCGCAGGGCCACCGCCTATTATTATAATATCGTAATTTTTCATTTCGTTTTACCTATCAAAAGTTTAGAGCTTTTACCGCTTTTTGTAACTTCAGTTATTGAAATGTTTAGCTCCCTAGCGATAATTTCGGCAACGTGTGGCTGGCAAAATCCGCCTTGACACCTACCCATACCAGCTCTTACCCTTCTTTTAACCCCGTCAACCGTTGTGGCTTTTGGGTTTTCGCAAACTGCTTTTACTATCTCGCCTTCGGTAATTTCTTCGCACCTACAAACGATTTTACCGTATCTCGAGTCTTTTTTGATAAGCGCGTTCTTCTCTTTTGCCGATAAATTCTTAAAGAAATAATCAGGTGCGCGCTTTCCGTCAAACTTCTCGTTTTTTACAAGGGGTAAAATATTAGATATAATATCCTCAACCACGTATTTTGCAATCGCAGGCGCTGAAGTTAAGCCGGGCGATTCAATACCCGCAACGTTGATAAGGTTTTTGCAAAGCTTACTTTCCTCTATAATAAAATCGTGCCTATCGCTATACGCTCTAACGCCTGCAAACGAGGTAATAGTATTGTAGGTAGGAACGTTTTTGCATATCTCGTTTGCCGTTTTTAAAATAAACGAAAGCCCTGCTTCGCTCGTATAAGTTGAGCCGTTGTCTACAAGCTCTGCAGTAGGCCCAAGTAAAATATTACCATCAACCGTTTGCGTAACTAATATGCCTTTACCCTTTTCGGTGGGAGTTTTAAATATGGTGTGAGATACGAAATTGCCACTTTCTCGGTCAAGGAGTATATACTCGCCCTTTCTTCCGCCTATTTCAAAGCTATCGTCCCCAAATATTTTTGCAATCTTTCCGCTATTTAAGCCAGCGCAGTTAACAACCGTTTTACAATCAACGGCTCTATTATCGCTTGAATATACTTTAAAGCCGTTTTCAAGCTTTTTAGCTGATACCACTTCGAAATCAAGTAAAAGCTCAGCGCCGTTATCCATAGCGTTGCCGATTGAGGCAATCGTTAATTCGTATGGGCAAACGATAGCGCCTGTTTTAGCGTAAAGTGCAGCTACTGCACTATCGTTAATATTAGGCTCTAATTTTTTTAGCTCTTCTTTATTTATAATATAAAGATCTGATACGCCGTTTTTCTCTCCGCGCGCCTTAAGCTCTTTTAAAGTTTCAATTTCGTTTTCAGCATACGCAACCACGAGTGAACCGTTGTTTTTATACTTAACGCCAAGCTCACTTGCGTAAGCTTTCATCATTTTGCTACCTAAAACGTTAAACTTTGCTTTGTTCGAGCCCTCTTTTGCGTCGTAACCTGCGTGAACGATTCCGCTGTTAGCTTTGCTTTGCCCCATTGAAACGTCACACTCTTTTTCCGCTAACGCTACCTTTAAATCGTATTTAGTTAACTCTCTTAACACGGTTGCGCCTATTACTCCGCCACCGATAACCAACACGTCAAACATAACTACCTCTAGTGTGCTTTTATATAAAATTATTATTGACATCTTTTATATTTAAAATTATACTATAAACAGTCAATTTAATCAATATTGATTGAGGATATAATCGGTAAAGATATTTCAAACGCCTTTAGCGTTGACAAAATGCCCGAAATAGTATATTAAAAAAGACTGCTCAAGCAGTCTTTTTCTTTATTCTCCATCAAAAAGTGGGGTTGAAAAATATCTTTCAGCGGTATCTGGAAGAACGGTTACAACCGTTTTACCTTTACCAAGCACCTTTGCAAGCTTTTTAGCTGCTGCTACGTTAGTGCCTGACGATATTCCGCACATAATACCTTCAAGCCTTGCCATATCTTTTGCCGTTTGAAGTGCCTCTTCGTCTGATACTATGCATATATCTTCATATATAGAGGTGTTTAAAACGGGAGGAATAAGCCCGTCGCCTATTCCCATTTGAATATGCGCGCTAACCGTACCACCTGCTAAAATTGCGGCGTTTTTAGGCTCTACCGCCCAAATCTTAATGTTTGGGTTTTGCGCCTTTAAAACCTCGCCTATGCCCGTTATCGTTCCGCCCGTTCCAATACCCGAACAAAAGCCGTGAATAGGGCCTGCAACCTGCTCAAGTATTTCAAGCCCCGTGTGGTGGCGGTGAACGGTTGGGTTAGCTTCGTTTTCAAACTGTTGAGGCACGAAAATTCTTGGATTTTCTTCCGCCATTTTAATAGCAGTTTTTAAACATTTATCAATGCACTCGCCGATATTTCCCGCGTCGTGTATAACGATAACGTCCGCACCGTAGTGGCGAACGAGCTTGCGCCTTTCCTCACTAACCGAGTCGGGCATAATTATAATAGTTTTATAACCTCTTACTGCACCAACGAGTGCAAGACCTATGCCTTGATTACCGCTTGTAGGCTCTACGATAATAGAGTCTTTAGTTAATATTCCTCTTCTCTCAGCGTCGAGAATCATATTGTACGCGGTGCGCGTTTTTATCGAACCGCCAACGTTAAGCCCCTCGAACTTTACTAGTATTTCCGCCCCGTTGGGGTCGGCAATTTTATTAAGCCTTATAATCGGGGTGTGCCCGATGGCTTGTAGAACGTTATTGTATATCATATTATTATAATACTACAACCTCATAAATTTTGCAATAAAAAACAGCTTTTTACAGCTGTTTTTGTGCTTTAATATTTTCAACCACCTTTGAAACCGCTTCTTTTACCTCTTCACGGTTTTTTTCAAGATCGAATTTGCCTACTTGACAATCTCTTTCAAACACCCTTATTTCATTAATACCTTCGGTAAACACCTTTTTAATATCATTAACATCGTGAAGAAGTTGAGTGTTACAAAAACTTCTTGAAAGTATTGCCATAGACGAGCCTAAACGATAATGCTCTTTAATTACCATTTCGGCAGGCACCATACCTTTTCCTAGCGAGGCTATACCGCCAAAGCCAAATGGGATACCTTTTTGTTTAAACTTTTCGCAAAGCACATCAACCGTGCCGTTTACGAGTGGCTCAAACATAAAGTTTTGACCGTAACCAAGGCTTAAATCGTTAAGACCGATATGAATTTTATCAATACCAGAAAGCTCTAAAATCTCGTCAATAACCTCAACTGCTTCGGGCGTTTCTACTAATAAAATAGTTTTAACTCTACCGTTTACCGCGTTTAAAAACCTCTTAACTTCAGATGCTGTTTTAAAATACGGTAGCATTATACAGTCTGCACCCGCTTTAACGATACTGTCAACCTCTTCCTCTGTAGAAGAATTCTCTTCGTCAGCGTCGTGCACGCGGTTACAGCGCGCTAAGACTTTTGAGTTTTTAACGGCTTCTTTAACGTGTTTAACGTCTAAAACCGTGTGGTGATTTTTTACGGTATTTCCTTTTTGGCGTTCTTCTTTTCCGATATATTCCATATCTACGAAGATATAGTCAACCCCCGCCTCGTCAGCAACCTTTGCAACCGCAGGGTTGTTAGTTATGTACATAAGCTCGAGATTTTTATTCTCTATAACCGTTGCACCCTTGTTTTCGTTGTTTGCACTGGTAAATACTTTACCTACCGTCATAAAGATAATCTTTAAATCAAGCCACAAGGATAAATTTTCAACGTAGTAAACGTTAAGTTTTATGCGCTTATTCCACTCAACCTCTTTTCTTCCGTTAACTTGAGCCCAGCCGGTAATACCCGGGCGAACGTCAAACATCTTAAGTTGTTCTTCGGTGTATTTGTCGTACGTCCAAGGATGATAGGTAAGTGGAGGTCTAGGACCTATAAAGCTCATTTGCCCGAATAAAACGTTGAAAAACTGCGGAAGCTCGTCAAGCGAGGTAGCCCTTAAGAACTTACCTATCTTCGTAACGCGCTTATCACTTTTATCCGAGTATACGCCACTACCCGTTTTTTCCGCACCGACGCACATCGACCTAAACTTGTAAATGTTAAATATTTTACCTTTTTTACCTATACGTTGTTGTTTAAAAATAACTGGGCCTTTGCTATCAATCTTTACGGCAATAGATAAAATAAGCAAGATCGGAGAGAGTATTATTATCGCAAGTAAGGACAAAATAACGTCGAATAATCTTTTGAAAAAATACCTATACACAAAACACCTACAAAACGATTGAGTAAGAATACGCCTCACTCGTAAATTTGGAGCGAACGATGGGAATCGAACCCACAACAACGGCTTGGGAAGCCGTAGTTTTGCCACTAAACTACGTTCGCATAACAACGTAAATTACATCATTGTAGTTATTATATAATATAAACACACATTTTTCAAGGGGGTTTGTTAAATTTGTGCGCAATTTTGGCAATTTTGTTAAAAAAAGTGTCGATTTTCATAAAAAAACCGTAACGGTTTAAAAAGCGAGAACGAATTTAATCGTTCTCGCTTTCATTATTTTACTTTTTAATTTTAGATACGTCGTACGGCGTAGACTGATAAACGAAATAATTAAGCCAGTTGTAAAAGAGTAAATTTGCGTGTGCGCGCCAAGTAACTATAGGTGCAATTTCGTCGTTATCGCTAGGAAAATAGTTTTTGGGAACGTTTGGATTAAGACCTGCAAGTTTATCCCTTTCATACTCTTTTTTAAGAGTATCTGCGTCGTATTCCGAGTGCCCCGTTATAAATACCTGCGAATTGTCAAGCGATTTCATAAGGTAAACGCCAGCCTCGTCCGATTCTGCTAAAACCTTTATGTCTTTTACCGAATAAACTTCCTCTCTATCAACTCCGCTGTGGCGCGAGTGAGGAGCGTAAAACAAATCGTCAAACCCTCTAACGAGCATTGATTTTTTATCTACGATTTTATGGCTATAAACGCCCGATAGCTTACTATTTAGCATAACTTTTTTAACGCCGTAATAATAGTAAAGCCCTGCTTGAGCCGCCCAGCAAATAAACACCGTGCTGTGAACGTTGGTTTTCGTCCACTCGAAAATTTCGGTGAGTTCTTGCCAATAATCAACCTTTTCAAAATCTAATTGCTCAACGGGCGCGCCCGTTATCACCATGCCGTCAAACTTTTCACTTTTAATCTCGTCAAAAGTCTTATAAAAGGCAATCATATGCTCTTTCGAGGTGTTTTTAGACTCGTGCGACGACGTTTTAAGTAAAGTAAGCTCTACTTGTAAAGGCGTGTTACCAAGTAGCCTCGAAAACTGCGTTTCGGTAACGATTTTAGTGGGCATTAAATTAAGTAATACGATTTTAAGCGGTCTTATATCCTGCGTTTCCGCCCTAAACTCGTTCATAACGAAAATATTTTCGTTAAATAACTGTTCGGCGGCAGGTAGACCGTTTGGAATTTTTATAGGCATAATTGCTCCTTATACGTTATCAAGTGCCTGTTTTATATCGTTAATTAAATCTTCGGCACTTTCTATACCGCAAGAAAATCTTATAAGCTCGGGTGCAATTCCTGCTTTTTTAAGCTCGGCATCGCTGAGTTGACGGTGAGTTGCATTTGCAGGGTGTAATACGCAAGTTCTAGCGTCTGCAACGTGCGTTTCAATAGCTGCAAGTTTTAAGCTCTTCATAAACTTTTCAGCGGCTTTTCTTCCACCCTTTACGCCAAAGCTTACTACGCCACAAGTGCCGTTAGGCATATACTTTTGAGCAAGGTCGTAGTATTTATCGCCCTTAAGACCAGGGAAAATAACCCAATCAATTCTATCGTCGCTATTTAAAAATTCAGCAACTTTTAACGCGTTTTCAGCGTGCTTGGGCATACGAACGTGTAAACTTTCAAGACCTAAGTTGATATAGTACGCGCTTTGCGGAGATTGCGTACAGCCAAAATCTCTCATAAGCTGAGCGGTAGCTTTAGTTATAAACGCGCCTTCAATGCCAAACTTTTCAGCGTAAACAATACCGTGATAGCTATCGTCAGGCGTGGTAAGACCTGGGAATTTATCTTTATACTTAAGCCAGTCAAACTTGCCAGAATCAACTACACAACCGCCGATTGTTGACGCATGCCCGTCCATATACTTAGTAGTTGCGTGAGTTACGATATCCGCACCCCACTCGAAAGGTCTACAGAAATACGGCGTTGGGAAGGTATTGTCAACAATAAGCGGAACGCCGTTTTTATGCGCAACGCGTGCAAACTTTTCAATATCTAAAACGTGAAGAGTTGGATTTGCAATAGTTTCACCGAAAACCGCCTTGGTGTTAGGTCTAAACGCGCTTTGAATTTCCTCTTCAGTTGCCTCGGGCGAAACGAAGGTGAAATCAATACCCATCTTTTTCATAGTAACGTTAAAAAGATTATACGTACCGCCGTAAATAGAGGCTGAGGATATAACGTGATCGCCCGCGTTTGCAATATTAAAAACAGCAAAGAAATTTGCCGCTTGACCAGACGACGTGAGCATTGCAGCACTACCGCCCTCAAGTGCGCAAATTTTAGCAGCTACGTAATCGCACGTGGGGTTTTGAAGCCTTGAATAGAAATAACCCGATGCCTCAAGGTCAAATAATTTTCCCATATCCTCGCTGGTATCGTATTTAAAAGTGGTGCTTTGATAAATGGGAATTTCTCTCGGCTCGCCGTTTTTAGGGGTGTAGCCCGCTTGGACGCATTTAGTTTCAATATCGTAATTTTTCATAGTAGTCCTCCAAATAAAAGCGCTCGGAACGACCGTTCCGAGCCAACTTTCAAGTTAAAACACTCGAAATCGAGTATTTATTACATTTTTTCAAGAAGCTTAAGGTCAACGCCCTTGTCAGAAATTTTGATAATTTCAACCTTAACGGTGTCGCCGATTGATAAAACTTCTTCAACGCTGTTAATTCTTTCCTTACTCATTTTAGAAATGTGAATCATACCGTCTTTACCAGGTGCAAGCTCACAGAAAGCGCCTATTTTTGGTAAAATTCTAACTACGGTAGAGATAAACATATCGCCAACCTCTAAATCTCTTACGATTGCGGTAATAATAGCTTTTGCCTTATTAGCGTTTTCCATATTTTCATCGTACGTTGCGATAAATACCTTACCGCTATCGTCAATATCGATTTTAACGCCAGTTTCAGCGATAATTTTGTTGATTGTCTTACCACCTGAACCGATAACGTCCTTAATCTTTTCAGGATCGATAGTGAACGAAATGATTTTGGGAGCGTATTTAGAAAGCTCTTTATTAACTTCAGGTATGCACTCGAGCATCTTATTGAGAATATGTTGTCTACCCTCGTTAGCTTGCTTGATTGCTTGGCGAAGTATAGCCTCGTCAATACCCTTAATTTTAATATCCATTTGGATTGCAGTAATACCTTTAGTAGTGCCTGCAACCTTGAAGTCCATATCGCCAAGGAAATCTTCTAAGCCTTGAATATCGCTCATAACCGATACTTTACCGCTTTCAACGTCCTTGATAAGACCCATAGCAATACCTGCAACGGGGCGAGAAATGGGAACGCCTGCATCCATAAGTGCCATAGTAGAACCACAAACAGAGCCTTGCGAGGTAGAACCGTTAGAAGATAATACTTCAGAAACGAGTCTTATAGCGTAAGGGAACTCTTCTTCACTAGGAATAACGGGCTCAAGCGCTCTTTCAGCAAGCGCACCGTGGCCGATTTCACGACGACCTGGGCTTCTTAAAGGTTTAGCCTCGCCCGAAGCGTAACCGGGCATGTTGTAGTGGTGCATATAACGCTTAGAAACCTCTTCGTCTAATCCCTCGAGCTTTTGAACTTCACTGATAGTGCCAAGCGTACAAGTAGTTAATACTTGAGTTTGTCCACGAGTGAATACACCCGAGCCGTGAACTCTAGGAAGAACGCCGTGCTCGCACCAAATAGGTCTAATTTCAGTTAAAGTTCTACCGTCAGGTCTAACGCCGTTGTTGGTAATTTTAGCTCTAACTTTTTCTTTAGTGATGTAATATAAACTGTCTTTAATCTCTCTTGCCATATCGGGGAAGATTTCGGCAAAATGCTCTAAACAGTCTTTCTCAACCTCGTCTTGACGTTCTTGACGAACTTGTCTGTCAAAAGTATCAAGAGCGTAGTCAAGCTTAGCGCCAGCGTATGCGCGAACTTCACTATCGAGGTCTTCGGGGATTTTATATAAATCCATTTGAAGCTTTTCTTTACCGCAAGCTTTTACGATTTCTTCAATGAAAGCGCATTGACGCTTAATTTCTTCGTGTCCGAACAAGATAGCCTTAATCATTTGCTCGTCCTCAATTTCTTTAGCGCCTGCCTCAACCATCATAATAGCGTCTTTCGTGCCAGAAAGGTATAAGCTAAGCTCGCTTTCTTCACGCTGTTTAACGTCGGGATTGATAACGTATTCGCCGTTTACCATACCAACGTGAACAGAGCCCGTAGGTCCTTGCCACGGAATATCCGAGATAGAAAGTGCAATTGAGCTACCAAGCATTGCTATCGGTTCGGGTGAAATATCAACGTCAACCGATAATGCGGTTGCAACTACCGTTACGTCGTTAAATATTCCCTTGGGGAATAAAGGACGGATAGGTCTATCGATAAGTCTTGAAGTTAAAATAGCCTTATCGCTTGCTCTGCCCTCTCTCTTTTTGAAACCGCCGGGGATTTTACCAACGGCGTACATCTTTTCTTCATAGTCCACGCTCAAGGGGAAGAAATCCATACCCTCTCTTGCGGTGGGAGCCATAGTAACGTTCACCATAACTACCGTTTCACCGCATCTAATAAGACACGAACCGTTAGCTTGTTGAGCGTACTTACCTACTTCAACGGAAACTTCTCTTCCGCCGATTTCAGTTTTGAAAACTTTAAAATTTTCTAACATTTTACTCTCCTTATATACTCTTTAACTCTAAAAATTTTCACGCCCACGGCGAGAAAACAGTAAGTTTTTAAGTGAAAAAATCCGTTTCTTAAAATTGAAAAATGGGGAGTATAGCGATACACCCCCACATTTTATTATTTTCTAAGACCGAGTTTAGCGATAAGCGTTCTGTACGCTTCAATATCTTTAGACTTAAGATAGTCTAATAAACCTTTTCTTTTACCAACCATTTTCATAAGACCACGTCTTGAGTGATTGTCTTTATGGTTTTGTTTAAGGTGTTCGTTAAGGTGATTAATTCTTTCGGTTAATAAAGCAACTTGTACTTCAACCGAGCCGGTATCGCCTTCGTGAGTTTTGTAAGTTTCAATAATACTTGTTTTGAGTTCTTTTTCCATTTCTATTTATCCTCCATTATGGAAATTGTTATTCTTTTAACCGAGCAAGGCGTAGAGTAATCGCCAAACCCAGCAAAAAGTCTACGATTATATTATCATATAATTTTTGAAAAGGCAAACGTTTTTTATTGATTAACTGAAAAACTTATCCTTTTCGTCTATTATTTTGTCAATTTTATCAATATACGTCTTAATATCCTTGGGCGTACCGTATCTTTCAATGCGATTTTCAGCTAAATATACCCTTTTTGAAACGGCGTTTGCACCGCACGCCGGATTGTTAGAGTTTTCCTCCATAATATCGATATTGTAAACGCACTCTTTACCCGCCTTTGAATATCCTACGTTTTCAAGATTTTCCGCCGCGTATTTTTGGCGGTATAAATAATAAGGCATATACCCTGCCTTTTTAAGCGCAAAGTATGAATAATCTATCATTTGGTCGATATAGTCAACCGATAATCTTTCCGTTTCAGTCTTTAGCTTAGAACCTTTTTTAATACAAAGAGTGTGAACGGTAATATTGTCGGGATTTAAACTAATTGCGGTATCTATCGTATATTTAAAATCTTCTAAGGTTTCGCCCGAAAGCCCTGCAATTATATCGGCGTTTATCGAAAATCCGTAAGCCTTTACAAGTTCAAATTTTTCAATTACGTCACTTGCCGTGTGCTTTCTTCCGATTAACTTAAGCGTTTTATCTGAAAAGGTTTGAGGGTTAACACATACGCGCGTTACGCCAAGCCTTTTCATAATTGCAAGCTTACTTTCAGTTATAACGTCAGGTCTACCAGCCTCAACAGTGAACTCTATACCTTTTTTAACAACCGAGTTTACAGCCGTTAAAATCTCTTCAAAATCGCCATCTTTTAAACATACGGGCGTACCACCGCCCACGTAAACGCTACGCACGTTAGAAGTTTTACCTTTAAGCGCAAGTATCTCTTTTACAAGTGCGTTTTTATATTCAGTGGCGTATTTGGTTTTACCTATTTCTTCAGATATAAAAGAGCAGTATAAGCACCTTGACGGACAAAACGGTATCCCAACGAAAAGCCCCGAATACTTGGAATTTTTATCGTAGATACCCTCTTGAACTTGTAAAATCTCTTTAACGAGGTTTATTTTTTTATCCGAAACGCCGAAAATCGTTTTAAAATCTTTTTCAAACCCCTCGCCTAAATCTCTCGCCATTTTTATAGGGCGAATACCAGTTAGCGCACCCCATTTATACTTTACGCCAAAGTAATCGGACAAAGCGCCGTATAAGCATAGCTTTGAAAAGCGCTTTTCAAACCGCTTTTTGTCAAGCAAATCGGTGGACGTATGCGTATTTTTAAGCTCGTAGGTTTTACCGTTTATAGTTACCGTGTCAACGTATTCGTTACTGCACGACGTTTGAAGGTGGGTAATTTCAAGCCCCTCACCGCCCGAAAACATATAAACGACTTCTTCGAGTTCTTTTTTATAATCTTTTCTGTTAGTTTCAATCATAAATAATGCTTTATATATCCGTTTATAGGATTTGAGTTTCTTTCTTTTATAGTCGTAGTTGCTCCGCCGTGCCCGGGGTATAAAATGCAACCGTCTAGCTCTAAAAGCTTTTTAGCCGAACGGCAAAGCTCTTTGACGTCACTACCGGGAAAATCAACTCGCCCAAAGCTACCGTCAAACAAAGTGTCCCCACAAAAAAGCATATCCCCAACTTTGTAAGTTACACCGCCTACGGTATGCCCTGGGGTATTGATAACCTCAACTTCAATACCATTAAATTTCAAGCGTTCTCCGCCCAATAGGGCGGTTTTTACCTTAAACGGCTTTATCTCAGAGCCAAATACCGAAGATAAATTCAAACTGCCGTCTTTAATAGCTTTCTCGTCAAGGCTACCTATATAAACGTCAGCTCCACGCTCAAAAAATTTATACACTCCGCCTATGTGGTCAAAATGTGCGTGAGTGAGTAAAACGGCTTTGATATTAAAGCCGTTTTTAATTTCTTCCATCAACAAAAACCCCTCGTCGCCACCGATATCTATAGCAATGGCATCGCCCGAATTTTCATCGATTAAAATATAACAGTTAGTTGAAAGCTCCCCTAAGGGATAGGTTAATAATTTCATTTTAGTTATTGTTTCTAAATACGTCTATAACGCTACCGTCGGCACTTATTTGCTTAACGAAAGCGTCAAGGTCTTCTTTCTTGTTTATTTTTAAAGTTATATCTACGATAGCAATATGTTTTTTATTGTCCACTCTGCCGTTGATTGCAAGTATGAACATATTGTATTTTGAGCAAGCGTTAGAAACGAGCGCTAAAACGGATGCGTCTTCTCTTGCTGTAATTCTAAGGCTAACCGTATATCCGTCGTCACCTGCTTTACCCGTCCAAGAAGCCTCTAAAAACCTAGCTGGGTCTTCCGCTTTCATATTCGGGCAGTCGCACCTGTGAATTACTACCCCTCTACCGCGCGAAACGAAACCGAGTATTTTATCGCCCGGAACGGGATTACAACACCTTGCAAACCTAACGAGAAGCCCGTCTATACCCTTAATCATAACGTCGCCCGTTGAATGAACTACTTTAGCTGTAATACCAGTTGGGTAATGGTTCATTTTGGGGCGGTGTTCTTTATTGTGATAATCTATAAGCTTTACGAGAATTTGGTTAACCGTGACCGCACCCGAGCCAACTGCAATATACATTTCGTCTTGCCCTGAAAAGGATAGCTTTTCAGATAGCTTTAAAAAGTTTTCTTTAGTTAAAAGCTCGCCAAAATTATAGCCCTTATTCTTAGCCTCGGCATCAAGCATTTGCCTGCCGAGTTTAATCATATCATCAGCCTTTTCCTTCTTGTAAAAGGCTTTGATTTTAGCGCGTGCAGCGTTAGTTTTTACAAACTTAAGCCAGTCCCAAGACGGGCCGTTGCTAGTATTTGAAGTTATAATTTCAACGATATCTCCAACCTTTAAAACTGTGGTTAAAGGCACCATTTTACCGTTTACGCGCGCACCTACGCAACGATTGCCAACCGCCGTGTGTATGCGGTAAGCAAAGTCGACGGGCGTACTGTCTTTTACAAGGCTTATTACTTCGCCTTTCGGGGTAAATACTAAAAGCTCACTGTTGTAGATATCACCTTTTAACGACTCTAAAAACTCTTTGCTGTCCTTAAGACCGCCCTGCCACTCCATAACCTCTCTAATCCAGCTAAGCCTTTTATCGAAGTTATCAGACGAGTTTTTATTTTCTTTATACTGCCAATGCGCCGCAATACCGTATTCAGCGGTATTGTTCATCTCGTAAGTTCTTATTTGAATTTCAAATATCTTGCCAAACGACGTTACTACCGTAGTATGCAAGCTTTGATACATATTTTCTTTGGGAATTGCTATATAGTCTTTAATTCTTCCCGGCATGGGCGTCCAACGCTTATGAATTTTACCTAAAAGTTCATAGCACTCGTCAACGGTGTTAACTAAAACTCTAAGCGCGGTTAAATCGTAAACTTGGTCAAGCGTAAGGTTTTTGTTTCGCATTTTTTTGTAAATGCTGTAAAAATGCTTGGGGCGACCAAATACTTCACCTTTTATGTTACTTTCAATAATAACACCCCTAAGCTCTTCCACCATTTTATTTACGAAAGCCTCGCGCTCTTCGAGCTTGTTGTGAATATTTTCAGCTAAATACTCGAATGCGTCGGGGTCGATATATTTCAAACACAAGTCCTCAAGCTCGCAGTTGAGCTTAGAAATACCAAGCCTACGAGCTAGTGGCGCAAAAATTTCCAGCGTTTCGTTTGCCATGCGCGTTTGACGGTCTTTCGATAAAAAGTTGAGCGAACGCATGTTGTGAAGACGGTCGGCAAGCTTAATTATGATAACCCTTATATCTTTCGCCATCGAAACGAAAATCTTTTTAAAGTTTTCAGCCTGCTCTTCCTCTTGCGACTTGAACTCGATTTTGTCAAGCTTAGTAACGCCTTCAACGAGGGCTAAAACCTCCTCGTCAAACTCGCTTGCAATATCTTTAGCCGAAACGGGGGTATCTTCTAAAACGTCGTGCAAGAACGCCGCAGCTATCGTTCTAAAGTCCATCTTAAGACCGATAAGAATTTGAGCAACGGCACACGGGTGGGTAAAATATTCTTCACCTGAGGCGCGCTTTTGATTTTTGTGCGCTTCTTTAGCAAAGTGATAAGCACTCGTTAAAAACTTAATCTCGTCTTCGGGATATATTTTATTAATTTCGTCCAAAACGTTGTAGTTATTAAGCATTTTTTATCTCCGAAACAGTTTTGTATATCTTTGAAGAAATCAAATCTTTTTTCTCGGTTTTTTTAATAAAGATAAAACCGTTTTCTTCTATGAAGTCAAGTTCTTTAAAAACCTCTAACGCAAAAATTGCTTGCTCTTTTTCAGCTACCGAACGTACGATTTCATCATACGTCATACCACTTCTTGCTTTTAGAGTTATATCTCTGAAAATACCACCTAAACTATCTCTTTCAATATTGAGATTGTTAAGCTCAAAGGAATTGAGTTCACCTACGAATACCCTTTGGTTTTTATGCGCGTAAATTTCGCCGAGAGGCTTGTCAATAAATATAAGTTCTTCGTAGTCTGACAAATCGGTATTTAGTAAATCAGCGCCGATTAAAACGGCGTTTTTGCCACCTTTAACCGTCAAAGCAAAGGGGCAAGCCTCAAACCTTTTAAGCGCCTCGAATTTATCGTAATTTAAGGGGTTAGTTATTATAAATAATCTACCAAACCCGTTTGTAGGCGCGCCGTTTATTAAATCTTTAACGTTACACTCAGTCCCTCTATATATACCGCCAATAAGCGACAATAAGGCGTTTTTATAGGCTTTTATAACTAAACTTTCGGTAATTTCAAACTCGGAATACACTTTCTTGATAAAGCCTTTAACGTATTCGCGACCGTTGTAGGTTGAGGTGTTAATTTCAACAATAATATCCTTTTTAAAATCATGCGACAATATTTCAAGATTTTTAGCGCCGTTAAAGTAAATCATATCAAGATTAGGCGATTTTACCGTAACGTGTGGGGACCCTTCTTTTAAAAGCTTTGCTTGAACGTCCCTTTCTGAAAGTAAAAATATCGGCTTTTTATTGCCTGCGCCAAACGGCTCAAGCATAGAAATTTCTTTAGCTATTTTAAGGCTTATTTTAGAGGTAATTTCTCCGTCAACCTCAACCGTTTTTTCAAAAGCGGTATCGCCGTAATGCTCGCCTATGTATCTATTTAATCTAATTGAAAACTCTTCTAAATTTTCTTGGCTTACCGTTACGCCCGCAGCCTGAGCATGCCCGCCAAAATCAACTAAAAGTTCGCTAGTTGACGCGATTGCCTTGTAAACGTTAATATCGCCTATCGAGCGTACCGAGCCGTGCAAATACCCGTCAATTTCCGAAAATAAAAGGGCTGGAAGATTGTATTCTTCAGTTAATCTTGCAGCAACGATACCAAGTAAACCGCCCTTCCAATCTTTATTACATAAAATGATGCAGTTGCCGTAATTTCCACACTCTTTTAGAGCAGTTTTTGCGCTTTTATATAAATTTTCACACTCAACTTGCCTATCAATATTATAGGTAACGAGTTTAGAAACTAACTCTTCGCGCTCGGTGGGATCTTGGGTGGTAAATAGCTTAAGCGCCGAATAAGCGTCGCCCATCCTACCTGCCGCGTTAATGCGCGGAGCAACTGTAAAAGCAAGAGTACCTGCACTTATTTCTTTAGCACCGCCTGCCGTTAATAGCATGGTAACAGCTCTTGAGCAGTTACCGCTTTTGATAAGCTCTATACCCTTATATACTATAACGCGGTTTTCGCCAACGAGTGGCATACTATCAGCTATCGTTGCAATAGCAACGAGATCCAAATAAACGTCCGCCTCGTCGCCAAGTAATGCCCTAGAAAGCTCGTAGGCAACGCCAGCGCCTGCAAGATATTCAAAAGGATATTCTTGATTTGGGGTTTTAGTGCTTAATATCGTGCAATCGGGAAGCTCGCTTGGAAATTCGTGGTGGTCGGTAACTATTACGTCAACCCCTAAATCTTTAAGATATTCAACTTCGGCTTTTGCGCTTATTCCACAGTCAACCGTAATTATAAGGTCGGGATAAAGGGTTTCTAAAACGTTAGACAAAACGCCCTCGGTAAGTCCGTAGCCGTTATCCCTTTCGGGAACTACCGCGTGAACGTTAATTCCCAACCGCCTTAAAGCGCTGTATAATACGGTTGTTGCACAAATACCGTCAGCGTCGTAATCGCCGTAAACAACGACCGTTTCGCCGTTATCTTTAGCTGAAATTATCCTATTTACAGCCTCCTCCATACCGCTGAGCGTATAAGGAGATAAAAGACTTTGGCTTTGCGGATTTAAAAACGCGCTAATTTTTTCAGCCGTATCGTAACCCCTGCCGTATAAAATTTCAGCGGTAAATTCTGAAATTCCCGCACCTAAAGCAAGGTCTTTTATGCAGTTTTTTTGTATTTTATCATAAGTTTTTTTAATTATCTTCATAAAAGCATACCCTGCTTAAAAACAAGCAACGCACGGGCTCTCCCGTGCGTTGTGATTAGTTAGATTTTTTAGCCTTGGCCTTAGCTTTGATTTTAGCTCCGAGCTTGCGGAGGTATACCCAAATAGGTGCCGACAGGAACACGGAAGAATAAGTTCCCGCAATAAGACCGAATATAATGGGAAGAGCAAACTCTTCCATAGTACTAACACCCATAATTGCACATACGATTGCAAGAACAACTATAACGGCAAGTGTAGTAATGGTAGTTAAAATACTTCTTCCAAGCGTATCAACGATGGATTTGTTAGCTATTTCAGCATCGCTAGCACCTTTCATAGAATCGAGCTTTCTAACCTCTCTTATTCTATCGAATATTACGATTGTAGCGTTAATCGAGTAACCTACGATGGTAATAACTGCAGCGATAAACGTGGTGTTTACTTGAACGCGGAATATGGTAGTTAAAGCTATCATAACTAACACGTCGTGAACAAGTGCTATAACAGCCGCTAAACCAGACGATAAGGTAAACCTAAAGCCGATATATATAAGCATTATCACAACCGCAACGACAGTTGCCCAAATAGCGTTAGTTAAAAGCCTTTGCGAGGTTGAACCGCTTACGATATCTTCGTCAATATCTTCAACGGTAAAGACCATATCGGGATATTTAGCATTAACTGCTTGGGTTATCTTGGCTATCAAGCCCGTTTCTTCACTTTTAATTTTTTCAAGGAATTCAGCTTGAGCTTGCTCACTATTACCGTCAATCTTTTTGCCGTTTATAGAGTATTTAAGACCGAGTTCATAAGTGGTTTCATCGTTGCCCGACCAGCGAGTAGATCCGATTTCAAACCCCTCTTTTTTAACGGTGTCTTCTACCGTTTTAACAAGTTCGTTTTTAATATTGGGGTTATTGTAAAGATATTCGCCGAAATCAAGGTTTAACTTAGCACCACCGCCAAAATCAATGCCGACGTTCATGCCGATAATAAGCATGAGTATTGCGCCTATTAATATAATTGCTACGGATACGGGAGCGAAAAATTTGAATTTTTCAACGATTTTAAGCTTTAAATCTTTAATCTTCATCATTTTCGGTTACCTCCCTTTTAAGACCTAAGAAGGAACTCTTTCCGTCGCAAAGGTTATACATGAGCTTGATAAGACTTCTAGATACTACTATTGCCGTTATCATAGAAAGGATAATACCAATAAGCAAGGTTATGGCAAAGCCCTTGATTGAACCGGGGCAAAGTATCCATAACACGATTGATGCAAGTATAGTTGTTATGTTACTGTCAAATATAGTAACGAAAGCCCTCTTAAAACCGGTGTTGATTGCCGATTTAACCGTTTTACCAGCGGCGTATTCTTCTTTAATTCTTTCAAAGATAATTACGTTAGCGTCAACCGCCATACCTATTGAAAGGATAATACCTGCAATACCCGGTAAGGTAAGCTCTACCCAAGGAACGAGCGCTAATAAAAGAATCATTACCACGGTGTAAATAGTAAGTGCGATAAACGAAGCTATACCCATACCGCGATAGAAGAAAATCATAATCGCAAATATAATAACTAAGCCGATTGCGCCTGCAATTACGCTGGCAGGAAGTGCGTTTTCGCCAAGCGTTGCACTAATTTTACTAGACGAACCGATTTCAAACTCGAAATCAATTTTACCAGCTTTGATAACGGCTGCAATAGATTCAGCCGCCTCAATGCTTTCAAGACCAGTTATTTGCGCGCTACTGCTAGTAATTTGCTCGTTAACGGTGGGCGAAGAAATAATATCGTCGCCAAGCTTGATGTACATCGTTTGACCAGAAAGTTGCTTGGTCGCTTGCGAGAACTTATTCGTGCCTTGCGGTGTAAATTCTAGCATTACTATGGGCTGACCGTTTTCGTCGTAACCTGCGGCACAGTCTGCAATATCAGAACCTTCAAGATAAACAACGTCCGCCGAATCGACGAAGGTAAGCTTACCCGAAGAACCTATAATTTTAAGAATTTCATCAGCATTGTCAACCTCGGGAATTTCAACTCTAATTTCCCTTTCGTTACCAACGCCTTGAACGGTGATAACGGCTTCGGTATAACCTTTATTGTCAAGACGAGCTCTTAAGATATCTACAGCGCTTTCAAAAAGCGTATCGATATCGCCTTCTTCTTGATCTTCGGTATAGTCGGGGGTTAATACAGCAGCATAACCACCTTTAAGGTCAATACCTAAACCTATCGTGCTACCGATTGAATTGTAATCGTAAATACCGTCTTTATAAAACGGGACTTTGAACGACGCAAAATCCAACACGGCAAGTATAGCCGTAAAAAATACGATTATACCAAGAATAATACCTGATTTTAACTTGCTCATTATATCCTCCCGTAGGGGTTTAAAGAAATAGTGGCGAAAAATACCGCCATTTATACATATATACTTAATTATTATAAATGTAAACTAACTTTAAGTCAATAATATTTTATATTTTTCTCACTTTTTTTCGTTTTTTAATCAAAAATAAACCCGATTATAAATAATCGGGCTTAAATTTTATTCAACTACTTCGCTATACACCGCTTTAATTGCCTTTTCAAAATCACAATTTTGTACGCCAACTATAATGTTGATTTCCTTAATACCTTGTGAAATCGTTTTAACGTTAATTTTGTTTTTGCCAAAAATCGAGAATATTTTTGCAGAAATACCCGGTTTTAATACCATATTTCTACCAACTACCGCAACGAGCGCCAAGTCGTTATCAAGGTCAACGCTTATAACGCCTTTAACGCGCTTAATTTCCGATAAAAGGTCGTACGCCGTTTTATCAACGTCTTTTCCGTTTACTATAATCGAAAAACTGTCAACTGAGGTGTGGATATGCTCTACCTTAACGCCAAAGTGTTTAAACTGCCCTAATACGTCGCTTATAACGGTAAGCTTATCGCTGTTAACGTTTTTAGTTACGGTAAACACGTTAAAGTTCTTCTTGCCTGCAATACCCGTTACAAATCTATCGTTTACGGTAGCCTCTTTGCAAATTTTAGTACCTTCTTCGTGAGGCTTATTGGTGTTGAGTATGTATATCGGGATATTGAGCTCGCGAACGGGGAACACGCTTTCTTCGTGTAAAACACTTGCGCCCATATAAGATAATTCTCTAAGCTCGTCGTAGGTAACCTCTTCAATTCTTTGGGGGTTTTCAACTATTCTTGGGTCGGTTACGAGCATACCGCTAACGTCCGTCCAGTTCTCGTATTTTTCAGCAGACACCGCCATCGCCATAATAGAACCGCTTATATCCGAACCACCGCGTGAGAAAAGTTTTATCTCGCCCGAGGGATACGCGCCGTAAAAACCGGGAACTACGATATTTCCACACTCTTCAAACTTGCTTTTGATAGCCTCGGAGGTTTTTTCTTCGTTTAAAACGCCGTCGTAATTAAACTTAACTACCTCAGCCGAATCAACGAAGGTATATCCAAGGTGCGAAGCCATAAGTTTAGCGCACAAATACTCACCGCGACTTACTAAATACTCTTCGCCCGCGCCCTTTTTAACGTTTTGCATAATCATTTCAAATTCGTGCTCTACGTCAACGCTGAGGTTGAGTTCAACCTTTATATCTTCGTATCTTTGCTTTATATCAGAAAGAATTTTAGACGCGTCTACCCCGTATTTTACGTGCGACCATAAAAGGTACAATAAATCGGTAACTTTACTGTCTTCCTTAAAGCGCTTACCGGGAGCTGATACGACTACGATTTTGCGCTTACTATCGCTTAAAACTATATTTTTAACTTTGTTAAACTGTTCGCTAGAAGCTACCGACGAACCGCCGAATTTAGCAACTGAAATCATATTTTACCTGCCTTTATAAGTGCTTTTGCAATCTGAATAGCGTTTGCAGCCGCACCCTTTCTAATATTGTCGCTTACACAGTAGAATAATAAGCCGTTTTCAGTAGATAAATCTCTTCTGATACGGCCAACGTACACAAGGTCGTTGCCGTTAGCTACGGAAGAAACGGGATATATAGAATTTTGAGGGTCGTCTAAAACCTTAATGCCCTCTTGACCCTCAAACGCCTTTTTAACCTCTTCTAAAGTGAAGGGCTTATCAAGCTCAACCATAATGGATACGGCGTGTGCGTTCATTACGGGAACTCTTACGCAGGTTGCCGATACGGCAAGGTCGGGAATACCGAGTATCTTTCTCGTTTCGTTAACCATTTTAAGCTCTTCTTTAGTGTAGCCGTTATCGGTAAACGAATCGATTTGAGGAATACAAGTTTCAGCTATATTGTAGGGATAAAATTCGGGCGCTTCGCCAGCAAGCGTTCTTTTAAGGTCGTTTTTACCTTTCATACCGCTACCCGATACTGCTTGATAGGTAGAATATACTACCCTTTTAACGCCAAACGCGTCGTTAAGAGGCTTTAAGGGAAGAACGGACTGAATAGTAGAACAGTTGGGGTTAGCAACGATTTTTCTAGCGCCGTCAAAGTGGTCGAGGTTAATTTCAGGCACGATTAACGCACACTCTTTAACCATACGCCAAGCACTTGAATTGTCAATTACGACAGCACCGCTTTTTTCAGCTTCGGGCGCCCACTCTTGCGAAACGCTACCGCCTGCCGAGAAAAGTGCGATTTCAACACCGTCAAAGCAACCCTTTTCGAGTTTTTTAACGGTGTATTCACCATCGCCGAATTTTACCTTTTTGCCAGCGCTTCTTTCAGAGGCAAACAAGGTTAAAGTGTTAATGGGGAATTTATATTCCCATAAAAGCTGTAAAAAAGTTGAACCTACAAGACCGGTTGCTCCTACAACCGCAACGTCGTATTTTTTCATAATTTCTCTCCGTAAAAATTAAAATATTCTTGCAACGAAATCGTATGCCGATAAATCGCTTATACCCTCTACGATTTCACCTTTACCATTTTTGTAAACGTAGTATTTCTCGGTAGCTAAGAAGTTATCCACCTCAAAATCACCCGTATTTTCATAGTAGAATTTACTACCGCCCTCCATAATTCTCTTAACGTCTGCAACCATAGCGGTAGCGGTTGGAAATCTACCCGCACCCTTGCCGTAAAAGCCCAGCAAATCGTTAGTTGAACAGTTAAAGTAAACGGCGTTAAATTCGTAGTTTACCGCAGACAGCGGGTTAGAACTAGTAACTGCAACCGGCTCAACGCTAACCCTTGCCGACTTTTCGCCCGTGCGCCTTGACTCGGCAACGAACTTAAGTGTAAAGCCTTTGGCTTTAAGGTCGTCAAAAATCTCTTTCGACACCTTTGAAATACCGTAGTGATGGATTGCGCTATAAGGCACGTAACCACCGTAGGCAATTGACGATAAAATACAAATCTTTCTCGTCATATCAAGCCCTTCGATATCGGCAGTAGCGTCGTACTCGGCAAAGCCTAAACGCTTAGCTTCAGATAGCGCCTCCTCCATAGAAAGACCTTCCTTTTCCATCTTGGTAAGCACGAAATTAGTAGTTCCGTTTATAATGCCGTAAATTCTATCAACGCTATTAACTTTTATAGAATCAATAAGCGAGCAAATTAGAGGTATGCCACCGCCCACCGAAGCTTCGCACATAAAACTTACGCCGTTTTCTTTTGCTAAGTTATAAAACTCGTCGATATGCAAGCTTACCGTTTCTTTGTTCGAAGTTACCACGCTCTTTTTGTTTTTAAGCGCTTTAACGATACACTCGTAAGGGAATTTATCTCCGCCCATCGCCTCGATAACCACGTCGATTTCAGGGTTTTGACAAACCTCGTCGATAGTCTCGGCAAACCTTTCGCCAAGCATTTCCTTTTTAGAGGGTAAATCGAATACTTTTAAAACTTTTAATCCGCTTTTAGGCGAAAGGTCGTCAATAAGCTTTAAAACGCCTCCACCTATCGTTCCGCATCCTAATATTCCTACGTTCATAATCTCTCCTATTCAAACGCAACTAGTGATACTTCTTTCACTTTTTGCGTCTTTTTAAGTATGGCTATAAGCTCGTATATTGAAACTTTCATATCTTTTGCGTCAATCATAACGGTAATGTACGCAAGGTTGTGTATGGGCATATCTTGATTTATCGTCAAAATATTTCCCTCGTACTTTGAAATATTGTTGATAATGTCCGAAAGCACGCCTACGGAGTTTTCAACCCTAAACGAAAGTATAGCTTTTCTACCAAAATCTTTTTCAAGCTCGAAAACGCGATCTTTGTATTTGTAAAAGGTAGAACGACTTATATCAAGTTCTTTACAAACGTCGCTCACGCTTTTATTTTCTTCTTTTAACAGTCTTTCAGCCCTAACTACTTTAGCAAGAAAGGGCGGTAAAACGTCTTTATGAATAATTAAAAAATCTCTATTCATTTAAGAATTGCCCCCTTATCGCACACCTTTAAAGGCTTAATCTTCCACTTAACACCGCCTACAGTTTTAGGAATAATTCTCTCAATTCCCTCTTTAAGCGAAATTGCAAGTAGCGTAGGTCCTGCACCGCTAACTGCAACTGCACAACCCTCACCCTCAAGAATAGCCTTCATCTCTTCGCCACCTTTTATAGCGGGTAAACGATATGGTTGATGAAGTTTATCGTTAAACACGTCTTTCAAAACCTCAAGGTCGCCCTTTTCAAAAGCGTAACTTAAGTTGAGCGCACGCGTTAAATTGTGAACGGCACTTTCCATAGAAACGCTTTCGGGAAGCATCAACCTCGACGTTTTAGTCGACAATTCTAAACTTGGTATTACCGCGTAAATTTTGAGATATTTGCTAACTCTCGCTTTCTTTGAAACCACCTTGCCGTCCTTTTGATAAGAAAGCGTTAAGCCTCCTAAAAAAGCAGGGGCTACGTTGTCGGGATGACCTTCAACCGAAGCCATAACCGATAAGAGATAGTCTTTATCGAAAAGGTTTTTAAGCATATAATTAGCAGCCATTACGCCTGCCACTATACACGTCGCGCTTGAGCCAAGCCCGCTTGACGTGGGAATAGCACACTTTTTAGGCGAGATTTTAACGGGAATATATTTCTTGTTAGAAACCTCGAAAAGCTTTCTATACGCCTTTAAGATAAGATTGTTGTCGAGGTTACCACTACCAAAGCCGATAACGGCATCTTCATCCGAGCTTTCAAAGATAAACTCGTTATATAAAGTGAGCGCAAGCCCCGCCCCGTCAAGCCCTACGCCGAGGTTTGCGGTGGTGCAAGGCACGCTTATTTCAACCTTTAAGTTTTTGTAGTTTACTATATCTTCTATCTCGTCTTTGGTCTTTAAAACGGTGGGGGTTTTAGAATACATAAGCTTTTTAATTCCAAACGGAATAGCAACGCCGGTGTATGCCGAGATATCTTTTATAAGCTCAACCTCACTCGCTTTTTCCTTAAGATTAAGTGCTTTAGTTACGGTAAATGGGAATTTGTATGGGCTTGCGGTTGAAACGATTAAAGTTTTGCCTTGAACCCCCAACTTATTATATACGTCGTACGCAACGGCTGTGTGAGGATCAATTAAATAGTTAAGCTCTTTATAGCACTTGCCTATTGCTTTTATCGTTTCTTCTTCGGTAGAACATCCGCCCGTAAAGTCCTTTAAAAACTCCTTTTCCTCTGAAGAAAGCTCGTATCTACCGCTTGACTTTAATAAGTTCATATACTCGGCAACTTTATCTCCATTTTTACCTGTTGCAAGGTATACAAGCCTTTCAAGGTTAGAAGATACGAGTATATCCATCGCAGGCGAGTTAGATTTATAAAACTCCCTGTTTTTATCGTAAACGCCCTTTTCAAAAAACTCGGTTAAAACGTTGTTTTTATTAGAAGCGCAGATAAACCTACCGATAGGCACGCCGATTTCCTTTGCAAGATAGCCTGCAAAAATATCGCCAAAATTACCAGTCGGCACGCAAACGTTAAACAGTTCGCCTTCTTTGAGATATCCGCTTTTTCTCATTTGAGAATAAGCGTATACGTAATAAATAACCTGCGGAATAAGTCTGCCGATATTTATAGAGTTTGCCGATGAAAGCAGTACGTCCTCATTACTATACGATGCAAAAATTTCTTTAACGAAGGTTTGGCAATCGTCAAAATTACCTTTAACTGCAAAAGCCTTAGTCCTCTCGTCGGTATAGTATAGCATTTGCTTTTCTTGAATTTCAGAAACGCCACCGTCGGGATATAAAACGACGGTATCAAACTTACCGCTTTTTATAAAGCTTGAAAGCGCCGCACCGCCCGTATCGCCCGACGTTGCAACTAAAATAAGCGACTTTTTATCAACGCCGTTTTTTCTTTTAGAAACGTCGATTAAAAATGGAAGTATGGTCAGCGCCATATCCTTAAAAGCAAGGGTAGGCCCGTGATATAGCTCTAAAAACGAAAGGTTACCAAAGCTTTTAATTCCCACGAATTTTTCACGGAAATTAACTTGGTCGTACGCGCTAGATATGCAAAAATCTATTTCGCTATCCGAAAAATCGTCAAGAAAAATCTTAAATACGTCTTTAGCTATTTCCTTATAGCTTTTGCCGTAGTAACCGTCGTTAAAATTGAGTTGTTTGATGTTTTCGGGTAAGAATAAACCACCGTCGCTACTTAGGCCTTTAAGTATAGCTTGGCTAGCAGTTAATCTCTCACCACTTCTCGTGCTGATATACATGAAAATACCACCGTTTATTACTATGTTTTATATAATAAAACTTTTTTTCGAAAAAGACAAGTGTTTGCGTGAAAAAAACAAAAGTATTTTCTGCACGCACATTTTTACGTTTTTTGTACACCGTAAAAAAATTATAAAAGTTGTTTAATTGCCTAAAAAATAGCTCCCTCGTGCAAAGGGAGCAAATTTTTTAAAATTTTGACTTTTCACAGCCTATTCTAAACCATTAGAAAGGAGTTAGACGAGGCGTTTGCGTTTTTGTGGAAGGGAGCGGCCTTGTCGGTCGCAGGAATTTTGCTAAAATGCAAAGAACAAAGTATAACGCCGTAAATAAGCCCTTAATCTAATTCGAAAGCGCCTGTATAGAGAGCATAGTAGCTACCCTTCTTAGCGATAAGCTCGTCGTGATTGCCACGCTCGATAATTCTACCTTTATCAAGCACCATAATAACGTCGGCACTTCTTACGGTTGATAGGCGGTGAGCGATAATAAATACCGTTCTGCCCTCCATAAGTTTATCAGTGCCACGCTGAACTAAAAGCTCGGTGCGCGTGTCAATTGAAGAGGTTGCCTCGTCCATTATCATAACGGGGGCGTCGGCTACGGCTGCGCGCGCAATTGCTATAAGCTGGCGTTGACCTTGTGAGAGGTTTCCTCCGTCAGCCGTGAGCATAGTGTTATAACCGTTAGGAAGTCTAGTAATAAAGTCGTCGGCACTAGCTAGCTTTGCAGCGGAAATACACTCTTCGTCGGTAGCGTCAAGCCTGCCGTAACGGATATTTTCCATAACAGTTCCAGTAAACAAACAAGTATCTTGCAATACTATGCCAAGTGAACGGCGTAGGTCTGATTTTTTAATTTTATTGATATTGATACCGTCGTAACGAATTTTACCGTCTGCAATATCGTAAAAGCGGTTGATAAGGTTAGTTATTGTCGTTTTACCAGCACCCGTAGCCCCTACGAAAGCAATTTTTTGACCGGGCTTTGCGTAAAGCGAAACGTCGTGAAGTACGATTTGGTCTTCAACGTAGCCAAAGTCAACGTCCGCCATGCGGATATCACCAGCAAGGCGCGTGTAAGTTACAGTTCCGTCAGACTTGTGGGGATGTCTCCACGCCCACTTACCCGTTCTTTCGCTCGTTTCAACAAGTTCGCCGTTTTCTTCTTTAACGCTAACGAGCGTTACGTAGCCTTCGTCTTGCTCTTCTTGTTCGTCAAGCAGTTTAAACACGCGGTCAGCGCCAGCCATAGCCATAATTACCGAGTTCATTTGGTTAGAAATGTGCCCCGTAATGTTAGCAAATTGCCTTGCCATACCAAGGAAAGAAACTACAACGCTAATTTGAAGAGTTGAGATGAAACTACCCGTTGTAAACAACGATTGAAAGCTTACGTTTATACCGTTTCCACTTGAGAAAATGTAAATACCACCGCCCACAAAGGCAACTAAAACGTAAAGCACGTTACCTATGTTGTGAATTATAGGCATAAGCATATTTGAAAATGCGTTTGCCTTGTTAGAAACCTCGCACAAATGCCCGTTAAGTTCGTCAAATTTCTTTTGAGATTCTTCTTCGTGATTAAATACCTTAACCACTTTTTGACCGTGCATAATTTCTTCGATATAACCTTCTACTTTACCTACCGCCTTTTGCTGTGCAATAAAGTATTTTGCCGAGTTTTTACCGATTGATTTTACTACGAAAGTTATAACTATTAAGCCAAGTACAACCATAACGAAAAGCATTAAGCTTAAATACATCATAACAAGCGACAACGATACTATCGTTATCATAGTAGAGCAAAACTGTGGAAGAGATTGCGATATAAGTTGGCGCAAAGCGTCGATATCGTTAGTGTATAAACTCATAACGTCGCCGTGCGTGTTTTGGTCAAAGTATTTAATGGGCATGCGTTCCATCTTGGTAAACATTTTAACGCGCATATCTTTTAAAAATCTTTGCGTCATTATCGCGCCAAGCTGTTGATAGATAAAGCTAGCTAAAATACCTAATGCGTAAACAATTGCTAATACGATAAGAGTTGAAATTACGCTAGACCAAGCCTCCGCATATTGAATTTCACCTTGTAACCATCTAGTTAACGAGTCGTAAACGTTGTTTAAGAACAACCCTGCTAACGAACCCGTTATAGCGCTAACCACAAGACACACCGCAATTACTATAAGTAAAGGCTTATAATTTTTAAAAAGCAACCCCATAAGGCGTTTTAATACGCCTAAATTAAGCTTTCCCATAGGGGGAACTGAACCGCGCCCACGTGGCGCTCTCATACCTGCCATATCAGTTACCCTCCCCCGTTTGTTTATTTTGCGAGGTGTAAACCTCGGTGTAAATCTCGTTTTTGTATAACAGCTCGTCGTGCGTACCAACGGCGTTAACTTTTCCGCCGTCAAGTATTATAATTTTATCCGCGTCTTCAACGGACGCTACGCGTTGAGCTATAATAATTTTAGTGGTGTTTGGAAGTTCTTCTTTAAACGCCTTTCGAAGTAGTGCGTCTGTTTTCATATCTACTGCCGAGGTAGAGTCGTCAAGAATTAAAATCTTGGGGTTTTTAAGTATAGCCCTTGCAATACAAAGCCTTTGCTTTTGTCCGCCAGACACGTTAGCTCCACCCTGCTCGATAAAGGTATCGTAACCGTCTTTAAACGAAGAAACGAAATCGTGCGCTTGCGCTATTTTACAAGCGGAAACAAGCTCCTCGTCGGTTGCGTTAAGATTGCCCCACCTTAAATTTTCTTTAACTGTGCCAGAGAATAATACGTTCTTTTGAAGAACAACGGCTACTTGGTCGCGGAGGGTTTCCATATCGTATTCTCTAACGTCAACACCGCCTACCTTAACGCTACCATCCGTAACGTCATAAAGGCGTGAAATTAACGATATTAGCGTAGATTTTGACGAGCCTGTTCCACCTATAATACCTACCGTTTCGCCAGATTTTATATCTAAACTTACGTTTTCTAAAACGTTTCTTTCGGCAGTTTTAGAATACCTAAACGACACGTTTTCAAATGAAACAGAGCCGTCTTTAACCTCCATTACGGGGTTTTCGGGGTTGTTTAAATCACTCTCTTCAGCGATAACTTCTTCAATACGCCTTGCAGATTCCGCCGATAAGGTAAGCATAACGAATATCATAGAAAGCATTTGAAGTGACATGAGTATTTGAAGTGAATACGTGAGCATGCTTTGAAGGCTAAATACCGATAAACCTTCCGTTCTTTGTAGTATTAAGTGCGAGCCAAGCATTGCTATTGCAATAAGCGCAAACTGTAAGCAAAAACTCATAATCGGGCCGTTTAAAGCAAGTATTCTTTCAGCTTTTGTAAAGTCTTTACAAAGTTCGCCAGAAACGCTATTAAATTTTTCAGTTTCAAAATCTTCTCTAACGTACGCTTTTACAACGCGCATACCTTTAACGTTTTCTTGGATAGATTCGTTTAATTTATCGTAACGCCTAAACACCTTTTTGAAAATAGGCATTGCGTTTTTGGTAATAAGTATTATGCCGAACGCTAATATAGGTGCTGATACGAAGAAGATAACAGGGAGCGTTGAGTTAATTGAAAAACTCATAATAATTGAGAATATGAGCATAAGTGGGCTACGAATTGCCGTACGAATAAGCATCATAAAACTCATTTGAACGTTAGTAACGTCGGTTGTAAGCCTTGTTACGAGTGATGACGAACTAAATTTATCTATATTAGAAAAAGAAAATTTTTGAACGTTTTTAAACATATCGTAGCGTAAGTTTTTTGCAAAACCTGTTGAAGCTTTAGCGCAAAGCTTACCTGCAAACATACCCGCAAATAACGATACGAAAGCAACGCCTATCATAAGTAGGCCGTATTTTATCATACCGTTTATATCGCCAGAGGTTATGCACCCACCAAACCAGGAAATAATTAGTGGTAGCATTACCTCCATAGCAACCTCAACCACCATAAGCAAAGGTGTTAAAATTGCTTCTATTTTAAACTCTCTTAAACTTTTGAATAATCTTAAAATGCTCATAATGTTATTTTATATTTTATAAAATAATTTGTCAATAATATGACTTTGCTTTTAATTTTTTTACAAAATTTTCACTTTTTTACAAGTTATGCTAGGTTCGACAAGTGTTTAAATCAACTTATAAGCGCATATCGACGTAGTTTAAGCCCTTAGAAACAAGCAAGACAAGGCTCGCGAAAGTTATTAAAAAATAAAAAGCCTTTATCACAAGGTTGGTTAATTTTAGATAGCGTTTCAAACACGAGTAAGACAAGGCAAAGCCTACGTTAAAGTATATTCAACGGGTATTTTTATGCTAAAAAAACGCAAAATACAAGGCTCGCGAAGTTTACAAGGTGAGATAGACCTTGTTGGTCATCGAAGTTCAAAATTTTTATAATAAAAAGTTAATACAAAGCGAATTTAAGCCATTAGTTGCGGTATTAGGCGAGGCTCGACAAGTTGGACGATTACAATAGACCTTTTTGGTCATTGTAAGTGTACAACGAAGTCAGAAACAAAGCATAATGCCGTAAATAATGGCTTAAATAAAAAAATTGCAAATAAAAATGCGGCAACTCCCTATCCTCCCGGGCCGTGTCCAGCCAAGTACTTTCAGCGCAATCGAGCTTAACTTCTGTGTTCGGAATGAGAACAGGTGGATCCTCGACGCTATCGTCACCGCAATGGTTATATAACTGCTTATCG
>JAZSMT010000025.1:0-75138 GCA_045536025.1 Christensenellaceae bacterium
TTTTCCCAAAAATCTTTTGTTGTACAAAATATTTTCGGGAGCCCTAATAATACTTGGTGCCCTCGGTGCGTATTTCACACGCCCAAGTCCACCAAAAAATACTGCAGAAAAGGATATGTTTTCTGCAGTATTTCTTTATCCATTGCAAAAGCAATGGTATATCATCAGCCCCTGTGGGGCTGTATGTCATCACGCGCCAGCGTGTATATTATCTGTGACTTATTACGTACCGTTTGCAACGGATTATATCTATGTTCACGGCACGATATTGTTTATACAATAAAAAAGCACCCGTTGGGTGCTTTTTGTTAATTGTTTAATTATTTTTTACAAGTAATTTTCATGCCATTAGATTCGAACGTAAGGCTATCACCGTCAAGTGTTGCGTTAACGGTAGTACCGTCAGCAGTTAACTTAATAGTGTCACCGTCTTTTTCCCAAGTTCCGTCGAAGCTTTCAGAATCATTACCCATAGTCATAGAAATAGTGCAAACGCCGTCTTTCTTAAGTTCAATAACGTAGAAATTTTCACTAACCGTCATACCCATAAATTCTTCGCCTGCTTGAGCATTTATAGTAACTCCACCTTGAGAGTAACTAAGGTTATCAAACTTGTAAGTACCTTCAACAGATGAGCCACAAGCAACCATAAGTGAACAACAAGCTACTAGTATGCACGTAAGTGCAGTAAGTAAAAGTTTTTTCATAAAGTACCTCCTTAAAAGTCATTTGACTTTATGAAAATATTATAGAACTCAATTTCATCCTTGTCAAGGCGTATTTCACAAAATTTACACAAAATGTTAGAAGTTTTTTAATTGTAATTTTGTTTTACAACATTGTATTTTTAGGTTATAATTATATTATGAATAAAAAAGCGTATTTTTTTGACGTTGACGGAACGCTCGTTGATTCTATGACGATTGCTTGGAACGACGTAATTTTAAAATATTTAGAAGATAGGGGTGTATCTTATCCTCAAAATATAATTAGTGAGATTGTTACCACAGGCTTTATGGGTATTGCTAATTATTACGTCAACGTGTTAGGGATAAAAGAAAGCCCTCAAGAAATATACGATTATTTTATGGATAATCTCGCCTTTTTATATCGTGATAAATTCGACCTTAAGCGCGGTGCAAAAGAGCTTATAAAACAGCTAAAACGAAAGGGGTATTCGGTAAACGTTATAAGCGGTAGTCCGCATAGGTTTGTAGACCCGTGTTTAAAACGCCACGGTGTGTTTAGTGAGTTTGATAACGTATGGTCGGTTGAAGATTTTGGCTACTCAAAATCGGATAAAATACTGTATGAAAAACTTGCTGAAAAAGTGGGCGTTCAACCTCAAAACTGCGTGCTAATTGACGATAGTATAAACGCTATAAAAACCGCGAAAAACGCAGGGTTTTTAACGTTTGGTATGTTTGAAATTTCAGTTGAAAAATACTGGCAAGAGATGAAGTCCGTTTGCGATAAAACGGCAAGAGATTTTACGGAGTTTTTAGATGCTTAAAAAACAAAAAATTACTGCGATAGCAATAGCGGTCGCGTTGGTTGTGTTAATAGTTTTCGGATGTGTTTTATTTTTTAAAATAATTCCCGACGCTAATAAAGAGCGCGAAAGGGAAGAGATGGTTAAGGCTTATTACGCGCAAAAGATTGCTATCTACGAGCAAGAGAACGCTTTATACGAAGACTACGAGGTTGACGTTGCCTTTTTAGGCGACAGTTTAACCGACGGTTACGACCTTAAAAAATACTATCCAGAGTATAAAACCGCAAACCGCGGTATAGGTGGCGATACCACTTTTGGGCTTGAAAGTCGTTTAAAAGTTTCGGTATACGATTTAAAGCCTAAGGTTGCAGTTATGCTTATCGGCGCAAACAACATGGACAAAATGTTTGATAATTACGAGAATATTTTAATCGGGCTTAGAGATAATTTACCAAACACTAAAATAGTTTTGTTATCGCTTACCGCAATGGGTGGCGAGCATTGGGGTAGAAAAAATCAGCTTGCCACGTACAATAACGTTAAAATTAAAAAGCTCGCAAGTGAATACGGTTATACTTTCGTTGACCTTTATACCCCTCTTTTTAACCCCAGAACGGGCGAGGTTTACGACGGGCTTACCGTTGACGGTGGGCATTTTACTCACGAAGGCTACCTTGTAGTAACTGCGCAAATCAAGCCCGTGCTTGAAGATTTACTAAATTAAAAATGCACCTTTTAGGTGCTTTTTTTATTTTTTTTCAATTGTTTTCATTGACAATGCAATTTTATAGTAGTAAAATATATTAAATAATTACATTATAAGAGGCGCGCGAGCGTCTTTAATCAAAAATTTTAAGGAGAAATGTATGGCAACTGTTGTGATTATGCCCCGTCAGGGACAAAGTGTTGAAAGTTGTGTAATTACCACCTTTAACAAAAAGGTTGGTGACACGGTTGAAAAGGGTGAAATTCTCTTTTCTTATGAAACGGACAAATCTTCGTTTGACGAGCCCGCTTCTGTATCTGGCAAAATCCTTGCGATTTTCCGTGAAGAGGGAGATGACGTTCCTTGTTTAGAGAACGTTCTCGTAATTGGTGAAGAGGGTGAAGATATCTCCGCTTTCGTTCCTAAGGCAGAGGAGGCAAGCGCACCTCAAGTTGAAGAAAAGGTAGAGGTTAAAGAAGAAGTTAAAGTTGAAGCTACCGCTACGGTTGAGGCAACCTCGGGCGTTGGTTCAATCTCGCCAAGAGCTAGAATTTTAGCAGATAAAACTCACGCTGATTTATTAAAGGCAGTTCCTACCGGTCCTAATGGTAGAATTATTGAAAGGGACGTTCAAAAGCTCGTTGATATGGGTATGACCGTATCTCCCGCTGCTAAAGAAGGTTACACTGAAAGCGTTGAAGGCTCTGGCATCAACGGTAAAGTTGTTCTTCAAGACCTCAATAAACCCCTTACCGCTGAAGAGGCGTTGGCAACTATTCCCACGCCTGAGTATGAAGACGTTAAGCTTCCCAACATTAGAAAGGTTATTGCAAAATCAATGCACGCAAGTCTTTCTACTATGGCTCAGCTTACCCTTAACGCTTCGTTTGACGCGACTAAGCTTATGGCAATGCGCGCGTCCTTAAAAGCTGGCGCAGAGGCTATGGGCCTTAACAACATTACCCTTAACGATATGGTACTATTTGCAGTATCTCGCGTTCTTAAAAACCACAAAGACCTCAATGCACACTATCTTGACGATAAGATGAGATATTTCAATTCCGTTAACCTTGGCGTTGCGGTTGATACTGAAAGAGGATTGCTCGTTCCCACCGTGTTTAATGCGGACAGACTTTCACTTAACGAAATGTCTAAGGTTACTAAGACGGTTATTAAAGAAGCTCAAAGCGGTAAAATTAACCCCGAGCTTTTAAAGAACGCATCTTTCACCGTAACCAACCTCGGTTCGCTCGGCGTTGAATCGTTTACTCCCGTTATCAATCCTCCTCAAACTGGTATCTTAGGCGTATGTACTATCGTTAGAAGAACCAAGCAAGTTAACGGTCAAGACGTTTCGTATCCTGCAATGGGCTTATCTCTTACCTTCGACCACAGAGCGCTTGACGGTGCACCCGCAGCTAAGTTCTTAAAGGACGTTTGCAACGCTCTTGAAAATTTCGATCTTTTACTCACTAAATAATTTTGGAGGCTAATATGTACGATTTAATTATTTTAGGTGGCGGTCCTGCTGGCTATAACGCCGCTGAACACGCAGGCCACGCAAAACTTAAAACGCTCGTAATTGAAGAAAGAGCGCTCGGTGGTGTTTGCCTTAACGAAGGCTGTATCCCCACTAAAACTTTACTTTACTCTGCAAAGATTTACGACTATGCTAAACATAGTGCTGACTACGGCGTTAAGTTTGGCGGTGCAGAAATCGACCATCCTTTCGTTATTGAAAGAAAAAATAAAGTTATTAAACAACTCGTATCCGGCGTAGGCGCAAAGCTTAAAAAAGCAGGTGTTGAAGTTGTTAACGCAACCGCTACTATTAAAGAGAGAAACGAAGAAGGCTTCGTTATCGTAGCAGGCGATAAAGAATACGTTGGTAAACAAATTCTTATTTGTACGGGTTCATCTCCCGCACTTCCTCCGATTGACGGGCTTGATGATAGCCTTAAATCGGGTTATGCACTTACCAACCGTGAGGTTTTAGACCTTAAAGCTATCCCCAAAGATATCGTTATCGTAGGTGGTGGCGTTATCGGTTTAGAAATGGCTTCGTATTTCAACAGCGTAGGTAGCAAAGTTTACGTGGTTGAAATGATGGATCACATTGCAGGCCCCGTTGATAGAGAAATTTCTACTATGCTTCAAAAAGAATACGCATCTCGTGGCGTTGAATTTATCCTTGGCGCAAAAGTAGTTTCTATCAAGAACAACGCCGTATCCTATGAAAAGGACGGTAAGGTTACTGAAATTAAATCTGATTACGCGCTCGTATCAATCGGTCGCCGTGCAAGAACTCAAGGCTTAGGCTGTGAAAATATCGGCTTAAAGCTTGAAAGAGGCGCAATCGTTACTAACGAATTCGGCAAAACCAACGTTCCTGGCGTTTGGGCAGCGGGTGACGTTAACGGTAAGTCAATGCTTGCTCACACCGCATATCGCGAGGGCGAAGTTTGCATTAACAATATCCTAGGTAAAAAAGATAGAATTAACTACAATTCAATTCCGTCCGTTATATACACCAACCCCGAAGTTGCAGGCGTAGGCGAAACTACCGAATCTGCAAAAGAAAAGGGGCTTGACGTAAACGTTCAAACGGTAACGCTTAAATACAGCGGTCGCTACATTGCAGAGAACGAACACGGCAACGGCGTGCTTAAGGTAATTACTGACAAAAAGCACAACAATATAGTAGGTCTTCACGTTTACGGTAGCTATGCGTCTGAAATGATTTACGGCGCGGCAATGATGGTTGAAACGGAAATGAGAGTGACTGACGTTCAAAAACTCGTATTCCCGCACCCCACCGTTTGTGAAGTAATTAGAGAATCAATGTTTTTAATTTAATATAGAATAAGGAGAATCATTATGCCAAAGAGTCAATACGTTGATCCCGCCAAGGCGTTTGAAGCGGGCTACATCCATTTTGAAGACATACCCGTATGTCAATACAACAAAACCATTAAAGAAGAATTAAAAATCTACTCGAAGGAAGATATGATGCGCGTATATCGCGATATGGCTATCATCCGTGAGTTTGAAACCATGCTTAACGAAGTTAAGGTAAAGAGCGAGTACAACGGCGTTAAATACAACAACCCCGGTCCTGCGCACCTTTCTATCGGTCAAGAAGCTTCTGCTGTCGGCGAAGCATATCACTTAGATATGAACGACTTGTCTTTCGGTTCTCACCGTAGCCACGGCGAAATTCTTGCTAAAGGTCTTTCGTCGATTGAAAAGCTTGACGACAAAGAACTTTACGATATCATGAAAGAGTTCCTTGACGGTTCAGTTTTATCAGTAGTTGAAAAACACATGAAGTCGGGTAGCATTAAAGAACTTGCTATTAACTTCCTTTTATACGGCGCACTTGCTGAAATCTTTGCAAGAAAAACTGGCTTTAACCGTGGTCTTGGCGGTTCAATGCACGCTTTCTTTATTCCTTTCGGCTTAATGCCCAACAACGCTATCGTAGGCGCAAGCGGTCCTATCGCTCTTGGTGCTGCACTTTATAAGCGTTCTAACCACAAGCCCGGTATCGTAGTATCTAACTTTGGTGACGGTGCTACCGGTAGAGGCCCGGTTCTTGAATCAATGAACTTTGCTTCTATGGACCAAATTACTAAGCTTTGGGGTATGGACGGTAAGTTTGAAGACGGTGGTATGCCTATCCTCTTCAACGTATTCAACAACCACTACGGTATGGGTGGTCAAACTCGTGGTGAAACTATGGGCTTTGATATGGTTGCTAGACTTGGTGCTGGCTTCAACCCCAACCAATTACATGCAGAGCGCGTTAACGGTTACGATCCTTTAGCAGTTGCCGATGCAGTTCAAAGAAAGAAGAAACTTCTCTTAGAAGGTAAAGGTCCTGCGCTTTTAGACGTAGTTACCTACCGTGTATCAGGTCACTCTCCCTCTGACTCGTCCACCTATCGTACGGCAGAAGAAATCGAGGCTTGGAAGAATGCAGATCCTATCGTAGCTTACAAAACTAAGCTCATTATGGGTGGCGTTGCTAAAGAAGAGGAATTCCTTCAAATTCAAGAAGATATCACTAACCGCATGACTGAGGTTATGAAACTCGCTATTAACGACGAAATTTCTCCGCGTATGGACCTTAACAAAGAACCCGACGCAATTTCTTCGATTATGTTCTCTAACCAAAAGGTTAAGAGCATGGATCCCTCTCGCGAGGCTGACGTGCTTATGCCTAAGGAAGAGTGCCCGCGTGTTAAAGAAATTAAAGGTAAAGTTCGTACTGCTACCGATAAGAACGGAAAGCCTGTTTCTAAGATGAAGATGTACAACATCTGCGACGGTTTATTTGAGCCTATTATCGATAAATTCTACGACGATCCTACCCTTATTGCATACGGTGAAGATAATCGTGACTGGGGCGGCGCTTTCGGTGTTTACAAGAAGATGACCGAGGCTATTCCTTATCACAGATTCTTCAACTCGCCAATTTCTGAATCTGCTATCGTTGGTTCGGCAGTTGGTTACGCTATGTGCGGTGGTAGAGCAATCGTTGAACTTATGTATGCTGACTTTATCGGTTGTGCTGGTGACGAAATCTTTAACCAAATGGCTAAATGGCAAGCAATGTCGGCTGGTATACTTAAAATGCCTATCGTTTTAAGAGTTTCAGTTGGTTCTAAATACGGCGCTCAACACTCTCAAGATTGGACTGCGCTTTGCTCGCATATCCCTGGTCTTAAAGTTGTATTCCCGTCTACTCCTTCTGATGCTAAAGGTCTTATGACTTCTGCCTTAGAGGGTACTGACCCCGTTGTATTCTTCGAATCTCAAAGAATTTACGGTATCGGCGAAGAGTTTATGGAAGGCGGTGTACCTGAAGGACACTATGAAATTCCGTTCGGCGAACCCGATATCAAGAGAAAGGGTAGCGACGTTACTATCGTAACTATCGGTGCGGTATTATATAGAGCTTTAGAGGCTGCTAAGATTTTACAAGAAAAATACGGCGTATCTGCTGAAGTTATCGATACTAGATCTATCGTTCCGTTCAACTACGAAAAGGTTGTTGAGTCAGTTAAGAAGACTGGTAAAGTATTATTCGTTGGTGACGCGTGCGAGAGAAGCTCGGTTATGAGAGATATGGCGTCTAACATTACCGAAATGTGCTTTGACTACCTTGACGGTCCTGCCGTTGTAGTAGGCTCTAGAAACTGGATTACTCCTGCATTTGAGCTTGAAAAGAGCTTCTTCCCACAACCCGATTGGATTATTGACGCTCTTCACGAAAAAATTATGCCTCTTCCCGGTCACGTTCCTACCAATAACTTTACTGATATTGAGAAGATTGATCGTTCTAAGAAAGGCCTTTAATTCGTTATTTCGGGCATTATACTTCGTTTCTACTTAGTCGATAAACCTCGATGACCAGATAGGTCAATCTCTGCTTATCGTCTTCGTGAGCCTCGTCTAATACCCAAACTAACGCCTTAAATATAGCTTTTAATAGGCGCACATTATTACAATTTTAAAGCGGAAGTAAACTCACTTCCGCTTTATTAATAAATTATGAAATTTTTGGTTTTATCCTCTACAAATCCACACTATAACTTGGCGGTGGAAGAATATTTATTTTTAACTTCTCAAGAAGAAGTGTTTTTGCTGTGGCAAAATTCTCCCACGGTGGTTATAGGTAAAAATCAAAACGCTAACGTAGAAATAAATAGAGAAGTTTTAGATAGTTGTGGCGTTAAAATAGCAAGGCGAATAACGGGTGGTGGTGCAGTTTATCACGATCTTGGCAATCTTAATTATTCTTTCATTACCCCTAATGCTACTACAAGCGGTATTGACTTTGAGTATTTTACTCGACCAATTATTAAAGCTCTATCTAAAATGGGCGTTGAGGTTAGGCTTTCTGGTAGAAACGACCTTGAAACGGTAGACGGGCTTAAAATTTCAGGCAGCGCTCAGCATAGGATTAAAGATAGAGTTTTACATCACGGAACGCTACTTTTTTCAAGCGATTTATCCTTTATGGGAAAAGTTTTAACTCCCGATAGAGAAAAACTTAAATCTAAAGCTGTAAAATCGGTTAAAAAGCGAGTTTGCAACGTTAAAGAACTTTGCTCAATTACTTCGGTTAAAGAGTTCATATCTTCTTTAAAAACCTTTATAATAAGCGAGTTTAACCCGACATTAATGGCCGAGCCTAAAAATGCTGATATTGATGCGCTATATGCAAGGAATTCGTCCTATGAGTGGCTTTTTCCACAAAAAACTATGCTTTCAAACTATCAAAAAACAGCATCTAAAAGATATGATTTTGGTAGAGTTGAAATATCGCTTGAATTTGATAACGAAGTTATTAAAAAAGCAAAAATAACAGGCGACTTTTTCGGTGAGGAAGACATATCAAAATTAGAAAGCTTTATTGAAAATTCTACCGTAGATAAGCTAAGTGAAATTGACGTTTCTAAATATATTTTAGGCATGACGGCTAGCGAACTTATTGATTTAATTAAAAATTAAAAAGCGTGCAAACTTGCACGCTTTTATTTTTATAAATTATATAATTTTGCAATCTTTTCAAATGCGGGGATTGACCTCTTTATAAGGTCGGGGCTAACGCAGGTTGCAAGCCTTATAAAACCCTTAACCCCAAACGAGTCTGACGGAACTACTAATAAGCCGTAAGTCTTTAAAACGTCAGAAAATTCTTCGGCGCTATCTATCGGCGATTTCATAAATACGTAAAACGCTCCTTTAGGGTTGGCGCATTCAAAGCCTAATCTTGTAAGATTTGATACTAGCAAATCTCTATTGTCTTTATATACCGAGCAATCGGAAACCTCTTCAACGCAAAGCTCGATAACCTTTTGAAAAAGAGATGGGGCGCATACGTAGCCTAAACTTCTGCCTGCACCTGCTATTGCAAGGTAAAGCTTTTGAGAGTTTTCAGCGTTTGGCGATACCGAAACGTAGCCTATTCTTTCGCCGGGGATAGAAAGGGCTTTGCTGTACGAATAACAAACCACGGTATTGTCGTAATATTTAGGAATAAATGGGCAAACTGCGCCGTCAAATAAAATTTCACGATAGGGCTCGTCCGATATAAGATAAATGGCGTGGCCGTATTCAGCTTGCTTTTTGTTAAGAATTTCAGCAAGGTGCTTAATTGATGCCGGCGAGTAAACGGTGCCAGAGGGGTTGTTCGGGCTGTTTATAATTATTGCTTGAACGTCCGAATTTATTACCCTTTCAAAATCGTCAAAATCAATATCAAAAGTTTTCTCGTCGCATTTACAGTAAATTAAACTACCGCCCGCATTTTCGGTAAATACCTTATATTCGGGGAAGAAGGGCGCAAACGTTAAAACTTTATCGCTGGGCGAAGAAATGAGCGCACGCAAGGTTATTGCAAGCCCTGCAGCCGCACCGCAGGTAAGATAGGTTAAATCTGGCTCAAGCAAAAAACCATAACGCTTAAAATTATAATCGGATATTGCCTTTCTAGCCTCAAAGCTACCTTGTGCCGAGGTGTATCCGTGAACGGCAGGGTTTTTAACAGCCTCAATAATCGTTTGAGTTACCGTTTCAGGACAAGGAACACTTGGGTTGCCAAGCGTGTAGTCAAAAACGTTTTCGCTACCTATTTCTTTAGCGAGGGTTTTGCCGTATTCAAAAAGTTCTCTTATTTTGGAGCGCGTAGAACCGAGCGCGTACATTTTTTCATTAATCATAATATTTCTCCGAAAAATCTTTTTGATTATATCATAGTATGTAAAAATTTTCAATATTTTAGTAAAAAAAACGTCAAATATCTTGACAAACTGCTATTAAAGGCGTAAAATTTAGTCATTAAGGAGTAAGAAAATGAAATCATCAGTATTTGCGTTTTATTTTGCATATTACTTTACGGAGCCATATTGATAATATCGGTTATTTTTTTGCGTACTTAAAATTATTATTTATGGAAATAACCGAACGATTACGTTCGGTTTTTTTATTTATTTAAAGGTGCTTATATGATTATTATTGTTAAAAAGGAACACGAAGAAAAGCAAATTAACAACTTAATTAAATGGATTAAAGGTCAAGGGCTTGACGTTGATATTAGTAACGGTCATCACTCTACCATTTTAGGTTTAGTTGGCGATACTAGTAAAATTGATATTGACCTCGTTCGCTCGCTCGATATCGTTGAAAACGTAAAACGTATTCAAGAGCCTTTCAAATGCGCAAATCGCAAATTCCACCCCGAAGATACGATAGTTGATATAGGTGGGCACAAATTCGGTGGAGATAATTTCCAGATTATTGCAGGACCTTGCTCGGTTGAAACAGAAAAGCAAATTATTGAAGTTGCCGAGGCTGTTAAAAAGGCGGGTGCTACCGTACTTAGGGGCGGTGCGTACAAGCCGAGAACGTCGCCTTATGCTTTCCAAGGTCTTAGAGAGGCAGGGCTTAATCTTTTATTAAAGGCAAAAAAAGAAACGGGTATGCCTATCGTTACCGAGATTATGAGCGTTAATCATATCGACCTTTTTAGTGACGTTGATATTATTCAAATCGGTGCGCGCGATATGCAAAACTTTGAGCTTTTAAAAGAGGTTGGCAAAACCAAAAAGCCGGTGCTTTTAAAGCGCGGTCTTGCAAATACCATACAAGAGTGGCTTATGAGCGCTGAATATATTATGAGCGAGGGCGGAAAGGATATTATCTTATGTGAAAGAGGTATAAGAACGTTTGAGCCGTACACTAGAAACACGCTTGACTTATCTGCAATACCTCTACTTAAAGAGCTTACGCATCTTCCCGTTGTGGTAGACCCGTCGCACGCGTCGGGGCTTTCAAGGCTTGTAAAGCCGTTGTCGCTTGCTTCCGTTGGTTCTGGGGCGCACGGTCTTATGATAGAAGTTCACAACGACCCCAAAAACGCACTTTGCGACGGCGCTCAATCAATTACGCCCGACCAGTTTGACGATATCGTAAAAAGTATTGACGTTATGCTTCCGCTTGTCGATAAGCACAGAGATTTATGAAAATAGGAATAATAGGCTTGGGTTTAATAGGCGGTAGCCTTGGTAAAACCCTTAAAAAACTTGGAGGTTACACCGTTTACGGTTACGATATATCAGATGCGGTTATGCTTAAAGCGGATATGCTCGGCGCGATAAACGCTCCGCTTGACGAAAAGTCGGCAAAAGATATAGATATGCTTATCGTATCTTTGTATCCAAGCTACTTTTTATCGTCAATAGAGAGATTTTTACCCCTTTTAAAGGACGGGGCAATCGTAACGGATTTTTGTGGTATTAAGCGCAAAACAGTTAAAGAAATGAAAGAGTTGGCGGTAGAATATCCAAATCTTGTATTCGTGGGCGGTCACCCTATGGCTGGTAGAGAGTTTTCGGGAATAGAAAGGTCGGTATCAAGCCTTTTTGAAAAAGCCTCAATGATACTAACTAACGTCAACGCCGACATATTTACCTTAGAAAAAATTAAATCTTTCTACTTAGCGCTTGGGTTTTCGGAGGTCGTTATAACAACGCCTGAATACCACGACAAAGCAATCGCCTTTACCTCACAGCTTTGCCATATCGTTTCAAACGCATTTATCAAAAACGAAATCGCGAGCGAGCACTTTGGCTATTCGGCAGGTAGTTATAAAGACTTAACGCGCGTAGCTAGGCTTAACCCCGATATGTGGTCTGAGCTTATGATAGAAAACGGCGATAATTTACAAAAAGAGCTTGACGAGCTTATTTGTAATCTTCAAAAATACAACGTTGCCCTTAAAAATAACGATAAAGCCGAGCTAAGAAAACTACTTAACGAGGGCAATGAAAGAAAATTATTAATAGATTCTAACAATAAAAAATGAAAAAGATAATAGTTAAAGCATCAAAAACTTATCAAATTACGGTGGACAGCGGTTTTGAAAATTTTAAAACCGAGATACTTCCCGTTATAAAAGGCGATAAAGTAGCTATAATAACCGATAGTAACGTCGAGCCCTTATATTACGAAAAAGTAAAAGCCTTGCTTGACGATAAAACGGTATATAAATTCGTGATACCGGCAGGCGAGAATAGCAAAAACGCTCAAACGTATATAAAGCTTGTCAACGAGCTTGCAGGCTGTGGTCTTTCAAGAAAGTCTACGATTATAGGCTTGGGCGGTGGAGTGGTAGGCGACTTAGCTTCTTTTGTTGCCTCTACTTATATGCGAGGTATTAATTACGTTGCAATTCCAACCTCGCTTCTTTCTATGGTGGATAGTTCGGTTGGCGGTAAAACGGGCATAGACCTTGACGCTGGTAAAAATCTCCTCGGCACTTTCTCTCAGCCCGACGCCGTTTATATAAATATCGACTTTTTGTCAACTTTATCAAAAAGCGAAATAACAAGCGGTCTTGGCGAGATCATGAAATACGCATTTATCGACGAGCGCATTACTTATAAAGATATTGAAAATATAAATTATGAGGAGTTAATCGTTAAATCGCTTGAGATAAAGCGCGATATTGTTGAGCGTGATGAAAAAGAAAGCGGGGATAGAATGCTACTAAATTTTGGTCATACCGTAGGGCACGCTATTGAAAAGCTTTATAATTACAAACTTTCTCACGGCGAGTGCGTTATAAAAGGTATGTATTATGCTATAAAATCGTCCTATAGGCTTGGTTTTATTAGTGAAGAGGATAAAAACAAGGCAATAAAATTCCTTGAACTTTCAGGCGTTTTAGATGGTTGCGATTTTACGCCTAAGCAGATTTTATCGGTAATGAAATCAGATAAAAAAGCGGACGGCGACGAGGTTAATTTTGTATTTACTTCGGGTTTTTCTAAGGCTTTTATCAAAAAGGTTTCACTTAAAACGGTTTTAGGGAGTTTATAATGGAGAGCTTTAATTTGAAAATTAAGCCGTCTAATATTAGTGGCGAGGTAATGGCTCCGCCCTCTAAATCGTTTGCGCATCGAATACTTATTTCCGCCTTTTTATCGGGCGAAGAAATCACCGTAAAAAACGTGGGTAAATCAGTTGATGCAACCGTTACGCTAAACGCCTTAAAAACGCTTGGTGCAAGCGTTGTTGAATATAGTGATAAAACGGTTATAAAAAAGGGCGAGCTACCTAACGAAAAGGTAGTTATTGATTGTAAGGAAAGCGGTTCGTCGCTTAGGTTTTTGCTTCCCGTGGTTTCGGCACTTGGTGTAAACGCCGAATTCACAGGTGCTAAAAGATTGCTTGAAAGACCTATAAAAGAGCTAGTTGATACTTTAAACGAACACGGAGCAGATATAGTTGGATTAACGGTTAACGGCAAGCTAAAAAGTGGCGAATATACAGTTGACGGCAGTATAAGTTCGCAATATATAACTGGTTTATTACTTGCCCTTTCGCACGTTGACGGCGAGAGTGAAATAATAATTAACGGAACACTAGTTTCTCAACCGTACGTAGATATTACCTTAGCAGTTTTAAGCGATTTTGGCGTTCGGTTTGAAAAGACGGAGCGTGGCTATAAAATTAAAGGCGGTTACGCGCCTAAAACGTTTAAATTTAACGTTGAGGGCGACTGGTCGGGTGCGTCGTTTACTTTGGCACTAGGTGCAATCGGCAAGCAAGTTACCGTGACTGGCTTAAAGGTAAATTCCGTTCAAGGCGATAGAAAAATTGTAGAAATATTAAAAAGCTTTGGGGCAAGCGTTACGCTTAATAATAATCAAGTAACCGTCAAAGGCGGTAATTTAAAAGGTATTACCGTTGATATGGAGGACGTTCCCGATCTCGTTCAAATAGTATCGGTAGTTGCTTCGTATGCTAGCGGTAAGACCACGCTACTTGGCGTAGATAGGCTTCGCCTTAAAGAAAGCGATAGAATAAACGCCGTTATAGAAAGTTTATTGGCAGTAGGCATAAAAGCCGAGTATAAAGATAACTCAATCGTTATTCACGGCGGAACACCGATAGGTGGGACTGTAAACGGAGGCAACGACCACCGTACCGTAATGTCGGCTGTAGTTATGGCAAGCTTTGCTAAAGGCAAAAGTTTGGTTTTAGGTGGACAGGCGATAAATAAGTCATATCCGAATTTTATAATAGATTATCAAAAATTAGGGGGAATAATTAATGTCGATACTAAATGGTAAAAACTTAACCGTAGAGATAACTGGCGAATCGCACTCTCCCGAAATGAGGTTAAAGGTAAAAGGCTTTCCTCGTTTTAAATTTGATAGTAACGAGCTGTTTGACTTTTTATCGAGGCGAAAGGCGAACAAAAGTGCCTTTTCAACGCCCCGAATAGAAAAAGACGAGCCTTTATTTGTCGGAGTTAAAAACTCAGAGATAAACGGCGATTTCGAGGTTGTGATTGAAAACTTGAACGTTAAAAGCAAAGATTATAGCGACCTATTTGGCAAGCCCCGTCCCTCCCACGCCGATTACGCGTGGCACTTAAAAGACGGAACGCTCGATTATTCGGGCGGAGGTAGGTTTTCGGCAAGACTTACAGCCCCTTACTGCGTGTTGGGTGGGCTTTGCAAGCAATACCTTGAAAAAAAGGGAATTTATATTGCAAGCTATCTTCAAGCGGTAGGCAAGGTTGAGGGTAGGTCGTATTTAAACGGCGAGATTTTATATGATGAAGTATTAAATTTGTCAAAAGGTTTTCCCTCACTTGATAAAAAGCAGGAAATGCTTGACGAGATAGAAAGTGCTAAATCTAAAGGCGATAGCGTTGGCGGTATTATTGAAACGGTTGTTTACGGTATGCCTGCAGGCGTTGGCGATAATCTATTCGAGGGGTTAGAAGGTAAAATTTCTTCGCTTATTTTCTCCGTTCCCGCGGTTAAGGGGATAGAGTTTGGCAGTGGTTTTGAAATGGCAAAAAGCTACGGTAGTATCGTAAACGACCAGCTTTACTACGAGGGTGATACCGTAAAGCTTAAATCTAACAATAACGGCGGTATAAACGGTGGGATATCAAACGGATTTAACCTTACTTTAAGGGTGGCAATGAAGCCAACCCCCTCTATTTCAATAGAGCAAAACACCGTGGACCTTGTAAATAAGGAAAACGCTGTAATAAAAATTAAAGGCAGGCACGACGCCTGCGTTGCCGTAAGAGCCGTTCCGTGTATTGAAAGCGCGGTAGCAATAGCAATACTTGACGAGGTGTTATAATGAACTTATTAGACGTTAGACAAAAAATAGACGCAATCGACGATAAGCTTATCGAGCTTTACAAAGAGCGTATGGCGCTTTCAAAAGAGTTGGGCGTTATAAAGGCTCATACTGAAAAAGCCGTTCACGACGGCAAGAGGGAAAAAGAGATAGTGTATAGGCTTTCTCAAAAATGCCCCGAAGAAATTCGCTTATACGTTAAAGAACTTTACGACACTATTTTTTACGCAAGCAAAGCTTATCAAAGCAAGTTCGTAGAAAATTCGTCGCCGGTAAAGAGCGAGCTTGATAATATTATTTCAAACCCTCTTAAGGAATTCCCTGTTGACGGTACGGTTGCCTGCCAAGGCGTTTACGGCGCAAATAGTGGAAAGGCTGCCGAAAAGATATTCCCTATATCGGATATTACTTATTTTAAGACGTTTGAGGGCGTTTTTAACGCCGTTGAAAAAGGTCTTTGCGAGTACGGCGTTTTACCTATTGAAAATAGTACGGCAGGTTCGGTATCCGAAGTTTACGACCTTATGAAAAAGTACGATTTTCATATCGTAAAGAGCGTTAAAATTCAAATCGACCATTGTTTAGCCGTTAAAAACGGCGCTGAGCTTAAGGATATAAAGACGATAGTTTCGCATCCGCAAGCCCTCACTCAATGCGCTGAATATATCAAAAAACTAGGCGTTAGGGCGGAAAGCGTTGAAAATACCGCCGTTGGTGCTAAGGCTGTTGCCGAGGGTGACGATAAGACGGTTGCGGTATTGTGCTCGAAAGAGTGTGCTAGCGCTTACAACCTTAAAATTTTAGAGCCGAGAGTGCAAGACAGTGAGAAAAATTTCACTCGCTTTATCTGCATAACCAAAGACTTGCGCGTTTATAAAGGCGCTGATAAAATTAGTATTATGACGAGCTTAGCGCACACCCCAGGCTCGCTTAATAAAATCGTTAGCCGTTTTTACGCTTTCGGTTTAAACCTTACTAAAATTGAATCGCGCCCGATTGAAGGCTCTGATTTCGAGTTTATGTTCTACTTTGATTTCGAGGGGGACGTCTTAGACCCTCAAGTTAGAAATTTAATTGCAGAGCTTGATAACGGTTCGGATAAATTCGTGTTACTTGGAACGTATAAAGAAAACGTATGAAATTTTGTTTAATAGGCGAAAAACTTTCGCACAGCTACTCAAAAGAAATTCATAACCTTTGTGGGCTTAATTATACCTTAAAAGAAATCGTTAGGTGCGGTGTTCAAGACTTCGTTCAAAACTCTAGCTATCAAGGCTTTAACGTAACTATTCCGTATAAGAAAGACGTTTTGCCTTTTTTAGACGAGGTTTCGATAGAGGCAAGGGAAATGGGAGCAGTTAACACCGTTCTTAATAAAAACGGCAAGCTTTTAGGCTTTAATACCGACGTTGCGGGGATAGAGTATACCCTTGAAAGAAAGGGTATTAATTTAAGCGGTAAACGCGTTTTAATTTTAGGTACGGGCGGTGCTAGTAAAGCCGTGGAGTTCGTTTGCAAAAAACAAGGCGCAAATTATTTTTTCGTTAGTCGCAGAGGGGAGATAAATTATCAAAATTGTTACGATATAAAAAGGGTAGAGGTAATTATTAACGCCACCCCCGTAGGTATGTATCCACTCGTTGACCAAACGCCTATCGATTTAGCTAAATTTAAAGGGTTAAAGTTTGTTTTCGACCTTATCTACAACCCTCAAAAAACCTTGTTTATAAAGCAAGCTGAAGAACTTAATATTCCATATTCAAACGGACTGCCTATGCTTGTTGAGCAAGCTCTTAAAGCTCAAGATATATGGCTTTCTAAAACTCATCTAAAAAGCGAAACCGAGGCAATAATTTCAAAAATAAGCGGTGATAAACTTAACGTTGCACTAACGGGTATGCCGGGGTGTGGTAAGTCCACTATCGGCAAAGTTCTTGCGGAAAAAATGGGTAAAGAGTTTGTTGATTTAGACGAAGAAATTACCTTAAATAAAGGGAAAACGCCGTCAGAGATAATAAACGAATATGGCGAAGAAGAATTTAGGCGTATCGAAACTGAGGTTTTAAAAAAGGTGTTGCTAAATGCGGGCGCTGTAATCTCGCTTGGCGGTGGTGCGATAATAAGTGAAGAAAATAGGCGGGTATTATCACTTAACGCCATAACAGTTTACGTAAAAAGAGATTTAGCGCTACTTGAAAGCGCTAATAGACCGCTTTCGCAAAAAGAGGGCGTTTATAAACTTTACGAGCAAAGAAAGGAATTTTATCAAACTGCCGATATTACAATTGAAAACGATAATACCGTTGAAAGCGCGGTGAAGGAGATAGTTAAAAATTATGAAATTACTCGTTCTAAATGGACCTAATCTTAATATGTTAGGGGTAAGAGAGCCTAATTTATATGGTAAAAAAGATTATAAATCGCTTGTAAAATTCATAAAACAAGTAGGCAAGGAAAACGGCGTTAAATTGGACGTTTTTCAGTCAAACTGTGAGGGCGCGTTAGTTACTAAAATTCAAAAAGCCATAAATCGTTACGACGGTATTATAATCAACGCTGGTGCATATACGCACACCAGCATAGCAATTCTTGACGCGCTTAAATCAGTAGGTTTATTAACGGTAGAGGTGCACTTAACCGATATAAATTCACGTGAAGAATTTAGAAAGTTAAGTTACGTATCTAAGTTTGCAGAAAAAACCATAGTAGGCAAGGGGTTTGACGGTTACAAAGAGGCTATTGAATATTTTGCCCAAAGAAGTTAAATAAAATAGAAATAAAAATGCAAGGTAGATTTTTCGCCCTGCATTTTTTAACGTAAAACTAATTTTTAAAATATATATAAAAAAAGTAGCGTTTTCAAAAAAATTGTGTTACAATATCACTCGTATCGGGGTGTAGCGCAGTTGGTAGCGCGCGACGTTCGGGACGTTGAGGCCGCAGGTTCAAATCCTGTCACTCCGACCAAAAAATGCAAGGTTCTTTTGAGCCTTGCATTTTTTAAATTGACAAAACTTGCGCTCAAAAGTTCCGATAAGGAGGGCGCTAATTAAAGAGTTCTCAAAATTATAGAAAGTTTTAAAAAAGATTATATAAAGGTGTGGGAAGGCGTTTGCAATATCGAAAGCTTCAAGCCGAACAGTATCGTCATAAAGCACATAATAATTATCAAGATGTTATAGTCAAATTTTTTCTCAGTAACGTTTTCCATCGTTGTACCTCACGCTTAATACGCACACTCTTATTAAAATAAAAAGGTAAATTAATAATTGTGAATTTGTATTACCTTGACAAAAGCGGTTTTTATGCTATAATTTAGCTATGAGTAATGCAATGAAGAATTTAAGCTACGGTTTATTCGTAGTAACTACAAAATCAAACGATAAGCAAAACGGCTGTATCACGAACACCGTTATGCAGGTAACGACCTCTCCTAATCGGGTAACGCTTGCCGTTAACAACTCAAACTATACTTGCGACCTTATAAAGGAAAGTAAGATTTTTAACGTTTCTATAATTTCAGAAAAGGCAAGTTTTGACCTTTTTAAGCACTTTGGTTTTCAAAGTGGGCGAGAGGTGGATAAGTTTAAAGACTATAAAGATTACAAGACGGCCCAAAACGGTGTAAACTATATAACGGTGGGTGTTAACTCGGTTATTTGCTGTAAGGTTATAGATATGATAGACCTTGGCTCTCACACCTTATTTGTTGCCGAGGTTTTAGACGAGTTTGATTTAAATGAAACACCGTCCGCAACTTATGCTTATTATTTTAAGCACATTAAACCTAAGCCTCAAGCAAAGGTAGAAAAAACGGTGTGGAGATGTAATATTTGTGGGTATGAAGAAGAGGTTGAGGAACTTCCCGACGATTTTACTTGTCCTCTTTGCAATCACCCCAAATCTGATTTTACTAAAGTTACGGCATAGAAAAAGCAAGCGCAATTGCGCTTTCTTTTTTAAATTTAAAAGAGAGGCAAGCCTCTCTTTTTATTATTCGCCTATAACCATAATTTGAACGGTTCTTTTTCTACCGCGTGTTTTGTCCCAGTCGATAAAGTAAATAAAACCAAATTCGCCAAGGTCGATAACACCGTCGTCAATAACTGCAGTTACGCTTCTGCCGATAATGGACGAGATAAGGTGAGCTTCGGTGTTGTGGCAACCTCTTGCGTCCTCGCCGTGCTCTTCGGCAAACTTAAGTGCTTTCGGGCCGGGGTGAAGATAAATGCCTTCTCTAGTACAGCTTGGGCAAATCTTTTCCATTGAGTCCACTAAGTCTTGTTGAAGAGTTTCTCTTCCCGTCATAGACATATCAAACGCACACTCTTGAGTAATTACCGAGCAGGTAGTGTGGTGTGAATAAACTACTACGATACCGTCTTTAATGCCCGAGTTTTTAACAGTTTCTTTAACTTGACTAGTTACGTTGTGAAAAGTTATTTCCTTGTGGTCGGATTCAACTTGAATTTTATTTTTGTAAATCATAAATTAACTCCTTTTTTTCAAATCGTCAGCCGCTTGGCGGGTTGCTTTAATCATTTCTTCCATAGTAGCGATTGGGTCTTTCGAGTTAACGATACCCGAAGCTGCGCCTGCGCCTTCGCTACCTGCCATAATAAAGTCGTAAACTTGCTTGCCGTTTGTGATGCCCGCTGCTTGTTCAACGTAGATATCTTTATCGATAGAGCGAATAGCGTCAATAGTATCTTTAACGTAACTCATATCCGAAACTTTACCGTCAGAACCGCCGATAAGTTCACTCGGTTCGGGGTTAATAATGTCGGGCTTTAAGTGCGCAAGTGCTTGAGCTTCCGCAGTAGTATCAGCGCAAGCAAATACTATAAAGTCAAGCTCTCTCGCCCTTTTAATGGTATCTTTGATTTGAGGTAAGCTCATTGGCTTTTCGCAGTGGTTAACAACGACGCCGTGCGCGCCCGCTGCCTTTAAGCTTTCTGGAAGAACGCAAGCCATACCGCGACCGGGGTAAATAGTGTCCATATAAGGTGCGATAATGATTAAGTTCTTGGTGTTTTCAGCAACACGCCTAATGTCAGCGTAAGGGGTGGTGAAAAGAACGTCAATATCGTACTTTTCAGCCATTTCGTCAGCAGCCATAGCAAGTTTTAACACGTCGTCACCGTAGATGTAGTTTTTAGTTCCTATTTCAAAAAACGGGGTTCTTATTTTTCTCATAATTTTTCTCCTTTTCTCAATTATACTTTGAGTGGCAAAAAAAATCAATAAAAAACAGACAAATTTTATCATTTTATCCTAAAAATTATACAATTTTAAAATAATGTCCGCAATAAATAATCAAATATCTATTTTTCCTAAAAATCATTGACATTAAAAAGTAACTGTTATATACTTTATATAACATTACTTAAGTAAAGGAGATAGTTATGTTTGGATTTAAACTTACCGACTACGACAAAAAAGTTTACGAAGAAGAACTTTTAGAGTTCTTACCTAAAAATATAGTTGACTGCCACGCTCACGTTTATAGAATAGAGGATAAAAAGCCTTTAAAACCCGGTACGCCTATTTACTGGCCAAGTCGTGTTGCGGAAGATAATACGATTGAAGATATCGTTCAAACGTATAAAGATTTATTCCCTCAAAGCAACGTCGTTCCCGTGTTGTTCGGCGAGCCGGGCTCGATACTAGAGAAAAATAACTGGTACGTTTCAAAGGTGGCTAAAGAGTATAATTATCCAGCACTTTTTTGTAACCACGCTGACGATAGCGCGGACTTTATTGAAGAACAAGTTATTAAAGGCGGTTTTCAAGGCTTAAAACCCTATTGTAACAACCAAAGCGTAATAGCAAGGGGCGATGCAGCTATTTACGATTTTCTTCCTGAAAGCCACTTAAAAGTAGCTGATAAATACGGTTGGAAGGTAACTTTACATATCTCTAAGCCTGATAGGCTTAAAAACCCCGATAATATCAAAACGCTTATGGAAATTGAGCAAAAATATCCTAACGTTAAGCTTATCGTAGCGCATATTGGTAGAGCGTACGCGCCAGAAGATATAGGCAACGCTTTTGACACTTTAAAGCACTCTGAAAAAATGCTTTTTGATTTCTCGGCAAATACTTTGGGTTACGCTACTCAAAAGTGTATTGAAGCTGTTGGAACTAAGCGCGTTATGTTCGGTACGGATTTACCTATTGCTAAAATGCGTATGTACAGAATTTCAGAGGACGGTTATTATATAAACGTAGTTCCTCGCGGTATGTACGGTGACTTAACTAATGCAGAGCACATGAGAGAGAGTGACGAAAAAAATATAACGAACTTCACCTACGAAATTATTCGCGGATTTAAAGATTGCGCTAAAGCGCTTACGCTTTCTAAAAAGGACGTTGAAGACGTAATGTGCAATAACGCTGCGAACTTATATGGCATTAAGTTCTAATTATGAAATACTATTTAGGAATTGATTTAGGAACTACGGGAACTAAAACCTTACTTTTCAACGAAAAGGGCGAAGTTTTAGGCAAAGGCTATAAAGGTTATGGTCTTATAAGCCCCAAAGATAATATTTACGAGCAATCTCCCGAGGCGTGGTACGACGCGGTTATTGAGTCCACCAAACTTGCAACGGCTGAGTTTGACGGGGAGATTGAGGGTGCGTCCGTTTCGGCGCAAGGCGGTAGTTTTACCTTTTGCGACCTTGACGGTAGCGGAAATTTAATTCCTTTAACTAACGCAGTTACTTGGCTTGATAAGCGTGCGGAAATTGAGGCTGAAGAGCTTAAAGAAGAAGTTTCTAAAGTGTCTTCAATGGAGCTTGGTGCAGGCTCGGTTATAGCTAAAATTTTATGGTTTAAAAAGCATAAGCCCGAAGTTATTAAAAATACCAAACTCATTTTATCCACGTCTGATTACGTTTATTATAAAATGACCGGCAGTGCGGTTATCGACTACACTAGCGCCGCTATGATGGGCGTGTTTGATAACGACAATTTGTGTTGGAACGATAAGCTACTTTCTATAGTTGGTCTTGATAAATCGGTATTTCCAAGCATTTTAAAAGCAGGCGATTTAATAGGCGTTACAAACGCAGACTTTATGGAGAAGACGGGTTTAAAAGGTAGCCTCAAACTCTATTGTGGGCTTCACGACCAGTTTTCGGCAAGTCTTGGCGCAAATTATTTTTCAAATGACGACATTATCGTGTCAACCGGAACTACTTGGGTATTGTTTGCAAGAAACGAGGATGAAAAATCGGGCATTTTTGACGGGCGTAAGCATCCTGACGGTGGCTACGGCTACTTTATCTCGGCAATCAGTTCAGGCACGGTACTTGAGTGGACGAAAAATGCCTACGGCATACCGTATAAGGAAATTGATGATTTAGCCGAGCTTTCAGAGATTGACGATAACTTAGTAGTTTTTCCGTTTATTTCAGGTAACGGCGCATATCGTGGTGCGAACAAACTATCTTACGGGCTTGACGGAGTTTCGTTTAAGCATCAAAAAGGTGACGTTTTCAGGGCTACTATGGAGGGCGTTGCGTTCGAAGTTAAATATATCGTAGACCTTTATAGGGAAGCTGGCTTTAACCTCAATAACTTTATCGTTACGGGCGGTGCAACCAGAAGTAAAATTTGGATGCAAATACTATCTGACGTTCTAGGTGAAAAATTATATCTTTCAGAGCAGACTGACGGTTGCTGTTTCGGCGCTTACTCGGTTGCTAAGAAGGGCGAGTCGGGTAGTTTTGAAAGGTTTGAGTTCGCTGGTAAAACGGTTGAGCCTAACCTTGAAAACACTCAAAAATACGTTAAAAAATTTAAAAAATATAATAAATTATTAAAAAATAAAGGAGAATAATTATGGGACTTTACGACGAATTTAGATTTAAGCCATCATCATGGCTTCCGCACAGCGAATTACCGCTTGAAGAGCTTGAAAGGGTAAGAAATATTAAAAGAGAAGATATGGAATATACCAACGAAAACGGTTACACCGTTAAAGTTGTTATGGACCCTGCAAACCATATGATTCTTGATATGTTCTATCGCCTTGTTCAAAGTGATAAGGAAGATAAGCCTTTCACTATGATTTGTCCTAACCAATGGCCTGCAGTTTATAGTGCAGTTGCTGAAATGGTAAATACGTTCAACATTAATTTGAGAAACGTTAACGCCTTTGCTATGGACGAATGGGCAGACGAAGACGGAAACGTTGCGCCTTTAACTTACGGTGCAGGTCTTGGCGCGTCGTTTATGAACCATTTCTATTATAGAATTAGAAAGGACTTACGCCCTGACGTTTCACAATGGCATACGTTTAATAACGACAATAAAGGCCGTGGCGTATACACAAGTATAATTGAAGATTGTGGCGGTTGTGATATGCTTTATTCGGCAACCGGCTGGCCTGGTCATACTGCATTTATCGACCCAAGAACGGAAGAGTTTTCGGCTAAAACTTTAGAAGAGTTTTGTGAGATTAAGTCGGGTTTAGTAACGCAGTCTCCGCTTACCATTGCAGAAAACTCTTTATTCTCACCCATGGGTGCGTCGGGCGACGTTTGGGCAGTTCCTCCCAAAGCTGCAACTATAGGACCTTACGATATAACCCACGCAAGAGAGCATTTAGAAGTTCACTCACTTCTTAATAACGAGGCTGGCGATACTTGGCAACGCATGGTATCAAGGCTTCAACTTTACGGACCTATCTCAATGGAATGCCCAGCATCTATTATGAGATTATCTAAAGGTACGTGCTACGTTTCAGAAGCAATAGCAAGACCTTTTGCAAGCTGGTCTTTACAAGATATTCAACCTAAAAATTTAGTAAAATAAAAGGATTTTATGAAAGCAATAACTAATTCTAACGTAGTTTTAGAAAAGGGAATTTTGTTTGATGGCGTTGTTGTTTTTGACGGTAACCGAATTGTAAGCATAGGCAAAAAAGAAGAGGTTGAAATACCCAAAAATGCTGAAATTATTGACGCACAAGGCTTATTTACTTGCCCAGGGCTTATCGATATTCACAACCACGGCTCTGTAAAAAACTTCTTTGTTGACGACCCTGAAGAGTGTTGCAATCACTTCTTATCGCACGGTCAAACGACGGTTCTTCCAACTTATTATCAAACCATGAGTGCCGACGAAATGATTGAAGGCACTAAAAAGCTTAAAGAGTTTTCTAAGACGGGCAACGGTAGAATTATCAAAGGCCTTTATATGGAAGCGCCGTATATGCGTGCGGTGGGCAGTAATATGCAGCTTTTTAAGTGGAACGACGATATACGTATCGATAGATATAAAAGGCTTGTTGACGAAATTGCCTCGTACGTTAAAGTGTGGGCAATCGACCCTGCGCGTAAGGGCATTTTCGAGTTTGTCAATTACGTAAAAAGCGTTGAGCCAAATTCGGTGTTTGCTTTCGGGCATTCGAACGCAACTGCAGACCAATGCGAAAAAATCGTTGACCTTGGCGTTAAAGTTCAAACTCACTGGGGCGACAGTGGCAGTGCGCCTAAGATAAACCAAGCACGCAACGGCGCAGGGTGTGACGACTATACCTTGTCAAACCCCGATATCTATGCTGAGCTTATTTGCGACCAAACGGGCATTCACTTAGCGCCCTATACTATTCGCTCGGTAATTCGAGCTAAAGGCTATGAAAAGTGTATCTTAATTACCGATAGCTATCCCTCAACGGGCGATTATAAAAACGACGAGTCTGCAGGTATCTTATGGGGACCAGACCTCAACTATGACCCAGAGGGTAAACTTGCAGGTAGCCACTTAACTTTAGACGGCGCTTGTAGAAACGTTATGTCTTACACCCCTTACGGTATGTGTGAGGTCGTTCGTATGGCAAGCTTAAACCCTGCTAAACTTATCGGTATTGATAAAGATTACGGCTCTATCGAAGTAGGCAAGGTTGCAGACCTTATTTTAGTAGACAACGCCTTTAACGTGAAGAAGGTATTCTTAGAGGGCGACCAAGCGTTTTAAGCCCCTATAAACGGCGTTATGCTGTGGTCTTTACAATTTTGTGAAATTCCTGCGACCAACAAGGTCGCTCCCTTCCGCAAAATCTCAAACGCTTTGCCTAACTTGTTTCTAGCGTCTTAAAATTGAGCTTTGCATAGGCTTAGTAAAATTATAACAATAAAAAACGGTGCAATATTTTGCACCGTTTTTTTATTAATATAGATTGCTTTCAGCGTGTAACATAATAGCTGATAGGGCGGTTATTGAGGCTGTTTCCGTTCTAAGTATCCTTTTCCCAAGCGATATTATTTTAGTGTTAGATAAGGCTTTTGCTTTATCGATTTCACTATCTTCAAAACCGCCTTCAGCGCCTATCATAACGCCGATTTTCATACCGCTTTTTATCATAGAAAAACACTCTTTAGTAGCCGTCATGCCCTCAGCGCACTCGTAGGGGATAACAAGTAGGTCTAATTCGCATGCAAACTTAAGTGCGTTATCAAAAGCCATAGGCTCTAAAACTTTAGGAATAATATTTCTTTTGCTTTGCTTTGACGCGCTTTCGGATATAAGATTAAACCTTTCAGTTTTTTGCTTTAGTTTATTCTTTTCTATTTTAGCGATACACCTTTTCATTTCTACGGGAATTATCGAGTGTACGCCAAGCTCAACCGCTTTTTGAATAATAAGCTCCATTTTCTCGCCTTTAGCTATGCCCTGAAAAAGATAAACCTCAATAGGTAGCTCGGTGCATTGGTAATTAGGTTTTATTATTTTAACTAATACCTCACTATCGGTAAAATCTACGATACAGCATAAATCGCTTTTGCCGTTATAGGTAACCAAAACGTCCTCTCCGCTTTTCATGCGCAGTACGTTTTTAATATGGTTATAGTCTTTACCTGAAATTTTGTAACCGCCGTCAATTTTTGCTAAAATGTTTACGAAAAAATTATACATAGATATATTTTACCACCATTTGCAAAAAAATACAATAAAAAAGCCAAAGGCAAACACCTTTGGCTTAAATAGTTTTTATTTCTTGTAAAGAGGGCCGTAAGTTTTACAAGCTCTGTAATCTTGACCTTCTTTGTCCATGCCGAACGCGTTCCAGCAAGCAGGACGATAAACGTCTTTTTCAGGTACGTTGTGCATACATACGGGGATGCGGAGCATTGAACACATAGTAATAAGGTCTGCACCTACGTGGCCGTAAGAAATTGCACCGTGGTTTGCACCCCAGTTTTGCATAACTTCGTAAGCCGTTCTGAAAGGGCTTCCTTCCTTGCCGTCGCAACGTGGAGCAAACCAAGTGTTGGGCCAAGTGGGGTTAGTTCTCTTCATTAACTTGTCGTTTACGTCTTTAGGAAGGTTTACAGTCCAACCTTCAGCAATTTGAAGAACAGGGCCTAAGCCTTTTACGATATTAAGTCTAATCATAGTAACGGGCATTTCTGCGTAGGTATCAAAATGGCTTGAGAAACCACCGCCACGGAAGTTGTCAAAACCTGCTTCGCACCAAACGGTTGCATCCGTCATTTTCTTAATATCTTCGTCGGTTACTTCCCACCATTTTTTCATAATAGCGTTGCCTTTTTCGTCAGTGCAAACACCGCTAGCGTCAAGACAAGCTGCGCCCGAGTTTAAAAGGTGAATAATACCGTCGGATTCTTTAGCCTTTCCTTCAAGCTTATAACCAGTAACTCTTTCGGTTGCTTCGCCAGACCAGTAAGTTCTAACGTCGGCAAAGATTTGAGCGCGGTGAGTTAAAAGGCGCATCATAAGCATACCCATAGCGTTAAGTACGTCGTTTTCAGTTGCTAAAGTATACGGTTCTCTTGCACCTTGATGGTCAAACGTTGAACTTAAAAGAGCTTCGGGATAGTCGCAGTTGGGCCAGTGGTCGGTCCATTGTCTTTGACCTTGGAAACCGCCTGCAATCGCATTGTGGCCAGCTCTTTCTTCAATGAAAGCATCGGGAAGATTTTTGTTACCTGCCATTAAATCTTTAATAATGCAATACATTTTAACGGTGAATTCCCATTGTTTATCCTTTTCTTCACGGGTAAATTTAATTTTTTGGTCTTTACCTAAGAAAGAAACGGTGTCGGGGTTATCGTCCCAACCTTCTTTGCAGTGCTCTTTAGTCCACGCAAGCGCTTTTTGATATTCTTCTTCATCGTAAATACCTTCTTCCATACGGCGAAGAATTTCAACTTCGTCAACCGACTCAACGCGCATACCAAAATAACTTTCTAACATGTCTTGGTCAATTATAGAGCCTGCAATACCCATACATTGCGAGCCGATTTGAAGATATGATTTACCGCGCATAGTAGCAACTGCAACGGCAGCGCGACCAAAGCGAAGAAGTTTTTCTTTTACGTCTTCAGGAACTTCGTTAACTTGGTCTAAGTCTTGAACTTCATGACCGTAAATACCGAAAGCGGGTAAGCCTTTTTGCGCGTGACCTGCAAGAACTGCTGCGAGGTAAACTGCACCGGGTCTTTCAGTGCCGTTAAAGCCCCAAACGCCCTTGATAGTGTTAGGATCCATATCCATAGTTTCACTGCCGTAGCACCAGCAAGAAGTTACCGATAAAGTAATTTCTACACCTTCTTTTTTGAACTTGTCAGCACAAGCAGCAGCTTCCGCTACACGACCGATACAGGTATCTGCTAAAACAACCTTAACAGGTTCGCCGTTTGAATAGAAAAGGTTTTCTTCAAATAATTTTTTAGCTGCGTTAGCCATTGCCCATACGGTGGGTTCAAGTGATTCGCGAAGCATCATAGGTCCGCGACGACCATCTACACAAGGACGAATACCAATAACTGGATAATCGCCTACGTATCTTGATTTTGCCATAGAATAAATACTCCTTAAAATAAATTTTAAGCATTTTGCTCGTTAGTTATATTATATAACGATTATTATAATCTTGCAATAGGTAATTTTAATTAAAAATCAACTTTTTGCTTAATTTTATAAATTGAAGTTTAATTCTTAACCTTGTTAAACCTTATTCCATAAGTGGTGCAATAAGCGGAAGCGGTGGGATACAGCCATACCCTATAAATAGGGGACTCTGGCTGAGCTTAGTTCGTCAAGTAAGCCCGTCAAATGACGGCCGAACCTACGGTTCTCATCCCACCTTTATTCAAACAAAAAAAGCAAGTAAACACGCTACTTGCTTTTTTGTTGGCGGAAGCGGTGGGATTCGAACCCACGATACGTTGCCGTATACCTGATTTCGAGTCAGGGCCGTTATGACCTCTTCGATACACTTCCATATTTAGTATTTAGTTTTACACTCGGAGGTCGGCGTTCGCTTTCGCTCGGCTAAAGACCTCTTCGATACACTTCCGTTTTAAATCGTTATAAACGTCGTTATGCTTTGTTACTGCAACTTTTTAACAATTCAATGACCTACAAGGTATATTTCACCGTTAAAAAGTCTTGTGCCTCGCCTAACTTGTTTCTAACGTCCTAAAAGTTTTCATTTATTTACGGCGTAATACTTTGTTGTGCTCTGCTTTATTCACTCGTGTACAAAAGTACATATCCTTTCATAAATGCTCGCACGCCTCGTCTTACTTGTAACTAACAACTTGATGTTGCTTTGCAAAAATTTAACTAGCCATAAAAACGTTGCAGTAAGCAAAGTTTTATCGAGCAAAGGTATTTTAACATATTTTTTTGATTTTGTATATTATTTTAAGGTAATATTTTCAAAAAAATAAAATATTAAAATTTTTATATATTACGACAGGCGTTTGGCAATAAATGCAACTATCATAAAATAAAAAGAGGCTAAAAATGAAAGATTTGTTCAAATATAAGAATAAAACGGTTGAGATATTATGTGATAACGGCGAGGTAATTAAAGGGGTTGTTAATATTAGTTATGATATAAATTACAGCCCTATATTAAAAATTGATGGTTTACATAGTTACGTATACCCTGAAAACGTAAACAAAATAAAAATAATAAAAAATTCAGGATAGAACGCTGTTGACAAAAAAAATAAATATTTATATAATAAAATAAGTAAAAAGGGGGAGTTAATATGAGAAAATTTGCAAAATTTATATCTTTAATAATGATACTTGTTATGTCGGCGTTAATTTTAACTGCGTGTGTTCCCTCTGACGTTGACTCGGCGAAAGAAAAGATGGAAAAAGCAGGATATTTTGTTATTTATTATACAGATTATGATGAAGATAAAGGTGTTGTTGGTGGAATAATAGCGACAAAAATTGGCGATGGGCTTATTGCTTTATATTTTAATTCTTCTAAAGAGGCAAAAGAGTATGCTGAGGGTTGGACTGATAGCAAATACGATAAAGTAGAGTATAGTGGTAAGTGGGCGTTTATCGGAACGGAAGACGCTATAGAAGATTTTAAAGCTTAAAATTAAGACCGTGCTTGGCACGGTCTTTTTAATAAAAAAAGCGGTTTAAAAAACCGCAAATATCTTTCCCACCTTTTAATCATAACACAAAAAATGCCCATTGTAAATAGGTTTTTTAAAAATAAAGTTGAGCAAAATTTTTACGTTTTGTATTGACTAAGGCTGATATCTATTTTATAATAAAATTACCAAAAGGGAGGACGGACCGATGAACTAAGCTAAGTTACCTACTATTTAAATAGGAGGTTAAAATCTTGAAAATCCCCAAAAAATTCAATTTTACTACCATTAAAAAATTTTAGTTTAGGAGAAAGCCAATGTACCACTTAGGCTCAACCAAGTAGCAAGTATCCATCAATAAAGGTGCAAAAGCACAAGTAAGTAATAAATATAAAAGAGTGGAAAAAGCTAAGTAAAACTTAATAAATTGTAAAGCGACAATCGTTATGATTGTCGCTTTTATTTTGTTAATCAATTTCGTCAAGATTAGTGCCTGTTTTTGAATTTTTAAGCCAAATAAAGTAAACTGCAATAAGCGCCGTTACAATAATTAAGGAAGTAAGCGCTACGCCTAAGCCGTTCGGGTCAAACGTGCCGTTTGGCCAAATAAGACCGATAAGCCCAAAAATTTCAATAACCGCAATAAGAAGAGGAACTACGAATTTGATAGCATAGCTAAAAACTTTTGCAACTTTTTCGTTAAGCCCGTCCTCGTTAAGTTCAATGGTTGAGTTTTTCGGGCCGATAAACCAACCTACTGCAACGCAAGAAAATAGTGCGCATATAGGCATTAACACGGTGTTGGTAACGGTGTCTAAAAAGGTTAGATAGTCCATGCCGAAAATTTGAAGTTCAGAACTTCCATTAAGCATATTACCAAGTGAAATGCCTACTGGGATAGAAAGAGCAAAGGTTAATATTGCAACTGCTAAAGTGGATATTTTTCTCTTCATTTTAAATTTTTGAATAATGAATTGGCTAGATACTTCCATAATGGATATAACCGACGTAACCGCGGCAATAACAACCATAGCAAAGAAGAAGAACTCTATTACGTGCCCAATAGGGCCAATGCTTTCAAAAACCTTAGGCAACGTTTCGAACATAAGCATAAGACCTTGAAGGTCCATAGACTCTGCGGGAATACCTTCAATTGACGCAAAGTGAAATACCGCTGGGAAGATAGCCATACCAGCAAGAAGAGCAACGAAGGTATCGAAAACACAAATCATACTTGCCGATTTTAAAAGGTTAATTTCCTTTCCCGTATACGAGCCGTAAACTATCATTGCGCCCATACCGAGTGAAAGGGAATAAAACGCTTGCCCCATGGCTGCGAGGACGGAACTCCACGTAATTTTAGAAAAGTCGGGTATAAGGTAAAATTTTAAACCGTCAGCAACGCCTTCGCCTAAAAAGAGGACGAAGATAACAACTAAAACTAAAAGTATAAAGAGTGCGGGCATTAAAACTTTAGAAGCTTTTTCAATACCACCTTTAACGCCTGCCATTACGACAACGAGCGCAAATATAAGAAAGATAGCGGTAAAGATAATTACTTCCCACTCGGTACCTGCAAAGTTAGCGAGGTTGCCGGTGTTTCCCCAAAAAGAATTGAAGGCAAACTTAACCGTGTAACCGCCAAGCACCGAATAGTAAAAGGTAATAATCAAGGGAACGATTATAGCAACGAGGCCGAACCAGCCTATATTTTTATTTATGATTTTAAACGAGGTTATAGGGTTAGCTTGTGAACGCCTACCTAAAAATATTTCGCAAATCATAGTTAAAAAACCGATAAACAACACGCATGCGATATATAAAATTACGAACGCCGCACCGCCGTTTTCAGCCGTTTTAAAGGGGAACCCCCATAAGTTACCAAGCCCAACTGCCGAGCCTGCCGCTGCAAGCACGAAACCTATTCCACTTGCAAAACCGCCTTTTTTCTGAGTGTTTTCCATATTATTCTCCCAAATTTCAAATAACTTTTATATTTTAACAAATACTTGTTAAAAGGTCAATTCAAATTAAGCAAAATTTAAAATTATCTATAATGGTAAATTTTTATTAAATTTAAATGAAATACTTTACATAATTTATAATAAATGGTAAAATTTTACCGAGGTGTATTATGAAAAAGGGATTAGAGCAAATAAAATTAGCAAAAACTGATAAAGGTATTACCAATGCAGAGCTTTCAAAACTTAGCGGTGTACCTTTTGGTACGGTAAATAAAATTTTATCCGGTGCGACTAAAAGCATTAAAGCTGAAACGCTTGATAAGCTTTATTCGGCGTTATCTATAACATCATTCGTTGAGTATAAATCTCCGCTTGTCCACGGTTTTTGTAAAGTAGGAGCGTACACCCCCGAAATAACTCTCGGAGGGGTAGAGGAGAACGTTAATAAAATAATTAGCGGTATCGTCGAGGCTAACAGATTAGGTGTTTCGCTACTAGTTTTCCCTAAGCTTTGCTTAACGGGCGCTACGCTTGGAAATTTATATTACCAACAAGCTTTGCTGTCATCCGCTGTTAACGGCTTGTTTGAAATAGCACGAAAAACCTCTCGTTTGCATATAACTTCAGTTATAGGTTTACCTCTTAAAGTAAACGGTAAAATTTTCAGCGTAGGGGCGGTTGTTTCTCGCGGTAAAATTATAGGTGTAGTTCCTGAAAATAATCCAAGCGATAACGTATTTTCTGCCTATAACGGTTTTGAAATCGTTACCCTTATGGGTAACGAAATACCGTTTGGCAATATGTTGTTCTGCGCAAGTAATGCGCACGAACTTTTCTTTAACGTAGAGTTTTCAACCGACTTATTTGGTTTGCCGATTAATAATAATTGTGAAAAATCGCTAATAACCCTCTCTCTTTCGGCGCTTGCTCAAACGGTAGGTAAAAGCGAGAGGATAAAAACTCTTATATCAGCTCAGTCGTCAAGGGTTAAAACTGCTTACGTTTTAGCTGAAGCAGGTTACGGCGAATCGACTACCGATTGCGTATATTCGGGCGAGAATTTTATATTTGAAAACGGCAAGCTTATTGCCGAGAGTAAAAGGTTTACTTCGGGGCTTACCGTAAGCGAGATTGACGTTGAATTTTTATCGAGTGAAAAAAGTAAAATTCAAGCGACTGTAAACGGCGGTAATTATCAAGAAATTCCCTTTATATTATCTGCTGAAAAGTTTACTCTTTCTCGCAGTTTTGACAAAATGCCTTTCGTTCCCCAAAACAGCCTAAAAATGCAAGAGAGGGCGGAGCTAATTTTAGATATTCAAGCAAACGCTTTAAAAAGGCGTATTTTGCATACCCACGCTAAAACTCTAGTTATCGGTGTTTCGGGCGGGCTTGACAGCACGCTAGCACTCCTCGTTGCCGTTCGTGCAGTAAAGCTATGTGGTATGAGCGAGAAAGACGTAATTGCAATAACGATGCCGTGCTTTGGAACGACTAAGAGAACTAAAAATAACGCCTACGACCTTTGTTCGGCACTCGGCGTAACGCTTAAAGAAATTAGTATTAAAAACGCTGTAACTCAGCATTTTGAAGATATAGGTCAAAGTGCGGATATTCACGACGTTACTTTTGAAAACAGCCAAGCGCGTGAAAGAACGCAAGTTTTAATGGATTATGCTAATAAAACGGGCGGTTTGGTTGTTGGCACGGGCGACTTGAGCGAGCTTGCTCTTGGCTGGGCAACCTATAACGGTGACCATATGAGTAATTATAGCGTAAACTGTTCAATACCCAAAACGCTAATTAGATATTTAGTTCAGTACGAAAGTGCTAAGGGTAGCAAATTGTTAAAAGATACGTTACTTGATATCTTAGATACCCCTGTATCTCCCGAGTTAGTTCCGCCAAAGGAGGGTGAAATCACTCAAAAGACGGAAGATATAGTAGGGCCGTATATTCTTCACGATTTCTATCTCTATCACGCGATAAGAAGATGTTCAATGCCGTCCAAGATATTTTATATTGCAAAGCACGTGTTTAAAAAAGATTTTACGCCCGAGGTTTTATATAAGTGGCTTGAAAATTTTTATAAAAGATTTTTTGCTCAGCAATTTAAGCGTTCGTGCGTGCCTGACGGGGTTAAGGTGGGTTCGGTAAGCCTATCCCCAAGAGGCGATTTCGCTATGCCGAGCGACGCATATTCAAGCGAGTGGCTTAAAGATTTAAAAAATATCACGATTTAACTTATTAGTTTTAAAAACTACGCTAGCTAGCGTAGTTTTTTACTTTGCTATTGAAAAAATGTAAAAAGTATGTTAAAATAACAAAAAAAGATAAAAGGAACTTATATGATACAAAAATTTAACCGCGGTGCACTTAACGACTTTATTCACTTTTTGCTGATGACGTTACTTTCGGGTTGTATGATAGGAATTTGCGCCACCTCGTCGTTAACGGCAATCGCTTTAGTTGACGGTGGGCGAATAGTAGGCTCGCTTTTATTTTCTTTGGGTATGTTCGTTATACTTGCCTTTGAAATGAAACTGTTTACCGGTTTGATACCTAAAATCCCGCATACAAACCCCAAGTCTTACTGGCAACTTCCCGTATGCTTAATTGGAAATTTAATTGGCGTTTTTATAGTCTATCTTTTAGTTAGCGCCACTTATTATTCAAGTGAAGTATTAACGGCAGGTAGTTACTTGATAGGCTCAAAACTCTCTCGCGATAACTGGGCAATATCCGCCCTTTCCTCTGGTATACTTTGCGGAATTTTAATAACGCTTTCAATTCTCAGCGTTGACCACTCGCATAAAAAAGGGCTTAGCGCCAACGTTGGCGTAATGTTTCCCATTATCGTATTTGTGTTTTGCGGTTTTGATCACTCTATAGCAAATATGTTCTACTTTTTTTGCTTGGGTGAAATGTCTTGGAAGGTAATAGGTTATAATTTACTTACTATACTTGGAAATTTAATAGGCGGAATAATACTCCCCCTTGTGTTAAAATTAAGAGATAACGATCCTGTGTAATTATAAATGCGCACCTTTTGGGTGCGCATTTAATTTGGTTATAAAATTATAGCATTATTACGTTTAATAAAATTAAAACTCCGGGTAGGGTAAAGGCGAGCAAGCCTTCAAGCATAATTACCCAGCTCGATACCGTTTGAAGTACGTTTAAGCCTCTTGATACGAAGTATGCGATAAATAGTAATGACCAAACGATAAACATTGCACCAAGCATCATGTTTCCCGTAAACATAAAGTAAACGCCAAGCCCGATAAAGATGAGGGCAATTATTGCTGAAAACCAGCCAAGGCTTTCTTCTTGTAAATCCCAAATATAGGTAGCTGAAATATATAGGTGCAAAAAGGCAAGTAACATCAGCGCCATAATTTTAAGATAGTTAACAGGGTCTATAACGACGAATATTCCATATAGAGATATAAGTGCGATAATAACGCCCGATAACACGTTCATAACGACTACTTCGCCGTTATCGTTTTTGTCAATGAGGGGTAAAAATCCGTTCAAAAACAATGCAATTCCACTAAAAATCAGACAAATTTCAAACATAAAAAATCTCCTTTAGTTTGATATTTGCCTGATTTAAAAATTTTTATACTCTTATTTTACTTTTCTTCCATTATAACGTTATCCGTTTTAGCAAAGCGCTTAACCGATTCAATGCCGTTTTCACACTTGTTTTTACTTGAATAGTCTTCGCTCATACATATTAAGCGGTTAGAAAGATTAAAAAGTTTAAAGCGGTAGTGCCCGTATTTATCAACGCTGATTGCAAAATTGCCACCGTCAATATTTTTCTTTATAGTTTCAATACCGTTTTTAACACCCGATAACGATTTGTATTTTTCAGTTCTAAGTAGCGTGCCGCCGTTTGATGCGGTAAGGGTAGCGACAAATCCGTCCTGTTCCTGAGAAATTTTCCACTTGCCAGCATATTGCCTTTTCGGCTCTGGCTCAACCTGTTTTTGAGGTGCTTGTTTAACTTGAACGGGCTTTTGATTAACCACCTTTTTAATTTGAGCAGGCTCTTTTTTAACTAATTTTTTAACTTCTTCCTTTTCAGGTTGGCTGGATTTTTTCAAGTTGGCTTGTTTAGTTTCAGCCGATTGATTATCTGCAGTATTCTTTCTTGTAGGCTGTTTCTTTTCAGCAGGCTTTTTATCGTCAGACACCTGTTTTTCAGCAGGTTTGTTGTTTGATTTCGTAGCTTTTACTGATTTTGATTCAGCTTCTTCAGATTTTGTTTTTTGAGCAGTTTTTGCTTTAGTAGCTGTTTTTTTAGTGGACTTTTTAGTGGGCTTAACGCTTACCTCACTCGTTAAATATTCCTTAACCTCTTCAGGATTTGCTGAGTTGTTTGAAATATTATCAATCTCTTCAGGGGTTAACGATTGTAGTGAAGCTTGCTTAAACGCCTCTTTAGTTTTTTCGGCACGGGCTTTTTTTCTGGAAACGTGTAATACGATGCACAAAAATATGATGATTACGAGTGCAATTATTCCGATAAGCGTCCAGTAAAGATATTCGTTGCCGAGTTTGTGTAACAAATCTCTAATAAATTCCATACTATCACCAAATTAATTCTATTTTACGCATAATATGATAATACTTTTTTAATAAATAGTCAATAGTATTATTGCAAAAAAATTATAAAAATGTTAAAATAAGAACGATAGAGGAGAAATAGGGAATGAATAGGGAAAATAAGGGAATTTTTAAAGCGGTAATAATCGGTGCAGGCGCGTCGGGGTTAGCCCTTGCTATTAAGTTGTCTTTACGCTTCGGGGGAGAAAACGTTGCCCTTGTTGAAAGGCTTGATAGAGTGGGTAAAAAACTTTTATCGACGGGTAACGGTCAATGCAACCTCACAAATTTAGACTCCGATTTGAGCCACTTTCACAGCGAAAAATCGGGGTTTTGCGATAATATTATAAAAAAATATGGCAATCAATCGGTATATAAGTTTTTTGAAAATTTAGGTATTCCTTTGATAGATGACGGCGACAAGGTCTATCCGTTATCAAAGCAAGCCTCGTCTGTTTTAGATGCGTTAAGATTTAAAATTTCCGCATTGAATACCCAATTATTCCCAAACACCAAAATTATAAATATGAAAAAGCAAGGCGAGCTGTTTACCCTCTATTCTGAAAGTGGTGAAACCTTTAAAGCACATAACGTTATCGTTGCGGTTGGCGGTAGTTCGCAAAAACACTTAGGAACGGACGGTAGCTCGTACAATTTACTTGAAAATTTCGGGCATAAAAAGACTAAACTTTATCCCTCAATCGTTCAGCTTAAGGCTGGCGTTAAAAAATTGAAAGGATTAAGGGGGCTTAAGCAAAAGGTGTCGGCAAGGGCTATCGTTGGCGGTAAAGCTCTTGCTAAGTATAACGGCGATATTATGTTTACCGATTACGGTTTAAGCGGTAACGTAGCCTTTTATCTTTCAAGTTATTTTGCAGGAAAAGAAAACACCTATATAGAAATTGATTTTTGCCCAGAGCTTAGTAGCGAAGAACTTAGTTTGGTTTTAAAAAACAAACAAAAAAATTGCTCTTATTTAACGCTAGAGCATTACCTATCGGGTATTATGAACGGAAAGATAGCCTCTTCACTACTTAAAAATTCGGGTTTCGATATATTATCGCCTGTAGGTAGCGTCAACGCCGATGAAATTTCAAGCGTTATAAAAAATTATCGCGTTGACGTTTTAGGAAGTTTGGGGTTTGACGGCGCTCAAGTTACTAAGGGCGGAATAAAAACCACCGAGTTTGACGATAAAACTTTACAAAGCAATCTCGTTAAAAATCTTTACGCCGCGGGCGAGGTGTTAGACGTTGACGGTGACTGTGGCGGTTATAATCTCACGTGGGCGTTTTCCTCGGCTTTTGCTGTGGCTGACGCGATTAAATAGTTATGCAAAAAATTTCAAATATTAAAATCAAACCGTTTGAAGACGAAAAATCTTTACTTTTAAAATGCTGTAAAAAAGCAAGGGTAAAAGAAAGCGAGGTTAGGCACTTCAAACTTATAAAAAAATCGCTTGACGCGCGCGATAAAAATAACGTTTTTTATAATTGCGCGGTTGAAATATCGGATAAGCCGTATAATCCCCCCGCTAAGGTGTACGGCAAGGTAAATAAAAGGGGCGAGGTTTTAGTAGTGGGCGCAGGGCCTGCAGGGCTGTTTTGCGCGCTTGATCTTTTAAGATACGGTTTATCAGTTACCTTGATAGAAAGAGGAAAGCCCGTTGACGAAAGGGTTAAAAGCGTATCCGATTTTATAAAAACTAAGATTTTAGACGAGGACAGTAATATTCAGTTCGGCGAGGGCGGTGCAGGCGCTTTTTCGGACGGTAAGTTAAATACAGGCGTAGGCGGTAATTTCGTTAGAGAGGTAATAGACGATTTCTTGGCGTTTGGCGCGCCTAAAGATATAGGGTATCTTCAAAAACCTCATATAGGAAGCGATAGGCTTAAAGTCGTAGTTAAAAATATCCGTGAGGAAATTTTACGGCTTGGCGGAAGAGTTTTATTTTCCTCAAAACTTACCGATATAAAAATTTCGGGAGGGGAAGTAACCTCGGTTACGATAAACGGTGAAAGTTTTAAGTTTGACGAAGTCGTTTTAGCCGTTGGACACAGCGCGAGAGACGTTTATTCTATGCTTTCTAACCGTTCGGTTATGATGGAGGCAAAGGACTTTGCCGTAGGGCTTAGAATAGAGCATCTTCAAAGTGAAATAAATATTGCTCAGTTCGGCGCTTTTGCAAGCGCAAAGGGTATGCCCGTTGCCGATTATAAGCTAACTAGCCGTCAAAACGGCAGGGGCGTGTTTACTTTTTGTATGTGCCCAGGTGGCTATGTAATGCCGTCTAGCTCGGAAAAAAACACCGTTGTAGTCAACGGTATGAGCAATTATTTAAGAGACGGCGAAAACGCAAACTCGGCTATTATTTGCCAAGTATCGAAAAAAGATTTTAAAGAGGCGTTGTTCGGCGGTGTGGAATTTCAAAAACACTTAGAGAAAACGGCGTTTTTGTTAGGTGGTGGAGATTATAAAGCTCCGTCAATGCTGGTTGGCGATTATTTAAGCGGTAAAATATCCGATAGTTTTGGTCGGGTTAATCCGACGTATTCAATGGGCGTAAAAAAAGCCGACCTTAACAAGCTTTTTAGCGAAGAGATTAACTCTGCAATAAAAGGAGCTATCGTCGATATGGGCAAAAAAATCAAGGGCTTTGACTGTTACGACGCAGTTCTCACAGGCGTTGAAAGTAGAACTTCTTCACCCGTTCGCGTTTTAAGAACGGAAAGCCTAAACAGCGTATCGGCAAAAAACCTCTATCCTTGCGGAGAAGGTTGCGGTTACGCAGGTGGTATAACTAGCGCCGGCGCTGACGGTAAAAAGGTGGCAAAAGCCGTAGCCGTTAAGTACGGGCTTGAGCTTAATTGAGAATTTTGTTCAAAATTATTTACAATTTTGTTTTAATATGATAAACTAGTATCGTAAACGTTTCAAATTATTTTTTTAGTTTTTTTATGAACGATTTCAATATTAATTTTTCTATGACTTTTAACGGTCAAACCCAAACTTACAAGGCAACTGAATTTAAAAAGAATAACGAGATGTTCCGCATCTCTTTTCCTTGTGCGGACGATAGTGGAATTTGCTATACCGTAACTATTTTAAACAAAAACAAAGTTACGCTTGCTTGTAGCGGAGGAATAAGTTATTCAATCCCTCTTGAACAAAATAAAACCGCGAGATTTTTATTAAATTTATACAACTCGCCGATAGATTGCGAGGTTTTTTGCTCGCACCTTAGCGCGTTTATCTCAAGCGGTAAAATTACCGTTAAAGGAAAGTATAGGCTAAATTTATCAGGAGGCGTTAACGATTACGCCTTTACTCTTGGAGGTCGTTATGATAATTAAGTATTTCGGGCATTCCTATTTTTTGATAGAGGGAGCAGATTATTCCATAGCGCTTGACCCCTTTTCAAACGTTGGGCTTGAAGAGGTTAAAGTAAAAAGCGATTACGTTTTTTGTTCGCACGGTCATTTCGACCATAACAATAAAAGCCTTGCTATCGGCGCTAAGGAAATAAAAAAAAGCAACGATATTTTTAAGATTGTTTCTACATTTCACGATGAAAAGGGCGGTTCGTTACGCGGAAAAAATAACCTTTTAATTTTTTGTTTAGACGGGTTTAAGCTTGCTTTTTTAGGCGACCTTGGCGAATACGCAAATGAAGATTTAATTGATAAGCTTAAGGGGGTTGACGTGTTGTTTATCCCCGTTGGCGGTAAGTACACGATAGATAGTAGCGGTGCGTACGAATACGCCATAAAGAGTAAGGCGAAAACGATAATACCTATGCATTATAAAGCGGGCTCGTCTACTATTGATATAAAAGGCGTTGAGCCGTTTTTAGAAAAATTTAAAAGTTATAGTGTGGTAGCAAGCCCGTACGTTTACGGTCAAGAAGAAGGGGTAATACTCGTTAAATTTGGAGGGGAGAGTTTATGAATTACACTCGCGAACAGTTAGAGCGTAGCTTTAATATTCACAAGCTTAAAGAAATTTGTATAGGCTTAGGTGGAACGCCAGGTACTAAAAATAAGGCGGAAATTATAAATCTTATACTCGATATTCAAAGCGGTGTAGCACCGCAAAGAAAGTCTGCAGGAAGAAAGAGCAATTTCGAAAAATACGTTGGAACTTCTAAAAAGTACGAGGGGGACGACTTTGGTGACGTAGTCGTTTCAGATCACAATTTTGATGAGGCTGACGGTTTTATCGTTGGTGAAAGCGTGGTGATAAAAGGCACGTTTGAAAGGATTGACGGGCAAGACCACGGGTTTTTGCGTGGAAATAATTTTAAAATCACTTCTTTAACCGACGTTTACGTATCAAGCCAAATTTTAAGATATTATAAGTTTAGAGTGGGCGATTACGTTGAGGGAACTGCCGTTTACGGAAGAGATAACGGCGCGCCCTCGCTTAAAACCGTTGAAACTATCAATGGCAAAGCTCCCACCGCGCTTTCAAGGAGGCGTTTTGCCGATTTAGAGCCTAATTATCCCGATAAAAAGCTTAAGCTTGAAAGTGAAACTAACGATATAGCACTTCGTGCTATTGATATTTTATCGCCTATCGGTATGGGGCAAAGGGGTTTAATAGTAGCTCCTCCTAAGGCTGGTAAGACTACGCTTATTAAAAAAATAGCAACGGCGATTAATAAAAATCATCAAGACGTTAAGTTAATGATTATATTAGTTGGCGAACGCCCCGAAGAGGTTACCGACATAAAGCGTTCGATAAATGCTGAAATTTTTTATTCCACCTTTGACGAAAAGCCCAAAAATCACGTAAGAATTTGCGAACTTGCAGTCGAAAAGGCTAAGCGTATGGTAGAAGAGGGCGAAAACGTAGTAATACTTATGGATTCGATAACTAGGTTAACTAGAGCTTACAACGAGTCGGTCGGATCTAGCGGAAAAACGCTTACGGGAGGATTAGACCCCGTGGCGCTACAAGAGGCTAAAAAGATTTTCGGCTCGGCAAGGAACGTAGACGGCGGTAGTTTAACCATTATTGCAACCACACTCGTTGAAACAGGTTCGAAAATGGACGATATTATATACGAAGAATTTAAAGGTACGGGCAATAGTGAAATAGTTTTAAAGAAAAGTCTATCCGAAAGGCGAATTTTTCCTGCGATTGATTTATACCGTTCAGGAACGAGAAAGGACGATCTTTTACTATCAAGTGAAGAGCTTGACTGCGCTTACGCTTTAAGAAGATATCTCGACAAAAAAGAAGATGCTGAAATTACGCTTATAGACCTTCTTAAAAAGACGAATAGCAATTCACAGCTTATTATAAAGGCGCTTGAGCTTGTGTGAGGACTAGTATGGATAAAAAAATTAAGACCATAGGCATGGTCGTTGCAATGGATAAAGAAATAAAGCCCTTTTTAGAAAGCGTAGGAGAGTGCGTTTTAAGTGAAAAAAAGGGGCAGTTCGAAGTATTTGGCTATAAAATTAATGAAAAAAATATCTATCTTATAAAAAGTGGCATAGGCGAAATTTACGCATCTGGTGCTACGCAATTACTTATAAGCGAATACAAGGTTGACTTAATTATGAATTTCGGCGTATGCGGAAGTTTAACAAGTTCAGTAGGGCTTTTAGATACGGTTATCGTAAAAGGCGTAGTCCATTACGATTTTGACCTTTCCGCGATTGACGACGTTTGCGTTGGGCAATACCCAAGCTACGATAGCCCGATTATTCCTTGCGACGATAAATTTATACCTATGCTTAAAAGGGTTATGGGAAACGTTAGCGAGGCAATATGCGCATCCGCCGACAAATTCGTTGCCGACAAATCGAAAAAAGACTATCTATATTCTACCTTTGGCGCTACCGTTTGCGATATGGAGTCGGCTGGCGTGTTGTTGACCGCGACAGGTGCGGGTATTCCGTCGATTATTATAAAAGCCGTGTCAGACGGCGAGGGTGGAACTGAAGATTTTAACGCGCTCGTTCACAAGGCTAGCAGTCAATGCGTAAACGCTGTAAACGAGATTATAAAGGAGTTTTAATATGGTAAAAGCAGTTTGCCTCTTTAACGAACAAAAGGTTAAAGCTATGAGCAAAAAGTTTAAAAATAGAACGCTTGCAGGCTCGATTGCACTCAGCTTATTTATCTTGATGGTGGGCGTGTCGACCATAATATCCGCTTTTTCAAACGGGGGCTTTCAAAAATGGATGTTTTTTATTTTAGGCGTGTTGTTTACGCTCTTTTCGGTGTATCCCGTAATTTCAACGATTTTTACCCATAAAAGAAATTACCGCGAAACAATAAAGGCAATGGAGCTTGATAAAGGCGAATTGACCTTAGAGTTTACGATAAAAGAAAAAAAGATTGAGCTTAAAGCTATTCAAAATGGCGAAGTGCAGGAAGACACTATATTAATTCGTAACCTATCGTATATCAAAACTCACTCTGACGGAATAGGCATATATCTTAATGAAAATATGTATTATATCCGCAACGAGGAAATCGTTTCAGGCGATAGAGATATGTTACTTAGAATATTTGCAAACGCTGGTATTCAAATTAAAAAACGTTAATAAAATAAAGCTTTCCGTAATATACATTATAGTCGGAGAGTTTTATTTTGAAAAACAAAAAAATAACCCTAATAACCAACATATTGCTCGTTATTATACTCGTTTCGGTATTTACCGTAGGCATACAGTCGGAGCGTAGCGTAACCATATCGGCAAGCGACGTTACCGGCGCGATATATAAAGGTGATGAAGATGTTGGCGGTGTTGCTTTAATGTTTAACGTGTATGAAAACACCGAGGTAGTAGAGGGTATTATAAAGATATTAAAAGAAAAAAGCGTAACGGCTACTTTTTTCGTTGGCGGTTGTTGGGCTGATGATAACGCTAAGGTTTTAAAAGAGATTTTAAACGAAGGTTTCGAACTTGGTAATCACGGTTATTTTCACAAAGACCATAAAAAATTGTCGTCCGAGCAAAATCGTAGCGAAATCGAAAACTGCCACGGTATCGTAATGAATTTTACGGGGCACTCAATGAACTTGTTTGCACCGCCGTCCGGTTCTTTTTCAAAAACTACGCTCGAGGTAGCCGATAAGCTTGGCTATCACACCATTATGTGGTCAAAAGACACTATTGACTGGAGAGATAGCGACGTAAATACCATAGTAAGACGCGCAACGAAGGATATTAAAAGCGGTGATTTGATATTAATGCACCCAAAACCGCATACGCTTGAGGCTCTTCCTTTAATAATAGATAAAATCAAAGAAGAAAACCTTAAAACGCTAACGGTTTCAGACTGTTGCTTGCTTTCACCTGTAAAGGTATAAAAGCTCGAAATTAATCAAAACTATAACGTAGGAGAAATATGGTTAAATTCAAACAATATTCAAATGGGCTAAACTTAATCGTATGCGAGGGTGGGGCAATATCTTGTTCCTTTTCTATAATGATAGGAACTGGCTCGATTAATGAAACGGACGATTTAAGCGGAATATCCCACTATATCGAACATATGAACTTTAAGGGGAATAAAACTTATTCATCTTACGAAATATCCGATATAATGGAATCGCACGGTGCTAACTTTAACGCATACACCTCCGCCGAAACTACCTGTTTTTATGCCCAAACGATTACTGACAGTTTGGAAAAAACTTTTCAAGTATTAGCAGAATCGGCTTTCAATTCAATATATTTAGAAAGCGAGGCTGAAAAGGAAAAGGGCGTAATTATCGAAGAAATCAATATGAGCGAAGATTCGCCAGACGACGTTTGTTACGACCTTATTATGAAAGCCTACTACGGTGAGGACGGTTACGGTAGAACTATTTTAGGCTCTAAAGAAAACGTTTCGGCTTTTGATAAAAAAACGGTTTTAAACTATTTAAAAGATTATTACGTTGCCGAGAATACGGTAATATCTTTTGCAGGTAACGTAACGATAGAGCGCGCAGACGAGCTTGTTAACAAATATATAATGCCTATAATTAATAAGGGCAATAAAAAAGCAACGCCTAAGCACAATACCGAGTGTTTATCTAGAAACCTTGTGAAGATAAAGGATATCGAGCAGGCGCATATCGCACTTTCTTATCCTACGTATAACTACGGCGATATAAACCGCGTAAAAAGCGAGGTTGCAGTCGGCGTTTTAGGCGGTGGTATGTCAAGTAGGTTATTTAGAAAGGTAAGAGAGGAAATGGGATTAGCGTATTCCGTTTACTCGTTTGCCTCAAGATACAAAACGGCAGGTAACGTGAACGTATATGCAGGCGTTAATTTATCCGAGTATAAAAACGCCTTCGAGGCAATATTAGGGGTAATTAAAGACTTATCTTTAAACGGGGTTACCAAAAGCGAAGTTGAAAAGGTAAAAACCCAGCTAAAAGCTTCAACCGTTTATTCGCAAGAAAAACCGCTTGGGCTTTCGCAGTTTTACGCCTCGCACTATTTAAAAACCGGAAAGCTTTACGACTTTGAAGAGCGCATTAATCAAATTGAAAACGTAACGGTTAATAGCGTTAACGCCGAGTTTGAAAGATTTAACGAAAATATATTATCGACCGCCGTCGTTGGCAAAGACGTTCAAAAACTAAAATAAAAAAGCACCGTTTCGGTGCTTTTTTCATTTGTAGAAGAGTAAAATCACGTTGAACTAGTAAGCGTGTCGGTTACGCAGTTACAACCGCAAGTGGTGGTCGTAAGAAGCGTTAATAGTAACAGCGCTTGAGTTGACGTTATCGTCGAATTCGTCGTAAGTAAAAACAAAAGACCTAAAAAAACAAGGTTTGTAGAACTCATATTTTACTCCTTTTACAAAACTTTCTATATTATTACAATATGCGACTTTTAATTCAATATGTTAATCTTGACACATTTTCCACCGTTGTATATGATAAAACTACGGTAATAATTTAAGGGGGAATTGTTTATGAACGCATTAAAACCCGTATTACTACTTGATAAAAAGACGCAAGGTATGATAGAAAGCTACGTGCCGTCTGACGAAATACTTGAAGAATTAGTGAGTTTTTTTAGTCTTTTTTCAGACCTCACAAGACTGCGTATGATATCCGCGCTCGCTATAAGTGAAATGTGCGTAACCGACTTGTCGTCGTTACTTAACATCAATCAAACTACGGTGTCTCATCAGCTAAAAACCCTTCGTGATATCGGTGCTGTAAAATATCGCAGAGAGGGTAAAATTATTCTATATTCTCTTCGTAACGATATAATAAACGAGGTGTTGTTGAAAGGTGTTGAATTTCTCGGCTATTAAATTTAAGGCGTTATTTACTGCGCTAAAGTGCGTTACTGCCAAGTCGTAACAACTACAATGACTAAAAAAGTCTATTGTAGTCGCTCCGCCTTGTCGAGCCTTCTTTAGCTTGTAACTAACGCCTTAAATATGGTTGTAATAGGCTTTGAGTTAAATATCTCGATGACCAAGTAGGTCTATCTCTGTGCTAAAAAATTTTGTGCCTCGTCTAACTTGTAACTAACGCCTTAAAGGGAGCTTTACGTAGGCGATGGCGCGATTAATTTAAAATTTAAAAAAGAATAAATTAAAAAACGGTGGAAAAGTCCACCGTTTTTTACTTATTATTTACCGCAACCTAAGCCGTAGGGTTTACCGCACGAACCGCCCTTATTGCCACAGCAACAGCAAAGAATGAGAAGGATGGGAATTAACCAACCGCAACCGCAAATCTTGTCGATAATGCCGTTTAAGCATCCGTTACCGCAACAGCAAAGTACGAGTAAAATGATAAGTATGTACAAACAGCAGTTATCACCGCCGTATCCTAAAAGGTTCATCATAAATTTTATCCTCCAAATATTTAAAGTGATATTTCTATCACTACATTGTATTTATTTTTTTTAAAAAGTGTTACAGCGGTTGAATTTTTTTATAAATTATGTTAACATAATTATAGCAAGCACCTTTTTGGGCTTGACTTTGTATTTTTTATTTTTCTTACAGGTATCTTTTTAGAACTTGATTGGAGGTCATTATGAAATCAATTTTTAACTTTACCGCAAAGCAAATTGCGGGAATATCAGTGCTACTTGCACTCGTTATCGTATTGCAAGCTGTGGGTGGGTCGATAACAATCGGCGCAGTATCGCTTAACTTTACGCTTATTCCCATCGTGCTTGGCGGTGTTTTATTTGGCGCTACCGTAGGAGGTTTTTTAGGGTTTGCGTGCGGTGTAGTCGTTTTAATTCAGGTAATAATGGGGCTTAACCCCTTTTACCTTGCCATTTGGGCAGGAGACCCCGTAGTTACCACTTTAACGTGTATATTAAAAACTACGGTTGCAGGCGTAGTTTGCGGTTGGGCTTACGGCTTAATTAGTAAAAAATCACCTATCGTTGCGTTGTTCGTTGCCTCTGCAATCGTGCCCGTTATCAATACCGCGCTGTTTATAGTAGGATGCTTGTTTATGTCGTCCGTGTACGGTATGAGTGGTGGTCAAAACGTATTAGTTTTTATACTCGTTGGGATTGTAACCTTTAATTTCTTTTTTGAATTTGCAGTTAACGTTATCGTTGCCCCCGCACTTCAAAGGGTAATCAAAATTGTTAATAAGGAGTAACTTATGATACTTTGTATTGACGTTGGCAATACCAACATTAAATACGCCGTGTTTGACGGCAATGAATTAAAAGCTTCTTTCCGAGTTTCTTCAAGGCATACTAGAACTGCCGACGAATACGGAGCAACGCTACTTAACCTACTTGCAAGCAGGGATATTAAAACTCAAGACGTAAACGGGATTATAATGTCGTCGGTTATACCGTCGCTCAACTACACGATAAGCCATATGTGCGAATACTTTTTCGGCATAACGCCTATGGTGGTAGGCGCGGGGATAAAAACGGGGCTTAACGTAAAGGCGGATAATCCTAAAGAGGTTGGCGCGGATATTATTGCCAACTGCGTAGGCGCGTTTAAAAAGTACGGTGACGGAAAGCCTATGATAGTTATTGACTTTGGCACTGCAACCACTTTCGACGTGTTGACGGGAAACGGCGAGCTTATCGGCGTAGTTATTGCGCCCGGTATGAAATCGTCGCTTGAAGGTTTAGTGTCAAATACCGCACAGCTTCCTATGATAGAGCTTCACGCGCCTAATACTGCAATACCAAAAAATACAAAAACGGCAATGCAAGCAGGTATAATCTTCGGTTTTGCAGGCTTGGTTGAAAACATAGTTAAAAAAATCAAACAGCAACTCGGCGCTAGTGAAATTTCAGTTACCGCAACGGGCGGTATGGGCGAAATTATCGCTAAAGAGGTTTCGTGTATCACTAGAATAGATAGGCTTTTAACTCTACAAGGTCTTAAATACTTATATGAACTCAACAATGAAAACCGTTAAAATAGGAAACGTAGTTATAGGCGGTGGCAATAAAATTGCCGTTCAGTCTATGACGAATATTAAAACTGAATACGTAGATAAGTCGGTCAGTCAAATACTCGCTCTTAAAAAAAACGGATGCGATATCGTTAGGGTTGCCGTGAAAGACGAAGCTGACGCTTTTGCCGTAAAGGAAATTAAAAAGCAGGTTTCTTGCCCGATAGTTTGCGATATTCACTTTGACTATAAGCTTGCGATAAAGTCAATCGAACACGGCGCAGATAAAATTAGAATTAACCCTGGAAACATCGGCTCTCATGAAAACGTTAAAAAAGTAGCCGAGTGCTTGAAATATCACGGCGTTCCCGTACGCGTTGGCTCTAATTCGGGAAGCATTGAAAAAGAATTTTTGCAAAAGTACGGCAAAAGCGAGATATCTCTCGTTGAAAGCGCGCTTAAAAACGTATCAATACTTGAAAAATGCGGGGTAGAGGATATCGTTATTTCGGCAAAGGCATCCTCCGTTCCGCTAACCGTTAAAACGTATAGGTATCTAAAATCAAAAACCGATTATCCTTTGCACCTAGGCGTAACGGAAGCAGGCACTTATGAAAGCGGTGTAATAAAATCTAGCGTAGGAATAGGTTCTTTGTTGCTTGACGGAATAGGCGATACGATTAGAGTTAGCTTGACTGCCGACCCCGTTTTAGAACCGATTATTGCTAAAAAAATAATTCGCTCGTGCGGGCTTGACAATAACTATTGTGAAGTGGTTTCTTGCCCAACTTGCGGTAGAACGCAATATAACTCGATTGAGCTTGCAAATAAGATAGAAAAGTTAACTGCTAATATTAATAAACCTTTAAAAGTTGCCGTTATGGGTTGCGTGGTAAACGGCCCGGGCGAGGCGAAGGACTGTGATATCGGCATAGCAGGCTCTAAAGATTACTGTGTAATCTTTAAAAAGGGCGAAATTTACAAAAAAGTTTCCTTTGAAAATGCTGAAAAAGAATTTATAAGTGAGATAGAAGAAATTGCAAAATCCCTGTGATAAAGTTTTAGATACGGTTAAAAATTTCTTAGGTAGTAGTATTGACGTGCGCCTCAAAAGTGCCGTTTATAAAAACCAAGAAATTACCGTCAACTTAATATGTGATACCGTCGTAACGGACGGAGACAAAAGTCTTATAAGTAGCGCGTTTGAAAAAGAGCTTAAAGGCGTGCCATTAAAAACTGTTTTTCACAAATCGGTGGCGGATGCAGACATTGCTAAAACGGCGGTATATAACTACCTTCAAACCCATTGTTTTTCGGTAGCGCACGCCATTGATAAAAACTCGATTAAAATAATCTCGGGCGGTAAGAAAATCAAATACGAAATAGTCGTGTTAGACACCGTTAAAGAATATTTAGAGCGCACCGACGTAATAAATTTATTAAACGCCCAGCTTGAAAGAGAGTATTGTAACTTCTTCGAGGGAGAGATAAGAGTTTTATGCGAGGATAACTTAGAACCTAATTATCAAGATTTCAGCGTGTTAGAGAGCGAGGTTAGCGATTTAAAGGTTAGAACGGTTAAAATGGCTGAGGTGGTAAGGTTTTCAGACGATGAAAGTTACGACACCGCTACCTATATTCAAGACGGTGAAAATTTAGTTGGCAAGTGTTATTTTGCAGGCACCGTCATTGAAAAGGAAGAGCGTTTAAGTAAAAAGGGCAATACCTATTACAGAATTACGCTTGACGATAAATCTGGTAAAATTTCGGGTAGTTATTTCACTACTGATAAGGTAAAACTTCAAAAGTTACAAAAGCTTGACGTGGGTAGTGTGGTAATAACTCGTGGCGAGATGGACGTTTACGGCGGTAGGTCAAGCTACATAATAAAGGGCTTTCACTTTTGTGAATTTCCTAAAAACTACAAGCCCGAACCGCGCCCCTCTAAAAAACCGCCCGAAAAATACACTTTTGCTTTCCCAACTCCTTGCGAAACGAGCAAGCAAGACGATTTCTTTACAAAGTCGGGAGATATCCCAAAATCTTTATTAGAAAAAGAATTCGTCGTTGTGGATATTGAAACGACTGGAACGGATATCACTAGTGATAAAATAACCGAGATAGGCGCAGTTAGAATTAAAAACGGCGTGATTTGCGAGAGTTTTCAAACGCTAATTGATCCTCAAGTTTCGCTTTCTAAAAAGATAGTCGAGCTTACTGGAATTACTGACGAAATGTTGGTAGGTCAACCTAAAATCGAAGAGGTATATCCCGATTTTATCAAGTTTTTAGGCGATAGCGTTTTCGTTGCGCACAACGCTGATTTTGACTACCGCTTTCTAAAAGCGGTTGGCAAGCCTCAAGGCTATTATTTAAATAACGAGTGTGAAGACACTTTGCTTATTTCAAGAAAAAAACTTCCGTGGCTTTCTAATCATAAACTAAACACCGTTTGCGGTAATTTTGGAATAGAATTCCGCCATCACCGCGCGCTTAGTGACGCATTTGCTACTGCCGAGGCTTTTATAGAATTAGCGAAACTTTAAATCCTTATTTAAGGGCTTATTTACTGCGTTATACTTTGATCTTTGCATTTTTGCGAAATTCCTGCGACCGATAGGGGCGCTCCCTTCCGCAAAAAACGCAAACGCCTCGCCTAACTTGCAACTAATCCATTAAAAGGGGCTTTGAATAAGATTGGTGTTTAGTTCAGCCTGTTTCTAACGCCTTAAAGCGGTTGTAATAGGCTCGAAGTACAAAATTTACAAAAAATGAATAAAAACGCTTGCAAAACGTAATTACATATGGTAATATATAGTAGACAATACGATAGGCTGAAATTGAGAGTGTCCAAAAGGCACTCTCAAATTTATTTATAAGGGGACAATATGAAGTTTAAACCCACCGAGGCTATAATTGAATTTTTAACTAAATACGCTGATGAACTCGGCGTTGAGATTGTTGACGTTGAAGCAAAGTCGGGTAAAAACCCTTATTTAACCGTTTATATTGATAAAGATGGTGGCGTTGACCTTGACACGCTTGAGAAGTTTCACAACCTTATAAATATTCCGCTTGACGAGTTTGATCCCTACGACGGTGCTTACACTTTAAACGTTTCAAGCCCAGGTATTGATCGCCCTTTAAAAACTCAAAGGGATTTTGAAAGGAAAATTGGTAAAGACGTTGAGGTTAAACTTTACGCGCCACTTGACGGGCTTAAGTATTTAGAGGGCGAGTTAAAGGCTTTTGAAAACGGCGTTGTTACGATTAAAACACAAAAAGGCGAAATAAGTATAGAGCTATCTAAAATAGCAAAAATTAACGAAGCAGTAAAATTCAATTAACGAATTTTTATATTAAGGAGAAAATTATGGTAAACAAAGATTTTTTTGCGGCGCTTGACGAAATTTGCGCAAGCAAGGGCATAGAAAGGCAGTCATTTATAGACACTTTGCAATCGGCGCTCACGTCGGCGTACAAAAAATACGCTAAAGGCGATGCAAGCGACGTTATCGTTAAGCTTAACGACGAAAAGTGTTCGATAAGATTTTTTGCAATCAAGCAAATCGTAGAGGTCGTTGAAGACACTGATAAGCAAATTACGCTTGAAGAGGCTAAAGAACTTAAAAAGACGTATAAGCTCGGCGATACTTATGAAAAGGAATTCACACCTAAAGACTTTGGTCGTATCGCAGCACAAACTGCTAAGCAAGTGGTAATGCAAAAAATAAGAGAGGCTGAAAGAAACAATACCATATCCGAGTTTGAAGATAAGGAAAACGAAATTCAATCGGCTATCGTTAGAAAGATTGAAAACGGCAACGTTTACGTTGAACTTTCGGGCGGTCAGCTTGAGGGCGTTATGCTTCCGCAAGACCAAATCGTAGGCGAAAATTACGAACTTAACCAAAAAATCAGCGTTTACGTAAAAAGAGTGCGCCAAATCGGCAAAAATACTCAAATACTCGTATCGCGTACGGCAAACGGTCTAGTTAAGAGATTTTTTGAGAACGAAGTTCCCGAAATTAAGCAAGGCATCGTTGAGATTAAAGCGGTATCGCGCGAGGCTGGGCAAAGAAGCAAAATCGCAATTTATAGTTCTGACCCGCAAATTGACGCGGTTGGCGCTTGCGTGGGCAACAAGGGTATGCGTGTTAACGCCGTTATCGAACAGCTTGGCGGTGAGAAAATCGATATTATTCCTTGGAGCGAAGATCCGCTTGAATTTATTGCAAAAGCGCTTGCTCCTGCTAAGGTTTTAAGAGTTACCGCTATTGACGAAAAGTCGGCAAGAGTAGTCGTTCCTGACGACAAGCTTTCGCTCGCTATCGGTAGAGACGGTCAAAACGCAAGGCTTGCTGCGCGCTTAACTGGTTGGAAGATTGACGTTAAGAGTGAATCAAAGGCGTTAGAGGAGCTTCGCGAGGCAGAAGAGCTTCAAGGCGTTTCGGAGATTGAAATCGGAGAGTAAGGAGTTATTATGGCTGAAAAGAAAGTGCCTATGCGCACTTGCATCGCTTGCAGAACTGAAAAGCCCAAGAAAGAACTTATTCGTATCGTAAAGACTAAAGACGGAGTTTTCTCCGTTGACAAAACGGGTAAGCTTTCAGGGCGCGGAGCGTATTTATGCGATGATAAGGCGTGCGCTGAAAAAGTGATAAAGAAAAAGCTTTTAAAGCACTCTTTCGGCGTTGAGGTCAGCGATGACGTTTACGCCAAGCTTACGGAGGATTTTTTTGGAAAAGAGTAAACCACTTAGCTATATAGGCTTTGCTTTAAGAGCGCGAAAAGTTAGAACGGGCGCGAACGCAATTGCAACCTTAAAAGGTAGAGTTTATCTTTTGATTATTTGCCACACAGCCTCAAAAAACGCTTTTGACGAGGCAGTTAAGCTTTCAAATAAATTCGGCGCACCCATCGTTGTAAGCAAAACTTATTTAGTGCAAGATTTAGTAAAAAAAGAAAATTGCAAACTTCTGGCTATACAGGACGAATCGCTTGGAAATGCCGTTTTGCAAAATTTAGACAGTCATTTTCAAAAGTATTCGTGGAGGGATAATACCTGATATGGAAATTAAAAAAGAAGAGAAAAAAGAATTTATCAGCATTAAAAATTTAAGCGTTATTCTCAAAGAGAATAAAAGCGCTCAAATCGTATCTGAATACAAGGCTTTCGGCAAATCAGTAGAGAAAAAGATAGCCGAAAAATTAAAGGCGTTAAAGCTCAAAAAGGCTCAAGAAGAGGCTAAAAAGGAAGAGGCTAAGAAGGAAGAGGTTGCGCCCGTAGTGGTTGAACCTAAGGTGAAAGAGCCTAAAACCGAAAAGGTTGAGGTCGTTTTAGAAACGCCTGAAATAAAAGAGCCTACAAATCCTCAAAAAGAGGTTGAGGAAAAGGTGGAAGAGAAAAAGCCTGAAAAGGTTGAGGAAAAGCCTAAAGCGCCTACAATTCAAAAAACAGACAATCCTAATATCGTTATTATCGACGGTAAAAGGGTTTTCGTGCCCAAAAAGCGTGAATACGTTGCTCAAGAGGATAATAGGGGTAAAAACTTTGATAAAAAGCCGGCTAAAAATTTTGGCGATAAACCTCAGAAAAAAGAGTACGTTGCTCCGAGCGATAAAAAGCCGTTTGCGCCCTCTATAAAAAATGCGCCTCCTGCTTACGTTCCTAAGGAAAGCACCAAGCAACAGGGCAAGAAGAAATCCGAAAGAAACAATTACGACGATAAAAAGGCAATCAACAAAAAGTCGCTTATTAAAGGTCAAGTATCAATCGATGATTTTGACGAGAATAAGTCTGGCTACAGAAAGATGAGAAAGGCAAAAGATAAGCGCCAAGAAGAAACGTCGTCGGGTATCAAGATTGAAAGAGCAGTTATCAATAAGGAAATTATTCCCGTTAAAGAGCTTTCAGAGCTTTTAGGAATAACCGCAGTTGAAATTACCAAGCGTTTATTCAAAGAGGGTATTCTTAAAACTATTAACGATTCTATCGATTACGATACGGCAGGCTTTATTGCAGCCGAGCTTGGCATTGAGCTTGAACTTAAGCTTGACAAGACCGCAGAAGACGTTTTATCCGAAGGCTTTAAGGACGATGAAGAGGACGAGGCTAAGCTTATTAAGCGTCCCCCTGTCGTTACCGTTATGGGACACGTTGACCACGGCAAAACGTCGCTTCTTGATAGAATTAGAAACGCAAACGTTACGGCAGGCGAGGCTGGCGGTATTACCCAGCATATCGGTGCGTACACCGTTAGCGTTAACGGCGAAACGGTTACCTTCTTAGATACCCCTGGTCACGCTGCGTTTACCGCAATGAGAGCGCGCGGTGCACAAATGACGGATATTGCAATAATAGTAGTTGCTGCTGACGACGGCATTATGCCTCAAACAGTAGAAGCTATTCACCACGCAAAGGCTGCGGGCGTAACTATTATAGTTGCGGCAAACAAAATAGATAAACCTACTGCGGATATCGAAAGGGTTAAGAAAGGTCTTGCCGACCAAGAGATCTTAGTTGAAGAATGGGGTGGCGACGTTGCGCTGGTTCCCGTTTCAGCTAAAACCGGTCAAGGTATAGACGAACTTTTAGAAACTATCGTAATATCCGCTGAAATGAAAGAGCTTAAAGCTAACCCCGACCGTATGGCGAAGGGCGCTATAGTAGAAGCTAAGCTCGACAAGGGCAAGGGCCCGGTTGCAACCGTTCTCGTTCAAAAAGGCACGCTCAAGGTTGGCGACTACCTCGTTGCAGGTACGATTACCGGTAAGGTTAGAGCAATGGTTGACGATAAGGGTAGAAACGTAAAGACGGCAGGACCGTCAATGCCCGTATCTATCTTGGGCTTAGAGTCTGTTCCTAACGCGGGCGATAGCATTTTTGCCGTTGAAGAGGCAAAACTTGGTGCGCTCGTTGCCAGCGAAAGACGTAATAAGGAAAGAGAAGATATGATAAGAGAGCAACAAAAGGTTTCGCTTGACGACTTGTTCTCGAAAGTATCTTCGGGTGATTTAAAAACTCTTAACGTTATCGTAAAAGCTGACGTTCAAGGCTCGGTTGAGGCTATTAAGCAATCGCTTATTGAACTTTCTAACGACGAGGTTAAGGTATCCGTTATCCACGCAGCCGTTGGCGCAATTTCGGAAACGGACGTAAACTTGGCAGACTCTTCTAACTCTATTATTATCGGCTTTAACGTTCGACCTGACAGTAAGGCGAAAGCGCTTGCAGAACACAGCAAAATCGACATTAAGCTTTATAGAGTTATCTACGAGGCGATTGATGACGTTACTAACGCTCTTAAAGGTATGCTTGCACCCAAGTATAGCGACGTTTATATGGGTAAAGCCGAGGTTAGAGAAACGTTTAAAATCACGGGCGTTGGTACGGTTGCAGGCTGTTACGTTACCGATGGTAAAATCGTTCGCAACGGCAAGCTTAGAATTTACCGCAACGATATTATGATTTGTGAAGGAAACGTTTTACAGCTTAAGCGCTTTAAAGACGACGTTAAAGAAGTTCAACAAGGCTTTGAATGCGGTATGTCTATTGAAAAGTTTGACGATATTAAAATCGGCGACTTTATCGAGTGTTATGTCATAGAAGAGCAAAAGGCGTAATGATATGAAAGGAAAGCGTACAGACAGACTTAACAGTGAATTTCGTAAACTTATTTACGACGTTATTAAAAATCGGATAAACTCCCCCGAAATTACTGAGATGTTCTCGGTAACTGAGGTGGACGTATCGCCCGACCTTAAACACGCTAAGGTTTATATCAGCGTGTATTCAACTAGTGAAGAAAAGGCTAAAAGAACTCTTGACGCCATTTCCAAGTCCTCGCCCGAGTTAAGGCGCGAGCTTGCAAGGCTATCGAGCATACGCTACGTTCCCGAGCTTAGATTTTACAACGACGGGGCGAGTGCATACGGTAATAAAATAGATAAAATTTTATCAACTTTTACCTACACCACAAGTGGAGATGAAGATGACGATAACGGAGATAGCTAACGAACTAAAAACGGCAACCGCCGTGCTTATATTTTCGCATAACCGACCTGACGGGGATACCCTCGGCTCGGCTACCGCTTTGCGCTTAGCATTAAAAAAACTTGGCATTAAGGCGGATATCGTATGCAACGGCGACGTTCCCGAAAAGCTTAAATATCTAAAAGGCAGTGAAGAAATTACCAAAACTCCCGACCATACGGTTAGGTATTCGGCACACCTTTCGGTTGACTGTTCTACCGAAGGTATGTTTACCGAACTTTATTCTTATTACAAGAAAAATCGCGTTACCTTTAACGTAGACCACCACGTATCAAACACTAGATACGCAAAATACAACTACGTTGAAGAAACTGCGTCGGCGTGCGAGATAATATATAATTTGATTAAAGATTTAGGCGTTAATATAGATAGCGATATTGCAGATTGTCTACTTACGGGTATCGTTACCGATACGGGTGCGTTTTGCCACTCTAACGTTACAGATAACACTTTGTACGTTGCCTCAATGCTTAAAAAAGCAGGGGCAGACCTACACAAGATAATAAAGCTTAACTTTAAAAACCAAACCAAACAGCGTTCAGACCTCTATGCGAGGGTAATAAGTAAAATGAGCTACCGCTTAGACGGAAAAGTAGGCATTATCGTCATTACCAAGAAAGATTTAGAAGAAACGGGCGCAGTTGACAATTTAACCGAGGGCTTTATCGACTATCCTTTAACCGTAGATACGGTTGAGGTTGCAATATCTCTTCTTGAAACGGGCAACAACCGCTATAAAATAAGCCTTAGAAGTAAAGGAAAGGTTAACGTTAACGAAATCGCCTCCATTTACGGCGGTGGCGGGCACGTTCTTGCAAGCGGTGCAGTTTTAAACGGTTATATGGAAGATATAATCGACAAGCTTTGTTTCAACGTTGAGCAAAGGCTTTAAATTTATGAACGGATTTATAAACTATTACAAGCCGAGTGGAATATCCTCGGCTTATGCTATAAACAGAATAAAAAAACTCTTCAAAGGTTACAAGGTTGGGCATATGGGCACGCTTGACCCGCTTGCCGAGGGCGTTCTTCCCTTAGCGGTTGGAAAGTCAACGAGGCTTTTTGATTTTTTACTTGATAAAACCAAGGTTTATATTGCAGAGTTTACTTTCGGCTATCAAACGGATACGCTTGATAGAGGGGGTAAAATCGTAAAAGAGGGTGGCAAAATTCCAACGCGCGAAGAGGTTGAGAAAGTAATACCTAAGCTTGTAGGAAAGGTTATGCAAGTTCCGCCTAGTTTTAGCGCAAAAAACGTTATGGGCGAAAGGAGTTATAACTTGGCAAGGCGTGGCGTTGAGGTCGAGCTTAAACCCAAAGAGGTTGAGATTGACGATATTAAAATTATATCGGCAAAGGACGCCGTTTTTACCCTTAAAATTGCTTGCAAGGGTGGTACTTATATCCGCTCGATTTGTAGAGATATGGCAAGCCTTCTTAATACCAACGCCACTATGACTAAGCTTAAAAGAACGGTAAGCGGAGCGTTTTCTATTGAAAATTCCGTAACTGAAGAGGAGGTTAAAAACGCTAACAACGTAAAAGACTTGCTTATAAAGCCCGATAGCGTTTTAACTTTTTCAGAAGTTAATCTAACTGAATTTCAATCGGTTGAGCTTATAAACGGCAGACCTTTTGAACTTGTTATAGATGACGGCACGTATTCCGTTTACGACTATAATAATAATTTTATAGGCGTTGGGATAGTAACTAATAACAGCCTTAAAATAAAAGCGTACGTAAAAAGTGATGAATAAAATTTTAACCTATGGCGAAATTTGCCAAGAAAATTTAATAGTTGCGCTTGGATATTTTGACGCCGTTCACAAAGGGCATAAAAAAGTTCTTAAAAAAGCAGTTGAAATTGCAAAAGAGAAAAACGCAATCCCTTCGGCGCTTATATTTATCGGCGGTAAAGGTAAAAGTGACGTATTTACTCTCCCTGAGAGATTAAAGCGAATTTTTTCAATGGGAATTAAAACGGTTATAGTAAAAGAGTTATCGCGCGAGTTTAAAAATACCGATAAACTTGATTTTTTAAATGAACTTTCAACCCTTTATAATATACACGGCGTAGTGTCGGGCAGTGATTTTACCTTTGGTAAAGGCGCGCTTGGAAACGTTGAAACCTTAATAGAATTTTTTGGAAATGAAAACGTTTACACCGAGGTTTTAGAAGAAGAATTAGGCGAAAAAATATCTTCAACAGCTATAAAAAACGCCCTTTTAAATGGTGACATTTTAACGGCTAACACCTTATTAGGTAGCAATTATTTTATAAGCGGAGAGGTCGTAAGGGGCAAAGGCTTAGGTAAAACGATAGGATATCCTACCGCTAATATTTTGCTTGACGACAATAAGTTTTTATTACAAAGCGGTGTTTATTTAACGTTTACAGTTATAAAAGATAAAATTTATCCCGCTATTACAAACTTTGGCGCACAGCCAACCGTAAACGGTAAAAATACGGTTGTTGAAACGTATATTGACGGATACGAAGGTGAATTATACGGTAAAATTTTAACCGTTTATTTCGTTGAAAAATTGAGAGATATCGTAAAATTTAATTCATTAAATGAATTAAAGGCTCAACTTGAAAAAGATTTAAGGAGTATCAAATGATAAAGTTTGGACCGAGTGGAAATAGCGAAGCCTACCACAGCGCAGGTTATCAAGGAAGCTTAAATTCCGCTGTTTGGGTTAAAAATATGGGGCTTGACTGTTTTGAATATTCATTTGGAAGAGGCGTTAATTTGTCTGAGCAAAAAGCGCTTGAGATAGGTGAAGAATTTAAAAGGCAAGAAATTGAAATAAGCGTTCATTGCCCGTATTATATAAACTTTGCAGGGCTTGACGAAGAAAAGGTTGAAAATTCTTATAGATACGTTTTAGATTCCTTAAAGGCAGGCAAGTTGATGGGCGCAAAACGCGCGGTTTTTCATCCTGGTGCGCTTGGTAAATCTCAGCGTGACGACGCTGTTGCGCTCACTTGTAAACGCCTTGAAGTTTTAGCCCAAAAGATTGTTGACGGCGGTTTTGAGGATATGATAGTTTGCCCCGAAACAATGGGAAAATCTGCTCAAATAGGCACGGTTTTAGAAGTTGCAAAATTTTGTAATATCGCGCCTTTTTATTATCCGTGCGTTGACTTTGGGCACGTTAATTCGCTGTTGCAAGGAAGTTTAAAAACGGTAGACGATTTCATATCGATTATGAACACCTTTGAAAGTGAGTGCGGATTAAAAAAACTTGACAATATGCACGTTCACTTTTCAAAAATTATGTATTCGCAAAAAGGTGAAGTTAAGCACCTTACGTTTGAGGACGAGTTGTACGGGCCAAATCCCGAAGATTTTTTAAAAGCAGTTAAGCAAAAAAAAGTTAATCCATACGTCGTTTCGGAAAGTGCAGGCACGCAAGATATTGACGCAAAAATGATGAAGGAATATTACTTTTCGTTATAATAAAAAACCGAACAACGTCGGTTTTTTCTAATTTTACAAAACTTTTACAATTAAAATTGCCATATTAAATTAAACGTGTGTTAAAATATATGTAAAGAGCGAAAATTGATAAATTTAAAAACCGTTAGAAGGTGCAAAATGATTAAAATTTTAGTTGTTGAAGACGATAAAAGTTTAAACTCGTTTTTATCAGATTATTTGCAAGATGAAGGTTACGAAGTTACTTCTTGCTTTAACGGCAGGGAGGCTTTGTCTGTACTTAACGAAAAGTCTTTTCAAATGATACTTTCCGATATTATGATGCCCGAGGTTGACGGTTTTAGTTTGGTTGAAAAAGTGAGAAAAACCGACAAGCAAACCCCGATTATTTTAATGACGGCAAAGGACGATAAAACCTCACAGCTTTACGGTTATAAGCTTATGATTGACGACTATATCACTAAGCCTTTCGATATTGACGTTTTAATGCTTAAAATCGCCGCCCTTCTTCGTAGGTCGGGGATTGAGGCGAGCAAGTCTTTAACCGTTGGCAATTTTACAATGAACAGCGAAGAGCGCACCGCTACCGTAAACGGCGAAGAAATTTCGTTAACCGTGCGCGAGTTCGATTTGCTCTTTAAGTTTTTATCGTATCCTAAAAAGACGTTTACTCGTTCAAGCCTTATGGAAGAGTTTTGGGATTTTGACAGTTCCGCCACCAGCAGAACGGTTGACGTGTATATGGCAAAGCTACGCGAAAAAACTAAAGTGTGCGACGGGTTTGAAATTGTTACCGTTCACGGCTTGGGTTACAAGGCGGTGCTTAAATGAAAAATAAGAAAATAACCATTATTGGCTACTTTATATTCTTTTTAGTAGTAGCAACGGTAATGACGGTATCGTTTTTTGCTTATGCAATCGTTAACGAAAAGACGGACGGCAACGTAACCTCTATAGTAGTTACGATGCTAATAGTTATTATTTTATTATCGCTTGCATGCACGCTTGCCGATATTTTAAGACGTAAAATTATGATAGAAAAGCCCGTTCAAAAAATCTTGACTGCTACTGATAGAATGAGCGAGGGCGATTTTTCTGTGAGGGTTAATCCAACTCACAGCTACGAAAGTTACGACGAATACGATTTGATTATGGAAAATCTTAATCGTTTGGCAGGGGAGCTTGAAAAGAGTGAAATACTTAAAACCGATTTTATCTCTAACGTTTCGCATGAAATCAAAACTCCTTTATCTAACATAAAAAACTATGCAACCCTATTAAAGCGTGACGGTATTGACAATGCGACCAAAAATAAATACTTAGCCGTAATTTTATCGTCTACGCAAAGGCTTTCAAACCTCGTATCCAACGTATTAAAACTTAATAAACTTGAAAATCAAGAACTTGTTATCGAGATTGAGAATTTCAAGCTTGATGGACTGCTTGCAGAGTGTATATTGAGCTTCGAGCAGGCAATAGAAGATAAAAATATAACCCTCGATTGCGATATTGACGAGGTTGAAATTAACTCTTCAAAGGGTTATTTGGAAATCGTTTTAAATAACTTGATTTCAAACGCAGTTAAGTTTACGCCAAACGGTGGAAAGGTTGCCGTCAGCTTAAAAAAATATGGCAATAAGGCGGAAATTACCGTATCCGATACGGGTGTTGGTATTTCTAAAGAAGTGGGCGAAAGGATATTTGACAAGTTTTATCAGGCTGACAGCTCGCACTCGGAAGAGGGTAACGGCTTAGGGCTTGCGCTTGTTAAAAAAGTTGTAGACGTTTTAGGTGGTGAAATTTACGTAACTAGTGAAAAAGGTGTGGGAAGTTCGTTCACTATCGTTGTAAGGTGAGTTGTAAATGGATAAGTTTAGAAAAATATTAAAATTTTTACTTAGTCCGCCTGTAAAATTTTTAGTGTTTAGTTACGTTTTGACAGTATTGTCAATAGCAGGTGCTTTAACCTTCGTTATAATAGACGACGGCACGCAAGCTGTAATCTCAATTCTTTCATACGTTTTTTACGCTTTAGCGGCGATAACGCTTGGTTATTCGGTATACACGATTGTAAAATTCGTGCCTAAAATGAAGGCGTCTGTAATAGCTTTTATAAAAAGACACAAAATGCTTAACCACATGATGGAAAGCTATGATTACAGAACTATTGTTTTTGCCGGCGTTTCGCTTACGATAAATTTACTTTACGTTGCCTTTAACGGCGTGGTCGCTATCATAGAACTTTCAATTTGGTACGGTGCGCTTGCAATTTACTATTTGTTATTAACGGGTATGCGCTTTTTGATACTGTTTTATCAAGGCGCAAAGCGTAAAGACCAAAACCTTGTAGGCAATAAAGTTACCGAAGTTAAAAAATATCGCTTAGTAGGATATATTTTAACCCTAATGCCCCTTGCGCTTTCTTTTGCAATACTTGAAATGGTTGCCGACGGAAAGGCTTTTATACGTATCGGTTGGACGATATACGCCGTTGCGGCATATACTTTTTTTAAGCTAACACTTGCAATTTACAATATTATTAAATCTAAAAAATCTGACGACGCGACCATTAGAGGCTTGCGCTCGATAAGTTTGGCGGACGCGTCGGTTTCACTTCTTGCATTGCAAACAACTTTGCTCTTTACATTTTCAGACGGGCAGGGCGTAGGCTTTGCAAACGCCTTGACGGGCGCTACCGTATGCTTATTTACTTTACTGCTTGGCATATATATGGTAATAAATTCTAACAAACAACTTAAAAATTATATAAAGGAAACTAATGGATAAATTTGAATTTAAATATTCGGCACTTGATGAAAAGGAACGCGCCGAAATAAAAAACATACGTAGTAGATACGAAAGTAAATCACAAACTGAAAGCAAACTCGAAAGAATAAGAAGGCTCGACGCTATGGTAAACGGTATCCCCAAAGCCGTTTCGATTTCGGTAGGCGTAATAGGTCTTTTAATTTTCGGGCTAGGCTTTTCAATGGTGCTTGAATTTAATATGCCGTTGTGGGGGGTAATCGTTGCGCTTATAGGTGTAATTCCCACGGCGCTAGCATATCTCGTTTTTAAATGGGTGCTTAAAAAGTTAAAGGCTAAATACGGAGATGAAATACTTTCAATCACCGAAGAGTTACTCGGCGAAAATAAGTAAATTTCAACTTTAACATAATTTTAACAAAACCTTTTCAAATAGTTAATTAATTTTTATTAAACCCTTAACATGTGGTGAGTATAATGATGGTATAAATTGAAAAGGAGAGTTTAAAAATTATGTCATCAAGAGAAATTAACGAAATTAACAAAATTAGAGAAAGCTACATTCAAAAGGAAGCAACCAAGGTTGACGAACTTAAGGCGCTCGATAAAAAGGTGAAAATGCCTGCGCTTATCTTTGCGTACGTGTTTGGAACTATCGGCTCGCTCGTTTTTGGTACTGGTATGTGCCTTGCAATGAAAATAATAGGCGATTTAATGATGCTTGGTATCGTAGTGGGCGTAGTAGGTATTTTAATGGTAAGCGTAAATTATTTCATTTATAAAAATATGCTTTCTTCAAGAAAGAAAAAATATCAACAAAAAATTTTGTCGCTTACTGACGAACTTTTAAATTAACTTGTCAAAAATAACAAAAAAGGAAGAAATTCTTCCTTTTTTTTCATATAATACACACATTATAATGTTAACATTATAAAAAACGGAGAATTTACTATGAATAAGCCTAAAAAATTTAAGTATATTCCGCTTAGATATATAATAGCTATGCTTATTGCGGTTTTAGAAATCGTTACTATAATAGGCATAGTCGTAGCGCTATGCTATTACGTTCCTTATTTTTACACGCTTGCCATAATTACTGAAATAGCCTGCGCTATAAAAATAATAGCGTCAGACGATAACCCCGATTATAAAGTTCCGTGGCTGGTTGTCGTTTTAGTTATACCCGTGGCTGGTTTTATGCTATATTTTATCTTTTCTTCAAGAAAGCTCAAGAAAAAATACATAAAAAGGCTTAAAGATATTGACAAAAGCACCTACGATAAAAGTGACAAATATGAATTTTCATTGCTTAACGAGGATGAGGTTGTAGCTTATAATCAGTTCAAAATGCTGTCTAAAATATCTGGAGCGCACCTTTTTACTAATACTAAAACTGAGTATTATGGCAATATTTCAGAACTTTCAAAAACGATGCTTGTTGACCTTAAAAAGGCTAAAAAATTTATATTTTTGGAGTTTTTTATAATAGATGACGGTGTTTTTTGGAATTCCGTTCACGAAATTTTAATAAAAAAAGCGCAAGAGGGCGTTGACGTTAGAGTGGTGTTTGACGATATCGGCTGTATGAGAACCTTACCGGGCAATTACTCTAAAACACTTGAAAAAGAGGGTATAAAAGCAGTACAGTTTTCAAGGCTAAACGGCAATGCTGACAGCGAGTTTAATAACAGAAATCACCGCAAAATGCTAATAATTGACGGTAAAATTGGATACACGGGCGGTTTTAATATTGCAGACGAATACGTAAACATTATTAAGCGTTTCGGGCACTGGAAGGATTGTGGTATCAGGCTTTACGGCGAAGGTGTTTGGGAGCTTACTAAACTGTTTTTGATTGATTACGGTATAAACGTTAAAAAGTTAGTTGAAACGCCTGATAACTGTTTCCCTAAAGAAATAGTTAAAGAATTTCATGGTTACGTTATGCCGTTTGGCGACGGACCTAAACCGCTGTATCCAAGGTGTGTTTCAAAATCGGTTATTCAAAACCTCCTTGCTTGTGCTAAGCGTTACGTGTATATTACAACGCCTTATCTCATTATTGATAACGATTTATTAACCGATATAGAAAACGCCTCCTTACGAGGGGTGGACGTAAAAATTATCGTTCCGCATATTCCCGATAAAAAGCTGGTTTTTACAATGACTAAAAGCTACTATTCTCGTCTTATGAGCGCGGGTGTTAAAATTTACGAATATACACCTGGGTTTATGCATGCAAAAACCTATCTAGTTGATGACGAATACGCAATGGTAGGAACTATAAATTTAGATTATCGCTCACTAGTTCATCACTTTGAAAACGGTGTTTTGCTTTATAAAACCGAGAGTATAAAAGACGTAAAGAAAGACGTTTTAAGCGTTATAGACAGCTCGCACGAGGTAAGAACTGAAGAGCTTAAAAATAGCCTTACGCAAAGGTTTATAAGCTCACTCGTTAGAATATTTGCTCCGCTACTATAATAAAAAAACGAAGTCACTTGACTTCGTTTTTTGATTTTCTTTTAAATTTTATGTGGGGGATTGAAAGGTAACCGTAAAATAGTAAAAACGCTATTTGAATAGGTATGCCTATAAAATATACGTAGTGACTAACGGGAGTTACGTTAATTAAATATAGGTGTAGAGCAACCAAAGTTGACCAAATAATGCCCGTAATTGAGATAAACTGAAAAAGCTGATTTTTGAATACGCACGAAAATACCAAAAACAGTATAAACGAAACGGGAACGGCTGTTATAAAGCAAAGCCAAAACCTATAATCGTTTTCAAAAACAGCGCTCAAAGTTACGAAAGCAAGAAGAGCAACCAGCCACACGATACAGTCGGCAAGCAAGGGTATTATTATAGACCTTACTTTATTAGCGGGCATTTTAGCACGCTTTTTTTCCGAAAGCAAGTCGTTAAGCGTAATGCCAAAAATTTGTGATATTTGATACAAAACGTAAGTATCAGGAAGGCTTTCACCGCTTTCCCATTTAGCAACGGCTTTATCCGAATAATTAAGTTTTTCAGCGAGTGAGGCTTGGGTTAGATTGTGGTATTTTCTATACTTTACTATGTTTTTAGCAACCACGCTGTTGAACTGTTCTTTACTTTGCATACTTAAATTATAATCTTTTCGCTAAAAATTTCAAGTGTTTTTAGGCGTAAAAGAAATAAAACTTCAATTCTTATAGATTTTTTCGACAAACAATTATCTAAAAGTTAAAAATTTTACGCCTAAAGTTGACTAAATATATTAAGTATGTTAATATATATACGGTCAGTATGAAAGATTTAGATATAAGCGCCGTTATATTGCAAGACGGTGATTTAATATTCAGCTATAGCGGGTTTTACGTTGACGATGGCTATTTGGTAATTGTTGGCGATAAAAACTATCTTTTAACGGATGGGCGCTATATTGAGCACGCTAAATTACAAGCAAGGGCAGAGTGTTATTTATTATCCGAGCTACCGCTTGAAAAGCTTTTACAAGATTGTGGCGTTAAAAGCGTTGGGCTAGTTTATAATTACACTTCGGCAACCCTTTACAGTCGTCTAGTTTCACTCGGCTATTTAGTTTATGATTATACCGAAAGTTACAATAAGTTTTCGGCTATAAAAACGGAGAGTGAGTTATCTAAAATTCAAAAGGCGTGCGAAATTACTGAAAAAGCTTTCGAAAAAACTTTACCCTTTATAAAAGAGGGAGTTACGGAACTTGAAGTTTCAGCAGTTTTAGAATATAACTTTAAGCTACTTGGAGGGGCTGTTGGCTTTGAGTCTATAGTGGCGTTTGGAAAGGGTAGCTCCGTTCCGCACTATAAAACCGCAGATAAAAAGCTTGAAAAAAACACGCCAATTCTTATGGACTTTGGCTGTAGCTATCAAGGTTATTTATCCGATATAACGCGAACTTTATTTTTTGGCGAGCCGTCGTACGAATTTTTAAGAGTTTATAACGCCGTAAAATGCGCGCAAGATTATGCTTATAGAAATATCCGTTCGGGTATGACTTGTCGCTCGGCAGATATTCTTGCAAGAAATTATCTTAAAAGTTGTGGGCTTGATGAGTATTTTGCTCACTCACTCGGGCACGGCATAGGCGTAAAAATTCACGAATATCCAACTTTAAGCCCTAGGTGTGACGCGGTGCTTGAAGACGGTATGGTTTTTTCAATCGAGCCGGGCGTATATCTCGAAAACAAGTTCGGCGTGCGAATTGAAGATACGGTTGTACTTAGTGGCGGTAAGTGCAAATCGTTAATGAAAAGTAGTAAAGACCCGATAATTTTATCGGTGAAATAAAAAATAATTTTTCAAGGAGAAAATTTTAATATGGTATTAGCAGGCGATTTAAGAAAAGGCGTAACCATCGAATACGAGGGTAAGATTTACACGGTTGTTGACTTTTTACACGTTAAACCGGGTAAGGGTGCAGCGTTCGTAAGAACTACGCTTAAAAACATTGTTGACGGTAAGGTTTTACAAATTACTTTCAACCCCACCGAAAAGTTTGAAAACGCGATTATCGAAACCAAGAAGATGACTTATTCGTATAACGACGGTGAACTTTACTACTTCATGGACGAAGAGTATAATATGGAACCTCTTAACTACGACCAAGTTGAAGACGCGCTTAAATACGTTAAAGAAAACGACCCCGTAACGGTTAAGTTCTACAAGGGTAAGGCTTTCTCGGTAGAGTGCGAAAACTTCGTTGAGCTTGAGGTTATCGAAGCTGAGCCAAGCGTAGCAGGCAACACCGCTACCAACGCTACCAAGCAGGTTAAAATCGAAACGGGGCTTTATATTCAAGTGCCTATGTTTGTTAACGAGGGTGACGTTATTCGTATTGACACTCGTACCGGCGACTATATGGAAAGAGTTAAAAAATAATTTTTCTTTACCTGACAGCGATATATCCTGTCAGGTATTTCAATTTTTATGAAAACGGCTATTATTACGGGTGCAAGTAGCGGAATAGGCTACGCCACCGCCATAAAACTTAAAAGCGAGGGGTATAACGTAGTTGGCAGTTACTTGACCAATGAAGAAAGTGCCAAGCGACTTGAAAGGGACTACGGCATACCGTGTATCAAGTGCGACGTTTCGGTTGAAAGCGACGTGAACGCACTTTTTGACTATGCCGAAAAAAGATACTCTAAGCCCACGCTCGTTATAGCAAACGCAGGCGTTGCTTTACCACAAAAATTGCTTATTGACGTTGGCGCAGAAGATATAAAAAGGGTGGTAAACGTCAATTTAATAGGAACGCTTTTTACTAATAAGAGGGCGGTTTTATCAATGCTTGAAAATGGTGGCAGGATAATTAACGTTTCTTCAATATTTGCCTTAGAGGGCGGTAGTTGTGAGGTTGCTTATTCGGCAACGAAGGCTGGTATTTTAGGAATTACCGAAGCGTTGTCTAACGAGCTTTGTTCTTCTCAAATTGAGGTTTTATCATTAGTTTTAGGGCTTATTGATACGCCAATGAACGCCCATTTAAGCCAAAGTGATAAGATAGAGTTTGTAAATAGCTGTGGCTTAAACACAGTTCCTACCGCAAGCGACGTTGCTAGTGAAATTTATAAAATAGTAGCTGATGAAAGCAATTTAAACGGTAAAATTATTAACGTTTTTACTAAAAATTAATAAATTTCGTAATTTTTTATAAAAATTAAAGGTTATTTTGCAAAATTATTGTATATATTTAATAATTCACGAGAGGTTAAATGCAAAGATTATCCGTTAAAGAGTTAACACTTAAAAAAGAAGACGCGTTTTTATCCCCTTTCGCGGTTAAATCGAAAGATACGCTCGGTAGGAGGCTCGAGGAAACGCCTTGCTCTATGCGTACGGAATTTCAGCGCGATAGAGATAGAATAATATACTCAAGGGCGTTTATAAGGTTAAAAAACAAAACGCAAGTGTTTTTCTCGCCCGAGGGCGACCATTATATGACGAGGCTTACGCATACGCTTGACGTGTCGCAAATAGCAAGGTCGATAGCAAGGGCGTTATCGCTTAACGAGGATTTAACCGAGGCTATTGCACTTGGGCACGATTTAGGGCACACTCCTTTCGGGCACGCAGGCGAGAGGGTTTTGTCAAAACTTTCGCCAAACGGATTTAAGCACAACGAGCAGTCATTAAGGGTGGTTGACGTGCTTGAAAATTCAGGTAAAGGCTTAAACCTTACAAGTGAGGTGCGCGACGGTATACTCAATCATAAGACGGGTACTCACCCTAAAACCTTAGAGGGGCAAGTGGTATCTTTATCTGACCGAATAGCTTACTTAAATCACGACGTGGACGACGCCGTTAGAAAGGGCGTTATAAAAGCTACCGAACTTCCCGATATGGTTTTAAAAGTTCTTGGCGCAACGTCGAGGGAAAGAATTAACAAAATGATAAGCTCAGCGTACGAAAACAGCGTTTTAAAAAACGTAGTTTCGCTCGCTCCCGAGGTAGACGAGGCTATGACTGAGCTGAGAAGTTTTATGTTTGAAAGGGTGTATATGATGGAAACTGCCAAAAAGGAAGAGGAACGGGCAGGTCAAATGCTTTCTTGCATGTACGACTACTTTTCAAAAAATAGCGATAAATTACCTCAAATGTATAAAAACCTTCTTGATAGTTACGATTTATCTACCGTTATTTGCGATTATTTATCGGGTATGACGGATAGATATGCAATCAAGATTTTTTCGCAAATTTTTATTCCGCAAAGTTTTTAAGGGGGTTAAATGCCGATTATCGACGAAAAGTTCATAGAAGAACTTAAAAGTAAAAACAACATAGTTGACGTGGTTAGTCGGTATTGTAACCTGCAAAGAAAGGGCTCTACCAACTACTGGGCGTGTTGTCCGCTTCCTGGGCATACCGAAAAAACGCCGTCGTTCACGGTGAACGAACCGGGGCAGTTTTACCACTGCTTTGGCTGTGGTAAGGGTGGCGACGTTATCAAGTTTATTCAAGAGGTTGAAACGGTCGATTTTATGGACGCCGTTAAAATCCTTGCCGAGCGCGTTAAAATGCCACTTCCCGAAAGTGATTTTAAAAGTGAAGAAGAGGCAAAAAAGGCAAGAAACAAGAAAGAAAGGCTATTTTCTTTAATGCGCGATACCGCCGTGTTTTACGCAAAAAATTTACCAAAAGCCGATAATATGCTTGAATATCTTGCTAAGCGCGGGCTTGACGAAAAAACGGTTAGAAAGTTTGGGATGGGCGCGTCGCTTGACTATTATTCGCTACCAAATCATCTTAAAAAACTAGGCTACACCGAAGAGGAAATGCTTGAAGCAGGCGCTTGCCAGAGAGGAAATAAAGGCGTTTACGACTTTCAGGCAGAGAGGCTTATCGTTCCCATTATCAATTCTATGGGAAAGGTTATCGCCTTTGGCGGTAGAATTTTAGAAGATAAAGGCTTTGGTAAGTATAAAAACACCTCTGAAACGGTGCTTTTTAACAAGAAAAACACATTATTCAACGTAAACAACCTCAAAAAAATCCGTCAAGAAACCGACCTTGACTACGTTATTATGGTAGAGGGGTATATGGATGCGATATCCCTAAATATGGCTGGTTTTGAAAACGTAGTTGCCTCTATGGGTACGAGCTTAACTCTCAGCCAAGCAAAGCTACTAAAGCGTTACACTGGAAAGGTTTTAGTTAGTTACGACGGGGACGGTGCAGGTCAAAAAGCAACCCTTAGAAGTCTTGATATTTTCGAAAACGAGGGATTTGAGGTTAAAATCGTATCTCTTCCCGACGGGCTTGACCCTGACGACGTTATAAGAAAGTACGGCAAAGAGGCTTATGCTGATTTGTTAAGTAAGTCAATTCCGCTTATCGATTTTAAACTTAACGTTATAGAAAGTGGTAAAGATTTAACCGACGCGTCCGACAAAAGAAAGTATTTAGCCGAGTGTTTACAGCTTATAAAAACTGTAAAAAGCGAGTTTTTAAAAGAAGAACTTTTACATAAGGTTGGCGACCGTTCGGGGATAAGCTATCAGTCTTTAAAACGCGATTTAGAAAGCGGTAGCGTTACGGTAGAGGTTCAAAAACCACAGGAAAAAATTGAGATAAAAGGCGTTGCTACGGACGGGCTTTCGGTTGCCGAAAGGGCAGTGTTGTGGGCGTTTATAAACGACAAAGAATATACCAAAGGTAAAGACGTTTCAGCCGTATATTTCAGCGATAAAACGCGTGAAAAGATAGCCGAGTTTTTGCTGTATTATAGTGGGGACGTTAATTCAAAGCTATACTCAGTTGTAGGCGAGGAGGGGCTTAAGGAACTTAACGCCGTGCTCGGCGCTGGCGACGTTATTTTGCAAAAAGAGCAGGAAAAGCGTTATTTTGACGACTGCTATAATGTCGTTTACAAAAGCAACCTCGAAAACGACCTTAAAAATTTAAGTGAGCTTTACAAAAACGAGATAGACGCTTCTCAAAAATCAAAACTTGCGCTTATGATAGCGCAAAAAACCAAAGAAATATCCAAAATATAACGGAGGAAAAAATGAGTGTATCTAAAGAACAATTAACATTAATTACTGATGAAATAATTACCGCCTATGCTGGTAAAAAATTTATCAAGACGGACGAGCTTTTGGATAAGTTAGACAAGCATAAAATTTCACCCGAGCAAACGGAGGTTATTTACGACGCACTTAAAGAAAAGGGCATAGAAATCGTTGACAGTTACGACGATATTGCTGCTAGAGATAACGATTTATTAAATCAGCTTGAAAAAGAAGTTTCGATGGACGACCCCGTTAAGGTTTACCTTAAAGATATCGGTAAAGTCGCACTACTTTCCACCGAAGAAGAAACCGAGCTTGCCGAAAAAATGATGCAGGGTGACGAGTGGGCTAAAAAGCGCTTATCCGAAGCCAACTTAAGGTTAGTCGTATCTATTGCAAAGAGATACGTTGGAAGAGGTATGCACCTTTTAGACCTTATTCAAGAGGGTAACTTAGGGCTTATGAAGGCGGTTGAAAAGTTTGACTACACTAAAGGCTTTAAGTTCTCGACCTATGCAACTTGGTGGATTCGCCAAGCTATAACTCGTGCGATTGCCGACCAAGCAAGAACGATAAGAATTCCCGTTCATATGGTTGAAACGATAAATAAACTTATCAAAATTTCACGTCAACTTTTACAAGACTTAGGCCGTGAACCCACACCCGAAGAAATTGCCGAAGCAATGGGTATATCGGTTGAAAAGGTAGTTGAAATTCAAACTATTGCTCAAGACCCCGTTTCGCTTGAAACACCTATCGGCGAGGAAGAGGACAGTAACCTCGGCACGTTTATCGAGGACGAAAAGTCGGCAAGCCCGAGCGACGTGGTTGCCTTTGCAATGCTTAAAAAGCAACTCATTTCAATTCTTGACACGTTAACGCCGAGAGAAGAAAAGGTGCTTCGCTTAAGATACGGTATTGACGACGGCAAGCCGAGAACGCTTGAAGAAGTTGGTAAAGAATTCAACGTAACGCGTGAAAGAATTCGTCAAATAGAGGCAAAAGCGCTTAGAAAACTTCGCCACCCATCGCGTTCGAAAAAACTTAAAGAGTATCTCGAATAATGTCAAGGCTTGAAATACTGTTTGATTTAATAGGTGAGGGCGAGGTGTTTGCCGACGTTGGTTGTGACCACGGCTATATTGCCCAAATGGTTATAAAAAGTGGTAAATATAAAAAGGTAATACTTTCTGATATATCCAAAAAGAGTTTAGATAAAGCAATAAATCTTTTATCACCGTACGGCGATAAGGTTGAATTTATCGTATCCGACGGTTTCGAGGGTTATACTACCACGCCAGACGGTGCGATAATCGCAGGTATGGGCGGGGAAGAAATCGTTAAGATTTTAAGCGGTGATATTTTGCCTAACAGCTTGGTTTTAGCCCCTCAAAAAAATACTGACAAGGTGCGTAAAATTTTGCTCGATAGGGGATATAAAATCTTAAAAGATTTTACCTTTTATTCTCAAGGTAAGTTTTACGACGCGATATCGGCTGTAAAGGGCGAAGATTTTTACTCGCCGAAAGAACTGATATTCGGGCGTGATAACCTAAACGAAAAGCCGGACGGTTTTATTAGAAAAGTCAAATACGATATAGGCGTTTTAGAAGGCGTTTTAGTAGACGAAAAGGCGTCGAAACTAAGCAAAGAAACCGCCAAGCTCAAACTTTTTATGCTAAAGGAACTTATAAAATGAAAAGTAATGAAATATTTAGCGTGTTAAACGGTTATGCACCACTTAAACTTTCTTACGACTTTCAAAAGATGATAGACGGTTACGACAACAGCGGTGTACTTGCTGACGTTGACGGGGAGGTAAAAGGCGTACTTTTTACCCTTGATTTAACCGAGGCTTGCGTACAATTTGCAAAGGATAACGGGTGCAATCTAATAGTTACGCATCACCCTGCAATCTACGCACCCATAAAATCTATAGACGGTGCGCTTAGAAAATGTTTAAATTGCGGTATCGGAATTATATCAATGCACTTAAACGTTGACGTAGCAAGTGAGGGTATCGACTATCATTTGGCAAACGGCTTAGGCGCAACCGAGCAAAAAATTATTTACGATTTAGGCGATGGTTGCGGTTACGGAAGAATTTTTTATAAAAACGCCACCGCAGGCGAGATTAAAAACGAGTATATTAAGGTTTTTGAAACTGAAAACGCTATGCTTTTTGGAAATGCCGATACAAAAATAAAAAAAATCGCAAGTTTTTGCGGTTCGGGGCTTGATATAAAAGAAATTGACTTATCAAGCGAGGCTGATTTACTCGTTTCGTCGGATATAAAACATCACGTAATACTATACGCGCTTGAAAAGGGCAAATGCGTGCTTAACGTTTCGCATTATTCTAGCGAGGCGTACGGCTTTAAAAAGTATTATAAAATAGTAAAAGAAAAATTAGTCGGATTAAACTGCGTTTTTTACGAAAACGCACAAATGCTTTAATTCGTTTGGAGGTATATTATGGAACAGCAAACTAAATTTATCGTCGAATATCAAGAAATCGACAAAAATTTAAAAGCGGTTGAAGACGAACTCAACGGTAGCGAAGTTGCTAAAAAGTACTTAACTGCATATAAGTTTTTGTCAACGGTAAAAGACAGCCTTTCAGAGCTTGATAAAAAAGCGCAAATTGCAAGCGATAATTACAATTTGGCAATATCCGAGCTTGAAAGCCTTGTAAAATCGGCGAAAGAGTTTGAAAAATCGCTTGAAGCTTGCGAAACGGAAGAGGAGGTTGAATATCTTAAAAAGAAATATTTTGAGGTTTCTGACAAGATTTCCGCTACCGAGCAAAAGGCAAACGCACTTTCAAAGGAAATGAACGAGCTATACGCTGAATACAAAAAGCTTGGTCAAGCAAACACCGTAATGAAAGCGCAATACGCCGAATACAAGCCTAAGCTCGAAGAGCTTAAGAACTCTAAAAAAGAAGAGGTTCAAAAGTTAAAAGCCGAGCTTAAAGCGTTAGAAGAAAAAATTGAAAAGAGCTTAATGGAGCGCTATCTCGTTAGAAGAAAGGATAAAAAATTCCCGATAGTTTTCGGGCTTGATTTATCAAAAAAGATGAATTATTGTCCCTTCTGCGCAACCTCAATGCCCATTAACTTTATTGAAGAGTTAAGTTCGGGCGTAATTAAAGAGTGTGAAAGTTGCCATAGACTTATCTACGGCTTTGAGAGTAAAAAATAATAGGAGGATATCCTTATGAAACTCAATTACAAAAGAACGATACTCGTAGGTTTTGCGTTTTTCTTAATCTCGGCGTTTTGGCAAGCGTATGATAAAACTATACCTTTGCTTATGACTTATAAGTTTGGTATGTCACAAACTCAGTCGGGTATTATTATGGCGCTTGACAACGTGCTTGCAGTATTTATGCTTCCACTATTTGGTGGGATTTCGGATAAAGTTAAAACTAAATACGGTAAAAGAACGGTGTTTATATTCTTTGGAACTATTTGCGCCGTAATATCCTTTATTTTCATACCCCTTATTGGAAATATGTGGTTGTTTATAGGCGTACTTTTAATTACGCTTATATCAATGGCAACCTTCCGTTCGCCAGCCGTTGCACTTATGCCTGACGTAACTATTAAACCCTTGCGCTCTAAAGGTAACGCAATTATTAACCTTATGGGAACAGCAGGTGGCTTATTAGTTCTTGCACTCGGTATGATAATAACGGTTGGTAAGGATAATATGAATAACTTTATGCCCTATTATATCGGCGTTTGCGGTATTATGCTTTTAGGCTTAGTTATTTTCTTAATTACCGTTAAAGAAAATAAATGGGCTAAAGAAATGCAAGAAGAAACTGCAAGGCTTGGCATTGAAGAAGAGGAAGAAAATACTGACGAAAACGTTAACGTAAAGCTTCCTAAAGACAAGCTCGTATCTCTTTTACTTATTTTAGCGTCAGTTGCGCTTTGGTATATGGGTTACAACGCTATTACCTCTAAGTATTCGCTTTATGCTGACAGCGTGCTTGAACAAAGTTACGATTTAACCTTACTTATTGCTCAAGCTGGCGCGATAGTAGCGTATATTCCCGTTGGTATAGTTGCATCTAAATTCGGTAGAAGAAAGACTATTTTAACCGGCGTAGCTATGCTTGCAACAGCTTTCTTTATCGCAATATTTATGACTAAAGACAGCAGTCCTATATTTATGTATATTCTCTTTGCAATAGCAGGCGTTGCGTGGGCAACCATTAACGTAAACTCCTTCCCAATGGTAGTTGAACTTGCAAAAGCAGGGGATACCGGTAAGTATACGGGTTGGTATTACACGGCGTCAATGTCGGCTCAAGTTTTAACGCCTATTTTATCGGGTGCAATTATGGATTTAGCAGGAAATATGAGCCCGCTATTCCCGTACGCGTCAATCTGCGTAGCGCTTGCGTTTGTAACAATGTTCTTCGTTAAACACGGCGATAGTAAGCCCCAAGCTAAAAAATCGGCGCTTGAAAGTTTTGATATCGACGACTAAATTTAAGTCGTAATTTACGGCGTTGGGCGTTGTTTCTGCCGTTGCCATGTGTCTGCAATGACCAAAAAGGTCTATTGCAACCACCCGTCTATGCGAGCCTTCTTTAACTTGCAACTAACGTCTTAAAAG
>JAZSMT010000039.1:0-10138 GCA_045536025.1 Christensenellaceae bacterium
CAACGCAAACAATATCACTTTTAGCCACAAGGCTAAAAATATCACTAATTTAATATTGTTTTTTGTGGATAAGAAAAGCACGCTATCTTTCACTTTTAGTGAAGTATAGTGTGCTATACTTTTATTTTGGATAAAAAATCCCTATGAGAGATGTACTTATGCGTAGTTTTTAGTTTATACAATAGCTTTTTCAATGCCGCTTACAATATCGTTTACAAGTGCGTAAACTAGCGAAAATCTCGTGGAAAAGTTGAGGTTTTTGTCAGATTTACTAGATACTATACCTATTACCGATACGTCGCCAATGATTGGCAGGTCTTTATTAACGCCAAGCCCGGGCTTGATGCCTACGCCAGATATCTTTACGTAACCGATTTCCTCTTCGTTTCCTATTGCGGCGTCAATTACAAGTATTTTAGAATACGGGTGTAGTTTTTTTATTTGAGCTTTTATAATCCCTATTTCTTTAGCTGTTACAGGGCTTTGTAGCGTGCCGTAAACAAAGGCCTTTCCCTGCAACTTTTCAATGAGTTTAGTGCCAACTATAGGCCCTAAACTATCTCCAACTACCAGGTCTGAGCCCACGCATATTATAACGGGCTTATCCGTATTATATAATAGATTTATAGTTTTTGAAATTTCCTCTGAATTATCGCGCTTTAAGCTATTAAATATAAATTGACTCATATATATTATTGTAAACCGTTTTTTAAAGTTTTAATCGGTATAAATAACGAATTTGATGTTAAAAATTAATTTAGTTTATATTTGTCATCTTATATTGACATAAACTACGGGGTATGATAAAATATCTCTATAAAACTTTATATTAAAAACAGGAGTTAAACTATGCTTAATTTACTTGCTATCCCCTCGGTTATAGCGCTGGGTGGGACGAACGTTGCGCTGGTTGATCTCGTTGTTCTTGCCGTTTTGATTATTGCTTTAATCGTAGGGCTTGCTAAAGGCTTTGTAAGGCAAATATTTGCCTTGCTTGGCGGAATTGCCGCCCTCGTTGTTGCGATATTTACCTGTACTTACGTTGCAGAGTTTTTATCCACAACCTTCCCTGCTATCCCCGAATCAATAAAAGCGCAAATTGATAGCTTAATGGGGCTTGAGGGCGTTGTTTTAAACGGTAGTGAAGAACAAATTTTAACCTCGCTTTCAAAAACCGAAATACCTGCATTTTTGCATAACACCTTAGCCCAAATCATTATTGCTGAGGGTGGAGAGTTACAGCTTACCGAAATCGTTACGGGCTGGGTTGTTACGGCAATCGCCTTCGTTGTCACCTTTGTTTTATCGCTTATCGTATTTTCAATACTTAAAAAGATTTTTAGAGCCCTTACGGAACTTCCTGTACTCGGCACAATTGATAGAATTTTAGGCATGATATTCAGTATTGCAATCACGCTTGCCTTCTTAGTTATAATATTTATTATTTTATCTCTCGTTGCAACTGAATTTGTAAACGGACTTTTACAACCTATTGCACAATCAGGCGAACCCATAAAATGTGTTTTCAACGATTTACTCACTTGGGTTATGGATTTAGGGTTTATTCAATCGCTACTTGTATCGTTTTAATAAAATTTGACCACAAGATATACTCTTGTGGTTTTTTTGTGCCTTAATTTTTGTAGCGCAACGCGTTTTTTAAAGCACTAAACAATTTAAAACCACAACATATAGGCAAAAAAATACAATTTAATTAATAAAAAAACCCGAATTTATTATACGCAAAAGCTGTTTTTAGCGCATAAATTGTTTCACGTGAAACATTAATTTTTGTCCACAAAAAATTACAGTAGACAAAGAAAACCAACTAATAAATTTGAGAAAATTAAAAACTTTTTAAAACTCTAAAAAGTGTGATAAAATCGGCGATTTTGGGTTTTTTAAAATTAAATTTAGCCCAAATTTGTTTCATGTGAAACATCTTTTTTAGATATAAGTTATTGCATTTATATTTAAAGTGTTTTTTAAAAATAAAAAATAACCTAAATGAAATAATCGTGATATTTTTAAGTATCTTATTGATTTTACGTTTAATTGTTGTATAATTTAATTGTAAAGTTACAAATGGTTTACCACTTTAAGTTTATTATAAAAATTTAAGCTAAGCTCTAATTATCAAGTTTAAACTTTTTTATTAAAATTTCAATTGTGTAACTACTTTAAATGTAAATTTTAGCGCAGTTTGTGAGTGTTTGCGCCTAACGCGTTATTAATTAATTTTGTAGTTTTTTGTTGTTTATATATAATATTTTTGTAAATTTAACATAATAATTAGGTGAAATCATTGTAATTTTAAATTAATTATGCTAAAATGGCGTAAGATAATTTTGATTAGACTTTTTATATTTATTAGGAGGAAAAATGAAAAAACAAGGCTCGAAAGCGTGGCTAATTATCGTTTTAATTGCGGTAATTGCAATATTTGGCATATTCTTTTTGCTTAACAAGCTTTCTATTAAAGACGTAACGACCGACGAGTTTTTAAAATACGCTTGCATTGAGGTTGTTGACGGTGAAAATAACACGAAAGTGGCTAAATACAATTCTGACCTCGTTAACGAGGAAGAAAGAATTAAAAAAATCGTAGTTGACGGATATAATTTAACAGGCTACGTTAAATCGACGCTCGGATACGTTCAAAAATACACTACGAGCTACGGCAGAGGCTCTGAAAGCGAATTTTTTAGTGATAAGATTATAGACGTTTTATACGCAAACGGTGTATCGGTAGATTATTCTGACCCCAACGAAGGCTCGGTATGGTCGTCGCTTATAATGCCAATAGTGGTTGTTGGTATCGGAATTATTCTCGTTATGGTTATGATGCGCCAAGTAAACGGCTCTAATAAATCGGCGCTTGACTTTGGCAAAACAAAAGCAAGAGTTAACCAAAACGTAAAAGTAAGGTTTTCTGACGTTGCCGGTGCTGAAGAGGAAAAGCAAGAACTTCAAGAAATCGTTGAATTTTTGAAAAACCCCAAAAAATTCTCTGAGCTCGGCGCAAAAATTCCCAAAGGCGTACTTCTCGTAGGCCCTCCGGGAACGGGTAAAACTCTTTTTGCAAAAGCAGTTGCGGGCGAGGCGAACGTTCCTTTCTTCTCGATATCGGGTTCTGATTTCGTTGAGATGTTCGTAGGCGTTGGCGCAAGTAGGGTTAGAGATTTGTTTGCAATGGCTAAAAAAAGTATGCCTTGTATCGTGTTTATTGACGAAATTGACGCGGTAGGTAGGCATCGTGGCGCAGGTCTTGGCGGTGGTAACGACGAAAGAGAGCAAACGCGTAACCAACTTCTCGTTCAAATGGACGGCTTTGACGCAAACGAGGGTATAATCATAATCGCCGCAACCAACCGTGCCGACATTTTAGACCCCGCGCTTTTAAGACCGGGTAGATTTGACCGCCAAATTTACGTTAATATTCCTGACGTTAGAGGCCGTGAGGCAATTCTTAAAGTGCACGCGCGCAACAAACCGCTTGCAAAAGACGTTAACTTTAAAGTTATTGCAAGAATTACCGCAGGGTTTTCAGGCGCAGACCTTGCTAACCTTTTAAACGAGGCGGCAATCTTAGCGGCAAGAGCAGATAGAAAGTTTATAACTAACGTTGACCTTTACGAGGCGATTAACAAAGTTATTATAGGACCTCAAAAGAAATCGAGAGTAGTAACTGAAAGTGATAAGCGTATTACTGCCTATCACGAGGCTGGCCACGCTATACTTGCAAGGCTACTTCCAGGGTGCGACCCCGTTCAAGAGGTTTCTATTATCCCTCGTGGTATGGCGGCAGGCTATACTATGACTAGACCTGATAACGACAGCAATCATATCGAAAAGAGCAAGCTTTTAGACGATATTGCTATGACGCTTGGCGGTAGAGTTGCCGAAGAGCTTATAATAAAAGATATTTCGGCAGGCGCGTCCAACGATATAAGCGTAATTACCCAGCGTGCAAGAAAGATGGTTACCGAGTGGGGTATGAGTGAAATCGTAGGTCCTGTAAACTACGGCGGTGGCGACCAAGTGTTTATCGGTAAAGATATGCAAACGCGTGCAACTTATTCTGAAGAGCTTGCAAAAGTAATTGACAACGAAGTAGAAAAAATTATCAAAAATGCTCACGAAAAAGCCACCAAACTCTTATCGGAAAACAAGTCTAAACTCGATAATATGGCAAGGCTTTTAATTGAGCGTGAAACTATTTATCAAGACGAAGTTGATATGATAATGGAAGATAAAACTGCTCAAGAAATAATGAAGATTATGGAAGAGCGTGACGGGCTTTACAACGAAAACCCCTTCGCTAAAGTAGACGGCGAACTTGCAAAAGAAGAAATTAATAAAACCGTAGAAGAAAAGGTTTCCGAAAGCGTGGAAGAAACGCCTAAAGATAACGGTTAAAGGAAAGTTTTATGGGAAAAATCATTTCGTTTTCCAACCAAAAGGGCGGTGTAGGCAAAACTACAACTTGCGTTAATATGTCGGCGTATTTAGCAAAACACGGCAAAAAGGTTTTGCTTATCGATATGGACCCTCAAGGCAACGCGACCACGGGGCTTGGGCTTAACAAAAGTGCCATTAAAAACTCTGTTTATAACGTTTTGATTGACGATACGGAGGCAAAAGACGTTATAATTCCCACCAAAATCGACCGCTTAGATATTTTACCTGCAGGTATTGACTTAGCAGGTGCAGAGGTTGAGCTCGTTTATATAAAAAACCGCGAAAAGCGCTTGCAAGAGGCGCTTAAAAAGGTGGAAAAGTATTACGACTATATTACGATAGACTGTCCTCCGTCACTCGGGCTACTTACCATTAACGCGCTCACCGCGTCAGACAGTATTATCATACCCATACAATGCGAGTATTTTGCGCTTGAGGGCTTGTCGCAACTGATGAACACCATAAAGCTAGTTATAAAACACCTCAATAAAAAGCTTGAAATCGAGGGCGTTTCGCTCACTATGTACGACGGGCGCGCCATCGTTTCAAGGCAAATCGCCGAGGAAATTAGAAAGTTTTTCGGCAAAAAAGTATTTAATACCGTCGTTCCAAGAAACATCAGGGTTTCTGAAGCTCCTAGCCACGGCGTGCCCGTAATGCTTCACGACCCAAAATGCGCAGGCTCTAGAGCGTACGACGAGCTTACCAAAGAGTTTTTAGCAAAAGGAGAGATAAAAGATGTCGAGTAAAGGATTAGGAAAGGGTTTATCCGCGCTTTTTTCTTCAACGGAAGACGATTATAAAAAGACCTTCGGTGTAACCGAAGAAGAAATAAAAACGGGCGTTTTAGAATTAGACCTTAAAGACGTTTACCCCAACCCCTCTCAGCCCAGAAAGGTTTTCGAGCCAAAAGCGCTTGACGAGCTTGCAAGCTCGATAAAGGTTAACGGCGTTATTATGCCTATCGTCGTAAACAAAGACGGGGACGGCAAATATATGATAATTGCCGGCGAACGTCGCTTTAGGGCTTCAAAAATTGCAGGAAAAGATAAAATACCCGCAATAATTAAAGAGTACGACGATAGAAAAATTAAAGAGATTTCGCTTATTGAAAATCTTCAACGTGAGGACTTAAACCCCATTGAATCGGCTATGGCAATGAAACAGCTTATGGACGATTACGGGCTTACCCAAGAAGAACTTTCTGAGCGTATCGGCAAAAGCCGTTCGGCAATAGCCAACACCTTGAGGCTTTTAAGTTTAGAGGACGAGGTTATTAAAATGGTTTCGGGCGGTAAAATTTCGCAAGGGCACGCGAGGGCGCTCGTAACGCTTCCCACTGAAGCGCAAATTAAAATTGCTAAAAAATGCGTGGCAGACGGAATGTCCGTTCGCGAAATAGAAAGAGAGGTTAAAGATTATTTTAACCCCCCCGAAGAGAAGAAAAGACTTCGCCAAATCAAGCGCCAAGAAGACCAAAGCGCAGAGCTTAAAGACCTCATCTCGCGCATGCAACAGGTATTCGGCACTAAAATTCAAGCAATTGGCAACGACAAAAAGGGTAGAATTTATATCGATTACTATACCACCGACGATTTAGACCGCATTTGCGATATAACGGAATTTTTAGAGAAAAATCAAAACAAAATTAGATAAGACTTTATTGCAAAACGCAATTGATAAAGGTTGTCAAACTAACGGCGCAACGCTTTGTTAAATCCCTTGAAAATATTATACTATTATCTGCGGGATTTGCCTCGTCTTGCTTGTTATTTTGCCACCCTTTCAAATCAACCTTCTTTCGCAACAAAGCCTAAGATAAAAAGGAAGCTTAAGCTTCCTTTTCAAACTGTATGATAAAATTTAAAGATTTTGACGATAAAAGCTTAAAAAAAATACAAATGTTTACCAAAAACAGCCCTTATCGCGTTTGCGACTTATCGGCTGGCGTTTTGTATATGTGGAACGACGTTTATAATCTTAATTACGCCGTTTTTAATAACACCCTTATTTTAAAGTGTAATTTCAAAAACAAAAAAACGGTGTTTTTTCTTCCTTTGGGCGCGGATTTTGACGGCGCTATGCTCGAAATTGAGCGATACGCTTTAAAAAATAAAATACCACTAACTTTTATGTGCGTTGAAGAGGAGTTCGTAAATAAGCTTTCAAGCCGTTACTCAGGAAATATCACCTATGAATATAACCGCGATTACAGCGATTATTTATACGATTACGAGGCACTCAAAACCCTCGTTGGCAAAAGGTTTTCGGGGCAAAGAAACCATATAAACGGCTTTAATAAAAATTACCCGAACGCCAAATTTAAAAAACTGCATAATAAAGACGTAGTTAGGCTAAAAACGTTTTTAAAAGAATATAAAAAAGAGCATCAAGGTGGTGGCAGGGTAGAGCGCGCCGAATATAAAAACACGATAAAGCTCGTGGAAAATTTAAACCTTGCTTCCTACGTTGGTGGATATATGGAAATAGACGGGAAAATTTGCTCGTTTACAATCGGCGAATACTCAGGCGATACCTTTATTATTCATATAGAAAAAGCGCTTAAAAACTACAAGGGCATTTATCCTGCAACCTTTAACGCCTTTTTAAAGACTTGTCAAAAAGATGGCGTAAATTATATCAACCGCGAGGACGATTCGGGGGATATGGGATTAAGAACTTCTAAAACTCAGTATCAGCCCATAAAGCTTATTCATAAACACTTCGTTTCGGTCGGTTTGCCTATGCAAATAAAAACTTACCCCAAAATTGTTGGCGAAAGAATTTACTTAGGCAAAATAAAAAAATCGGACAAGGAAGATTATTTTAAACTTTATACCAATAAAACCCTCAATAAATACTGGGGGTATGATTATAAACAGCATATAAAAACGCCAACGAAAGACGCTTTTTTTGATATGCAAAGTGCCGATTTTAAATCAAAAGACAATATGTGTTTAGGAATTTTTAAAAAAGGCGACAAAAAACTTATGGGCGAAGTCGTTCTTCATAACTTTACTTACGATGGCGAGGTGGAAATAGGCGTTAGGCTATTTAAAAAACATCACGGAAACGGCTATGGCGCAGAAGCCGTAAAGCTAATTGCCGATTACGCAAAAAACACCTTACAAAAACGCCCCGTTGCTAAATGCTACAAGCGAAACACGCCTAGTCTAAACAGTTTAAAAAAGGCGGGCTTCGCACTTAAAAACAGCGATAAAACCTATTATTATTTAAATTTTGAAAACTAAAAAAAATTTTAAAATAATTTTCAAAAACCCCTTTAAAACGCTTTACAAAACCATTTTAAAAGTATATAGTATAAGCATTATTTTTACTTTGTTTTCCCCCTTATTATATATTTTTCAGGTGGCTGTTTGTGGTGTGAGATATCGCAGGCAGTCATTTGATTTTTAATTCGTAATTTTGGGCATTACACTTCGTTTCTACTTAGTCGATAAACCTCGATGACCAACAAGGTCAATCTCTGCTTATTGCCTTCGTGAGCCTCGTCTAATACCCAAACTAACGCCTTAAAGGGGTTGTTATAAGCAACCAGAACTAAACCATTAAAAAACTAACTTAACTAAATAAAGTGAAGGTTTTCGGCTAACACTTCACAATAAAAAAACCGAGGTGCAAAATGATAAAACTACAAAGTAGTAAAAACGTAGCAAAGGCAGGAATAATAGCTTCCGTTTACGTAGCGCTAACGTTAGCGCTTTATCCCATATCTTTCGGAGCTTTTCAATTAAGAATTTCCGAAAGCTTAACGCTACTTCCCCTTGTTTTTCCAGAAAGCGTTATCGGGCTTACGATAGGTTGCTTGATATCAAACTTTTTTGGAAACGGGGTTTTGGATATAGTGTTTGGAACGCTTGCCACTTTTTTATCGGCAATTTTAACGCGTTTAGCAACCAAAAAAATAAAAAGTGATATTTTAAAGATTTTAGTAGGCGGAATTTTTCCCATTATTATAAACGCGCTTATAATTCCCATTACTATACTTTCAATTACCGCCCAGCCTATAACCTATTTTATCACGGCGTTTCAAATATTAGTTGGGCAGTTTTTATCCGTATATTTAATAGGAACGCCCGTTTACTTTATATGTAAAAAAATAAGCAAATAAAAAAAGGTCTTAAAAGACCTTAATTTTTAAGCTTTGAAAAGGGTTTGTACATAAAGGTAAAAAATATTACCCAAAGCCCTGCTAAGCCTACGAGGATATAAATAATTCTCGGAATCATGCCTGCGCCGAGTAAGAAGGTTACCGGGTTAAAGCCGAATAACCCAACAGACAGCCACACGAGCGCGCCTACGATTACTAAAATAAAAGAAATAATACTTGTAATTTTCATAAATTACCTCCGTTATTATATTGCGGAGCTTTATGAAAATTATTCATAAATATATATTTTCTAAAACTAAATAATCAAAGGGCGTTTTATCAACGAAATCATCAGCCGAAAATTTTACCGAATTAAAATTTTCATAGCATTCGCGATGATAGTCAATCGTTATAGGGGTAGGAACGTCTAACTTTCGGCAAATCTCGCTTAAATGAAAGTAAAACTCACTACTTTCGTACTCTTTTACGTTGCTATAAGTGTACGATTTTATCGTCCTATGATTTTTAATAAGCTTTGCAAACGTTTTCATAACTATATTTTATCATTATTTATAAAATTTAACAACCAAATAAGGGTGAAAAATGGACAAACAAATATCAGAAAGAGTAGTTGAAAGATTGCCAAAATATTATCGCTATCTTCAAGAGCTTTGCAAAAACCAAATACAAAGAGTTTCTTCAAAAACTATTTCAAAAGCGCTTAATATTACCGCTTCTCAAGTCCGTCAAGACCTATCGCATTTCGGCGGTTTCGGCCAAACTGGCGTTGGATATAACGTTGAATACCTTAAAGATATTATGAAAGAAATCTTGGGCATAAACAACGTTCACACGGCAATCGTTATAGGTGGCGGTCGTATAGGTCAGGCGCTTATAAGCTATCAAGGGTTTTCTGATGAAAACATTTTCGTTAAAGCGGTGTTCGACGTTACCACTAAGCACTTATCTGGCGTTAAAGGGGTGGAGGTTTACAACGTTTCCGAGCTTGAAAATTACCTTTCAAAAAACCCTACCGATATAGCTATTATCTCCGTTCAAAAAGAGCAAGCTGAAAAAGTTGCAAAACGCGTAGTTGACGCAGGCGTTAAATCTATTTGGAACTTTGCCCCCATAGACCTTTATTTTGACGGCGACGTGGTGTGCGAAAATATCAACATGAGCGAAAGCTTGATGCGTCTTATTTACAAAAGCAAATTTTAAGCCGTTATTTAAGGGCTTATTTACTGCGTTATACTTTGTTCTTTGCATTTTTGCAAAATTCCTGCGACCGATAAGGTCGCTCCCTTCCGCAAAAACGCAAACGCCTCGTCTAACTTGCAACTAATCCCTTAAAAGGGGTTGTAATATGCAAACGAAACCTTTATAAGCATTAAAAAAGCACCCTATTGGGTGCGTCTCTCATAAGGATTTTTTATCCAAAATAAAAGTATAGCACACTATACTTCACTAAAAGTGAAAGATAGCGTGCTTTTCTTATCCACAAAAAACAATATTAAATTAGTGATATTTTTAGCCTTGTGGCTAAAAGTGATATTGTTTGCGTTG
>JAZSMT010000040.1:0-10503 GCA_045536025.1 Christensenellaceae bacterium
ATTTGTATCTTTCATTAGATGACCTCCTGTGTTTTACTCTTGTGTGGACTACTTGAGTATTTTACCACAGGAGGTTTTCTTATGCAAAGGTTAACCACTTTAGAACCACGGGACTATCCCGTGGTTTTCACAAACAAAAAAAGCTAAACGGAAAGTTTAATCTCTTCCTGTTTAGCTTTTTTATTGTGTCAATCAAAATTAAAATCGCGTTTTTTATTATGAAAGTTTTCTATATTTAAGCGGTGAAACACCATACAATTTTTTGAAAACCTTGCTAAAATAAGATAAACTTGAAAAGCCAACTTCAAACGCAATGTCGCTTAACGACTTATCTGAAAACATAAGTAGCGATAAAGACAATTCGCACCTTTTTTTGTTTATGTAATCTTTTACAGTAGTGTTGAAGTGAGCGTAAAATAATTTATACACCAAACTAACCGATACGAAGTTTTGTTGCGCTATATATTCTACGGAAAGTGGAGCTTGTATATTGTTGTTAATAAAATTTACAAGGGTATCCAAGGTAGACGATTTAATGGGTTTAAATATGTTTTCAAGTAATAGGTGTTTAGCCAAAATGGACGCAAGGTTTATTATGCTTTTAATAAACTCTTCGTTTTTAATCGGCAACGCTCCGTATAAATCTTCTAACTTTTTAGTGTCTAATTCGTCGTTTACAAAACCTCGCTTAACGTTTTTAAAATTATCTTCAACTTTTAATTGCCCAAGTAAAATGTATCCTAAAATAGATTGATTGTGTATTATAGGTATCGCTATATCAAGTAGCCCTGCATGACAAACGTGAGAAACGGGTTGTTTTTTTTCTTTACACTTTTTAAGCAATGCGTAATCGCATATAAGGCATTTTGAACTTAATACAAAATTTGAATTTATATACTTGCAGTATTCGTTAGCCGAAGCCTTTTCAGTATATTGTAATCGTGAAAAATTAGAGTCTAGTATAGACAAATTTATACCGGTAGCGCTAAAAAAATCGTAAGTAATGTCCGTCATTGTATTCATTTTATAAGATAGTGATAAATTTGACATGGCAATTCCTTTAATGAAAGTATGTTTATAGTATAACATATTCAAAAAAAGAAAGCAAACGAAAGGTGTAAATTAGTACAAAAAACGTAAAAAATTAATCTTGTAAGTATACGATACACATGGTATAATTTGTTTATAAGACGTGGGGAAAAATAACCCCCGATTAAAAGAGGTAAAAATTTTTAGGAGGACAAATTATGCCAGTATATGAATCCATAAAAAATGCTGACAACAAAATCGTTATTTCTGCTAAAAATAGAGATAGCGTAACCTTCGGTTGGGAAAAAGTAGTTGATAAAATTGCTTCTCTTGTTGACTCAACTGATAAAAACATTGCCCTTGACGGTTGGTACGGTATTGACTTTGCTAAAATTGCAAACGCCGTTGCTGACAAATTAAAGGCAAAAGGCTTAAGGGTAGAACTTTTTCCTGCTTCATCTCTTTACAAGACTAGAGATGAAATTATCGCTTACAACGCACCGTTTGTAACAGAAGACCCTGGTTTTGGTAAAGTTAACAAATTCGGCGTTGTTGAGGATATTATGAACGCTGACGCTATTAAGAGCTTAAAAGCTAAACTTGCTTCAAGCGTAGTAGTTATCGTTTACGGCGAAGGTGCTTCAATTAAAGAACTTGCCGACCTCTACGCAGTTAAATGCTACGTTGATAACACTCACCAAAAAGTTCAATGGGATATGTGGGAAGGTAGACTTAATACTTTCGGCGCTACCACCCCTACGAAAGACTATAACTGGAAAGAATATAACTATTCTGACTACTATATGTTAAAACGCCAAAAAGACTTTATGTATGGCGCAATGGATTTCTACGTAGAAAACTATTTCGAAGACGACCTTGTTTTAATCCCAAGAGTTGCTTACGACGAAATTATGTCTACACTTGTTAAATATCCTATCCACGAAGTTAAAATTTTCAGCCCGGGCCCTTGGGGTGCTTACAGATACTTAGATATGGATTACGGCGTTGAAGGTCTTGCTAACAATGCATGGAACAAAATCGCTGGTCCTGAACTTCGTATTCTTATTGATTTCGGTGGTGAAAGAAGCATTAATATGCCTATGCTTAACGCAATGCAATACGGTAAGGAACTCGTTGGTGAGCTTATCGACAAACAATATCCCGGCTTATTCCCGCTTGATATTTGGCTTGACGACGGTTGGCACCCAACCCCGCAACCCGCTGAAAGAATTTCAATGCCTATGCATATTCACCCGTCAAGCAAATACGTAGCAGACCATTTCGACGAACCTCTTGGCAGATATGAAACTTACTATATTGCTGAAGCGTACGAAGGTGCAAACACTTGGATGGGCTTCCACGACGGTGCTGATATCGAAGAGTGGGAAAGACTTTGTGAAGAGTCGCAAAACATTAAACCTATCGAAAACTGGAAAGATTTTATTGCTAACTGGCCAAGCAAGGAAGGCGACCTTTACCTTATTCCGCCAGGAACAATGCACGGCCACGGCGGTAACCAAATGGTACTTGAAATGGATACTAACCCATCTATTAACGGTACGGAATATTCTTTCTTTGAATATGACTTTGCAAGACCGTCTTGGGACGACAACAAGAAATCAATGACTGGTAAACCGCTTAAAATGCACCTTGAACATGGTAGAAACATGGAAAAGACCAGAAGAGCATCTTGGGTTAAAGATAACCTTTTATCTACTCCTAAGGTTATTAAATGGACTAAAGATTATTATATTGACCAATATAAATCTACTCCCGTTATGCCATATCACGTTGAAAGAATTCACTTTGAAAAAGTGGGCGAATATTCAACCGAAGGTAAATTTATGAACATGCTTACTTTAACCGTTGGTTCAAAAGTAACCGTTCGTTCTAAGTCTAACCCGGAATACTACGCAATTTGCGATAAATTCCAAACCTTAGTAGTTCCTGCATCTTTCGGTGATTACGAAATTATCAACGAAGAAGGTGGACGCGTAACTTGCGTTATCCAAAAATGGAAAAAGGGTTAATTTTATAAATTTATAGATAATCTATTAAGCTAAAAAATACGAGCCGTGATTGAAAGTATTTATATTTTCTAACATGGCTCGTTATTTTAAAAGCAAATAAAAATCCCACTACCATGGTGGAAAATGGAGATAATTATGGAAATAAAAGTAGCACTCGTTTCGCTAGCTTGTCCGGTTGAAGTTGGATACGACCAAGCGTTGCCATTACTTAACCAAACGGTTAAAACAATGAAAGAGCAAGGCGTTTCTTGTGAAAATACCGGCGTGGTTATGCACGACCTTGAAACCGTTCGTCAAGCAGCAGAGAAACTTAAAGGTACGGATGCTGACGTGCTTATGATTTCAATTGCAACTTGGAGTGAAGACCATCATCTTTTAGATTTGTTATCTTACGTTGATATGCCTTTAATTTTAAGAGCTTATCCCGCTTTTGATACCGGTTCGCTTTGTTGCGCACATCAAATTAGCGCGGTGTTTAGAGATATCGGCAAAACCTGCGAATTCGTATACGGCGATGCTGACGACGAAGATTGCGTCAAAGAAATTAAAACTATTGCAACCGCTTACGCACTTAAAAACTCTATGGCAAAAACGAGAGTTGGCGCAATCGGTGGTAGAGTTAAGGGTATGACTGAAATTGCATACGACGAGTTTGCAATTAAAGAAAAGCTCGGTTCAAGAGTGGTTAACCTTGACGAAAAGGAAATGACTGAAAAAGTAGCGAGTATTTCTAATGAAGAAGCTCAAGCGCTTTTAGATGAGAAGAAAGATATTTTAAGCCCTTGTAAAGTTACCGCTACTAAAGAAAGTATGCTTGAATCAATAAAATTTTATAAAGCAATGAAAGATTTAGCAAGCGAATACGAATTACAGGCACTTTCGGTTAAATGTTATACGACTTATATGGGCAAGGTTTGCTTAGGCTACTCACTTTTAGCAGAAGAAGGAATAGTTGGCTCTTGCGAGGGCGACGTTACTAACGCGTTAACTATGAAACTTATGTATGATTTAAGTGGTAAACCTATCAATAATACCGACCTTTTATATCCAGACGAAAAAGCAAATACCATTTTGTTTGCTCACTGCGGTTCGTCAGGCTTTTCTATTGCGGAGGGTGAAATTGATTTAGCACCCGTTAGACTTATGGAAAGGGGCGTATGCAGTAAATTCGTAGTTAAACCCGGTAAAGTTACCGCTGTTAATATTTGTGGTCACGGTGATAAGTTCCGACTTTCTTTTATGGTTGGTGACGCCGTGCCTTGCGGTATGGAATTCCCTGGTAATCCGGTTAAAATTAAATTTGACAAGCCGGTTAGCCAAATCAATCGCGAAATTATGAATAACGGTATAGGCCATCACTGGATGGTCGCTTACGGCGATTTTAGCGAAGAACTTAAATATTTCTGTAAAATAAACAATATTTTATGTTATGAAATTTGAAGGAGTAAATTATGAAACGTTCAGAAATAAATGCAATAATGCGCAACGCATTACAACTTTTTGACGAATATAAAATTAAACTTCCTAAGTTTTTACACTGGTCTCCCGAAGACTGGAAAACTAAGGGCGACGAAGTTCAAGAAATTAAAGACAATATGCTCGGTTGGGATATTACCGACTTCGGTAGCGGTGACTTCAATAAAATTGGCTTGTTTTTAATTACACTTCGTAACGGAAATCAACGTATGAAAGATAAATATCCAAAGCCGTACGCTGAAAAACTTATGGTGGTTAAAGAAAAACAAATCACGCCTATGCACTACCATTTTTCTAAAATGGAAGATATTATAAATGCAGGTGGTGGCAACTTAATTATTAAGTTATACAACTCAACTAAAGAGAATACTCTTGACGATACTGACGTTAACGTAGTTATCGATGGTGTTAAACACACTTTCCCCGCAGGTACGGAAGTTCGCTTAGAACCTGGTCAAAGCGTAACCTTAACTCCATTTCTTTTCCACAGATTTTGGGGTGAAGAAGGCAAAGGCACGGTAATCGTTCGTGAAGTATCTATGTGTAACGACGATTCTAACGACAACCTTTTCTACGATAAAGCAGGGCGTTTCCCTGAAATTATAGAAGACGAAGTGCCTCTTCATTTGCTTTGCAACGAATACAATAAATAATATTTTCACTAACCGATAATCTATCAAATTAAAAAGCACACTACTTTCGAAGTAGTGTGCTTTAATTTTGACGTTTACTAAAAATTACTTATAAAATTTTTCAATTTTAGTCAACTGCATTATGTTTAATTACGTCTTTATAATAATAGAAACTCTTTTTAGGCGTACGTGGCTTGTCAGGCTTATCGTATCTAACTTGAATAAGGCCAAACGTTAACGAATAACCACCGTTCATACCTTCGGTAGTATCTAAAATCGTCCAGTGATAGTAACCTTTAACAGGATATCCTTCACCAATTAATCTTGATAAACCGCGTAAGTGTTCACGCATATAGGAAATACGATAATCGTCTTCAAGCTCTTGTTCGTACGTATCGAGCGAATTTTCTATTTCAGGGTCGTCACTGTAACCGCGTCTTTTTCTACTAATACCGTTTTCAGATATAAAAAGTTCAGCCTCAGGATATTTTTCGTGAACGTATTTAACGATGTCAAATATACCGCCGGGGTTGATAGTAAAACCGTATGCGTCTTTCGCTTCACCCATAATCGTCGCGTAATCCATTACGTCGTTCTTTTCGTATTTAACTTTGTATGCACCGTAGTAATTTATACCTATAAAGTCAGTCTTTGTAAAGTTCTCATCCAAATCTTTTTGGTAATCCTTGGGCATATTGTCTTTAATATACGGATATTCAAAAACTTCTTGTGGATAATGACCTAAGAAAATAGCATCGCTATACCAGTTAGAATAGAACGCCATATCTCTATCTGCCGCTGCTTGGTCTTGTTCATTAAGTGTTGCACCATAAGCAAGTTGGAAGTGATTAACAAAACCAATTTTACCAGGTAAACCCATTTCTTTATAAAGTTTAACCGTTTTAAAGTGGGTAATAATCATGTTGTGGCTTGCTTGAAGAGATTTTTTAATATCCTTTTCAAACGGAGGATGATTGCCCCAAGCATAGCCCGCCATTACGTTACATTGCGGTTCGTTAACGGTTGACCAGTAAGGAACTTTTTGACCATATTCAGTAAAGCAAGTTTTTGCATAAATTAAATACCAATCAATAAATTCTTTACAGCATACACCGCCCCTTTCATAAATCCACATGGGAAGGTCGCAGTGCCAAAGGTCTATAAATGGAACAATATCGTTTTTGATAAGTTCGTCAAAAAGCCTATGATAGTAGTCAATGCCCGCTTGATTAATCTCGTCTGGTCCGTTAGGATAAATTCTAGACCAGGCAATAGAAAACCTAAACGTTTTCAAGCCAAGCTCTTTCATAAGCTTAATATCTTCTTTATATCTGTGATAAAAATCTGCGCCGTTTTGTGGGTCACCATCTAAAAACCTTTCAGGTAAAATTTTATTAAAATGTTGCCAAGCGTCAACACCTTTACCATCGTCACAAGGAGCCGATTCAATTTGTACTGCTGAGGATGCTGCGCCAAATAAGAAATCTTTGGGAAATGTTAATTTCATAAAAACCTCACTAATTTAAAGTTAATATCTATAGTATAATTATATATGTAGACGTAACCGTTTGCAAGTCATTTATTTTTCGAAAATACCCAAAATTTCACAATTAGCATTTACGCTTATACTATTTTTAATAAATGAAATTTTGAGAAATTTATTATGTGCTATTATCTCTTTTGAATCCTTAATAATGGTTTTATATCACTGCTTTCTAATTTTGATAGTTTTCCTTTATCTTTTCTGCCATTCTTCTCATAACCGGCACTACCACACCATTGTCAATCATATTTCTTCAATTCCTAATCTTTTCAAATATTCATACGTGCCATTGTAATATTCTGGTAAACGTGTGCTGTCTTCCCAGAAGCCACTAACTGTTTTATTTCCATTGCCCTCAGGCACACATATCACCATTCCGGCTCTCGCGCGTGTCAATAAAACACGGTAAGCATTTATCATATACTTCATTAAATCTTGCTTGCTTTCACTCGTTTGTGTTTGCTCTACCCACTTTGTTTGACCGTTAAATCTATAGAAACGCCACTCGCCATTTTCATATCGCATATCGGCATCCCAAAGCAAGCAAGTATAATCAAGTTCTAACCCTTGAACTTGAATTTCCGTTGCAGCATCTTCAAGATAATTTGATGCTCTTGTGTCAACTTTGTCTTCCAAAAACCAATGAACAGCATTTTCATCGCCCGAAGGCAACACGTGAATACCCAAAGGCTTAAATCTTGCCGATTCTTTTGTTATTAGAACGCCTGTGCGCTCCGTTCCTCTCACCTTGTCGTGCAACCACCTTTTTGCCTTTTGCATATCCCTTGTGAGCACAATAGGATACTTGTCCTTAATTTCTTTATATAACTCTGCGGCAGTAGGCTCAATCGCAAGCAATGCGTGAACAAACGCAGAAAGTTTTTCCGCTCTGTAAGAACGTAAAGAAACCGCAAGGTGTAAATTATCAGAATATGTAACCTTATCATTCTTTTCAAGCAGTTCGTTTACTTTACCTTCGGCGTATTCCACTTCCGTTAATTTCGACGAAATATAAATATTCCAATGCGGGAATTTCTCATTAAGCGCGTTAATCCACTCAGAAATACCAGCTTCACCCGTGTTAATTTCTTGACCGCCGCCAACAAGACATATAATCGTTGCCCAATCTTCACGTTGGTCAAGCGACCAAATCAAAAACGCCGCTTCAGACATAGGGAAATTAGGAACTTTTAATTTATTGCCGTACGTTCCGCCTCTTTTAAGATAATCGGCAAGTCTTTTATGAGTCCATGAACGTTGTGCCTCGTCAAAAATCGCAACGTGTTCCACTTCGCCGTAGCCAGATTCTGCAAGCTTCACCGCCTTTTCAGGGGCAATTTCTAAAACACCATTTTCAACTGGATTCTTAATTTTCGCAAGCATATTATCACGATAACGGTGGATAATTTGGATAAACTTGCCAACTTCTCTACGAGAATCAGAGAGTTTTTTGCTTTCGCTTCTCTCACGACATTTTTGATAATTATCTTTTGCAAGCGCCTCAATCAAAACAGCAACCAATGGACCATTACCTGAAAGATAAACCGCGCCTTCGTCCTCAATAGGCTTATCTTGTCCTTGATACGTTTGTCTTACGGCAACGTCAAGCCCAACAAGTGTTTTCCCCGCGCCGGGAACACCCGTTACAAAACAAATACTTTTTTCTCTGTTTGCTTTGCTCTTTTGTATTACGTCAAGGATGTATGCAATCGTTGCATCTGTAGAAACCTTGTCCGCCTCGTGTCTTGTAATATCTTCTACCGAATGGCTTTCATAAAGCGTTTTCGCCGCTTCAATAATTGTAGGCGTTGGTGCATATGGACTAATAATCCAATCCGGATTGACTTCAGGTTCGTTTGGATATTTCTCTAAAATTTTCGATATTAAATTTGAAATGCCTGCTTCCCCTGTTACGAGCGGATTAACCACCCTATCATCATACACAGACATTCTTATATCAGTAGAAGAATTACGATAATTCGTTGCAACCAAAATCGGAACAATAAGATTGTTCTGACTGAATTTATGGAAGTTTTTCAAATCAAGCGCGTAGTCAAGAACTTGGTCGATATCTGCCTCTAATATCTTTGATTCGCCGACCTTAAACTCAACGCAAAAAACTATGCCTTCAAGAATCAAAACAACGTCAATTCTTTTCCCCAGACGCGGAATATCATATTCAAATATAACTTGTCCGTTTTTATCCGAATAATTTGATAAAACGTCCTTTATGATAGAAATTTCAGACTTCCAAGCTTCTCTTGTGGTTGTAAGTGCGTCACCGTGATAATTATCACATAACGCACCAAATATTGAATTGTCATCAGCATTGATGAATTTTTCAAAACTGCTGTTATATAAACAACGACTCATAATAAGCATCTCTCCTTATTTGCTAAAATCGTTTTGATTTTAGCAGAACATATATGACAATATCTGTCATATATTAAAATTTTCCTAATTATTATTTTCTCTTACGCGCCATAATGCCATTGGGTGTGCAGAGATGCGTTCTACTACTTCTTTATCTTCAAATAAAAGTTCGGGGCGATAGTTTTTGTTCGCAAATTCTTTTACAAACTCTTTTTCGTTATCGCTAAGCACAAGTAAATCTTGTAAATATTCTTTTATTGAAGCGATTACCACATCTTTTTTGAAACGCTCATTCTTGTTAAGCATAGGTTTGAGTTGCCTATTAATATCTCTATCGGTAACACCGTCTAAAATATCAAGCGAAACGTCGCAAATACTAGCATCGCCACCGATACAATTATAGAAAATTGTGCACTTTTTAAGCATTTCTTTATCTGCAATAATACCGCTTTCAATTAGCCCGTAAACGTCGTAAATATCCCTTGGTTTACAACGACCAATCAAAGCTGCAAGTTTGCTTCCGTATAATTCACAAGCACTTAAAACTTTCACCTTAACTTCACTTTCGGCAACGGGAGTTTTGATAGGTTTATCGTTTAACGGAAAAACGTGCTTTCTATCAAGATAATTTATTTCTATTTTGATATTATCACGATTGCCCGCGTTATTTATATATTGAAAAACGGCAGAGTCTAAAGCGAAATATCGTTTGCTTTGTGGCGAAAGCGAATAATTCTTTTGGAATAACGCCATTTGCAAGAAGTTCCACAGTTCTTCTTTATCCTTTTCCATTTCTTCTTTCGTATCACCAATATAGTCTAGGTCTATGTCAACGGAAAGCCTTGGAAGTTCACGATAAAACAAATTGATAGCTGTTCCGCCTTTAAGAGCAAGTTTATCTTTCCATTTAGACGTAAATACAAACTCTAAAATATCCGCAAGTCGCATAACCTTTTCAACGTTATCTTTTATAAAGTTAGTTTCTTTCGCTATTTTAACTACGTTTTTTTGCGATAGGTTTATCATATCAGTTCTCCGTATTTATAAGTTTTTCGGGATACATAAGTCCCCAATACTTATCCGTTTTTCTCGGCATTTTCTTGTTTTCGCTTATATCTTCTAACTTTACCGAACAGTTTTGCTTGCATATATCAAAGAAGTTTTGCGAGAGAAGATCTTTTTTAAGCAATGAAAGTAAAAAGCCTGCTTTTTTATAAACGAATTTCTTGTTATACTCTTTCAAATAAGTTATTAGAGCTTGTTCGTTAAGATGAGTAATACCATTTAACGCCGTGACAAGTTCTTCTATCCCACCGGCAAGGTCAATACGGTCAAGACAATCAACAACCGTTCTTTCTAAATCGGTAACGACTATTTCTGCATTTTGTTCTAAACGCATTATTCCACCTTTTGCGGTGTA
>JAZSMT010000041.1:0-5966 GCA_045536025.1 Christensenellaceae bacterium
CACAAGGCTAAAAATATAACATTATTAACTTAATCTTTTGTGGATAAGAAAAGCCCACCATATTTCGCCTTAAAGCGAAGTATAGTGGGCTACACTTTTGTATTAAATTAAAATTCCCTTATAGGAACGCACTAATGCAATCGCTTTTTTTATTAACCTATAAGTCCGCTAATTAAAATTTCTATTCCGATAAATATCAGTATTAAACCACCTAATATTCCCGCCTTGCCGGCAAGCTTAGTTCCAAACTTTTTACCGATACAAATTCCTGCAAAGCAAATAATGAAAGTAACTGCGGATATTATCGCAACCGATATAAGCGCCGATATAAAATTATATTCAGCTATAGTAAAGCCAACGGAAAGCGCGTCAATAGAAGTTGCAACGCCTTGTATAAGTAAACCAACGAAGGTTATTCCCTTTAAGGAGCAAGCGTCCTCTTCCTTTTGCTTAATGCCCTCTATTAGCATTTTGCCACCGATAAAGCCAAGTAGTATAAACGCTATCCAAGGAATAAACCCCTCAAACGCCGTAAAACAACTAAGCAACGTGTGCACGCACACCCAGCCAAGCATAGGCATAATTACTTGAAAGAGCGCGAACACGCCTGCTACACCCAGCATTTTACCCTTTTTCATACACGGCTCGTTAAGACCGTTTGCAAGTGATACGGAAAACGCGTCCATAGCAAGCCCCACGCCTAAAAGCGCACTGTTAAATATTAAAGTAAAGTCCATAATTAATCTTCCACCCCCCACTGCAAGTCTTTCGTCGAGCGTTGCCAACAAAACGTCGATATGCTCGGGAAGAACTATAATATCAACCTTAGAAAAACCCATCGAATACGGTGGCTGAATATTACATCCCCTAGCTATCTCCTTCCGTTACGTTTTATAACACCTATAAAGTTTTGTAAAGAAAGAACGCATCTAAAAGATGCGTGCTTTTATACTTAATTATTTCTTTAAAGTTTGTAAATAATCGCCGATATCGTACATAGCTTGTTTTAAGGTTTGGTGCTCTGGAAGCATTACTACTCTAAAGTGGTCGGGCGTTTTGTAACCAAAGCCCGTACCTGCTACGATTAAAATCTTTTTAGCCTCTAATAAACCTCTTGCAAACGCCTTATCGTCGGTTACGTTAAATCTTTCGGTGTCGATTTTTGGGAAAATATAGAAAGCCCCGTCGTTAGGAACAACCGACAAGCCGTCAATCTCGTTAATCGCTTCAATACACGCCTTTCTTTGAAGGTAAAGTCTACCCGTTTCCGAAAGCATTTCCTTAGTGTATTCGGTATCTTTAAGCGCAGTGGGGATAATAAGTTGCATAAGCGCGTTAGAGCAAAGTCTAACAGACGCTATCGCTACGAGCGCCTTGTTAAGTTCTTTTGCCTTTTCGGTATCACCACTTAAAACTATCCAACCGCATCTTAAACCGCAAACGCTGTGAGATTTAGAAAGACCGTTCAAGGTAGCTACGGTAAGGTCGGGCGCAAGTTTTGCAAACGATGTGTGAACCTTGCCGTCGAATACTAATCTATCGTAAATTTCGTCAGAAAAAACTATAATGTCGTTTTGCCTTGCAATTTCAGCAATTTCAAGTAAAACACTATCGGGATACAATACGCCAGTTGGGTTGTTTGGGTTAATAATTACGATAGCTTTGGTTTTTTTAGTGATTTTTGCTTTAATATCGTCAATATCAGGGCTCCAGTTATTTTCTTCAACACAGTCGTAAAATACGGGAATGCCCCCCGAGGCAAAAACGGAGTTCGACCAAAGCGAATAATTGGGGCTTGGCATTAAAACCTCGTCGCCAAGGTCAACGAGCGCGGTAGTTAACATACTTGCAGCCTCGCTTACGCCGTTGGTAATAAAAACGTCGTTAGGGGTTAAATCTTGAATACCTTTGGAAGTTTCGTATTCAACTATTGCTTGTTGAGCAGACATCATACCTCTAACACCGCAATAGCCTAAAGATTTCTCAACGTCATCAACAATAACGTTTTTAATAGACTCTGGCATTTTAAAACCGAAAGTTGCGGGGTTTCCGGTATTTAACTTTAATACCTTTTCGCCGTTAGCTTCCATTTCAAGCGCCCTAAAAAATATCGGACCTCGAATGTCCGAGAGGATATTTTCCATACGCTCTGCCATATACTTGTATTGCATAATATCACCCCTATAAGAAGTTTATATACGTTAATTTTACTAATATTTATACCGTTTGTCAATCGTTATTTTATGCTTTATAATATTATTATTTATTATGTTAAGGTAAAACAATTTACTACTAAGAAATCGCATAAAAAGTCAAATTTTAAAGGTGCGCTTAAATTTAATTAAAGAAGAAAGAATTTCTTTAACGGACGTTATTAGTAAAATTCACTCGCCAACCGATTGTGAAGAAATATCAAAGACTTGCTCGATAAATTATAATTACGATAAAACATTATGAAAATAAAAAGAAACGACTTCTTGAATTTTTAATATTTAAGACAATAAAAGCGATGAATATAATCTCCATCGCTTTTATCATTTTTATTCGTTATTCTTCTTTTTCGTTTTTACGGTTTTTAATTTTTGCAATTGCGTTACCTATAAAAACTTTGGTTTTGCCGTAATAAATTTTCATATCCGCTTTAAAATTCTTGTAATCAAAAATCATACACAAGCCAAAAGCAAGCGGTGTTATCAATATAAACGCAGGGCAAATCATCCAGAACCACGGCCAATATTTTTCTTGGCCGGCATAAGGACCTACGGGCACCGTCTTGAAAACGTCAGGGCAGAAAACTGCAAACACCTGCCCGATAGCATCGGGAAGATCAGGGCCGTAAATGTAAGAGGTGTTTTTCCAGTTAACGTCGTAAAACGCCTGCCAGTAATCGGTATGCATAACGTGGTCAAAACCTTGCGCACCCCTAATTGGGATAAAGCCGAGTTCGGCTTGAAAAAATTGATTAAGAATAATAAATAGCATTAAAAGCAAAATGCCTACGGGTGCGCATAAAATGCGCTTCCACGAAAGCGTGTGGTGTTTAAATAGCACCATCAAAAGCGGAACTGCTATTACCATCCAGTGATGATAATAAAATCTAACTATATCCCAAAACTCGCCTATCTGATTGCTTTTCGCCAACGGCTCTTGCGGATAAAAAAGCGCAATAAGTCCACTGAGTACGCCGACATAAAACATATACTCTTTTGCTTTTTTGTTCTTCATAAGATAAATAAATGGAAAAAGAGCAATATTTGCACCGCAAATGTTAACGAACCACGAATCCCTAAGCATTCTTGCCTCGTCAGTTGAATACGGCGGAATATAAACTTTCAAAAAGTGAAGTAAAAGCCCAAACGCCAAAAGCGAGAATAATACGATTTTTTGCGTGCGAGTTTTGGTTCTTCTAAGCCCGTAATACAAACCAAGTATTGCGCCAGCAGAAAGAATTAGCCAAAAAAAATACCAAAAATTGCCCATTTTAATAATCATAACTTGTCTCCTAAATATAATAGTCTGACTTTATCCTAACTTTTCACACAGTTTTCACTTATTGTATCATTTTTAATCTTTTTTAGCAAGCGATTTTCTAAATTTACCGTTAAACACAAATAAATGCTTAACTTATTTTTTTTAACAAATGTTGACGGCTTGTCGCCCACGTGTTTTTAAAAAACCGACTAAAATACTTAACCTCGGCAAAGCCTAGAATGGCGCTAGCATTTATTTAGCGAACTCTACGAGTTCGCCTATCCTTACGGATAGTACAAAAAGAGGATAGTGCAATGTGAGGTGCTCTTGGGGAATTTTGAGTAAGTTAGTATAAAACCCACACTTCGATTCTCGAAGTATAGTGGGCTACACTTATAAAAGTTAACCGGCAGATAGCCAAGAATTTTTCTATCTGCCTAATTTATTAAAAATTAAACTATATTTATAGACCTTGCATTTTTTCTATCGGTAAGCAAATTTCAATATACCTTTCCTTCGCCCACTCTCCGTTAGGACGCCAATGCATAGCCACCACTTCTGGAGCGTTTGCAAAAATAAAGTCTGACGTTGGCAACCACTCAGTAACGATTTTCTTTCTTAGCTCAGTATAATCTGCAATAGGGCGTTTCTTCTTTTCCGTTTCAAATACAACGTAGGTTTGTTTAGGAATAACAATCGTTTCAAAATCCATTTTGTCCATAAAATCAACGCCTGTTACGTTAGAATTAAAAAGTTCTTTCCTTGTCCACTCGTCTAATTCATACGCAACGTAAAAATCATATCCGTCGTCATCAATGCTTGTTACAACCATATAATCGGTAGAATAATCACAAGATGCACCAATTAACAGCCATTGTTTAGCACGTGTGGACGTTAAAAACGCTTCTTCTTGTTTTACGCGCTCCTCGCCGTAGGGAACACCCGTAAATCGTTTTTTGTAGCCAACTAAAATAATTTCAGGTTTTTCTTCAATCTTGTAGTTCATTACAGTTCCTCCAATTAAATCAAGTTTAACGGAAAGACGAGGAAACGATTTTAAGGAATAACCTTGTTTTACTTGCGACGGCATTATACCGTGAAATTTATAAAAGGCGCGAGAAAAACTTTCAGGCGTTTCATAGCCGTATTTGAAAGCCACGTCAATAACCTTCATTTTCTTGCTTAATAAATCGTTTCCTGCAAGCGTTAGCTTTCTTCTACGGATATATTCGCCAAGAGTAAAACCGCATGTTATCCCGAACACTCTTTGAAAATGAAAAGTTGACGAATACGCACGCTTAGCCACTTGTTCATAATCAATTTTTTGGGTAATGTTTTCTTCGATATAATCAATCGCGTTTTGTAAATTTCCTATCCAATCCATTTCTTAACCTCCGCAATTTAATTATACCTAAAACAATTATATATTTCTTGACTTTTTATGCTATTGTTTAATTTCCCCAAGAATACCTAACTAATTGCTATCCTTTTTTTGTGGTGAAGCCTTTGATTGAAACGACTTCTTTACATCTTGATAAAGCGTCATTATCTTCAAAAATTAAAAAAACGTTACTTTTGGTAATGTCTTTTAATCTTTTTAATGAGCTATTTAAGTCTTTTTTATCATCATAAATAACTTTATTAAAGTATTTATACAAGTCAAGTTCTTTTAATATATACTCTGCTCGGCTTTTATCTGCACTTGTCCAAAGAAAGCAATTTTCTTTGTCTTGGTTTTTCAATAAATTTAATATTTCTTCGTTAACAACCACTCTATATTTAAGCCACTTTTGAGTAAAATAATTTTGCTTATCGCTTATTAATTTTTCACTAGAAATTTCGCCTAAAGTCTCTCGTGTTAGACGGTTGTTTGTTTTAATTCGTCTTTGTCCGTTTTGTTCTAAAGCGAAATTGTAGGCATTGTTATTTAAGTTTTTAGTCAAAACCAAAGTATCGTCTAAATCTACAACGTAAACCAATTATAATCCCTCAATTTCTTTTTGCGATACAATTTTTTCACCTTGCAAAACGTAATCTTTATTTAAGCCGAATATTAATTCGTTTGCGTCTGTTTCTCTATACATAACGAGCCTTTTTTTGCCGTAGTCTTTAGCCTTTTCAAAAGCGTGGCGAGAACCACTATCGCCTTCGCCTTTGCGAAAACTAGCAATTAAAATAACCGCTTTAGAATATAGCGCTTGCAACCTATCACGTTCAATAAATCGTTTAGCCGTTTCGTATTTGTTTTTAGGCTCGCTTACGTATTCGCTTATTATAAGCCCGCCTTTATCTACAATTTTATTTGCTAAATCTATATTTTCTTTAGGATAAATATTTTCTATGGTTGACGGAAGAAAGGCAATCGTTTTAGCGTTATTTTTAATGCTTTCGCTATGTGCAACCGTATCGCAACCTTTTGCAAGCCCACTTACTATATTAAAACCTTTTTCAACTAAACTTTTAACAACTTTTTGCTCTCTTTCTACTATTTCATT
>JAZSMT010000002.1:0-20354 GCA_045536025.1 Christensenellaceae bacterium
GTTTCTTCGTACTCCATATTGAACTTATCCATTACGTCGGTTTTTACGTAGTCGGGAATCATAAGTTCTTTTGGCGATATCAATACGATTTTTATACCCGTATACCTTGCGAGCGCTTGTATTAGCGAATGTACCGTTCTACCAAACTTTAAGTCACCGCAAAAACCGACGGTTAAATCGTCAAACCTACCGTGGCGACGGTAAATGGTTAAAAGGTCGGCAAGCGTTTGCGTGGGGTGGCAATGCCCGCCGTCGCCTGCGTTAATTACCGGGATAGATGCGTTTTCACTTGCAACGAGGGGCGCACCCTCTTTATAGTGGCGCATTGCTATAATATCAGCGTATTCAGATATAACTTTTGCAGTATCTGCAACGCTTTCCCCCTTTGATGCAGAAGAGCTTGACGCCGACGAAAACCCTATCACGCTACCGCCAAGGCGGAGCATAGCAGTTTCAAAGCTTAAACGCGTGCGCGTTGACGGCTCGAAAAACAAAGTAGCTAAAAGCTTACCCTTACAGCTTTCCGAATACATATCGGGGTTTTTTCGTATGTCGAGCGCGGTTTTTATAAGCTCGTTAATTTCCTCTACCGAAAAATCAATAACGTCAATAAGACTTCTCATATTATTAACCCTTTATCCAGCTTTCGTCCGACGGATTGTTTCTAAAAGCAATAAGTCTTTCAACGTCCGACGGCTTTACGTAATTTTCTTCAGCGGCAACCTCGGCGATAACGTCAAAGTTAGTAAGTGAAACATTTTTAACGTTTGCCTCTTTTAATCTATCTAAGCCCTTTTTCATACCGTAGGTAAAGATTGAAACAACGCCTAAAACTTCAGCGCCAGCCTCTCTTAATACGTTAACAACCTCGATAACAGAGCCACCTGTAGAAATTAAATCTTCAACGACAACTACTTTTTGCCCCTTTTCAAGCTTGCCCTCTATCTGGTTTTGTCTGCCGTGGTCTTTTGCGCCCGAACGAACGTAACCCATAGGCATATCGAGAAGGTGCGCGGTGATTGCAGCGTGTGCAATACCAGCAGTTGACGTTCCCATTAAAACCTCAGCTTGAGGATAATTTTCTTTAATTAAGGTTGCGAGGCCCTTTTCAACGTCATTTCTAACTTTAACCGAGGTTAACGTTAAACGATTATCGCAATACACGGGGCTTTTAATTCCGCTAGCCCAAGTAAAAGGCTCTTCGGGGCGAAAGAAAACCGCCTTTATTGAAAGTAAATCTTTTGCAATAAGTTTTTCAAGTTTATTCATATCTTTTATTCTCCTACGAATTCTTTAAGGCATCTCTCGTATGCCTCAACTGGATTTTCAGCGCCGGTTATTGAACGTCCTACTACGATATAGTCTGAGCCGATTTCTCTAGCAATAGAGGGGGTGGTAACGCGCTTTTGGTCGCCTACTGCGTCACCCGCAAGTCTAACGCCGGGGGTAACGGTTACGAACTCGTTTCCACAAACGCCGTGAACCTTGCCTGCCTCAAGTGGTGAACAAACAACGCCGTCAAGCCCTGCCTTTTTAGCGTTTTCAGCATAGTGCATAACAACCTTGTCGATAGGCTCTTTAATTAAAAGGTCGTTTTCCATACTCTCTTGGTCGGTAGAGGTAAGTTGAGTAACGGCGATAAGCATAGGCCTAGTTCCGTCAGCCCTAGTCAAGCCCTCGATAGCCGCTTTCATCATATTAATAGTTCCGCCCGCGTGAAGGTTAGTCATATCCACGTCAAGCTCGGATAAAACCTTCATTGCCTTTTTAACGGTGTTAGGAATATCGTGAAGCTTTAAATCTAAAAAGATTTTGTGCCCGCGCTTTTTAATTTCCTTTACGATTTCAGGGCCTTCAGCGTAATATAGTTCCATACCGATTTTTACGAAAGGCTTTTTGCCCTTGAACTTGTCAAGAAAATTAAAAACCTTTTCTTTACTGTCAAAGTCAAGCGCAATAATTACGTCTTTACTCATACTTTTGCTCCTCCTATAATTTCAGATAGTGAATTTATTTTATACTTTTTCATCTTTTCGGGCAAGTCGTTTATAATATCGCGACAAGCGTAGGGATTTACAAGGTTATACGCACCAACCTCAACCGCCGTTGCACCTGCAAGCATCATTTCAATTACGTCGTCCGCCGACGAAACGCCACCCATACCAATTACCGGAATTTTAACGGCGCTTGATACTTGATATACCATACGGAGTGCTACGGGGAATATTGCGCTACCCGAAAATCCACCCATCACGTTTGCGATAACTGGCTTTTTACGGTTAAGGTCTATCCTCATGCCAAGCATAGTGTTTATTAAACTTATACCGTCGGCGCCCGCGTCCTCACACGCCTTTGCAATGGATACTATATCAGTAACGTTTGGCGAAAGTTTAATTATAATCGGCTTATTGGTCACTTTTTTAACCGCTTTAGTAACCTCCGCTGCAGCAGACGGTTGCGTTCCAAAACTCATACCGCCACCGTGCACGTTAGGACAGCTTACGTTAACCTCCAGCCAGCCTACTTGCTCTTCTTTATCAAGTAGCTCGCAAGTGTAGGCGTATTCTTCAACCGAAAAACCCGAAACGTTAGCCATTACCTTTTTGTTAAAGCACTTTTTAAGTTTGGGTAGCTCTTCTTCTATAACCTTGTGAACTCCGGGGTTTTGAAGCCCTACTGCGTTTATCATACCCGCCGTGCACTCGGCAATTCTCGGCGTGGGGTTTCCAAACCTTGGCTCTTTAGTAGTTCCTTTAAAAGAGAACGTTCCTAAACAATTTATATCGTAAAGGTCTGCAAATTCGTAGCCGTAGCCAAACGTTCCGCTTGCGGGGATAACGGGGTTATCAAGCTCGATACCTAAAAGATTAACTTTAGTGTTTACCATAATAATTCCCCCTTTTTAAGCACGGGGCCCTCTTTGCAAATTCGCTTGTTTCCAGTTAGCGTTTTGCACGAACAACCCATGCACGCGCCAAAGCCACAACCCATGCGCTCTTCAAAACTCATCTCACCGTCCGTAACGCTACTTTTGTGAATTGCTTTAAGCATAGGCTCTGGTCCGCAAGTGTAAAAATACGAATAATCTATATCTTTCATAGCGTCGGTAACGAAGCCTTTAACGCCGTAGCTACCGTCAACGGTGGTAACTATAACGCTTGCGCCCAAAGCTTTAAACTCTTCTTCGTAAAACAGTTCGCTTTTAGTGTTAAAGCCGAGTATTACGGTAACTTTTTTACCAAGCGCAATTAACTCTTTAGCTAATTGATACATAGGTGGAACGCCTACGCCACCGCCTATTAAAAGCGGTTTGTCGCCAGAAAGTGATAGGTCGTAGCCGTTGCCAAGCCCAGATAAAACGTCTAAGCTTTCGCCCTCTTTTAACTTGCTAAGTACTTCCGTTCCCTTTCCTACGATTTTATAGATAATAACAATGCCGCCGTCTATTATTTCGCAAACGGATATGGGGCGACGGAGATAAAAACCTTCAATTTTAATATTGATAAATTGCCCCGCCTTAACGCCCGAATTGTCGCCTTTTAACGTCATTTTCATAACGCTGGCGTTAAGCGGTTTATTTTCAGTTATTTTATAAATTACTTGTTTCATAATAATTTTACGCGTCGATAGTTGATACCGATAAAGTTATTTCTTCAAGTACGTCAAGAAGAACTTTTACCGTGTCAAGCGCGGTGAAGATGTTTACGTTGTTTTCAGTTGCCGCACGGCGAATTTCAGCACCGTCGGTATTATGACCTTTGGAGGCAACGTCTTTAGTGTTGATAACGTAGCTGATATAGCCTTGACGGATAGCGTCTAAAATATCGTCAGACCCATCACTAATCTTTTTAACGGAACGCGTTCTAATTCCGTTTTCTTTAAGGAATTTAGCAGTTCCCTCAGTTGCCATAATGTTAAAGCCAAGATTATAAAATCTTCTAATAAGCGGTAACGCCTCTTCTTTATCCTTGTTTGCAACGGTAACGAGCACGGTGCCGTAGTTAAGTACGCTTAAGCCAGACGCTTGAAGAGCTTTATAGAGAGCGCGGTTAAGCTTATCGTCATAACCGATAGCCTCGCCCGTTGACTTCATTTCGGGTGAAAGATACGCGTCAAGCCCACGAAGTTTATTGAACGAGAACACTGGAACTTTTACGTACCAGCGGTTCTTTTCGTTGGGATATATAGTAAATATTCCTTGTTCTTTAAGGGTTTTACCCATTATAACTTCGGTTGCGATATCGGCTAAGCTATATCCCGTTGACTTAGAGAGGAAGGGAACCGTTCTTGACGAACGTGGGTTAACCTCTATTATATAAACCTCGTCGTTTTCGTCAACGATAAATTGAATATTGTATAAGCCCTTTATACCGATACCAAGTCCAAGCTTTTTAGCGTATTGAAGTATTGTTCCTTTAACCTTGTCGGATATACTAAAGGAGGGGTATACGCTGATACTGTCGCCACTGTGAATACCCGTTCTTTCAACGAGCTCCATAATACCTGGAACGAATACGTCGATACCGTCGCAAATAGCGTCAACCTCTACCTCTTTTCCTTGGATATACTTGTCTACTAAAACAGGCTTGTCCTCGTCAATTTCAACGGCGGTTTTTAAGTAGTGTTTTAAACCCTCTTCATCGGCAACGATTTGCATTGCTCTACCACCCAAAACGAAGCTTGGGCGAACGAGTACGGGGTAGCCTATTTCTCTTGCCGCCTCAATACCGTCTTCAATCTTGGTAACCGCTTTACCTTTTGCACGTGGAATATTAAGCTCGTTTAAAAGATTTTCAAATGCGTTTCTATCTTCAGCTCTATCAATCGCCTCACAGTCCGTTCCGATAATCTTTACCCCCCTATCGTGAAGAGGCTGTGCAAGGTTGATAGCCGTTTGGCCGCCAAGCGAGGCAATTACGCCCTCAGGCTTTTCAAATTCAACGATATTCATAACGTCTTCAGGCGTTAAAGGCTCAAAGTAAAGCTTATCCGCCGTAGTGTAGTCGGTTGATACCGTTTCGGGGTTGTTGTTTATGATAATTGCCTCGTAGCCTGCGTTTTTAATAGTCATAACCGCGTGAACGGTAGAATAGTCGAACTCAACGCCTTGACCTATACGGATAGGACCTGCGCCTAAAACTACTATCTTCTTTCTATCGGTTAAGCGCGAGGCGTTCTCGCCCGTGTATGACGAATAGAAATAAGGAATATACGCGCCCGTATGGCAAGTGTCAACCATCTTAAATACCGGGAAAAGATTGCTTTCTTTTCTCATATTGTAAACGTCAAGCTCGGTGCACTTCCAAAGCCTTGCAATATACTTATCGCTAAAGCCCATCTTCTTAGCTTTAGTAAGCGTTTTGATATCTTTATTTGTGCGCAAGATTTCTTCCATATCTATAATGTTTTTGAAAGCTTGCAAGAAATAGGGCGTTATCATAGTGATTTCGTGAAGTTTTTCAAGCGAAACACCGTGATAGATAAGTTCGGCAATAGCAAAGATATTATCTGAACGGAAATCCTTGATATAGTCAAGAAGTTCTTCTACGCTCATATTGTCAAACTTAGAGTGGTATATGTGGTTTGCACCGATTTCAAGCGAGCGAATACCTTTAAGTAAAGCCTCTTCAAGGTTAGAGCCGATACCCATAATTTCGCCAGTTGCTTTCATTTGCGTACCTAGCTTGTTAGTTGCGGAGGCAAACTTATCAAAGGGGAATCTAGGCAATTTTGCAATAACGTAGTCAAGCGAGGGCTCGAAAGCGGCGTTGGTGTTTGCAATTTTAATTTCTTCAAGGAGCATTCCAACTGCAATCTTAGCAGTTACTCTAGCTATCGGGTAACCGCTTGCTTTAGACGCAAGCGCCGACGACCTTGATACTCTTGGGTTTACTTCAATTAAGTAATATTCAGACGAATTTGGGTTAAGCGCGAATTGTACGTTACAACCACCCTCGATTTTAAGTTCCTTGATAAGCTTAATCGCAGAGTCGTTAAGCATCTTTTCGTCTTGTTTAGAAAGGGTTAAAATGGGTGCAACTACGCACGAGTCGCCCGTGTGTACACCAACGGGGTCGATATTTTCCATACCGCAAATAGTTATAGCGTGGTCGTTAGAGTCGCGCATTACTTCAAACTCAATTTCTTTATAACCCTTTACGCTCTTTTCGATTAATACTTGATGAACGGGCGAAAGCTTAAATGCGTTTATGCCGATTTCAATAAGCTCTTCTTCGTTATTAGCAAAGCCACCGCCCGTACCGCCAAGCGTGAAAGCCGGTCTTAAAACTACTGGATAGCCTATTTTGTTTGCCGCCTTTTTAGCTTGCTCTAAATCGTAGGTTATTTCAGACGGAATCGTAGGCTCGCCGATAGACTGACAAAGTTCTTTAAAAAGCTCTCTATCTTCCGCCCTTTCAATACTTTCGCTAGACGTTCCAAGAAGTTCAACGCCACACTCTTTAAGTATGCCTTTCTTTTCAAGTTGCATTGCAAGGTTTAAGCCAGTTTGACCGCCAATGCCCGGAAGAATAGCGTCGGGGCGCTCGTATCTTAAAATCTTAGCCACGTATTCAAGCGTTAAAGGCTCCATATACACCTTGTCCGCTATCGTGGTGTCCGTCATAATGGTTGCGGGGTTAGAGTTTACAAGCACTACCTCGTATCCCTCTTCTCTAAGCGCTAAACACGCTTGAGTTCCAGCATAGTCAAACTCTGCCGCTTGGCCGATTACGATAGGGCCTGAACCTATTATAAGTATCTTTTTAATATCCGTTCTCTTTGCCATATTTTTCTCCTTATTTTTCGTAAACGATTTGTCCGTTAAGTGCGGTGAGCTTGCACTCACCCATTAGTTTCATACCCTCAAACGGGGTTGCTTTTCCTTTTGATAAAAACTCGTCGGGATTAACTACGTATTCCCTTTCAATGTCGAACACCGTAAAGCCGTTGTCGTACGGTAGATTGAAACGCTTTCTTGGGTTAATTGCCATAAGCTCCACAAGTTTTTCAAGCGTAATAATGCCCGATTTTACAAGGTGAGTGTAGCTTGCCGAAAAAGAGGTTTCTAAGCCAACTACGCCAAACGCGCTCTTTTCAAGCCCCTTTAACTTTTCTTCTTTGCTATGAGGTGCGTGGTCGGTAGCTAAAATTTCTATCGTTCCGTCAACAACGCCGTCAATAAGGGCAAGCTTGTCGCTCTCGTCGCGAAGTGGGGGGTTCATTTTAAAGCGCCCCTCTTCCTTTAAGTCTTTATCCGATAAAATTAGATAGTGGGGTGCGGTTTCGCAAGAAACGTCAAGCCCCGATTTTTTTGCCTCGCGGATAAGCTTAACGCTCTCTTTTGCCGAAATATGGCAAACGTGATAGCTAACCCCCGTTTTGGCAACAAGTTCTAAATCTCTTGCAATTTGCGCGTATTCACTTTCCGAACATATTCCTCTATGCCCGTACTTTTGGGCGTAACCGCCTTTATGGATATAACCGCCAAACAGTAGCGAGTTATCTTCACAATGCGCGCATATTAGTTTGCCGTTATCTTTTGCAAGGCGCATAGCTCTTTCCATCATATCGGGGTTTTGAACGCCCCTACCGTCGTCCGAAAAAGCGATAGCGTATTTTGAAAGGCTTTCAATATCCGTTAGCGTTTCTCCCCTTTCGCCTATCGTTATAGAGGCGTATGGATAAACGTTGATATTTGCTTGCTCTTTAATAAGGTCAAGCTGAATTTTAATATTTTCAACGCTGTCGGGCACGGGGTTTAGGTTTGGCATCGTAAACACCGTGGTAAACCCACCTCTGCTTGCCGAATTGCAACCCGACTTTATCGTTTCTTTATACGAAAACCCTGGCTCGCGAAAGTGAACGTGCACGTCTAAAAACGACGGCATTGCCACTAACCCCTCTTTGTTATAGTTGCTAAATCGCCCTATAAGTGCGTTTTTAATATATTCGCGCTCATTTCCTTGCGCTATGATTTTTGCTTTTAACTCGCTCATACTATTCCTTTATATAAACTGCCGTTTCACCGTCAACTATCGATAAGCAAACGTCAACAATTTCCGTTTTTGAGGTGGGCAGGTTTTTACCAACGTAGTCGGGGCGGATAGGAAGTTCCCTATGCCCACGGTCTACAAGCACCGCAAACTGAAGCTCTTTAGGGCGCGCGTAAGAAAAGGTCGCCTCAATCGCCGCGCGCGCAGTTCTACCCGTGTACATAACGTCGTCAACTATAATTACCGTTTTATCCCTTATATCGCAAGGAAAACTACAATCGCCAGCGGATACCATTTTGTCTTTTTCAGACAAGTCGTCGCGATGAAGCGTTATGTCGATATGCCCAACGGGAACGTCTATCCCCTCAAACTTTTTAATGTTTTGTTGTAGCATTTTTGCAAGCGGAACGCCCCTAGTTTTAACACCTAAAAGCACCACGTTTGAAACGCCTTTGTTTCTTTCAATAAGTTCGTGGGTAATTCTTGCAAGTGCGCGAAGAATTGCCGTTTCGTCCATTATCAAAGTTTTTTTCGCCATAATAACACCTAACAAAAAAAGTCTTGCCTATGGCAAGACTTAAAGTTTTTACTAAAATACACCCTTTATATCTATAAGGGTTACCATTTTATTCAACTACTCTTGCCGATATCTCTGTATCGAATTAAAGATTAGTTAAATTATAATACTTTGTATTAAATTTGTCAAGTAAATATATTAAATATCCGCTTTACCAAGCAAATAATCAACGGTAACGTCAAAAATTTCTGAAAGGCGTGCAAGTTGCTCGTAATTACACTCGTAAACACCAGCCTCAAACCTTTGGTATACAGGCTGAGCTACACCTAACATTTCGGCAACGTCCTTTTGCATTAAAAAACTCTCGCTTAAATTAAACGAGAGTTTTTGTTTAATCTGCTACAACAACTTTAAGAAGTTAGAAACAAGTTGGGCTAGGCTCGCCTAGACGAGTGGTTGCAATAGACCTTTTGGGGCATTGCAGACGCACGGCGACGGCAGAAACAACGCCCAACGAAGTTTATAACGAATTAAAGGAGGTAGATATATAGATAAATCCCCACCCATTGAACAACTGCGCCTGCAAGAACGAAAAAGTGCCAAATAAAGTGCGCAACGCTCTTTTTCATTAAAAAGGGGATAATGCCGAGGCTGTAGATAATTCCTCCGCCTAAAACAAAGAAGAAAAGCCCAAGATTGTCAGTTAGCATTTGTGGGATAAACATAAGCCCACTCCAACCGATAACAAAGTAAAGAGTAAAGTGTAGCGGTTTTAGTTTAGACGGACCAAACACGCCTATAAAAGTTACGCCCGTTGCGATTACTAACCATTGAACTATAAAAAATACAAGCCCAAAAATTCCGCCCACGTAGCAAAGAAGAATAGGTGCAAACGTTGCGCCGATAAGTAGGTATATGGACAAATAATCAAACCGCCTAAACAGCCTTTTAACAGTACTGCCGTGACGGAAGCTGTGATACAAACAACTTGCGGTAAACAAAATTATAAGCCCAAAAGAATAAACGCAAGCGCTAACGTATTCTCTACCCGTATTTGAGGCTACGAGCATTAAAATTAGCGCAACTATAGCAAAAATAGTGCCAACGCCGTGAGTAACCGCGTTGCCTATTTCCTCTAAAATCGAGCGCTTGGGTGGATTAATAACGTCGGGTTTATCTACTTGAGCGTAATACTCCGTCATACCTCTGAAGTATTCTTGACGAGCTTGACGTTTTTTTAGCTTAGCGTCCGTTTTTATTTGAGATTTATTCTTTTTATATTCGGTTTTTACTTGCTTTTTAGTTATCACTTTATACGCCTTTACAATTAAGTTGCTTTAATTAACTTATATATTTATTATACCATTTAAAAGATTTTAATGTCAATTATAGATAAATTATTAAAATTACATCTGTCACTTTTACTTTTTACTATAATAAAAAAAGCATAGGAAAACCTATGCTTTTAATTATTATTTACTTTTGCAAAGCGATATTTTAAGCCATTAGAAACAAGCAAGACAAGGCTCGCAAGGATTTGCCGACAGCACTAACCTGTTTTGGTTGTGATGGTCGCAAAGCCGAAGCAGAAACGCAGTATTGCGCCGTTTATAAGGGCTTAAAACTTAAAAATTACTTGTTTTTAAGAGCAGCCTGAGCAGCAGCAAGCCTAGCAATAGGAACGCGGAAAGGCGAGCAAGAAACGTAGGTTAAGCCTACTTTGTGACAGAATTCGATAGTGGAAGGATCGCCACCGTGTTCACCACAAATACCAAGCTTAATCGTAGGTCTTTCTTTTCTACCTAAAGTTGCAGCCATTTCAACGAGTTTACCAACGCCGTTTACGTCTAAACGAGCGAACGGATCGCTTTCGTAAATCTTGCTTTCATAGTAAGAGTTAAGGAACTTACCAGCATCGTCACGCGAGAAGCCGAAAGTCATTTGAGTTAAGTCGTTCGTGCCGAACGAGAAGAACTCAGCCTCTTTTGCAATTTCGTCAGCAGTGAGTGCTGCACGAGGAATTTCAATCATCGTACCTACTTTGTAGGTAAGGGGCTTACCAGCAGTTGCAATACACTTTTCAGCAGTGTCGCAAACTACTTGTTTAACGAAAGCAAGCTCTTTAACCTCGCCAACGAGAGGTATCATAATTTCAGGAACAACTTGCCATTCGGGATGACGGTCTTGCACTGCAAGAGCAGCTTGAATAACTGCTTGAGTTTGCATTTTTGCAATTTCAGGATAAGTTACTGCAAGACGGCAACCACGGTGGCCCATCATGGGGTTAAATTCGTGAAGAGATTCAATAACTGCTTTAACCTCTTCAACTTTCATCTTCATTTCTTTAGCAAGAGCTACGATATCTTCTCTTTCAGTGGGAACGAACTCGTGAAGCGGTGGGTCTAAGAAACGGATGGTAACGGGGTTACCTTCCATAGCCTCGTAAATTTCTTCAAAGTCGCCTTGTTGCATAGGAAGAAGTTTAGCAAGCGCTCTTTCACGTTGTTCAACGGTCTTAGAAACTATCATTTCGCGGATAGCAGCAATTCTATCGGATTCAAAGAACATATGCTCGGTACGGCAAAGGCCGATACCTTCAGCACCGTAAAGTCTTGCTTGTTTAGCATCCTTAGGCGTATCAGCGTTAGTTCTAACCTCAAGCCTACGATATTTATCAGCAAGCTCCATAATTCTACCAAAGTAGCCCGATACGGTTGCCTCAACGGTAGGAATTGCTTCGCCGTAGATTTTACCAGTAGAGCCGTCGATAGAAATAACGTCACCTTCTTTGAATACTCTACCACCGAGATAGAAGGTCTTTTCTTCTTCGTTCATAACGATATCGCCACAACCCGATACACAGCACGTACCCATACCACGAGCAACTACCGCTGCGTGAGAAGTCATACCGCCACGTACGGTTAAGATACCTTGAGAATAGTGCATACCCTCGATATCTTCAGGAGAGGTTTCAAGTCTAACAAGGATAACCTTTTCGCCACGTTGAGTAACCCACTCGGTAGCGTCGTCAGCAGTGAATACTACCTTACCGCAAGCAGCGCCCGGAGATGCGGGAAGTGCTTGACCGATGGGAACTGCAGCTTTAAGCTTTTTAGCCTCGAATTGAGGGTGTAAAAGCGCGTCAAGCTGTTTGGGATCAATCATTAAAACAGCTTCTTCTTCAGAAATCATGCCCTCGTCGATAAGGTCGCAAGCGATTTTAAGCGCAGCTGCGGCAGTTCTCTTACCGTTACGAGTTTGAAGCATAAAGAGTTTGCCTTCTTCAATGGTAAATTCCATATCTTGCATGTCTCTATAATGCTTTTCAAGTTTTTCAACGATTGCTTTAAATTGTTTGTAAACTTCGGGTTGGGTTTGTTCAAGTTGGTCGATAGTTTGAGGAGTTCTAACACCCGCAACTACGTCCTCGCCTTGAGCGTTCATAAGGAACTCACCGTATAAGCCCTTTTCGCCGGTAGAGGGGTTACGCGAGAAAGCAACGCCCGTACCAGACGTATCGCCCATGTTACCAAATACCATTTCTTGTACGTTAACGGCAGTACCCCAATCACCGGGGATGTCGTTCATACGGCGGTAGTAAATTGCACGAGGGTTGTCCCAAGACCTAAATACCGCTTTGATTGCACCCATAAGTTGTTCTTTGGGGTCAGAGGGGAAGTCAGTTCCAAGTTTTTTCTTGTATTCTGCCTTGAAGAGCGTTGCAAGCTCTTTAAGGTCGTCAGCATCAAGCTCGGTGTCAAGCTTAACGCCCTTTTTCTCTTTCATTTCGTCAATGAGTTCTTCGAAGTATTTTTTACCTACTTCCATAACAACGTCACTGTTCATTTGGATAAAACGACGATAGCTGTCGTATGCGAAACGGCGGTTTCCAGTCTTTTCGGCAAAGCGCTCAACCACCACGTCGTTAAGTCCGAGGTTTAAAATAGTGTCCATCATGCCGGGCATAGACGCTCTTGCACCAGAACGAACTGATACGAGCAAGGGATTTTCCATACTGCCAAACTTTTTGCCGGTAATTTCTTCAAGTTTTTCTACGTATTCATAAATTTGCGCAGTAATTTCGTCGTTGATTTGCTTGCCGTCTTTATAATATTGAGTACAAGCTTCAGTCGTGATTGTAAAACCACGAGGAACGGGCATGCCAAGCCCCGTCATTTCAGCAAGGTTTGCACCCTTACCGCCGAGAAGATTACGCATTTTTCCGTTGCCTTCACTAAAAAGGTATGTATATTTCATAAATTCTCCTTATAAAATTTATTTCTTCTATAATTTTGTTGTCGCGTAATATTGTACACTATTTTTGTAATTTTAGCAACCGTTTTTTCAAGTATCTAGCATATTGATAAAAATATCACGCATTTTGCAAACTACTTTTCACAAAATCAAATAGCGCTAGTGCCGATTTAAGCCTCGTTTCCGTCTTAATTTCTATATAATAAAATAGGAATTTTAATAGCTTTATTAGCGACGCGGTGGGGATTTCAATATCGTCAATTTCTCCGCCCTCGCTTAAAACTTTAAGTGCTTTAAAGGTCTCTAAGGTAATTTCCATAGCCTCGTCAGGTCTACAATCTATGCAGTAAAACTCGGCGTTTTTGGTAGAGAAAAACACTCTTTTATCTATATCGCCTAAGCAACCAGCGCACTCGGTTTTTTGTATCTTGTAACCCGAAAGTTCGGATAGACTTATTAAATAAAGTGCTAAGCTTTTAAACTCTAAATTGGTGTAATTTATCTTCTTTATAGTGTTTACCGTCAATGAAAACAAGGTGCTGTCACTTTCGTTATCAACCGTTAAGCGGTTGAGAGCCTCGCCCACCACTGCCGAGGTGTAATACTTTAAAATATCCGTTCTTAAAGAGAAAAAACTGTCTATGTACGTCGCGCCGATTACGGTATATCGCCCTTGCTTTTCGGCAAGAACGTATTCGCAAAAAGCAAAAGGCTCGGATGCAAACTTAAGTTTAGCACCCGATTTTTTTACACCTTTTATACCAGCCGTGATTTTGCCCTTTTCTAAAGAATAAAGGGTTAAAATCTTATCGCTGTCTTTATAGTCTACCGCCCTTAAAACAAGCGCGTTTACTATAATTTCCATTTTACTCTCTACTGTCCTTATGGTTTTTTCTTTTTCTTTTAACGTCGTTATGCAAAAAGTAATAGCCTATATTGCCCGTCTTTGAAAACAAGCCCCAAGCAATTTGGTCAAGCGTTGTAAATTTTTCGTCGTCCATAATTACCTCCCCTTAAAAGTTTAGGCAATTACAGAATTTTTATAAGCTTTTTGGTTTATGCAAATTTTTTAATGGTCGTTTTTTGTTTTTAAGCCAATACCAAGCACTTTAAGGCGTTACAAACAAGCAAGACAAGGCTCGCAAAGATTTGCGGACAGCACTAACCTTTTTGGTTGTGATGGTCGCAAAACCGAAGCAGTAACGCAGTATTGAGCCGTTTATAACGACTTAAAAAATGCGGGCATACGCCCGCAATTTTTTAACGTTGAACTCTGCCAGAAGCATCGCCACCGGCAAGTTTTTTAACTTCGTCAACTGAAACGAGATTGTAATCGCCCTCGATAGAGTGCTTTAAGCAACTTGCAGCAACGGCAAATTCGATGGTTGATTGCGCGTCGTATCCCGAGATAAGCGAGTAGATTAAACCACCGCCAAAGCTATCTCCACCGCCAACGCGGTCTACGATATGAACGGCGTACTTTTTGCTAAAATATGCCTCACCACCCGTGTAAAGCATAGCCGACCAGTTATTGTCGTTAGCAGATAAGCTTTCTCTAAGCGTGATTGCAACGCCCTTGAAACCAAATTTATCGGTGAGCTTTTTAGCAACGGAGATGTAACCCTCGCGGTTGAGCTTTCCGCTGTAGATATCGGTGTTGTCAGCTTCGATACCAAAAACGTCTTTAGCGTCTTCTTCGTTAGCAATGCAGTAATCAACGTATGAGCAAAGTTCGCTCATTACCTTGCCTGCTTTTTCTTTCGACCAAAGCTTGTTTCTATAATTTAAGTCGCAAGAAACGGTAACGTTTCTCTTTTTAGCCTCTTTAAGCGCTAATAAAGTAATTTCCGCCATACCGTCTGAAAGTGCGGGAGTAATACCTGTAAAGTGGAACCACTCTACACCCTCGAAAATCTTATTCCAGTCAAAATCAGCCTTGTCCGCCAAAGCGATAGCAGAATACGCTCTATCGTAAATAACTTTGCTGGGGCGTTGCGAAGCGCCCTTTTCGCAGTAATAAACACCAACTCTGTCGCCACCGCGAACGATAAGCGACGTGTCAACCCCGAATTTTCTAAGCGAGTTAACTGCCGATTGACCGATCTCGTGCTTGGGAAGCTTGGATACGAAAGCAACGTCAACGCCGTAATTAGCAAGCGAAACCGCTACGTTTGCCTCGGCACCGCCGAAAGTAGCAAGGTATTTTTCCGACTGTGAAAATCTGTAATATCCCTCGGGTGCAAGCCTTAACATAAGCTCGCCAAAAGTAACAACTTTTGCCATATCAATTATTCTCCTTTAATAATTTGGTTTATTTTGAGGCAGTTTGCCTTAACGTCCCCTTTCATCATCCAGCTACCGCCAACGGCGAAAATTTTGTCGCAGTCTAAAAACTCTTTTAAGTTTTCTTCACTAACGCCACCTGTTGGCAAGAATTTAATTTGCCCAAAAGGCCCAGCGAGTGCTTTGATTGCCTTAAGCCCACCGTACACGTTTGCAGGGAAGAATTTAACTACCTTTATTCCAAGCTCTATCGCTTGCATAATTTCGGTAGGAGTAACGCACCCAGGATAGTAGGTTACGCCCTTTTCTTTACAGTAAAGAGCAACCTCTTTTGAAAGACCGGGGGATACTATGAATTTTGCGCCTGCGTCAATAGCTTTTCTGCATTGTTCTACGTTGATAACCGTGCCTGCACCGATATACATATCGGGAAAGTTTTTAGTTGCTAAGCGAATAGCCTCTTCAGCACAAGCCGTTCTAAAGGTAATTTCGGCAACGGGCAAGTTACCGTCGCAAAGGGCTTGCATAGTGGGAAGCGTTTGCTCGATTGAGTTGATAACCACAACTGGCACTACTTTAACGTCCATTTCTAATCTCCTTGATGTTTTTTTACAAGTATATTGTATCATATTTTAAATTTTTGTAAAGTAACGACTTAAACATTTTAAGCTGTTTTTGAATATTATTTTTTGAAATTGTAATAATTATGATATGGAGGGAATTATGAATCCGTTTGAACAATCAATAAAAAACAAAATCAACTATTATTCACTTAAAGGCTTGGCTCTTAAAAGCTACGACAAGTACGAAACTATGCCGTACACCAAAACGCGCGTAATACTTATGAACGGCACTGAGTTTGAATCCAACTGGTTTTACCACCAGTTTGCAAGACACTGTTCAAATAACGACTTACGACGTGAAATTTCGGCAATAAGGCGGTCTGAACAGCAACAGCAAAAACGCATTTCGTCGCTAAAACCCGTCAACGAAAGTATACTTGAAACTACCCTATCATATGAACAGCTTGCCGTTGATTTAACTGCAATACTTGCTAAACGCGAGAAAGATTTTACTGTAAAAAACCAGCTTGACTTTGCCCTGCTTGAGGACTTTGACCATCTATACCGCTTTACCGATTTGCTTTATATGGACGAGCGCGAAAGCTATAAAAACCTAATCGGCAGTTACACTGAGGTAATGCCTGGTAGACCTACCGTTGCCGAGCACCGCCACCCTTTTGACGATATAAGAAAGCCTATCAACAATTACCTTTCAGACCCCTTAACTAAACTCCACGTTAACATTATAACGGCAGCGGAACAGCAAACGATGAACTATTATATGAACGTTGGTAGTTTTTATCGCAATCAGTTAGGTAGAAATTTGTTTGCCGAAATTGCTATGATTGAGGAAGAGCACGTTTCGGGCTACGAAAGCTTGAAAGACCCCAATTCCACTTGGCTTGAGTGCGCGCTTATGCACGAGTATACCGAGTGCTATTTGTATTATTCGTGCTACAAAGACGAGACGGACGAAAATATTAAAAACGTGTGGCTATCTCATTTTGAGGACGAGCTTACTCACCTTAAAAAGATTGCCGAACTACTTTATAGATACGAGGGCAAGCATTACGAAGAGGTTTTAATTACGCTTGATTTCCCCGACCTACTTTCGTTTAAAGAAAACAAGGCGTATATTAGAGAGGTTTTAAAAAATATCCGATTAACGTCGCAAAACGAAAACTACGTTGAGGTTAGCTCGCTTAAATCAAACAACACCTTTGAACAATATCAAAAATCAGTAGTTAAAAATCCGCTTGGTGCGCCCAGCCACAAGGTTATTGATAAGTATATCAATAAATTCGGCGAGGACTTACGATACGAAACAGCACCCCACCCCGAAAAAGCGCTTAGGGATAGAAAGAAAGATAATATTGAGATAGGAAGAGTAAAAAATGCTTAGCAACTGCTAAGCATTTTTTAAGTTATATTTGCCTTATGGCAAGTTATATTTAGCCTCAAGGTTGAGTGATATTTTTCAACTACGCCAAAAGGTTTATGGATTAGTTTTTATATAAAATTACGGCTTAGCGAAATGCTAAGCCGTATTTACGTTATTCAAAAAATTTTGAATATACGTATTTTTTCTAATATTGTCGAAAATTCCGTAAAAAACAAAGTTTTTGCATTAAAAAACTCTCGCCTAAATTAAACGAGAGTTTTTATTTGCTTTTCAAAATCTATTTTAAGGCGTTAGAAACAAGCAGGACAAGGCGCCACATTTTTAGCGCAGAGATAGACCTTGTTAGTAACGTAGATTTTCAGAAATTTCTCTTTTTAATAGGGTTTTAAAAAACCATGGGATACTTCCGTCAACGACACGCAAAGAGGTGTTTACGATATACAATCACGTCGAATTAAACTGAAAAATGCTTGGGAATTCCCAAGCATTTTTATACGTTTGCCTTTTCTTTAATTTTTGTTAAAACTTTTACTATAGGCTTAAAACCAACTATCATAAATATGGCGGTTGAAAGAAGGTGCACGGCGTAAAAATAAAGGCCTGCTATATAAACCGCACCAAAATTTACACCAAAAAACAAACAATTGAAAAACGAGGTTAAAACACCAAAAGATAATGTGTACAATACAGCCGTTATAAAATACGGAACAAAGCTTTTAACTCCTAATTCTTTTAAAACGACAACGGTAATTGCAATCAAATTCCAATAAATATAATAACTTACTATAACGTCGAGAGAGGGGGGATACAATATAACGTCGGCGGTGCAAAATATTAAAGATGCAATAACCCCGTCAAACCCAAAAACAAAGCAGAAAGCAACGAGTAACGTTGTAACCACCTCAACGTTCGGTATAAACGAAAGAGCAAATTTACCTACTACGAGTAGCGCGCCCATTACACCCGCAAAAGCAAGCCGTTTAGCTGAAAACTTTGATTTAAGCATCTTTTCTTTCTTTGATTTTGGCAACTACGAACTGCGCCAATCCCGCCACTAAAATAACGCCCGCTATAGAAAATAGAATAATAGCCGTTCTAACGTAACCGTCTTGCTCGCCCTTTCCTTTTAGGGTGTCGCTAACGACGTTCCAATTTTCGTCGTATTCGGTGTAGGAATACTTAAACTCTAAAACGTCCCCGTCACTTATGGTTTGAGTAGAAATACTAGACGCATAACCACCGTTTAAAGTATAGGTATAATAATATCCTTTAGTTTCGTCTTGCAAAACGCCCTTAAGCGAGGTTATAAAAGCGCCGTACTCGCTATCTTTAGTAACGAGCTTGAGGTCGTAGATATCGTTATACTGCTCAAGAACACCTAAAACGGTCGTTTCGTCGGTAGTTAAAACGTATTCGTAAGAATTATCCGCATAGTTAATTTTAAGCGTGATTTCTTTTTCGCCCGCAACGGGTTTGGGCATTACGCCCAAAAAGTACACGAGCGACATAACTATAGCAATAATAACCGAGCCTAATAAAAGTAAAAAATTAGTGTTTTTAAGCAATTTTTTCATAAGAAAACCCCTTTTTTTCGGACGGAAAAAAGGGGTGCTTGCACTCAAGTTACCTCACGCTCTCCTCTGCCCGAAAACGTTTTGATAGTTTCGTTATACCCAAGGCATTCCGACTTGATTGCTATATTGCAAAGTTACGGTAATGACTGTTGCCGTGGACTTTCACCACAATTCCCCTTGAAAGGTATAATATATCGATTGATTTTATTTTAATTTGCAATTTCTTAAACGTCAAGCACTTTACTTGACGCTTAAATTAGTTTTCGTAAATGGGAAACTTTTCGCAAAGAGCTATTACGCTTTTTGTAATTTCTTCTTTCTTTTCTTCAAAGTTATAGGTAACGTCGTAGATAAACTCGGCAATCTTAAGCATTTCTTCCTTGCCAAAGCCTCTTTGTGTAACCGCAGGAGTTCCTATTCTAACACCGCTTGTAACGAACGGACTTTCAGGGTCGTTGGGAATAGCGTTTTTATTTAAGGTAATGTGAACTTCGTCAAGCCTTCTTTCAAGCTCTTTACCGGTTATTCCCGTGCCGATAAGGTCAACGAGCATTAAGTGGTTGTCCGTTCCGCCCGAAACGAGCTTAAAGCCCTTTTCAACAAGTGCTTTTGAAAGAGTTTGAGCGTTTTCAACTATTCTTCTTTGATATTCTTTAAATTCAGGGGTTAAAGCCTCGCCAAGGGCTACCGCCTTTGCAGCAATTATGTGCATTAACGGACCGCCTTGAGTTCCTGGAAATACTGCCTTATCTATTTGTTTTGCGTATTGTTCTTTACAAAGTATCATACCGCCACGAGGACCGCGAAGGGTTTTGTGAGTGGTGGTTGTAACAACGTCTGCATACGGAACGGGGTTTGGGTGCAAGCCTGCGGCTACTAAGCCTGCAATGTGCGCCATATCTACCATAAAGAATGCGCCAACCTCGTCGGCAATCTCTCTAAACTTAGCAAAATCAATCTTTCTTGCATACGCGCTTGCGCCAGCTAAAATAAGCTTGGGCTTGTTTTCTATGGCAAGCTTTCTAATATTGTCGTAATCTAAAACTTGCTCGTCAGCGCTAACCTCGTAGGGAACGATGTTGAAATATTTACCCGAAATGTTAACGGGCGAACCGTGTGATAAGTGGCCACCGTTAGCAAGAGATAAAGAAAGAACGGTATCGCCTGGGTTTAAAAGGGCAAAAAATACGGCAAGGTTTGCGTTAGCGCCACTGTGGGGTTGAACGTTTGCGTGCTCAGCACCGAATAATTTTTTAGCGCGCTCACGTGCGATATTTTCAACCTCGTCAACGTACACGCAACCACCGTAATAGCGCTTGCCAGGATAACCCTCGGCGTATTTGTTGGTAAGAACGGTGCCTGCTGCAAGAAGCACAGCCTCGCTAACGATATTTTCAGATGCGATAAGCTCAATGTTTTGTTGTTGGCGCTTAAGCTCGCGCTCAACTGAGGCGTAAACCTCACCGTCTAAACTCTTTAATTTATCAAAAAACATAAATTTCCTCTAATAAAATTTTATTAACATTAAAAGTATACTATTTATTTCATATAAAGTCAAAGCAAATTGCAAATTATTTGAAAGTATTTTTCTAGGTATGAAAAAACCCCCGTTTGTTTCCAAACGAGAGTTTATTGTTAAAATCAAGCCTATTACAACTATTTTTAAGACGTTAGTTGCAAGTATATCAAGGCTCGCGACGTTTACGGGGTGAGATTGACCTTTTTGGTCATCGAAGTCCAAATGCTTTTCAGTAAACGACGCATAAC
>JAZSMT010000023.1:0-44407 GCA_045536025.1 Christensenellaceae bacterium
CCTCCAGCAGCTCTGCCTCAAAAGGAGAAAGTGTGGCAGATACCGCAACGGTTGTAGGCTGTTATGCAGATATTATTGCTATGCGTCATCCCAAAGAGGGGGCGCCGTTGGCAGCGGCGATGTGCTCTCCCGTTCCCATTATCAACGCAGGAGACGGAGGACACAATCACCCCACCCAAACTCTGGCGGATTTGCTGACTATCAAGCGGGAAAAGGGACGGCTGAACAATTTAACCGTAGGCTTTTGCGGGGACTTAAAGTTTGGTAGAACGGTGCACTCACTTATTTCGGCACTTTCAAGATACAAGGGTATTAAAATAGTTTTAATATCGCCAAAAGAACTTAAGCTACCTGATTACGTTATAAAAAACGTTATTGAAAAAAGTGGACTTTCCTACGTGGAAACTGATAGTTTAGACGAGTATATGAGCGAGCTTGACGTACTTTATATGACTAGAGTTCAAGGGGAGCGCTTTGAGGATAAAGCTGAATACGAAAGGCTTAAAGACAGTTATATTTTAACGCCTAATAAAATCGTTACCGCTAAAGCGGATATGACTATTATGCATCCGCTTCCGAGGGTTAACGAATTAAGCGTTAAAATTGATACCGATTCTAGAGCTTGCTATTTTATGCAGGTTGAAAGCGGTAAACTTATGCGTATGGCTTTAATTATTAAATTACTTAAAGAGGCAAAGGATAAAACGCCTGAAAAAAGGCTACTTAGCCCCGAGCTTATTGCGGATAAGTTTAAATGTAAAAACCCCGCGTGCATTACTAGCACTGAGCAAGAGATTATCCACTACTTTAAGGAAGAAAACGGCGAGTATCACTGCGCTTATTGCGACGCTAAGATTTAATAAAACAAAAAAAGAACGGCTGTTTAAGCCGTTCTTTTAATTTTGCGAATTTATTTATTGAATAATGCTTTGTAAGACTTGCTGAATTTCGCATTTGGTGCTTTGCATGCAGGAATAACAACCTTTTCTTTGGTTGCGGGATTAACGCCTTCTCTTGCATTTTTGGCTTTAAGGTCAAACGTTGCAAAGCCTGAGATGTGTACGTACTCGCCATTTTGTAAGCATTCAGTAACAGTGTCAATAAAAGTTGAAACTAAAACTTCAGCCTCCTTAATGGTTACGCCGAGCCTATCTGCATAAGCTCTAGTAAATTCGCTTTTGTTCATAAAAACCCCCTTATATTGTGCTTTTTAAGCACATTATATTACAATTATAGCATATATTTGCATAATTTCAAGGGGTTTTGAAAAATTTTTACCGCCACGGCGGTGTTAGGGAATAATAGGCGTAAAAGCCGATTGACAATCTTGAAGATTAATATTAAAATAAACGTATGAAAAGGTCGTACGATATAAGCTTAGATTTAAACTTAATATCTAACCCTAGTAGCTTTAAAAGCCTAGTTTCGGTGGGCGACGTTACGAGCGCGCTTTTTGACCTTGCAAGCGAGTTTAGCTCGGGAAAAATCGAGGTAGTTATCTCGGAAAGAGATTTTTCACTCTTTGGCTCTACGGTGATGGACGCGCTTAAAAGTGCGAACGCTACGACGGCGTTACTTATCTTAGAAGAAAGCGACTTTAACTATACCTCGCTTAAAAAATCTTTTAGTGCCGAGGTAGGTGCTGTAATTGCCGTTGGCAACGAAAGCCTTTTGTCGGCGGTGAGATATTATTCGTCAATTCACAAAGCTTGTTGCTATGCAGTTCCCACAACCCCGTGCATAGAGGGCATTTTATCTTCGACTGTAAGCCTTCAAACGGGTGGTTTACCTAACGTTATTTCAGTCGAGGGGTTTAAAAAGGTTTTTATTGACCAAGCGATTATTTTAAAAGCAGACCTTAGCTATTTTGCCGAAAGTTATATATCTACAATGAGCAAGTTAACCGTGCTTATTGATTACAAAATTAACTGCTTTTTATCGGGGGTGCCTATCGATAACGAGGTGTTTTCACTCACCAAACACGCCGTGAATACTCTTGCAAAGCTCACCTCGTATGAAAATTATAAGTTGGCCATTTTAGGAGCGCAAATAGTTTTAGCTTCGCTTGGCGGTAACGTTTTCGACGGTTCGGGTGTTGAGGTAATTAAAAACTGTTTATCGGTTTTAGCAAGCAACGTATCTAACTCTCAAAAAATTTTGACGGCGCTAGAAAAAACGGCTAAGATATATCATATGTATTTTTCAAACGATTACTCCGACCTTTTATCCCTTCCCGATTACGAAAGCGATATTGAAATATTACAAAGTCAAACGGGGTGTGAGCGCGGTTATTTTTATAAAAACCTAAAAATACCAAGCGAAAGGCGGAGAAAACTTATATCTTTGCTTATGCAAAAAACGCGCCAAGACTTTAAGCGCGAAACGACGGTTATTTTATCAGTTTTACCGTCCGTTATAAAAATTTACGATAAACTTAAAAATAATGAAAGGGAAAATCTTTCTTATAAACAAATAAAAAACGCGGTGTGTTTGGGCGCGTATTTGACGGAAAAAACGTCCGTGCTCACTCTTTGCCGTGACGAGGGTATATTAAAATGCGCAAATTAGACGATAACTTAAAAGCAACCTTACAAAAAACTAAATACTTTCTTTTAGACCTTGACGGCACTTTGTATCTTGAAAACAAACCCATCGGCGATATGAAAAACACGTTAAAGTTTTTAAGAGAAAGGGGCAAAAAACTCATATATTTAACGAACAATTCCTCTAAAGGATCTAAAACCTACGTTGAAAAGCTTAAAAATATCGGCTTTTACGAGGAGGGCGACCTCGTTTACTCTTCGGGCGTTGCCGCTATCGAATATGTAAATAGATATTATAAGGGTAAAACGGTGTGTTTGCTCGGCACTAAGTCGTATACCGAAGAGGTTTTAGAAGGTGGTATTAAGCTCGTTGACGGCGATAGGGCGGACGTTGCGCTTATGTCTTACGATACCGAGCTTACCTACAAAAATCTCTGCCGTTTTTTAAGAAGCGTTCACTTCGGCGCAACCTATATAGCAACTCACCCCGACGTTAACTGCCCAGCAGAAGACGTTTACGTTCCTGACGTTGGCTCTTATATAAAGATGATAGAAACGGCGTCGGGCTACACACCTTCGCTAATTATAGGCAAGCCAAACTCTATAATGGGCGAAAATTTAAAAGCTAAGTTTAACGAAGATGACGACGAGGCGTTTATGATGGTTGGCGATAGGCTTTACACCGATATTGCTTTTGGTAAAAACTGTAACTTCCCAACTATGCTCGTATTAAGTGGAGAAACTACCGAGGATATGATACCTTCGGCTGAAAAACAGCCCGACTTTATCTTAGAAAGCTTTAACGACGTGAAAAATTATTTTTAAAGTTGTATAAAAAACAAAATCCCAGTCAATAATTCCTACTGCTAAGGCGGTGGGAATTTTTTATGTTAAAAAACTTTGCGTGTATAGTTTGTTTTGCATTACTGTTAAGTTTATTCGCGCCCGTGGGTGCAGTGCCAAACACCGCCGTATATTCGCTAAACGGAAAATCGGGCGGAGAGTTTATAAAAGGGAATATTGCGCTTGATAAAATATTTGATTTAGAAGGGGTGGCAGTAAATCTTGATAGTAGTTATGACCTTCAAAAAACGCTTAAGCTTTTAAGTGCTAAAAAGGTTCACTATTTTACTGACGGAGAAATTGAAAACTATTACTTTTTCACGGAAAAAGTCCACGATTTTGAAATAATAAACGGCAAAAAAGTCAATCTTCACGTCGCGGTGAGCAAAGGTAATTTAACGGTTGGTAGCCCTATTATTTATTACGGATATTAATACATAAACGGAGGTATATTATGTCAAAAAATTCAAAAGTTACAGATTTTATTAGAAGAAACGCATACTACTTGGCGTTCGTGTTATGTCTTGCCGTGCTTGCTGTTATAACCGTTGCACTCGTTATGACGGGCAGTAGCGACAATTCCCTTCAAACGGGAGGCAATAATCAGGTTCAAGACGGCGGCAGCCAAACGCCCGACGACGGCGGTAGCCAAACGCCCGACGATGGCGCCGACCAAACTCCTGACGACGACGGTGAAAATCAAACCCCCAACCAGCCAAGCGAAGACGAAAAGCCCACGGTTAGCGTAATCGTATTCGATATGCCCGTTCAAGGCGGTAGCGTTATTAAAGACTACGTAGGCGCAAGCGTTATTTACAATCAAACGTTAGGTCTTTACACTGGGCACAAGGCAATCGACTTTGCCGCCGAAGAGGGAACCGTAGTTTCTTGCGTTTACGACGGCGTGATTGAAAGCATTGAAATTTCAAAAGTAAACGGCACTACCGTTACGGTAGACCACGGCAACGGTCTTAAATCGGTATACAACTCAATCGAGGCTACTGAAACGCTACAAGAGGGCGCAACTGTATATAAGGGCGACACTTTAGGTACGGTATCCACGAACAATAAAACCGAGCATTTAGACGGTGCACACCTTCACTTCGAGGTGTGGGAAAACGGTCAAAAAATAGACCCAAATAAATACCTTATTATTGAAGGTAAGTAATAAAATTAAAGTCCTTAAAGTAAAATATTTTGAGGACTTTTTTAATGAAAAAATTTTTAGCAGTTTTACTTTTATTTTTAGCAGTTTTTCCCCTTTACGGCTGTAAGGAAGAAAGCGCCGAGCGCGCAAGCTATAAAATATCGGCAACCCTTCACGAGGATATGACGGTGAGTTGTAAAATGAATTATTCGTCTATATTAAATAGCGAACAAAGCGGTATATATTTCAGTTTATACCCCAACGCTTTTTCGGAAAACGCAAGCGTATCGCCCGTTTATAAAAGCGACGAATTATCAGCCTATCCTAACGGAAAAAGCTATGGAAAAGTTGAGGTTTTTAGCGTAAAAGTAGACGAAAAAGAGGCAAATTTTGAGGTTTTAGGTATAAACGACGGAACGTTAAAAGTGGGCTTTAACAACAATAAGTTAAAAGGAGAAAGCGTTGACGTATATATAGATTTTAAAGTTACCTTGCCAAACGTAAATCATCGCATGGGTTATGGAGATAGCACGGTAAATTTAACGGGGTTTTATCCAGTTGCTTGCATTTTCGAAAACGGCAGTTATTACGAGAGCGTTTACTATCCTGCTGGCGACCCCTTTTATAGCGAGTGTGCCGATTACGAGGTAAATTTAACCCTCCCATCTGAATACGTAGTTGCAAGCTCTGCGTCCGCCGTATCCACCGAGTGGTCGGGAGGTTATACTACGTATAACTACCAAAGAAAAAACGTTAGAGATATTGCTTTTATTTTGTCTAAAGAGTTCAGCGTTTTACAAAAAACGCAAAACGGAGTTGACGTAAAATACTACTATTACGCCGATAAATCACCCGAAAAAACTCTACAAACAGCTTGCTATGCGCTTGATTTTTTCAGTGATAAATATTTTGAATATCCGTATTCTGAATACGTCGTTGCGGAAGGTGATTTTTTATACGGTGGTATGGAATATCCCTGTTTAAGTTTAATTTCAAGTAGCGTATCGGACGGCTATCGCGACTACGTCGTTGCGCACGAAACCGCCCATCAATGGTTTTACGGAATAGTGGGGGTTAACCAAAGCGAAATAGGCTTTTTCGACGAGGGCTTAACCGAACTTTCAACCGCGCTTTTTATGAGCGATTATGCAAAAGTCCCCTACGAAAAATACGTAGAGGAAGCGGAGGGCTCTTACACCGCCATACGCGAGGCGCTCATATACGCGGGCAACACGCTACCGCCCATTATGGATAGGAATTTAAAAGACTTTTCAAGTGAGGCGGAATACGTTATGATAGCTTATAACCGTTCGGAGCTTGCGTTTGAAGAAATTAGAAAAAACTTAGGAGAAGATAAGTTTTATAAGCTTTTTAAAAAGTTTTTTACAAAGTACGCTTACAAAAACGTAACTCTTGAAAATTTTGAAGATATGCTTGAAAAATACTCCAAATCGGCGGTAAAGACTTTCAACTCGTACGTAAACGGCGAAGCGGTGGTAAAAATAGGGAGTTAAGACCTAATTTTATAAATTAATTTATAAAAATATTGACAACAGGGCGGGATAATGATAAAATTAATAAAAATGTCTTTTAAATAAGGCGCGTTACATAATTTAAGGAGTTATTCCCAAATGTCAAAGCTACTTAGAACTTTAACAACTATAATACTTGCACTCTTGCTCACCACCGCGCTTATCGCGTGTGACGACGGCGATGGCGACGGTAACGACGCTACCGTAACCGGCGAATTCGTTTACGAACTTGAAACTGGCACGAAAGAAAATGCCGACGGTGAGGATGAAGAGTATAAATATTACAAGATAACCGGCTACACCGTTACGAGTGAAGACGCGCTTAAGATGGCTGAAGGCGATTTCTCGACTGTTACCACCGCACAGCGAAACATCACTATTCCCGCAACGTATAAAAATTATCCCGTTGAAGAAATTGCGAGCATGGCTTTTTCCGACCAAATAATTTTGCAAAGCGTAAATTTTGACGATGAGGGCGAGTGCAATATAAAGACGATAGGCGTGGGTGCTTTCTCGGGCTGTACGTCGCTTACCGAAATTAAAAATCTTCCCTTTATCGGCGGTTCTGAAACGGCAATCGGCGAAGAGAGAGTTTTAGGTCATTTATTCGGCTCGGCGTCATCAAGCGATAAAAACACCGCGGTTACCGCTAAGGTTTACTACGAGGTTGCAGAGGCTAACACTTCGTTCAACGTTCCCACCTCGCTTAAAAAAGTTTCGACTACCGCCACCGTAATTCCCGAGTGTGCTTTTTACGGCTTAACTATGCTTGAAGAGGTAGCTTTTGATAACGCAACCTCAATCGGCAAGGGTGCTTTCTCGGGCTGTAGCGTATTACTTTCGGCTAAGCTTAGCAAAGTAGAGTATATCTACGACGGTGCTTTTGAAAACTGCACAGCTTTACAAGTAGTTGATTTTACTGGCAATACCGTATTAAAATACGTGGGCGACGGTGCTTTCTTGGGTTGTTCACGTCTTGGATATAACTTCGTTTTAACTGACGAGGCAAGCCTCACGGTAACTCTTCCTGACAGTATTGAATACCTTGGCGTTAATGCTTTTAGCGGTTGCGCATCGCTTAAATACGTAGTTATTGGCGCGGGTGTTGCCGAAATCAAAACGGGCACGTTTACAGATTGCTCGGAACTTGTAAAAGTAATTATTAAAAAAGACGCGGTTACCGTTAGAGCAAGCGCGTTTGCAAATCTCGACCAAGAAATCGTTAAAATTTATAAAGCTGACGGCACTACCTTAATCGACTTACCCGACGAGGCTTTCGGTATTGCCGACGATAATCAAGATTAATTTTTAACAAACGATAATTTAATTTTTCATAAGGGGGTTGTATGAAAAAGAAAAATTTTGGCGTATATCTTAAAGGGGTATACAAAGGTTGTAACTTAATAGCTTGTTTAATAACGAGCTTACTTGTTGGCGCTTTAGTTTATTTAGGCGAGCTTTCGGGCGCGTTTGAAAAACTCGCTAACATCAAAACTGAAAAGTTGCTTGCAATAATTATTCCCGCGGGCTTAGGTGTGATTGCGCTTGCATACGCAACCGTTAAAAGCATCTTTAAAAAAGAAATCGGCATAGCCGATTCGGTTGGAGTTATAGGCGCAACTTTAAGCGTAGTTTTACTAGTTTTATCTCTCACGGCCATTGGAACTGCTACTTTCGTAGGTAAAATCATTGCTTTTGCAGTTGCCGTTGTAATAACGGTGGCAATTGCAATTTTAAGAGCAAAGTATTCCGACGGTACGGTTAAAGTTAATTACGACGACGTTCCTCCTGCAAACTCCACGATTAAAAGTTATTATCAAGCCTTCTTCAAAAAATATCTCGTATACGCAATCGCGTTTGCGGCAGTATCGGTGGCAGGGCTTATCCTTATGGATAGCGCTAACTTCGTTACCACTTTGTTCAATAAAAAGAACGTAGCTTTAACGGCTACGGTTATTGCACTTATCGTAGTTTTATTCTTAACCTTATACGTTTCAAGAATAAAAGATAGAGATATTGATTTTGTTGACGTTTTGTTACTTATAATGCTCGTAGGCGGTCTTACGATGCTCGTTCTTACGTTATTCGTAGGCGCTAGAAATAAGCTTTTAGTAGGCTTGTTCGGCGGTGCTGTATTAATCGTATCGGCTGTTCTTTCGCTTATTGCAGCTAAAAACACGCATATCGAAACAAAGACGGAAAAGGAAGAATACGCTCACGCAAAATCGGGCGTTAAAGCTTATTTCGTATCGTTAAAGAGGCACGTAAACGTTATTACGCTAGTAGCCGTTTCGTTAATCGTTGCAAGCGTGTTTGCTTGGCTTTTGTTAACGGGTATGGCGTCGAGTTTAATCAACGGTTTAAAACTTGCAAATAGAAAGGAATTCACCATTGCAATATTTGCAGTTGCCGTATTCGTGCTTGCGCTTATGTTTGCTGACGTTTCGCTTCACAGAGTTGAAACAATGGACCTTATTATGGTTGCTACGGCAATATCTTCGATAGTTGCACTTATAGTAGACCAACTTATTATGAAACAAACCTATATCGTTGGCGGTTTATTGTTTACGGTGGTTGCGGTAATAGCTATCGCGTTTATAGTTTTAAGAACGCGCTTTGTTAAGCTTTTACCTAAAACTGCGGTAGAAGAAGTTAAGATCGAAGTTCCCGAAACGGTTGAAGAAAAATCCGTAGTAGTTGAAGAGGCTCAACCTAATACTAAAGAGAATGAGTTTGTTGCCGAAGAAGAAACGGTTGCAACTCAATCTCCTGAACTCGTAACGGTTGAGGAAGAAGTTCCTGTAAAACTTAAACGCGTTAACGTTAAAAAGTCGTTTGAGATATATCTTAGAACGGGTGACGATCAGCTCAAAGAAAACTATACTAAAATCAAAAACGAGCTTTTAAGTTACGGTGTTCACGCAAGATTTACCAAGATGAGAGAAAATTTCTCCAAAAAAGGTTTATCAATGAGCAAGGTTAAACCCGAAAAGAATTTAAGGCTTCAAGCAAAGCTTTTAATTCGCGGAAAATTTTTAAAGCTTTATCTTAACGTTGACCCGACTGCTATTGACGCTAACTATTTTAGAATTAAAGACGTTTCAGATAAAATGCCCGACCAACCCACTTACATAAAAGTTCGCTCTAAGCTTTCGCTTAAGCGTGCTCTTGAGCTTATCAATCTTCTTGCTGAGAAAGAGGGCTTTAAAAAGAAAAAGAAATTCGAGCCAGTTGATTATAAGGCTGAATTTACCGACGAAAATCTTTCGTATATGCAAAAGCTTGGTTACGACTATATGGTAAAAGAAAGCGTAACCTATCAAGAGGTTTTACAGTATAGAGAAGATTGGGCTGAAAGGGTAATTAAGACGAAAATCGTTCCCGACGCTGAAAGATATATCTACGACGAAATTGCACTTAAGTATATCGAAAGAGAGTATAACGATGGTGACGTTATAGACCTTGAATCGTTAAGAGCGAAAGGTCTTATCAAGATTAACTGTAACCACTTAACGATTACCGCAAGTGAAACGCTTTCTAAAAAGCTTTACGTTGAGGCAAACGCTATCGATAATAAAACTGCACAAATGGTTATTATCGCAGGCGGTGAAGTAACGCGTTTGGTGTTTGACTAAAACTTAAAACGAGCAAGGCAACAGCCTTGCTCGTTTTTTATATTTAATTTTATTCGTCGGTTTTAGGTTTGCTTTTTACAAGTTTTACTATAAATAAAGTTAGCATAATAAGCGCTATTATAAGAAGTATTGTAATAATCGTATCGACGTAGGCTTGGAAGAAAAAGGTAATTGCCGTTATAATAATTCCTGCGATTAAATTACCTAAAACTATAGGTAAAAATGCCTCGCGGAATTTCATATTTAAAAATACGGCTATTGCAGTCCCTGTCCAAATGCCGGTTACGGGGAAGGGAACGGCAACGAAGATAAAAAGCGCAAGCATTAAAAACTTTTTAACTTGTTCTTCGGGTTTGTCGGTAGCGTTCTTTGCAACCGATTTTGCCTTTTCTTCAAACACCGTTTCAATTTTTTGAATAATTTTTTTTATAAACTTAATCTTTTTAAGAAGATTAAAAATGGGTATAAGCAAGAAAAATATAGGAATTACTATAAGCGAAGAACCGCAGTATGCAAGTAGCGCCGAGCGCACTAGCGATAATCCAAGCCCCGTGCCTATCGGAATAGCACCCTTTAGCTCAATTAGCGGAAACATTGACACAAGTAGGGTTATAAGTTCGCCACTATCTGTTATGCTTTTAAAAAAATTAAGCAAGATTTCTCCCATAACTCTCCTAAAACGATTGATTTTACCTAAAAAGTATTTTATCATATTAATATAAATATTGCAAGGGGTTAAAATGTTTACACTTCAACAACTTATGTCGCCGGTTAGAAGGGCGGTTGCCGATTTTAATATGATAAAGTCGGGCGACGTTATCGCCGTTGGCTTGTCTGGCGGGAAAGACAGTATTGCTCTACTTTCAGCCCTCGCAGGCTTAAGGCGGTTTTATCCTGAAAAATTTGAAGTTATTGCCGTTAGAATTGACACGGGCATCGGCTATGATAAAAATGAAGAGAAAGCACTTTGCGATTACGTTGAGAGCTTAGGCGTAAAGTATCACGTAGAGCCAACCCAAATATATCAAGTGGTGTTTGAAGAAAGAAAGGAAAAAAATCCTTGTTCGCTTTGTGCAAATATGAGAAGGGGCGCGCTCAATTCCACCGCTAAAAAATTAGGTTGCAACAAGGTTGCGCTCGGTCACCATGCCGACGATTTGATTGAAACCTTTTTTCTTTCAATGATATACGAGGGTAGGCTTTCAACCTTTCAGCCTGTAACCTATTTATCTAAAGCCGACCTCAGCGTTATAAGACCTTTAATTTACGTTAAAGAGCACGAGATTTTATCCTTTTCAAAGGATAAGCCTATCCTTAAAAATCCCTGCCCGGTAGATAAGTTTACTCAGCGCGAGGCGGTTAAGGAAACGATTAAAAAACTAAGCGAAGAATACCCTTTACTTAAGGATAACGTGTTTAACGCTCTCGTGGACGATAAAAGGCACAATCTTATAAAGAAACCGCTTGAAACGAGCGAAAAATAATGGTATACTATTATTAATATATATAGACAAGGAGACAAAAATGTATTATTTAGCAGTTGATATAGGCGCGTCAAGCGGTAGGCACATTTTAGGAAATTTTGAAAACGGCAAACTCACCCTTAAAGAAATTTACCGTTTTTCTAACGGTGCCGAAAAAAGAGGTGACAAACTCGTTTGGAACGTTGACGAGCTTTTTAAAAATATAGTAGCAGGTATTAAAGAGTGTAAAAACTTAGGTATAATTCCTTATTCCGTAGGTATTGATACTTGGGGTGTAGACTACGCGCTTTTAGACGAAAACGATAATTTAATCGGCGAGGTCTTTTCTTATCGTGACAGCAGGACGGACGCTTCTCTTATAGAGGTAGAAAAAATTATTTCGTTTGAAGAAAGTTATAAAATAACTGGTATTCAACGCGCGCAGTATAACACCGTTTATCAGCTTTATGCCGATAAAATGAGTGGTAAGCTAAGTAAAGCAAAAACGATGCTTTCTATTCCAGACTATTTGCACTATCTTTTAAGCGGTGTTAAAAAGAACGAATACACTCACGCTTCAACGTCGGGTTTGTTAGACGCTAAAACGGGTGACTGGTCGTATGAAATAATAGATAAGCTCGGTTATCCAAGGGAAATATTTGGCAAACTTTATAAGCCTGGTGAAGTTGTTGGCGACCTTAAAGAAGAAATTCAAAAAGAGGTTGGCTTTAACATTAAAGTGGTATTCCCCGCCTCGCACGACACGGCTAGTGCAGTAATGGCAGTTCCTGCGGTTAAGGGTTGCCCCCTTTACATTTCAAGCGGTACGTGGTCGCTTCTCGGCACGGAACTTGAAACTCCCATAACTAGCAAAGAGGCTTTTGAGTTCAATGCCACCAACGAGGGTGGATTTGCAGGCACTATAAGGTTTTTAAGAAACATTACGGGTATGTGGGCTATCCAAAGCGTTAAAAAGGAGCTTGGTGGCAAGTATAGTTATGACGACCTTATGAACCTCGCTATCGAGTGCAATTCAACAGGTAGCATAATCGACCTTAACGACAATAGGTTCTTAGCGCCCGAAAGTATGATAGGTGCAATCAAGGGCTACTGTGAAGATAAGGGTTTAAAAGTTCCCGAAACTGTTGGCGAGATTATGGACGTTATTTATAAAAGCTTAGCAACTATCTACGCTGAAACGATAGTAGCAACTGAAAAAATCACGGGAAAAACCTTTGAAATTCTTAATATCGTAGGCGGTGGCAGTAAGGACGGATATCTTAATAAAATCACTAAACAATACACCGGCAAGCGCGTTCTTGCAGGCCCTACCGAAGGTACGGCAGTTGGCAACCTCCTCGCTCAAATAATTTCTGCCGGCGAGCTTAAAGACCTTAAAGAGGGGCGTGAAGTAGTTAAGAATTCCTTTGCCGTTATAGAGGTATAAGCCGTTATTTCGGGCATTATACTTCGTTTCTACTTAGACGATAAACCTCGATGACCAAAAAGGTCAATCTCTGCGCTAAAAAATCTTGTATCTCGCCTAACTTGTTTCTAACGGCTTAAATAACGCTTGGCATAGGCTTGGCGTTTTGCTCAACTTGCACTAACGCCTTAAATTGAGTTTTGTATAAACCAACAATAATAAAAAGCACGGATAAGGCAGTTCCTATTAGGGATTTTTATCCATAATAAAAGTGTAGCACACTATACTTCACTAAAAGTGAAATGTAGTGTGCTTTTCTTATCCACAAAAGTTAATTTTATATAAGTTATATTTTTAGCCTCGTGGCTAAAAGTGATATGCCGTTGGCGTGGTATTTTGGCTCTCGCCAAAGTTATATTAAATAAATCCTTAACTTACCGTTAGGCAAATATAACTGCGTAGCAATATCACTTGCGTTAGCAAATCTAACAAATCCGTAAGGATTTATTTAGTTGCCGAATCCCTTGTGGGGACTCGGCTAAGCCGTGCTTTTTTATTGTTTTATTTTCTTTTCTTCATAAACTGCGGTGCTGGTTGATACTATGCCAAGCTTTCTAAGCATTTTACTATCAATGTGGGGTAAAAGTACCGACGTGTGCATTTGCGCGCCGTTTAGCATGGGGAGCTTAGATATTGCAAGCTGAGCGTATTTATTAGTTACCGACGAGCTTGATAGAGCTATAAGCATTTCGTCAATATGTAATCTTGGCGTTACCGAAGATAAATATTTAACTTTAAGCTCTGTAATAGGCACTATTCTTTCAGGAAGTAAAAGCTTTTCGCTATCGTCAATCCCTGCAAGATATTTAAGCGCGTTTATAAGCATTGCGCTTTGGCTTTCCAAAAGTTCGCTAGTTTTACCAGTTATTATCGTACCGTCTAAAAGTTCAATTGCGCTACAAGGCACTTTTTCTTTATTTGCCTTTTCAGTGCAAGCGGTGTAAACCTTTCGCATATCGACTGAAACGTTAAGACCTTGCATTAGGTGATAAATTTTCTCTGACTCATCTGGGTCTAAATTGTTTCGCCTTTCAGTTTCAAGCGCTTTAAAATACCGCCTTATAATTTCTTGTTTTGAAGCTTCCTTACAAACCTCGTCATCCGAAATTGCAAAGCCTGCCATATTAACGCCCATGTCGGTAGGCGATTTATAGGGCGATATGCCCATTAGCTTTTCAAACAAGGTGTTAAGAACTGGGAAAATCTCAACGTCACGATTATAGTTAACTGTGGTTACGCCGTAGGCAGATAAATGCCACGGGTCTATCATATTAACGTCGTTAAGGTCGGCAGTTGCTGCCTCGTAAGCAACGTTAACGGGGTGTTTAAGTGGCAAATTCCAGATAGGAAAGGTTTCGTATTTAGCGTAGCCCGATTTTATACCCCGCTTTAGGTCGTGATAAATGTTAGATAAACAAGTTGCCATTTTACCGCTACCAGGACCTGGCGCCGTTACTACTACTAGGTTTCTACTAGTTTCAATATAGTCGTTTTTACCGTAGCCGTCTTCACTTATGATGTACTGAACGTTAGAGGGGTAGCCCTTTATCATATAGTGGCGATAAACTTTAAGCCCCATTTTTTTAAGGCGTTTTGCAAACAGTACGGCAGGCTCGTTGGTTTGGTCAAACCTAGAAAGCACCACGCTACCAACTAAAAGACCGTAGCTTCTAAAAATACCTATAAGCCTAATAACGTCTTGATCGTAAGTTATACCAAGGTCGGAACGCACCTTATTTTTTTGTATGTCAACCGAGTTGATAACGATAACGATTTCAGCCTTGTCTTTAAGCTTAGAAAGCATTTTAATCTTATTATCGGGCACAAAGCCGGGAAGAACGCGCGCTGCGTGATTATCGTCAAAAAGCTTTCCGCCGAACTCAAGATATAGCTTTCCGCCGAACTCGTTAATGCGTTCGGAAATCTTTTCAGATTGCATTTGAAGATATTTCTCACTGTCAAACCCGATATTCATCTTACGTTCTCCTTATAAAATACTATTATATTTTATCATACTTAACCGCCTAAATCAACATAAAGCGAAAAAAATTTATTTTTTTCTTAACTACTAAACCGTTTACATAATTTGGTTTTAAGTATATAATAAATACGTATCACTAATTTTTAGGAGTAATTATGAGTAGTTGCAATCACGATTGTTCGTCTTGTAGTAAAGGCGATTGCAAAGATAGAGATTTTACCGTAAAACCCAAAGACGGCACGGAGTTTAAAAAAATAATAGCCGTAATGAGTGGTAAAGGCGGTGTAGGTAAATCGTTAGTTACCACCTTGCTTGCCGTTGAGGCTAACAAGCGCGGGCTTAAAACTGCCGTTTTAGACGCTGACGTTACAGGGCCGTCTATTCCCAAGGCTTTTGGTTTAACTGATAAAGATAGAGCTCAAGGTTCGGACGAGGGGCTTTTCCCCGTAGTTGCTAAATCGGGCGTAAAGGTTATGAGTATGAACTCTTTACTTGAAGAGCCGTCAATGCCCGTCGTGTGGCGCGGTCCTATAATCTCGGGTGTAGTAAAGCAGTTTTATACCGACGTTTTGTGGGGTAAAAACGACGTGATGTTCATCGATATGCCTCCAGGCACGGGCGACGTTCCATTAACCGTATTTCAAAGCTTTAAAATTGACGGTATAGTCGTTGTAACCACACCGCAAGACCTCGTTTCAATGATAGTTGAAAAGTCGGTAAAAATGGCTAATATGATGAATATTCCCATCGTTGGAATAGTTGAAAATATGAGCTACGCCGTTTGCCCCGATTGCGGTAAAAAACTTTACGTTTTCGGCGAGGGTAAAACGGAAGAGGTTGCTAAAACCTACGGTTTAGAAGTTCTTGCTAAAATGCCTATAAACCCAAGCGTTGCAACGCTTATTGACGAGGGCGAGGCTGGCAAAATTGACACTAATTGTCTTAAAATGGCAATAGATAAAATTATGGAGAATTGATATGACTCTTGAACAATTTAAAAAAGAAAAAATAGAAGCAATGAAGCAAAAAGATAAAGAAAAGGTATCTGCGCTCAACGTTATTATAACTAAGATTATGTCGCTAACCATTGAAAAGCGCGCATTAGGTGCTGACGTTACCGAGCAAGACGTTGATACTTTACTTCAAAAAGCCGAAAAAGAACTCACCGAAGAAAGAGAGGGCTTTATAAAAGCGGGAAGAGAAGAAAACGTTAAATCTTTGACAGCTCAAATCGAGATAATTAAGAAATATCTTCCTAAGCTTTTATCCGAGGAAGAGATTAAAAATATTATCGAAGGTTTAGACGATAAGTCTATCCCCTCGGTTATGAAACATTTTAAGCAAAACTACCAAGGTAAAGCCGATATGCGCCTCGTAAACGCGATTGCTAAAAATTATAATTAAAAAAGTGGTCTATAAGGCGAAAAATTAGATAAAACTATTGAAATTTTTATAAAAGTGCGTTATACTAAATAAAAACGCAAGGTATTATTATGTCAAACGATAATCAATTTATTCAAGAAGACGTACTCTTTACAAAGAGTGCAAAGGAAGAAACGCCTGTAGACGGCGCAGTTGAGGCTTTTGAGGTTGAAGATTTTAACGATGATATCGGTGCGGAGGTTTTGTTTTCTCCATCTTCGCGCTCGGCAGGTGGCGATATAGAAGAGCTTTCACCCATTGAAGAGTTTACGCTTGAAGAACTTCTTCCCGAGAACGACGAAGTTGTTGAAGAGTCGCTCTTTATGGGCGAGCGCGCCGAGTCGCCGATTGAGGACCTTTCACCCATTGAAGAGTTTGAGGTTGAAGAGTTTATTCTTGAAGGCGACGAGCCTTCAACCGTTGTTGACGAAGAGGTATTGTTTAGCGGTAAAGAAGAACCCGTTACTCTTCCCGAAGAGGTTGAGTCTGCGCCCACTATCGTATCTGACGAGCTTACAGCGCTTAGCGAAAACGCTGGCGAGTTAGACGTTGCTCTTCCCGAAAAGCCCAAATATATTGAAAAGAACTTTGCTCAAAAATTCTTGGAGGCTGACGAGGAAATTCTCAAGCGTTACGACGAGCTTAAGAACTATATCCTTCTTTACAAGGGCGTAAAATCAAGGGTGTCTAACGATTTCGATAGCTTTAATATGGGAAGAACGCAACTATTTAAACTTGGTTTCTCTACCCAGTCGTTAAAACTTTATCTTAACCTTGATTTTAACACCGTTGAATCGAGGCTTAAGTGTAAAGACGTATCGCACAAAAAAGCGTACGCGCAAGTCCCCGTATTTTTAAGAATTAAATCTCCAAGAGCTATGAGAAATGCTAAATATCTCATCCAAAAAGTAGTAGAGAGATTTAACCTTAAAGAAAACCCCAAAGCCGTTTACGTTGACAGTATTAAGGTGCTTAGGGAGAAGGCTAAGACTTATGATAAACAATAATTTTTAATCCGTTATAAGTCAATATAAACTTCGTTATGCTTTGTTTCTGCCGTAGCCGTGTGTCTGCAATGACCGAAAAGGTCTATTGCAATCACCCGTCTAGTCGAGCCTCGCCTAACTTGTAACTAAAGGCTTAAACGTGTTACAATAAAAAAATCAATAAAATTAAATACCCACGGGTTTTCACCCGTGGGTATTCATTTGTTTTAAAATATATAATTTAATCTATTAATCTACAAAATAGCTACTAACACCACTGATTCCTTTATTTGCTTTGTATAGTTGCAATTATTTAGTAAGTTCAATCAAATTATAATCAAAGTCGTTAAATTCAACAACTATTTTATTTCCGTCAATCAAGTTTAATTTTTCGTCAGTTATTCTATTTACGGCAGATTTAAATTTGCCATTAAATACAACTTCGGTTTTTCCAGACGGCTTATTTTTCATATTAGCAACTATGGCTAAAATTGCGCGGTCATAATCAAAATAACTTACCTTAACGCTACTGTTAGATACCTTTACGTCGTTTTCATAATGCGCCTTAAAGGTCGCCTCTTCCATCGGTATGGAATTGTAAACCTTCCAAACGTTAGTCATTTCGTCAAGCCCTTCGATATTTTGTGGCTTTGGAAGTATACCATAAGGAATAACGCAAGTACAACCTTTGTGGAAGGTCCAAACATCATCCTTAATACAAATCATAAATGCGGGAACGCCCGTGTTTCTGCCTGAGTACATTGAACGAATATGACCTTCTGGCATTTCTTGAACTTTACCACTTTTCAAATAGCTTTGTATAGGCTCACCGTCGAACAAGCTATCTGCGAAAGCAAGTGTTGGAACTGCAAATGAATTGCCAGTATGCGCGTTAATCGTTCCTCCGCGAGAATGAACTATTTCGTGAAGCTCTTCAAGAACGTCACGTAAAGCCCAAATAGGATAAGTTGAATGCAATTTGCCTTCGCTATCACGATATCCACAACCGTGGCTCTCGTTTTTACAAGCGCGTGGAACGAACGTGCCGTCAAGATACAAACCGTCGATATGGTAGGTGTCGAATATTTTAGCAATACCGTCAAGCCAAATTCTTGCAAAATCACTCTTATAACAAATGCGATAATCCTTTTGGAAAGGTCTTCTAGTCCATTGGCTACCACAGTAGTTTTCGCCCTCACCGATAACTTGGTATTGTTCTAAGTTTTCGGCAAGCGGAGACAACTCGGACAACTCAAATCCAAAATATGGAATTAACTTCATACCCCTATCGTGCGCCGCCTTTACCATTCTTTCAAGCCTTTCAGCAGATGCCTTAGTTAAGTGTACGCTGTTTTGCATATCGTTCCAACTTTCGTGAACGTATACGGTATTAACCCCACATCTCTTTAAGCGGTCAATAAGAATCTCTGCATTTTCGCTTGTATCGTATTTAATATTGTAACTTGACGGGCTTTCCGTAGTCGAATTGAAATTAATAAGTGGTGGCATTAATAACGTTTCGTAAACTTTACCGTTAAAGCCGTGTACAGCACCGCGGTCGTGATAGTTAGTTTCCTTAAACGGATTTTTTGGGAAGGGTTTAACCGGCGTTGCCTGTAAACCAAACTCGAATTTAATAGGATATAATAAAAAGCCCTTCCACTCACATTTCTTGCGCCAGTATTCGTGTTCGCTGTCTAAGAAATGTATTCTTAATAAAACTTCATCTTCGCGCACGAAAAGTTCCATAACGTGATTTTCGTCAGCAGGAGTCCAACCTTTGTCGTTTTCAAAGAATAAAGAAACACCAGTGTGGTCGTTACCCACGTAGAAATTATGCTTAAACTTAGTTGCAATAGATTTTTTAGGAAGAAAATCCATTGATTTAAAAGCTTGCTCAGACCAGGTGTCAGCCGATATTACGCCGTCAATTAAAATGGGTTCGAATTGCGGGTAAACGTGGTACATTTTGGCAAATTCCTTTTTAATGGGAATTTCAAGCCATAATTTATCTAAAATAATGTTTTCTTCCGTATATTGGGGAACTTCTGGTCTTAAACCTGTAGGCGTGATTTTTACGGTGCATTTTACTGCTCCGTCATAATACACCTTCATGGTAGTATTCAAAAATAAAAGCCCACTTTCTGCCGATTGACAAAACACTTGATATCTTTCACTTTCGTCAACCATATTAAAGTTGGTAAAATTTTTCCACGCAATATCTTTATCGTTTTGCCTGCCAACCAAACGCATGGGTCCTGCTAAAACCTCGTCTCCACCCGTTAATATTGACGAAAAGAAAGGATTTTCACCAATCGTGTAAGTTCTGTTCCATACTTTTGCTTGATAATTCATGCCTTTTTTTTCGGCTGTTACGGGGGTTAACCCATCAACGACTATCTTGTTGATCATTTCTATCTCCTTACGTTTAATTTTGTTGCTTTTTGCAGAGAGAAAACAACTAATATTTTCCACCTGAAAAGTTCAACTTTTTATTCATTATACCATACATTTTTTAAAGTTCAATAGTTTAGTTAAAAATAATTTTATAAAATAAAAAATGAGTTTGGTGAAATCAAACTCATTTTCGATATTTAAATTATTTAGATAAGTTAAGGGTATCAAGAGCAATCATATACTCTTCGTTGGTGGGGATAACGTAAACTTTTACCTTAGAGCCTTTTTTGGTAATTTCGCCAACCGTGCCGGAGGGAATATTATCGTTAGCCTCTTTATCAAAGTCAACACCAAAGAAGGAAAGCTCGGAAGCAACCTCTTCACGAAGCGCTCTATCGTTCTCGCCGATGCCTGCGGTGAACACGATAGCGTCAACGCCGTTCATTTCAGCAACGTAAGAACCGATAATTTTTTTAATGTTGTGCCTTAAAATTTCAAGTGCGAGTTTAGCGCGGTAGTTACCTTCGCCTGCCGCCTTTCTAATATCTCTACAGTCGCTCGATACGCCTGAAACGCCGAGTAGACCGCCCTTTTGAGTTATAAGCTTGTCAGCCTCGTCAGCCGAAATGCCTTTAACCTTTTGAATATAAGGAACGATAGTGGGATCGATAGCACCGCTTCTAGTTCCCATAGGAACACCGTCTTGCGGGGTAAAGCCCATCGAAGTATCAACAGCTTTACCGTTACAGGTAGCCGTGATTGACGAGCCGTTGCCTAAATGACAGGTGATAATTTTACTTTCTTTATTTTGAAGAAGGTCCATTGCAACGCCTGCAACGTATCTGTGCGAGGTGCCGTGGAAACCGTATCTTCTAATTTTGTATTCCTCGTAAAGTTCGTAGGGGATAGGGTATACGTATGCGTGAGGCTCAACGGTTGAGTAATACGAAGTGTCGAACACGCCTACGTGATTGATATTCGGCATAACCTCTTTACAAGCTTTAAAGCCGTTGATTGCCGGTGGGCCGTGTAAGGGATTGATGCCCACTATGCTTTCAAGATACTTCATTTCCTCTTCGCCTAAGATGCACGATTTTTTAAGCTCGCCACCGTGAGCAAAACGGTGACCTACCGCAACGATTTCGTCTACCGAAGAGATAACGCCTTTGTCTTTGTCCGTTAAAAGCTCTAAAACGAGCTTGATTGCGGCGCGGTGGTCGGGAAAATCAGCATTGATTTTATAATCGGGCTTGCCAGGGCATTTATGAGTGATAATACCGTCAATTCCGATGCGTTCGCAGTTGCCTTTTGCAAGTACGGTGTTGGTGCTCATATCAAAAAGTTGATATTTAAGCGACGAACTACCCGCGTTTACAACTAAAATTTTCATCTTTTATTCTCCTTTTTAAAGACTTATATTGCATATAAACTATAATAACACAATTTTTTTAATATGTCCATATTTGTTGGGTATATTGGCAAAAAAACTTTTCACCGACGTAAATTTTCTAGCTAATTTTCACTTAAATTTAGCTATGAGTTTATTATGATTAAATTTCAAAACGAAAACCGTTTATATACCGTTGAAAACGATTTTAAAACTTGCTATCGAAAATAAAAAAGTAGGCTTTGCAGGCTCGCTTCTTCGTAATATACAAATTAAAAAACGGCTCAAAGTGCGTATCTCATAGGGATTTTTAACCCATAATAAAGTGTAGCCCACTATACCTCGCGAAAAGCGAAATATAGTGGGCTTTTCTTCTCCACAAAAGATTAAATATATTAGTTATATTTTTAGCCTTGTGGATAAAAGTGTTATGCAAGACAAGTCTTGCGCTAGATTGCGACCTAAAGTCGCAGGTATATTAAATAAATCCTTAACTCGCCTTAGGCGAATAAAACTGCCGATAGGCAATATAACTTGTCGTTAGATAAATCTAACAAATCCGAAAGGATTTATTTAGTTGTCGCTAGTTCCCTACGGAAAGAGCGACAATCGAGCCGTTTTTATGTTAGAAACCAAAATAGTTTTTAGCGTTATAATAACATACGCCTTGAACGATTTTTTCTAAAGTATTATAGTCTTCAGGATATTCTCCGTCCTCAACCCACTTGCCGATTAAGTTACAGAATATTCTTCTAAAATACTCGTGGCGTGGATAGGATACGAAACTTCTACTGTCAGTTAGCATACCAACGAATCTTGCTATCATGCCAAGGTTAGAAAGCGCTTGCATTTGCGCTTCCATACCGTCGCGTTGGTCGTTAAACCACCAGCCCGAACCAAACTGAATTTTACCGGGGGTACCACCGCCTTGGAAGTTGCCAAGCATAGTTGCTAAAACGTAGTTGTCTTTAGGGTTAAGTGTGTAAAGAATAGTTTTAGGTAAGCAACAATCTTCTTCAAGCATATTCATAAACTTTGATAGATTTTCAGCAATGCAAAGGTCGTTAATACTGTCAAACCCAACGTCTGCACCAAGCTTGTCGTACATCTTTTTATTGTTGTTTCTAAGCGCGCCGATATGAAGTTGCATAGTCCAGTTAAGCTGGCTGTATTTTTGAGCGCAAACCTTTAATACGCTACACTTAAACGCGTCGATTTCCTCTTGCGATAAAACCTCGCCTTTCATAAACTTATCAAACGCCTTTTCACCGTTGCCAGATGAATATGGAACGTACTCAAGCGCGTGGTCTGAAAGCCTACAGCCGTGTGCGTGAAAGTAGTCTATTCTATCTTTAATCCACTCAATAAGCGCCTTATAGGTCGATATCTTAATCATTTCAAGATAAGGCTTAAAGGTGGGCTGGTCAATGTTTACAGCCTTGTCGGGGCGGAAGGTAGGAAGAATTTTAGTTGAGAAACCTTTAAGCTGTTCGTGGTATACAAGCGTGTCGGCAGGGTCGTCAGTCGTGCAGATAATTTCTACGTTCGAGCGCTTGATAAGACCTTGCGCTTTAAATTCTTCTTTTTGCAAACACTCGTTAACCTTGTCCCAAATTTCTTTGCAGGTATCGGGGGTTAAAGTTTTGTCTATACCGAAATATCTTTTAAGCTCAAGGTGCGTCCAGTGATATAGGGGGTTGCCGATAAGAAGTGGCAAAGTTTCTGCAAATTTTTGAAATTTTTCGTAATCGTCTTTACCGCCTGTTATATATTCTTCGTCAACGCCGTTAGTTCTCATTTGCCTCCACTTGTAGTGGTCGCCACCGAGGAACAAATCAAAAGCGTTTTTGAACTTGTAGTTTTCGGCAATCAACTTGGGATTTAAGTGGCAGTGGTAATCGATTATAGGTAAATCTTTTACCATGCCGTAAAGCTTTTCAGCAGTTTTCGTTTTGATCATAAATTTATCGTTGATAAAACTCATAGTGTAACACCGTCCTTAAAAATTGAAATCTCGCGGTATCCGTGTAATTCGTTTTTAGTTTGGCTACCCTTTGCTACTTCTATAATATAATCAAAAAGCTCATCCGTCAACGGTTTTCCATCTAAAACGGGGCTAGCGTCAAAATCTATCCAGTTGATTTTCTAACGGCAAGGTCGCTTGAGTCCGATAAAGACAAGGACGGGAAAACTATATCCGGCTCAAAGAAGGCAAAGGTGCAATCACATATCAATTCACTCAAACTGAATGCTACTCAAAAGTATATGATTATTAGATACCTTGGATATTACAATCAAACTCCGTGTGTATAGTGAGGTAATTAAAATAGTTTAAGGTTGTAAGGCTAACCTTCTCATATTTTTGCGTAGAGCAAAGTTTTTTTATCTCATTGAGAGTATTTTGGATTGTTTGGAGTTGAGATAATATATTTTCCTCCGAAGTGTTTATATTAGATATTTTTTCCTCTATATCGTTCAACTCCGAAGAATAATCGTTGCAATTATGAGTAGAGGAGTTTAATTCAGTTTTTATATCCTCTAATGTGTGTAGTATGTCCTCTATGGTAGACTCATCAACTGTGGACAACTCTAAATTTTCGGGGGGGGGGGGATAGTATCTTTACAAGACACAAAAACAAGGCTTGACGATAAAAGCACAAGGATAGACAAGATAGAAATCAATACTTTTTTCATAAGCATACATCACCAAATATTTTATTGATTTTATTATATTATATTATAATAAAAAATTCAAAATTTTCTTTGTAGTTTTCAAGTAATTAGTATTGAAAAAATAACTCAAATGCGGTATAAAATAGGTAGAAGGAGGGAAGGTTATGAAAGGTATAAAATATGATGCAAAAGAGAAGCAAAAAGCTCTTAATATGTTGCAAAACGAGCCAGAAAAATCGGTAAACGAGGTGGCTTTTGCCTGCGGTTTTAACGACAGCAACTACTTTTCTTATAAATTTACTAAAGCTTACGGCGTTCCTCCACGCTCGATAAAAAAATTAAAAAAAGTTGTAAAAAATCGTTGACAAAGAAAAATCATAGTGCTACAATTTCCTTAATTAAATAATCAAGTTAAAAACTGTGACGAAGACTGGCTAAATAGGAGTTTTCAGAGAGTCGGCGGGTGGTGCGAGCCGATAACGAGCATTTATAACCTATCCCTTCCGAGTTGAAGGCCCGAAATTGTAGTAGACGCCTTTCGTGATTTCTGCGTTAATGAATAGGAATTGTTAGATTCTAAAGTGGCAACTAGTTCTAGTTGCAATTTGAGTGGTACCGCGAGTATAGTATATACCCGTCTCAAAGATTAGTTTGAGACGGGTTTTTTAATTCGTTATTTGCTACGTTATACTATGTTACTGCGATTTTTTATCACCGCGATAACCAGATATGTTAATCTCTGCGCTAAAAAATCTTGCGCCTCGTCTAACTTGCAACTAACGAATTAAATAGAGCTTAATATAAGCATTTAAATTTTAAAAAGATTGATAATTATAGTTAAAAACTATAAAACATAAAAAACTTTTCAAAGGAGGATAAAACAATGAATACAAACAACACTTTAAGTCAGTTATCGGAGATTGCAACAAGAATTAAGGAGTTGCGCGAAATTATTGGTTTCTCCGTAAAAGAAATGACTGAAAAAACAGACGTAAGCGAGGATACTTACGTTTTATACGAAAGCGGTAAGGTAGATATTCCGTTTTCTTTCATACACAAATGCGCCCTTGCTTTTGGCGTTGATATGACTGATTTGCTCGAAGGTAGTTCGGCAAGGCTTTCCACCTACACGGTAACTAGAAAAGGTAAAGGTCAAGAAACCGCAAAAGAGGACGGGATTGACATTGCTAATCTAGCGCCCAAGTTTAAAGATAAACTTGCCGAGCCTTATTACGTTACCTACGAATATTCTCAATCGCAACAAAATAAGCCTATTCACTTAACCACTCACTCTGGTCAAGAATTCGACCTTATTTTAAGTGGTAAGTTAAAAGTTCAAGTAGGCAATCACACCGAGGTTTTAGAAGAGGGCGATAGTATCTACTATAACTCTTCCGTTCCTCACGGTATGATAGCGGTTGACGGTAAAAGCTGTACTTTCGTTGCCGTCGTTATGAGTGGTGACAACTCTACCGAAACTGTTGTTAGAAAGAGCGTTATAAGCGCAAAGGCAAGCGAAACCCTCGTTTGTGAAAAATTCGTTGACGCCGTTGAAAATGAAAACGGTGAGCTTCAAAGCATCAACTTTAAAAATACTGATACGTTTAACTTTGGCTTTGATATCGTTGATGGAATTGCTAAGCGTTATCCCGATAAGCTTGCAATGCTTTATCTTGACAAAAATAAAGCCGAACGCCGTTTTATCTTTAAAGATATAAAAGACGCGTCTAACCAAATTGCAAACTACTTTACCTCGCTTGGTATTAAGCGTGGCGACAAGGTTATGCTCGTGCTTAAACGCCACTATCAATTCTGGTTCTGTATGGTTGCTCTTCACAAGCTCGGTGCGGTAGCAATTCCCGCAACTAACCAACTTAAAGAGCACGATTTTGAATACAGATATAACTCGGCAGGCGTAAAGGCTATCGTTTGTACGGCTGACGGAGATACTTATGAATACGCTCAAAGCGCGGCTAAAAAATGCCCCCAAGTAGAAAAGCTTATAATGGTTGGCGGTGCAAAAGAGGGCTGGCTTGATTTTGACAAAGAATACCCACTTTTCACAAGAAAATTTCATCGCCCCGAAGATTGTTCTGCGGGTAACAATCTTGCCCTTATGTTCTTCACGTCGGGAACGACTGGCAACCCCAAAATGGCCGCGCACAAGCATACCTACGCATTAGGTCATTACGTAACCGCTAAATACTGGCATTGCTGTGAGCGCGACGGGTTACACCTTACCATATCAGACACCGGCTGGGGTAAATCTTTATGGGGAAAACTCTACGGTCAATGGCTTTGCGAGGGCGCAGTTTTCGTTTACGACTTTGATAAATTTGACGAAAACGATTTACTTCCTATGTTCGCTAAATACAATATTACAACCTTTTGCGCTCCGCCCACAATGCTTAGAATGCTTATCCGTGGCGACCTTTCTAAATACGACTTATCGTCTATCCACCATATGACTACGGCTGGCGAGGCGCTTAACCCCGAAGTGTTTAATAAGTTTAAAGAGGCAACTGGCTTAGAAATAATGGAGGGCTTTGGTCAAACCGAAACCACGCTTGCAATAGCTAATCTCTTTGGCACTGCGCCTAAAATCGGCGCTATGGGTAAAGCAAACCCACAATACGACGTTGACGTTGTAGATAGCGATGGAAAGAGCCTCCCTGCAGGTGAAGTTGGCGAAATCGTTATACATACTAACAACAAAGTTCCTTGCGGTTTATTTAGAGAATATTATCGTGATGCCGAAAAAACAAGCGAAGCTTGGCATGACGGATTGTATCACACTGGCGATACCGCTTGGAGAGATGAGGACGGGTATTTCTGGTACGTTGGTCGTGTGGACGACGTTATCAAGTCGTCGGGATACCGTATCGGGCCTTTCGAAATCGAAAGTGTAATAATGGAGCTCCCCTACGTTTTAGAGTGTGGCGTTTCAGCCGTACCCGACGAGGTTCGTGGTCAAGTAGTTAAAGCAAGTATAGTCTTAACCAAAGGCACCGAGCCCAGCGAGGAATTAAAGAAAGAAATTCAAAAATACGTTAAAGACCACACCGCCCCTTACAAGTACCCAAGAGTAGTGGTGTTTAGAGACGAACTGCCCAAGACTATAAGCGGTAAAATCCAACGCAACAAGTTATAAAGCAAAAAAATGGAAATTTGCTTGCAAGGTTAGAGATTTTTTTGCTTTGCAAACTTAAAGGTAAAGCCGTTGGTTTTACGACAAAACGTTGTTTTGATTTTTGCAGTAGCAAAATTACTTTAAGTTTATAAACGGAGCGAGTACTGCGTTACTACAAAACCGTTGCACCTACAATAACCAAAAAGGTCTATTGTAGTCGCTCCGTCTTGTCGAGCCTTGTCTTGCTTGCTTTTAACGCCTTAAAGGGGTTGGAATAGGCAACTAAAATGGTTGCTTGTTATTACGATAAATTGTAAAAACAACCTAAAAATCGTTGACAATATTTAAAAGTAGTGTTAAATTTAATATAATTAAATTAAAAGCTATGACGAAAAGTTGCTTAATTTTCGCTTTTTTCAGAGAGACGGTGTGTGGTGCGAGCCGTTAAAAGCTTATTGAGTATGTAGTTTCCGAGCTGAGAGAAGGAAAGCGTTTATGCAAGTAGAATCTCTTCGTGACTTCTGCGTTAATGAATAGGAATTAATTGATTCCAAAAGAGGCAACTAACGGTTGCAATTTGAGTGGTACCGCGGGATAAAACTCGTCTCAAAGTAAAGAGACGGGTTTTTTATTTTATATGCCCCGTCAATGGAGCGATTATGGAAGAGTTAAAACTTAAAATCAAACAGATAAGCGAGCGTATCAAAGAGCTTCGTGAAATCGAAAACGTATCGGTAGCCGAAATGGCAAGTTTAACCGGCGTAACCGAGCAAGAATATTTAAACTGTGAAAACGGCGTTAGCGATTTGAACTTCGCTTTCATTTACCGTTTAGCAAACGCCTTAAAAGTAAACGTTACTGAACTTATAGAGGGCTACTCGCCCAACCTTAAATCTTACACCGTTACGAGAAGTGGCAACGCGCCTATGGTAAGTAACGCTCACGGTATGACTTATTATAACTTAGCAAGCGCGTTCAAGAAAAAGATTGCCGAGCCTTTATACGTTATAAGCAAGTATAGTGAAGAGGCGCAAAGCAAACCGCTTGAACTTACCACCCACAACGGTCAAGAATGCGATTTAATTATCGAGGGTAATCTTTTAGTTCAAATAGGCAAGCACCAAGAGGTTTTAGGTCCTGGCGACAGTATTTATTATAATTCCGACACACCGCACGGCTTAAGAGCAGTTGGTGGGAAGGACTGTATTTTTTACGCTATAGTTTTAAACCCCACGGGCGATCCTATTCCCGAACTTTCTAAAGAAATTATTCCTTCAAAACCCGTTAAGGTTGACGATGGCAAGAAAAAGAGGGTTTACAAGCAATATATCGATACGGTTTTAAACGAAAACGGCACGCCCACGTCAATTACTTTTAAAAATTACGACAAGTTTAATTTCGCTTTTGACGTTTTAGACGCTATTGCAGAAAAAGATCCTGATAAACTTGCAATGCTTCATATCAGTAAAGACAAAACCGAGCGTAGGTTTACCTTTAAAGATATCAAAAAAGAAAGCAACCGCGTTGCCAACTACTTAAAGTCGTTAGGCGTTAAGAAAGGCGATAGAGTATTACTAGTATTAAAACGCCACTATCAATACTGGCCGACCATGATGGCGCTCAACAAGCTTGGCGCAATAGCTATACCTGCAACTAACCAACTTAAAGAGCACGATTTTGAATACCGCTTTAACGCGGCAGGCGTATCAACGGTTATTGCAACGGCAGACGAAACGGTTGCCGAAAATATAGAAAAAGTTCTCGAGGCTTGCCCCACCGTTAAAACTAAGATTATCGTTAACGGTGAAAGGGAGGGCTGGCACGATTTCAACGAGGAATACACCCTTTATTCCACCCACTTTAACCGCACTGAAGATACCGCGTGTGGGGACGATTTGATGCTTATGTTCTTCACGTCGGGTACGACTGGGTATCCCAAGATTGCAGCTCACTCGTACACCTATCCCCTCGGTCATTTCCACACGGCTAAATACTGGCACAACGTTGATCCCGACGGTATTCACTTCACGATATCAGATACCGGCTGGGCAAAGTCAATGTGGGGAAAACTCTACGGTCAATGGCTTTGCGAGGGCGCAATTTTCGTTTACGACTTTGATAGATTTGACGCAAGCGAAATTCTACCTATGTTTGCAAAGCACAAAATTACCACCTTCTGCGCTCCGCCCACAATGCTTAGAATGCTCGTTAAAGAAGACATATCTAAATACGACTTATCGTCGATTAAGCATATGACTACGGCTGGCGAGGCTCTCAATCCCGAAGTATACCGTCAGTTTGAAAAGGCTACTGGGCTTCAAATTATGGAGGGCTTTGGTCAAACTGAAAGCACTATGATTATAGGTAATATGACGGGTGCGCCACACAAAATCGGCTCAATGGGTAAGCCTGCACCTATTTATGACGTTGATATCGTAGATAGTGACGGAAATTCCGTTGAAGACGGTGAAACTGGTGAAATCGTTATTAAAATTGGCGATAAAGCACCCTGTGGTTTATTTAAGGGCTATTATCGTGACGAGGAAAAGACTCGTGAAGTTTGGCACGATGGTTATTACCACACCGGCGATACCGCTTGGCGCGATGAGGACGGTTTCTATTGGTACGTAGGCAGGGTTGACGACGTTATTAAGTCAAGTGGATACCGTATCGGACCTTTCGAAATCGAAAGTGTAATAATGGAGCTCCCCTACGTTTTAGAGTGCGGTGTATCCGCCGAGCCAGACGAGGTTCGCGGTCAAGTAGTTAAAGCAAGTATAGTTTTAACCAAAGACACCGAGCCTAGCGAAGAATTAAAGAAAGAAATTCAAAACTACGTTAAGAAAAATACCGCTCCCTACAAGTATCCAAGAATAGTAGTGTTTAGAGATGAACTACCCAAGACTATAAGCGGTAAAATCCAACGCAACAAGTTATAAAGCAAAAAAATGGAAATTTACTTGCAAAGTTAGAGATTTTTTTGCTTTGCAAACTTAAAGGTAAAGCCGTTGGTTTTACGACAAAACGTTGTTTTGAATTTTGCAGTAGCAAAATTACTTTAAGTTTATAAACGGAGCGAGTCCTGCGTTTCTGCCAAGCCGTTGCACCTACAATAACCAAAAAGGTCTATTGTAGTCCCCGCCTTGTCGAGCCTTGTCTTGCTTGCTTCTAACTCGTTTCTAATCTGTTTCTTAAGTTGGCAAAGGCTTGCCTCTAACGCCTTAAGGTAGTTATAAAAAACCAAAAAATCAAAATGGAAAAAAGAATTATTATATTTAGTGGGCATTACGGTAGCGGTAAAACTAATATTGCAGTTAACTTTGCAACTCAGCTAAAAAGGCTAGGTAACAAAGTTGCGGTGGCTGACCTCGATATCGTAAACCCCTATTTTAGAACTAAAGACAGCCTTGGCCTCTTTGAAAAAGAGGGAATAAGGCTAATTTGCTCGGAGTATGCTAATAGCAACGTCGATATTCCAGCCCTTCCGCAAGACATCTACGCCGTAACCGACGATAAAAGTTACAAAATGGTAGTAGACGTTGGCGGTGACGATAGAGGGGCTTTAGCACTCGGTAGGCTCACGCCTAAAATTCTTGAAGAAAACAACTACGAGATGCTACTTATTATAAATTGCTATCGTCCTCTAACGCCCAACGCTGAAACTACCGTTGAGGTGGCAAGGGAGATAGAAGGGGCGTGCAAAATTAATTTTACGGGCATAATAAACAACTCAAATTTAGGCGAGCTTACGACGGAGGAAGACGTTTTATCGTCCATTTCGTACGCTGAAGAAATATCAAAACTACTTAATATTCCAGTAAAATACACCACCGTAAAAAATAGTCTTTACGAGGGATTAAAAAATAAAATTTCAAATCTTTATCCGCTTACACTTCAAAAAAAGATTTGATTAAGGAGAAAATTATGGCAAAACTTACGATTAACGTTGACAACTGCAAGGGTTGTGGTCTTTGCGTTGGCGTTTGTCCTAAAAACGTATTGGAACTTTCGCCCAGCAAAATAAATAAAAAGGGACACAAGCCCGTAGAAGCAGTCAGAGAAGAAAGTTGCATAGGTTGCGCGTTTTGCGCTACTATGTGTCCCGACTGCATTATAAAGGTAGAAAGGTGATATTATGGCAAATAAAGTTTTAATGAAAGGTAACGAAGCAATTGCCGAGGCTGCAATCAAAGCAGGTTGCAAGCACTATTTCGGCTATCCCATCACTCCTCAAACGGAAATTGCCGCTTATATGGCAAAAAAGATGCCTAAAATAGGTGGCACTTTCTTGCAAGCGGAAAGTGAAATTGCCGCTATCAATATGGTATACGGCGTATCTTCTGCAGGTTATAGGGTTATGACTAGCTCTTCAAGCCCAGGTATTTCGCTCAAGAGCGAAGGCTTATCCTATTTAGCAGGTGCAGACCTTCCCGCCGTTATTATCAACGTGCAAAGAGGCGGTCCTGGACTTGGAGGTATTCAACCCAGCCAGTCCGACTATTTTCAAGCAACGAGAGGTGGCGGTCACGGCGACTTCCACATGATAGTTTTAGCACCTGGTAACGTTCAAGAAATGGCGTCCTTAACCGTTAAGGGCTTTGAGCTTGCCGACAAGTATAGAATGACTTCTATGATACTTGCAGACGGAACTATGGGGCAAATGATGGAGCCCGTTGAACTTGATTTCGACGTTGCGCCCGCACCCGAAAAGCCTTGGGCTACTAACGGCACTAAAATGCAAAGAAAGCACAATATCACAAACTCTTTATCGCTCGTTCCTGAAGAGCTTGAAAAGTTTAACTTTGCTCGCTACGAAAGATATAAGCTTATTGAAGAAACCGAGGCTATGTACGAAGAGTATTTAATGGACGATGCTGATATTGCAGTAACCGCTTATGGTATCGCTTCAAGAGTAGCTAAAAACGCCGTTGACGAGGCGCGCAAAATGGGAATAAAAGTTGGTTTAATTAGACCTATCACCGTATGGCCTTTCCCAAAAGCACCTTACGAAAAAGCGGTTGAAAAAGTTAACCATATTATAACCGTTGAACTTTCAATGGGACAAATGATAGAGGACGTTATGCTTGCAACCAAGTGTAAAGTTCCAGTAACCTTGTGTAACCGTGCAGGCGGTATGATACCCTCGGTTGAACAAGTTTTACAAGAAATTTTAAAATACGGTAAAAAGGGGGAATAAGAAATGGTAGTATTTGATAAACCTAAATCACTTGCAGATATTTCAATGCACTATTGCCCCGGCTGTACGCACGGCATAGTTCACCGCCTCGTTGCAGAGGTTATTGACGAACTTGGTATCGAGGGAAGAACTATCGGTATCGCGCCAGTAGGCTGTTCGGTTATGGCGTACAACTACTTTAACTGCGATATGATAGAGGCGGCTCACGGTCGCGCTCCTGCAGTTGCAACGGGCGTTAAAAGAGCCAACCCCGAAGAGCATATCGTATTCACCTACCAAGGCGACGGCGACTTAGCTTCTATCGGTATGGCTGAAACGGTACACGCTGCTGCGCGTAACGAAAACATAACCATTATATTTATCAACAACGCAATTTACGGTATGACGGGCGGTCAAATGGCACCCACGTCACTCCCCGGTCAAGTTACCCAAACTTCCCCTTATGGCCGTGACGTAAACGCTTGCGGTTATCCCGTTAAAGTTTGCGAAATGCTTTCTACCTTAGATGGCCCTGAATATTTAGAACGCGTTACCGTTAACAGCGTAAAAGCAGTTAAAAACGCTAAAAAGGCTATTAAAAAAGCCTTCCAAAACCAAATTGATAAGAAGGGTTTTTCACTCGTTGAAGTATTGTCAACTTGCCCCACCAACTGGGGTATGACGCCCGAAAAAGCACTTAAGTGGGTTGACGAGGCTATGATACCTTATTATCCCTTGGGCGTTTATAAAGATAGAAGCAATAAGGAGAGTAAGTAATATGAAAACAACAAAATATTTATTCTCTGGTTTCGGCGGTCAAGGTATACTTTTCTCGGGTAAATTCTTGGCGTACAAAGGTTTAACTGAAGATAAAAACGTAAGCTGGCTTCCCTCTTACGGCCCTGAAATGCGCGGTGGCACGGCAAGCTGTAGCGTAATTATTTCAGACGGAGCTATCGGCTCGCCCATTATCGACAAGCCTGACGTTTTAATTGCAATGAACCTCCCCTCGCTTGACAAGTTTGAAAGCACCGTTAAAGAGGGTGGCACTATTATTTTAGATAGTTCGCTCATTGATAGAAAGGTTGAAAGGACGGACGTTTCAGTAGTTTATCTTCCCGCAACTCGTTTAGCAAGCGAAAACGGTATGCCCACCCTTGCTAATATGATAACGGTTGGCAAGCTTTTACAAGTTCAAGGCGAGTACAATGAGGCAGTTATTGACGTAGCACTTAAAAAAGTAATATCTGCAAAACGCGCGGATATGCTTGATATCAACAAAAAAGCAATGCAAATAGGTGCAGAGTTTTAAGGGGAAAGTTATGGAAATTAAAATCGTTAAAACGCAAAACAAAAAAGTAAAACCCGATGCAAGCAATTTAGGCTTTGGTAAATACTTTACCGACCACATGGCTATGATTACTTGGACGCAAGAAAAGGGCTGGCACAACGCAAGAATAGTTCCGTTTGAAAACTTATCTATTCACCCTGCAAGCACCGTACTTCACTACGGCGCGGAAATCTTTGAGGGTTTAAAAGCGTACAGAAGAAAAGACGGTGGCGTTCAAATGTTTAGACCTATGGAAAATATTAAACGCCTTAACCGTTCAGCTGAAAGACTTTGCCTTCCTACTATCGACGAAGATATCGCATTTGAGCTACTTACCAAGTTTGTTGAGATTGAGCAAGAGTGGACTCCTTATAACGAAGGCACTTCCCTTTATTTAAGACCGTTTATGTTTGGTAACGACGAAACGCTTGGCGTTCACTCCGTTCATAACGCTGAATTTATAATTATCGCTTCGCCCGTTGGCAGTTACTATAAAGAGGGCATCAACCCCGTTAAAATTATGATAGAGAGCGAGGACGTTAGAGCCGTTCGCGGTGGCACGGGTTACGCTAAATGCGGTGGTAACTACGCCGCATCTACTAGAGCTGGCAAGCGCGCGGAAGACAAGGGCTACTCTCAAGTTTTATGGCTTGACGGCGTTGAAAGAAAGTATATCGAAGAAGTTGGCGCAATGAACGTTATGTTCAAAATTAACGGCACTATCGTTACGCCGATGTTATCTGGCTCAATTCTCCCCGGCATCACTCGTATGAGCTGTATTGAGGTTTTAAAATCTAAAGGCTACAAGGTTGAAGAACGTCTTTTATCGGTTGACGAACTCGTTTCCGCTATGAAAGACGGTACGCTTGAAGAAGCTTTCGGTTGCGGTACGGCAGCAGTTATCTCACCTATTGGCGAGCTTATGTACGACGGTGTTAAATACACCGTAAACGGTGGCAAAATAGGTGAAACAACTCAAATGCTTTACGACACCTTAACTGGTATTCAGTGGGGTAAGGTTGAGGATACTTTCGGCTGGACTTACAAAATATAAGCGTCTATTTCGGGCGTTATACATCGTTCTGCTCCGTTTTGCTCACTCGTGTACAACAAGTACATCTCCTATCGCAAATCACTCGCACGCCTTGTCTAACACCCAAACTAGCCACTTATAGGGCGTTATTATTAGCCTCGCCTAACTTGTTTCTAACGCCTTAAATATCGCTTTGTATAAGCAAACAATAATTAAAAACACCTTGTAGTGAAAACCTACAAGGTGTTTTTTGTTGCTATTTTTTAAGCCCTAAAATTTCGTCGGCAGAAACGTCTAAAACCTCGCATAAGTTTGCAAACGTGTCAATAGCAGGGTATTTATCTTGCCTTAAATATTTGCTTACTGTTGACGGATTTATTCCTAACTTTTCAGCAATTTCTCTTTGAGATAAATTGCTGTTTTTAATTTCCTCACGCAATCGTTTTTGAATATCTTTAATGGCTATCATACTCAAATAATAGCACAACGTACAATTTTTGTCAAATTTAATTATAAAATAAACTTATAGTCGCTTTGGCTATAGGTTTGGTATTTAATCTATTGAAAATAGTTCGTTCGGGGTAATGTTATATAATTTACACAAGTCTAAAATTTGAGTGTAATTAAGCTCGAACACGCCGTTTTCAAATCGGCTGTATTGCTGTTGCGTCATATTAAATTTTTCGGCAACTTGTTTTTGTGTAAAGCCCGCATCTTTTCTTGCTTGCTTTAAATTTGCGCCGATTTTCTCTGAAACTCTCATATATCAAACTTATCACAAATTGATGTAATTATGTTGACATACATCACTAAAAGATGTAATATTTAGTAGGGTGAAATATGAATAATATTAGAAAGAAAAAGTTAATTGACTACTTATATCCAACTACAGAGATAGCGGAATTTATGTTTTATGATTTTTACGTTGAGCTTAGGTTTGTTTTAGTGTTGAAAATAAAAAAGAAAGCGTGCGTAAATTTAATTTAGAAAAGGCTAAGGGTATTTTAAGCGAGTTTATTGACGGCAGTTTAAAATATAAAAACAAATTAGATAAGTTATACCACCGTAAAATAGATAATAGCTTTATTGAAGAGGTGTTGTGGGGATACGTTTTATTTATCACTAATAATATAAATCGTGGCACGGGTGCAGACGTGTTTAGAGATAGTAGAAGTATTTGTTATAATTTAACGTCGATTTTAGACTTATAATCAATTTTAAAAAAATTGCTACTGAGTTGAAAAATGATTGACAAGATTTAAAAGTATTGATATAATTATTTCAATATTTTTATAAATGCAGTGATGGAATTATTGAAAATTCGTTAGTCGCTTACAGAGAGTTGGCGGTGGGTGCAAGTCAATAGGGCTGAGTTTTCAAGCCTCGTTCCGGAGCAGGGTTTTTGAACTAACAGTAGGAAACCTCGGCTTGCCCCGTTACCAAGGCATAAAGTTTGTTAGAACTTGACTGAGCCTGATTTTATAGTCAGGGAAATAGGGTGGTACCACGATAGTAAAATAATCGTCCCTAGATTTGTTTTACACAAATCTAGGGTTTTTTATATTAAAAAACCAAAATTAACATCTATTAACATCTATATTAAATATATAAAGGAGTTTTCAAAATGAAGAAAATCGAAATTGTAGACGTTACACTTAAAAAACTTAGTGAGGAACGCGAGGTTTCTTTGCTTTTTCGTGAAAAATTAGCAATTGCCGTTAATGCGGAACAGCTTGGTGCTGACGTTATTGAACTACCTTCGGTTAAAAATTACCGTGAAGACGCTATCATATATAAATCTATTGCTCAAAACGTGCAAAATGCAATTTTATCTATCCCCGTTGGTTTTTCTAAAGAGGGCGTTTTATCCGCGTGGGAGTGTATTAAATACGCTAAAAAGCCTCGCCTTCAAGTGGAGCTTCCCGTATCTACTATTCAAATGGAATACACCTATCACGTTAAGCAAGAAAAAATGCTTAATAAAATAGTTGAGCTTGTTAAAGAGGCTAAAGTTTATTGCAGTGACGTTGAGTTTTCCGCGCTTGACGCAACGAGAGCAAGTGAGGACTTTTTGTTAACTGCCGTAAAAGAGGCTGAAAAGGCTGGTGCAACTAGCGTTAGCATTTGTGATAATTCGGGAACGTCTATGCCCGAAGAGGTTGCCTCGTTAGTAGAAAAGGTAAAATCAGCCGTTTCCGTTCCCGTATACGTTCAAGTATCTAACCGTATCAATATGGGCGTAGCCTCGGCAATTGCATCCATTAAAAAAGGTGCTTGCGGATTAAAGTGCGCAATGATTGGCAAAGGCGTTTTATTAGCAGGCGAAATTTCAGACGCGATGGACGTTTGCGGTGCAAGCGTTAACGCTCAAATTGAACTTAAAAACACTAAAATTCACGCAAGCATTGACGAAATGCTTTCAAAAATCAACCACAAAGCATACGAAGATAGTAGCGTTGAAGAAAGTAAAAAGATTTTACTTGACGAAGGGTCTTCCTTAGCTGACGTTATGAGTTCAGCGGTGGCGTTGGGCTACGACCTTTCAGAGTCCGATTGCGGTAACGTTTACAAGGCGCTTATAAGAGTTTGTGAAAAGAGAGGAACGGTAGGCGCAAAAGAGCTTGAAGCACTTATTGCAAGTAACGCTATGCAAGCGCCGTCAACCTATCATTTTGAAAGTTATACGACGACTAGTAGCAACGTTTCAAAGTCGATGTCGCAAGTGACGTTAAAGGTGGGCGATGAAATTATTTGCGGCGTTTCAGCAGGCGACGGACCTATAGACTCAGCTTTTCGCGCTATTGAACAATGTATCGGTCACCACTACGAGCTTGACGATTTTCAAGTTCAATCGGTTACCGAGGGTAAAGAAGCACTTGGCTCTGCGCTCGTAAAACTTAGAAACAACGGCAAGCTTTATTCGGGAAACGGCACGTCAACCGATATCGTTGGGGCAAGCATAAGGGCGTATATTAACGCTATCAATAAAATCGTAGCCGAGGAGGCTTAATATGAAAATTGTATTTTCAACAAAGAACGTCAGTCGTTCATCATTTCTCGACACTTGCCGTTACGCTTACGACTACGGCTTTGAGGGATTTGAAATTTACGACGCGATAAAAGAGAGAAACGACCATTACGACAGTATTTTAAGGCGCGACCGCATTGCCGATTCAAAGAGAAAGCTTGTAAACAGAGGGCTTTCGGTTTCGGCGCTTAGAATGCCTAACGCCATTGAAAGTGATGAAACGACTGCTACAGCGGTTGAAAAATACGTTGAAATGGCATCGTTATCCGGCGTTTCTAACGTTATAGTTCACGTTGAAGAAAAAACCTCTTTTGACGTGTTAGACGAAAAGCTTTCAAGCGCAGTAAAAAAGGCTGAGAAATTAGACGTTAACATTTTATTTGAAACGGTAGGATATCTTTGCCATACCGAAAACGTAATAGAGATAATAAATCATTTTTCTTCGGCTGTAATCGGCGTTTCTTGGAACGTTAGAGGAACGTATTTTACCGCGCAAGAATCGGCTGAAGTAACTATAAAGACGTTGGGCGCGTACATAAAATACGTTCGACTTGGAGATATGAAAGACGGTAAAACCGTTTTAATAGGCGAGGGCGACCTTGAAGTAGAAAAGCTTATAAACGCACTTTCATCGCTTAATTACGACGGGTTTATTTGCGTTGCTTGGAACGATGAAATTAACGACGCCGATATCGTTTTAACCCATTTTGCCAACTATATAGCTTCGCTTAACCGCGAAAAAGTGGCAACCGCTGGCGAATATTTTAATAGGGCAAAAACAGGTACTTACGTTTGGAAAAAATACGAGGTTATAGACGCTACTTTTTCTAAAGTGTTAGATACTATGGTTGAAAACTATCCCGACCAATACGCCTTTAAATATCCTACCTTAGATTATACGAGAACTTACGCGCAATTCCGTCGCGACGTAGACGAGTGCGCTGCCGCGCTTATCTCGTTAGGCGTAAAAGCTGGCGATCACGTTGCCGTTTGGGCAACTAACGTTCCCGAGTGGTTTATAACCTTTTGGGCTACCACTAAAATCGGCGCTGTACTCGTTACCGTAAACACTGCTTATAAAATTCACGAAATAGAATATCTATTAAGGCAGTCTGACACGCATACTCTTATTACGATAGAGTATTGCAAGGATATCAACTATAAAGAAATCATCAGCGAGCTTTGCCCCGAACTTAAAACGCTTGAGCCGGGTAAACCGTTATATTCTAAAAATCTTCCCTTCCTTAGAAACGTTATAACGGTAGGGTTTTCAATGGACGGTTGCTTAACCTTTGAACAAATGCTTGACCGCGCATCGCTTGTTCCTCAAGAAGAGGTTAGAAGGCGCGCCTCGCTCGTAAAGCCCGACGACGTATGCAATATGCAATACACGTCAGGAACTACGGGCTTTCCCAAAGGCGTTATGCTTACCCATAGAAATATTGTAAACAACGGTAAAACTATCGGCGACAGAATGGATTTATCTACTGCAGACCGCATGATGATTCAAGTGCCTATGTTCCACTGCTTTGGCATGGTGCTTTCAATGACGTCTATGATGACTCACGGCGGAACGCTTTGCCCGATACCGTATTTTTCGCCCAAATCGTCGCTTGCGTGCATAAACGACGAGCATATCACTTGCTTTAACGGCGTTCCCACTATGTTTATAGCAATGTTCAACCACCCCGACTTTGCAAAGACCGATTTCTCGTATATGAGAACGGGTATTATGGCAGGGGCTAACTGTCCGCCCGACTTAATGAGGAGAGCATCGGTTGAAATGAATATGCGTGAAATCATATCGGTTTACGGTCAAACGGAAGCGTCGCCAGGTTGCACTATGGGTGAGGTTAACGAGGATTTAGACCATAGAGTAGAAACGGTTGGTAGTGCCTTCCCCGGCGTTGAGTGTAAAATTATAGATCCTGAAACGGGGAAAGAGCTTCCAGACGGCGAAAGCGGTGAATTCGTTGCGCGTGGCTTTAATATTATGAAAGGATATTATAAAATGCCAGAGGCAACTGCTCAAGCAATCGATAAAGACGGGTGGCTTCACTCCGGCGATATTTGCATGAGAACGGCTGACGGTTATTATAAGGTTACCGGCCGTCTTAAAGATATGATTATTCGCGGTGGTGAAAACTTATATCCTCGCGAGATTGAGGAGTTTTATTTAACTAATTCCAAAGTTCGCGATATTCAAGTGGTTGGCGTTCCCGATGAAAAATACGGCGAAGAGTGTTGCGCTTGGGTTATTCTTCATAAAGGCGAAACGTCAAGCGAAGCCGAAATGAAAGAATTTGGCAACGCATCTATTGCAAGACACAAAGTTCCAAAGTATTTTATGTTTGTAGAAGAGTTCCCGATGAACGCGGCTGGTAAGATACTTAAGTATAAAATGAGAGAGGAGTCGGCAGAAAAATTAGGGCTTAAAAAATAATATGGTTAACGGATACGAAATTATAGACGCACATTGTCATATATACCCCGACAAAATCGCCGAACGCGCCGTGCACGGAACGGATACCTTCTACGATATAGTATCTAAGCACAAAGGCACTTTTTCAGATTTAGTAAGTCAAAAAGAAAGTAGTGGTATAGATAAATTCGTCGTTCAATCGGTGGCAACAACGCCTCACCAAGTTAAAAGCATAAACGAGTTCGTAGCGCGAGAAATCAACCTATACGGCGATTTTCTTATAGGTCTTGGCACTTTACACCAAGATAGCACTACGATGAAAGAGGACGTTTTGCACCTTAAAGAGTTGGGGCTTAAGGGCGTTAAGCTTCACCCCGATATTCAGAATTTTAAAATTGACGAGGAACGTTATTTTCAAATTTACGAGCTTTGTGAAAAGCATAATCTCCCAATACTTATGCATACTGGCGATTTTAGATACGATAACTCTAACCCCAACCGCCTAATACCCGTGCTTGAAACGTTTAAAAACCTTACGATTATCGGCGCGCATTTTGGTGGCTGGTCAATATACGAGGACGCTAGCAAAAAGCTTTATAGTTACGAAAACTTATACGTCGACTGTTCTTCTGCATTTTATTCGCTTGATAAAAAAACGGCAAAAGAAATTATCCGCCGATACGGGGCGGACAAGGTGTTGTTTGGCTCGGACTATCCTATGTGGGACGCAGGCGAGGAACTTAATTACTTTTTTTCGCTCAATCTATCCGAGGAAGAAAAGGCGAAAATTCTTTCAAAAAATCTTAAAAAGTTACTTAAAATAAACTAATAAACTAAAAAAACACTTGCTTAGGCAAGTGTTTTTACTATTTTATATTAAGGCGTTTAGATTTTCTTTTATAAACTATTTTTTCAAATCCACCGTTATTAGCGATTTTTATAAACTTAGGTCTATTTTTATAAACGATTTTATCAAAACGGTCTTTCTTCACGAGTGGTAAGCGCTGTTCCATAAAGGCAAACGCCGAAGAATATAGTAGCATAGGGCCTAATTGGAAGAAATAGCAGTCAAGCAAACTCATCAATAAAAGTGAAATTATACAAAGTGCAATAAACCCGTTTTCGAGATTGCGCTTTTTAATAATAAGCTTTATCGTTTGAATTCTGTGAACGGTATACGCAATAAAGCAAAGTAAACCGCCCGTTGCCATAACTTGAAGGGGAGTATTGTGCCACATCCTCGGGAAGAAGGAATTCCAACCCACCTCGTCAGGAGATAAACCGCTGTTAATGCCGTAAAAACCACCGCCGAATAAGGGGAAGGAATAAAAGGTTTCAATCGCGTGCTCGTAAATTTCTAGTCTGTTATTTGACTCGAACCCATTTATAAAAGAGAACCCGAGAGTGTTAAATATATAGTTGTTAAACAGATAAAATCCTACTATTAATAAAAGTATAGAAAGTACGGTAATAAGCTTAGTGGCAAAATTTTCCGATTTAAAAAGAACGATAATTTCACAAACCACGTACATTATCCCGCCCATTAAGATAGAGTTTCTCGATAACGACATAACGTTCGTAAAGAATAAAAAGATGATAATCAAGTTAGAGATAATAACGTTTTTATCTTTGCAAATATAATAAAATGCAAGTGGCATTGCAAGCGTTACCATTGCGCCCAAATTAGTGCTTACGCCCCAACCGCTGAAAATTAAAGATTTATTTGGCTTGCCGTTTTTAATTACGCCGTTAGCGTAATAAGCGTATAAAATTTCTAAGCCGACTATTATTCCGAAAGCGAGTACGCAAAACGCCAAATAGTCTTTAACGACCTTGTTCCACTTAACGCCAAAGCATAAAATAAAGTAGGGAACTACCATTGCTGCAAACTGAACGCCTGCAAATATAAGGTTTTTAATTTCAAAGCCGTCAAGCATAGCGCTACCCAAGCCGGATAAGGCGTAAGATATTCCTAAAAATACCATACCGCCGAGCAGTTTATACTTAGTTTTAAACATATTTTTAAAACCTATTTCTCTATCGAAGATAAGTCTAATAAGTAGGAAAAAAGCAACCGCGCCACCCATTATAATAAGGGTTAAACCGCCGTTATTAAGTAGAAAAATAGAATTTTCCGATTTACTTGGGTTATTTTTAATGCTTGGAACGATATAGCAAAATATCATCATCGGGATATAAGGAAGATAATCACTGCCAAAAATGCTTATATAAATTGCCAAGCAAGCGATGGTAAAATAATAATAAAAATCAAGCCCTAAAACGTTAGAAACGACCGAAAAAACCGCAAGACAAAAAACAAACCATTTAGAGTGGATAAACGCGTTTATCCAACTAAAAAATGGCAAGTTAGGAAGAATATATCTTTTTTGTGCGGTTTCTTTCATTAAAACTCCATTGGCATAAGTAAAAATATATACATATAGTATGCCATATAATTTAAATTTTGTAAAGCGCTTTAGTTAAAGCACCATAAACATTATTGACACGATCAAAAAAACTAATACTAAAATTTCTTTTTAGTGTAGTTAAATTGAACGGATATATCTTCAACCTGTAAAGGGAGAAAATAGTTTTTATCAAGGAAGTCTTTAAGATTTTTTAAAACGCTATTGCTATCCATACTTATAATTTCGCCGATTGTCGATAATAAAATTTCGATATACTCTTTTTGGTCGTGTTAATAATAAGTTGGAATATGCGGTTTTACGATATGCGCGCCCCAGCGTTTCTCTTGGGAAAGAAAAAATATTTGTAATTTTTCATAACTTTAATATACGACACACGTTAAAAAATACAAATAAAAAACGCAAGCAAACTAAAACGCACCCCAAAAGTTAGACGCTTTTAGGGTGTATTTCAAACAGTCGTGCTTTTTTATGTATAAAACAAATTCTATTTAAACCCATTTTATACAAAGGGGCTTTTTTATATAATTAAAGCGGTTACGCTTGGGTAACCGCTTGAGTATTATAAAGTTGCGCCAAAGTCTGAAACTATTACTTGGCCGGTAATTGCTCTCGATTCGTCGCTTGCAAGGAATAATAATATATTTGCAACGTCTATCGGCATACACGGCTGAACGGTAAGGTTCATATGTTTGCGCATTTGCCCCATCATGTTCATATCAAGGGATTTAGGGTCGGTGGTCATAGTCATCGGCGTTACGATAGTGCTGGGGTTTACTGAGTTACAGCGGATACCAGTGCCCGTAAAGCGCACGGCGGTGTGCTTGGTAAGACCTATAACGGCAGCTTTACTAGTTACGTAAGACGCGCCACCCGTACCAAAAGCACCGGCAACTGAGTCAAGGTTGATAATCGAGCCGGAGTTTTGCTTAATCATTTCTTTAACGACTGCTCTCGTGCAGTATAAACAACCTTTAGTGTTGATGCCAAGAACGTATTCTAAATCCTCGTCCGCGCAACAATCAATAGGCTTAAGCCCTGCTTCTAAAACGCCTGCGTTGTTAACTAAAACGTCAACTTTTCCGTATGCTTTTACGGCTTCAGCTACCATTGCTTCAACGTCTTCTACCTTTGAAACGTCGCAACGAACGGGTAGAACTTCACCGCCTGCCAAGCGGATTTTTTCAGCAACCTCTTCAAGCTGAGGAACTCTACGCGCGGTAATAACTACCTTTGCGCCTTCCTTTGCGAAAAGCTCGGCAGTAGTAGCACCAACGCCCGAATTACCGCCCGTAATTATAGCAACTTTTCCATCTAAACGACCCATATCAACTCTCCTTATGGTTTATTTTACTATATTATATCGCTGTTTTTACTCGCGGTCAATAGCAAAACAAAATGATTTTATTTATTATTTGCTAATTTGTTGATATTTTTTCTATTGTGTGCTAAAATTATTAAAGTCAAGCGCGAGTTGCATATTTAACGGCTTATCGTGTTTGATTTTACTTTTGATTCCTTAGTTAAATGGATATTTGGGCTAGTGCCCAACGCGTTCGCCTACAAAGTAGGCTTGGCTAAACAGACACTGTTATGCCCATTATAAGCTGTTAATAAGCATTAACTTGTAGCAGTTTATATTCTTTAACTTAATATATGCTCCCTTAGTTAAATAGATATAACAGCCTCCTCCTAAGGGTGTGCTATTCCTAATGTGAACCCATCAAAATGGGGCAAAACTATGCAAAAACTGCTCAAAACCGTGCATTTTGGCGATACGGCAGACGGCTAAAATAAAATTTGGTGACCTATTTGGTGACCACGGCGAAAAAAGTTCGCCAAAGTGGGTATTGCTATATCCTGTAAAATTGAATACTTGTTCTCATAGTTAAACGGATATAACGGAGCCCTCCTAAGGCTCAATTCGGGGTTCGATTCCCTGTGGGAACACCAAAAAACGACCGATTTCTCGGTCGTTTTTGTATTGTAGCGCGTTATTTATTCTTCCTTAAATTCGGTCAACATTCGCAGGTGTGCTTGGTTGTAGTACTTGCGGAATGTCGCCCACGGCAGGCTTGTATCCTGCGAGAAGGCGATAATCACGCCTATCAGTTCGCCTTTGTCTTTCGCTTCAGTAATTGCCTTTTCATAATCGATTTTATTCATACTGTTTGCTCCTTGTTTTTGGTAAACAAACAATACCGTAAACGGCAATTAAAGTCCAGCATAATGCGCTGAAAAGCCAAAGAAAAACGACCGATTTCTCGGCCGTTTTAAAGTTTATTAAATACTTTTAATAACTTCCTCAATCTTTCTGCTTGAATGTTTTGATATAATAGTGTAGTTAATTTCTGTTACATCGCAATT
>JAZSMT010000032.1:0-7850 GCA_045536025.1 Christensenellaceae bacterium
TCGAATCTCTTACGGCGCGCCAACAAAAACGGCTACCCTTGTGGGTGGCCATTTTTGTTTCACAGCAAAGTAAGAGATTTGAACGTAGTTGGGCGCTTGCATCAACCGAGGGTTTCCCTACGCAGTAGGGTTTCGGTTGTATCTCTTACGGCACTATTTGAATATATAAAAAACAAAACGCGTAATTATCTCTATATAATTGACATTATTTAAAAATAATGATAAAGTAATATAAGCAATATTTTTAAGGAGATATTATGAGAAAAATTGATTTACAGTTAGTGAGCGATAAAGTTAAAGAGTTATTTATTGACGCTTGCGAAAATATTCCTGAAAACGTTCTTAACGCGCTTAAAAAAGCTGGCGAATTAGAACAATCTCCCCTTTCTAAGGAAGTAATCAACAAAATAGTAGAAAACGCTTATTTAGGTAGAGAAAAACATCTTCCTATTTGCCAAGATACCGGTCTTGCTATAGTTTATTTAACTATCGGCTCGGAGGTTTACTTTGAGGGCGATATATACGAGGCGGTTAACGAGGGCGTTAGGCGCGCTTATACCGACGGCTATTTGAGAAAATCAGTCGTTCGCCATCCTCTTGATAGAGTTAATACTAAAGATAATACACCTGCTATCGTGCATATTAAGTTAGTTCCTGGCGATACGTTTAAGATTGACGTTGCACCTAAAGGTGGCGGTAGCGAAAATATGTCGCTTGTAAAAATGCTTATTCCTGCAGACGGTATAGAGGGTATTAAAAAGCTCGTTGTTGACACGGTGTTCAACGCAGGCGGTAAACCCTGCCCCCCACTCGTTGTAGGCGTGGGCATTGGCGGTAACTTTGAAAAGTGTGCCCTCCTTGCTAAAGAAGCTCTTATGCGCGAGATTGACGACGAGAGCGCAGACCCCATTGCCAACCAACTTGAAAAAGACCTTTTAACTCTTATAAACAACACCGGCGTTGGCGCGATGGGCTTTGGCGGAACTCAAACCTGCTTAGCAGTTAAGGTTAACGTTCACCCCTGCCACATTGCAAGCCTTCCCGTTGCAATCAATATTCAATGCCACGCAGCAAGACATAAATCTTGCACCCTTTAATCGGAGGTCGATATGAAAGTTTACTTAAAAAGCCCTGTTAATCCCGAAGAAGTTAAAAAATTAAGAATAGGCGACGAGGTTTATATCTCTGGCGTTATCTACACGGGTAGAGACGCTGCGCACAAGCGCCTTTGCGAACTTTTAGACAAAGGCGAAGCTTTACCGCTTGACGTTAAAAACTCAGTTATTTACTACGTCGGCCCCACCCCTGCTAAACCTGGTAGAGCAATCGGCTCGGCAGGTCCCACTTCTAGCTATAGAATGGACCCTTATTCTGAGCAAATTTTGAAAGAGGGTTTAAAGGTAATGATAGGTAAAGGACCTAGAAGCAACGACTTTAGAGATTGTTTACCTAAATACGGCGCAGTTTATTTATCGGCTATCGGCGGTGCTGCTGCACAAATTTCAGAGTCTGTTAAAAAGTGTGAAGTTATCGCATACGAGGACCTTGGCGCTGAAGCAATTCACCGCTTAGAGGTTGAAAATTTCTACGCAATCGTTACGTACGACTCGGAGGGTAACGACCTTTTCGAGCAAGGTATCAAACAATATAAAAAGTAATATAATTATTTAAGCCGTGCATTTGCACGGCTTTTTTTTGCAAAACTTTTACATCTTTCATACCTAATTAAAACGTTAAATTTATAAAATAATAGCAAAAAGGAGGCTATTATAAACGCTATTGAAATAAGAGGGCTTAAAAAGTCTTTTAAAAAAGCGTTTTGCAATTTTGCAAAACGCTTTTTATTTAGTCTACGTTAACGCCACGGCTGAATAATTTATTCGATATAAAGTAGAAAGCAACTGCCATAAGCGCGTAGTTAATAGCTCCTACTATTAGTATAATTGTGAACACCTTTCCGCTTAAAATTGTTGCAAAAAGTGAAGTTATTTCACCGCAAAATGCAAGAACTATAGCTATTATAATTAGGTTTATAACGGTCGATATAGCATAAAAAATAGCAAACCATAAAAAACTTTTACTTACCTTTTTGTGATTGTAAGAATATCCTTTTATTACCGCCGAAAAACCCATTAACATTAAAGCTAATATTTCAAAGGCAAGTATCAGCGTTATAAGCATAACGAATACGCCTGCCGACATATCAAGCCCTATAACTAAAGCGTCTATCATCACCTTTAAGCCCGACATAAACTCCTTTGAGTAAAACATAATGAAAAGGCAAACAAAACACACTACAACGCTAGTAAGCGTAATAATTATCGCGCTTATAACCTTTGAAAGCATAAGCTCGTTTTTAGTTGCGGGAAGAGTATGGGTTAAATAACTTTCGTCTTTATAAAAAGAAGGAACGAACGAGCGAACTATAATACTTAAAAAGGTGTTAACTAAAATGTTTACCATAAGTGCAATAGCCGTTCCTTGAAAAATTTGACCAACTATAAATATAAACTGTATATTAGACCAAATATTTACAAATCTCGTAAGCCCTGCAAAAACTATTGCAAAAGCGTAAAAATAAGGAAGAGTGCCCGTCATTTTGATAACGTCGTATTTAATAAGCTTTTTTATCACTCTACTACCCTCCTAAATATATCGTTAATGGATGCGTTTTCACTTTCTCTAAGCTCGTCGGCATCCCTTTCAAGCAAGATTTTACCGCCGTCAATAAATATAACTTTGTCAAGAATTTTTTCAACGTCAGATATAAGGTGGGTGGTAATAATTAAGCTTGAATTTTCGCCGAAGTTTGAAAGTATAGTTTTAAGTATTTTATCGCGCGTAACGGGGTCTACACCGCCTAAAGGCTCGTCTAAAACGTAAAGGTCGGCGTTTCTACTCATAACGAGCGCAAGTGAAATCTTTTCGCGCATACCTTTGCTCATTTTAGATATTTTCATATCTAAACTAAGATCTAACTCGGCAATCATTTTTTCTGCCTTTTTTCTATCAAAATCGGCGTAAAAGTCCTCAAAATAATCAAATATTTGATATATTTTTTTTGACGTGTCTAGATAAGACCTTTCAGGTAGATATGATACCATTTGTTTGGTTTTTACACCTATTTTTTCACCACCTATTAAAATTTCTCCACTATCAATCGTCAAAAGGTCGTTTATCATTTTTATAACGGTGGTTTTACCGCTACCGTTTTTACCAAGTAGCCCAACGATTAAACCTCGCTCAACGCTAAAACTAACGTCGTCGATAATTTTTTTACCGTCAAAGCTTTTACTTAAGTTTTTAATTTGTAAAAGTTCCATATATTAATCCTCGTTTAATATTTCAAGTGCCCTATCTTTATCTATGCCCAACGCGCTCATACTTTTATAAAACTGTAAAATCAGACTGTCGACCGTCTGTTTTTTTACCCTTTCTATAACCTCTTTATCTTTCGTTACGAACTTACCACTAGTTCTTTCGGTAACGATAAGGCCGTATTCCTCAAGCTCTAAAAGCGCTTTTTGTGCGGTGTTTGGATTTACCTCAAACTGCGCCGAAAATTCCCTAACGGACGGAATTTTTTGCCCGCTTTTATATTTACCCGTTATAATCTCGGTTTTTATTAGTTCAATTATCTGTATAAATATCGGCGTTTGATTATTAAAATTATACGGCATAATTTTCTCCAACTGTATCACTTGATTAACACAATGATACACGCTGTAATTTTCTTTGTCAAGCGTTTTCTTAAAATATTTTTCTAAATTATTTTGTGCAAAAAAACAAGGCTTAGCACCGCTAAGCCTTAATTTTTATATTTTTAATTATTGAATTTCAACGCTAGCTTCTTCAACTTTATCATCGCCTTGAGTAGCTTCGCCCTCACGTCTTGCTTTAAGCTCTTCAGACATTTGAGCAACCTTTTTCTTGTTAAGGTTGTAAATAAACGTTATCGATACGAACATTACGATAGCACTGAAGGTGTAAAGCGCTGCAACTAACCATTTCATTCTTTCAGCAACGAAGAAAGGTTGATTAGCACCAAGTTCGCCAACGTAACCTAACCAGCCCATTATTATTACTACGACAGATGGTCCAAGACCTTGAGCGAGCTTTCTAAAGAAAGAGTGAAGTGAGTAAACCGTACCTTCTTCCTTAGTGCCGTTCTTCCACTCGTTATAGTCGATAGCATCAGCCATAAGCGCCCACGATACGCAAGTGTAAAAACCAAGACCTAAACCGAAGAATACTTGAGCTACAACGTAACCAACCAAGCCTGCCATACCAGAACCGAGAGGAAGGAATAAAAGCAATGCGCCGAACACGCTAACAGCAGCGCCAACCGAGCAAGCTTCTTGTTTACCAAACCTATCAACAATCTTTTTGATAAACGGCATAAAGAAGAACATAGGAAGATATCCTATAAGCATTACGATACCCGAAATTTGAGCGTTACCAAAATACGATTGGAAAAGAACGGTAGTAGCCGCCGAAGAGCCTTGCATACCGATAAACATTGCCATTGCAGCTAAGGTTGCACCAACTGCTGCGGGGTTCTTAATGAAGTTCTTCATTGCTCTAAAGATATTAAAGTTTTGCTTAGGTTCACTAATTTTAACATCGTTTTCGTCAACGCGAATAGTGGTCGTTTTAAGCATATACATAAAGCATGCAAGACCTATAACACCCATAACGAGTGCCGCTACGAATACAACTTCGCCTTTAAGGTTGTTGCTTGCGTCGTAACAAAGTATGGGAAGTAAAACCATAGGTAAAATGTTACCTACCATTGAACCGATTGAACGCCAAGTAGAAAGCTGAGAACGCTCGCTACCGTCAGTAGTTATAACCGACATCATAGAGCCGTAAGGAACGTTAGCAACGGTATAGAAAGCATCCCATAAAACGTAGCCTAAAACGAACATTATACATCTCATTACTTTGGGCGCACCAGGTATAGGTAAGAAGAAGAAAATACCCGAGAACAGTAAACCTAACGCACCTATAAATATATAGGTTTTGAATTTACCGCGTTTATACTTTCTCTTGTCCGCATCGAACAAAGAACCAAGTAATGGGTCGTTAACCGCGTCCCAAATTTGAACGACTAACAATAACGTTGCGTATAGATTTTCGCCAAGAGCCATAAACTGCGACCAGAACACGAACATAATCGTGCTTTTAAGAGCAAAACTCATGTTACAACCTAAGTCGCCCGCCGCATACGACAATTTATCGCGCATACCAAATTTGCGCTTGCCGTTTGCATCAAGTTGAATTTCTTTTGCCATAAAAATCTCCCTTTATTATTTGGGCATAAATAAAGGAACTAAACCAGAAATTCAGTTCCACTACGCACGCCCATATTTATTTTGTTTATATATTAACATATATAAAACCTTTCGTCAATAGGCTTTTTCACATTTTATTCACAAAAAAACTGCCGATTTGGCAGTTTTTATATACAAAAATTATCTATTACAAACTTTATTCCGTTATTATCGTTAGAGGGAACTACCGTCTTAGAAGCCGCTTTGATTTGTGGTAACGCGTTGTCAACCGCTATGCCAAAACCGGCTTTTTTTATCATCGCAAGGTCGTTGCCCGCGTCGCCTACGGCAATAACGTCGTCTGCCGTTAAGCCGAATAGGTTTGCTATCTTTTCACACGCTTCGCCCTTATCTATCCCCATAAGATTAACGTCAATCATATTATCAGTGCTTCTCATAACCTCGCACTCGTTCATCAAATTTTTGAGGGGAAGAAAATGCTTATCAAGTTTTTCTTTATCGTCAAGCACTAATAATTTATAGGATAAATTTTGAGTTTCATCTATATATTTTAATATATCTTGCGTGTATATGCCCTTAACGCTCGTCACCCTTTCGTAATTGTCGGTATGTTTTGTACGGTAGGGATACAAAAATTGTTTTTCGGGATAAAAATGGGCGTATAGTTCGTTTTTGTAGGTGTATTCAAAGAATTTTTTAGTAATGCTTGGCGGTATACCGTACGAATATAGAGTTTTACCGCTTGATAAATCTGTAAGCACCGCGCCGTTAAAGCTGGCAACCAAGCCGTTAAAACCTTGGCGGATAAGGGGAATTGAAATACCGTCAGTCGCTCTACCAGAACACACAACGAAAACTCCGCCCCTTTTGATAAATGAGTTAATTGCTATAAGATTTTCACTACTGATTTTATTGTCAGAACCCGCTAAAGTCCCGTCGTAATCAGAAAGGATAATTTTATATTTTCTCATTTAAAAAGCTCCCTATCAAAAGGAATAACGTCCCCTGCCTTGTGTTTTTTAGAGTATACGCAAACCTCAACGCTAACCTTTCTTTCGGTATAGAAAGTGTGCGCGTCACGTATACCAAAATCAAGCATTTTAACAATTTTTTTGTGCTGAGCTTTGTTTTTAGTAATAATTACCGTAGAGGCAGTACAAGTAGCCTCGTCAAAATATTCGCCGGGGGTTTTAACTAAAACGTCAATCTTATACCCGTAAAGACGGCAAAGCTGTTTTTCGTAAACCTCACTGTAATGCCCTCTTATACCCTCGAATATAAGCTTTTCAGTCTTATTATAACAATCTTTTACCGCCTTTTTAGTGGCTGAAATTTTCTCTTTTAACTCATTGCGCTTTTCGTTAAGACAGGAAATTTCGTCGTTCTTACCGCGAACGGATACGCCGTTTTTACGCGCCGTTTTAAGGCTTTGAGCATTTTCGTCTAAATCCTCTTGAAGGGAGTTAAGTAAATAACTTAAATCTTTATATTCTTTTATGTTTTGCTCAATCAGTTCGAAATTAGAGTTCACGACTTGTCCCCACCCTTTTTATAATCTTTCGGGTCGCCGAGCGACGCGCGCAAATTCGCCTTAACAGAATCAATATAAGCCCTACGAAGCTTGGCTTGTTCTACCTTTTCTTCCTCGGTAAGCCCCTCTTCACGCGATTTTTTTGCTAAAAAATTGATTCTATCTATATCTATCATAATACACCTTAAATTTTTATCATAAAAATTATACAACTATTTTATAACTTTTGCAAGTAATTATGTGCTTAAAATATTTGACAAATCAATTCGATAGCGTTATAATAATACACGTAAATTGCCGCCGTGGCGGAATAGGCAGACGCAAGGGACTTAAAATCCCTCGGTAGAAATACCGTGCCGGTTCAAGTCCGGCCAGCGGCACCAAATCAGTATAATCCGAACCAAATCCTTGTAACAAGTGAATGGTTCGGATTTACTTTTACTCTTTAATTATTATAACGGTAGGAATTTACTTTCCTGCCGTTTTTTCTTTTTACGACAAAATAAGATAAAATTTCTTTCAAAAAGACGTCAGGTGTACACGTTCTTGTACAGTTGAGTATTGACTTTTGTATTTTTATATGATAAAATAGAATTACAAACACGAACATATGTTTAGGATATGATTTGTGTGGGTATATATAATTAAGGGATTTTGCCCCTTTGTGAAGCTTGCAAGCATCGGCAGGCTCTGTTTGGCGTACATTTTTACGCTTGTGGGAGATATTCTCCCTTCACCCGAAGTCGTTTTACATAAAGGGAAACAAAACGGCTTGTTTAGGGTTTTATTGTCGTACAATTTTTTACGACAATGTGCCGTCCTTTCGCTTTTTATTAAGTGAAAAACTTGAAGAGACTGACCAACTTTTCAAGTAGGCGCGCCAACGTTCAAAAAACGTGGTTTGGCGATAGGTCTATTTTGTGGTACAAATTTTTAGGTACTGCACTCAAAAATTAAATACTTCCGGATAAGAATCCGTGTAGAAGTGAACCCATACGTGGGCGAGATTTTTACACGGATTTTTT
>JAZSMT010000005.1:0-10478 GCA_045536025.1 Christensenellaceae bacterium
ATTCTCAATCAAGTCAATTGATTTTTAACCGTTTATTGATTTATTTTTCGAATTGAAGAAATATTTTTTAAGCATTTTTCGCATAACTCACGTCGTTTATAGCCGTAACGCGCGCCCGCGCACTTTATGAAAAGCCAAAAAGTAAAGCGAAAACTCGTAAAAAAGAACGGCAAAACGCCGTCCTTTTCGTTGGTGGAGTTGGGCGTGTGAAATACGCACCGAGGACACCGAGTATTATTAGGGCTCCCGAAAATATTTTGCGAAGCAAAAGATTTTTGGGAAAAAGGAAGGGCAGGCTCATAGGTCAAGCCGTTGCAATAGCAACGGTGGACGAAATAGCCTTGCCCTGACGTGGTGGAGATGGTGAGAGTCGAACTCACGTCTTACTCGGCTTAACACAGCTTTCTACGTACGTATTTCGTTTTTATCCCTTGCGATAAAGGAAAGCGAAAAAACCTTTATCGCCGTGTGTTGCTAAATAGTTATAATAGGCCACAACCAAAACCTAAAATAACGTCCCATCTAATAATGATATCCGTTACAGCCCGATGGTAAACCGTATTGGACAGCTACCCTTAGGCAGCGTATGCTAAACGATTATTGTCTGCATTTAATTTTAAAAGTTTCCGTTTTTACGAAGGCGGAACTTCGGTACGCTTACAAATGCCTCCCCGAACAATCAAATCCGGTGCATCCCCATATATTATATCCTCGAAGAGGATATTGTTAATAATTTTTAATTTCTCTTTCCATACTCCTTTTGATATCGCGTTCTTTAAGCGACTGCTTTTTATCGTAAACGTGTTTGCCCTTACACAAACCTATCTTTACCTTACACAAACTACCCTCAAAGTATACCTCTAAGGGAATAAGCGAATAACCCTTTTCAGCCACTTTGCCTACAAGCCTATTTATCTCGCTACGGTTAAGAAGTAATTTTCTATCCCTTTTGCTATCGCGCGTATTATACGCGCCCGATTTATCGTAAACGGCCACGTGCATATTTTTAACAAACACCTCGCCGTTTGCTATTAAACAAAAACTATCTTTTAAATTGACGTTGCCAGCCCTTATCGACTTTACCTCAGAACCTTCTAAAACGATACCCGTTTGATAGGACTCTTCAATAAAATATTCGTGGCGGGCTTGCCTGTTTTCGGTAATGAGTTTCATAATTATATTTTACCAAACCTTGTCGTTTTTATCAACCGTTATTTTCATATCAATTTTACGTGCGCGCATATCAACACCTAAAACAAGAACTTTTACCTTGTCGCCAAGCGTATACGAACGCTTTCCAGAACGAAGAGAATAAGTCTTTTCGTCAAGCTGATAGTTACCGCGCGGTAAATGCTCAATTCTAACTAAACCCTCAACGGTATTTTCAAGCTCAACGAAAACGCCGAAATTAGTTACGCCGTTTACGATAGCGTCAAACTCGTGGCCGATAAACTTTTTCATATACCTACACTTATAGTAATCGTCCATCGTTCTTTCAGCCTCGTCAGCTCTTCTTTCGTTTTGAGAGGATATATTACTTGCCTCGCCAACAAAGTGCGAATACTTAGTAGTAACGTCGCCACCACTTAACACTTCTTTTACTATTTTATGCACAACTAAATCGGGAAATCGCCTTATGGGTGAGGTAAAGTGGCAATAACACTTGCTTGAAAGACCAAAGTGCCCTAAATTTTCAGGGCTGTATTTAGCCTTTTGCATAGAACGTAGCATTATTTTATTTACCACGTTAAATATGGGCTCGCCCCTTAGCGTTTCAAGTAATTTTTGATAGTCTTTGGGATGGCAAGTTTCGGCGTTCCACTTAACTGAAATACCAAGTATTTTTAAAAATGCAACAAACCCTTCTACCTTTTCGGGCGACGGTTTTTCGTGTACGCGATATATAAAAGGTAAATTCATATAGAAGATATACTCTGCAACCGTTTCGTTTGCAAGTATCATAAACTCCTCTATAATCTTATACGCCTCGGCACTTTTTCTCGGCTCGACCAAAATATTTTTATTTTCATCTACCGTGATATGGCTTTCTTTAACTGAAAGGTCGATATTACCGCGCGAATTTCTTTTATTTGATAAGATAAGCTGAAGCTCGCGCATATCTTTAATTGCGTTTACGGTTTGGTTATCAAGCGTGGTTTTCTCCCCATCTATAACCTTTTGAACCTCAGTGTACGTCAAGCGTTTTTTAGACTTAATGTAACCGTTAAAAAGCTCAAAACTTTCAACCTCGCCAGAGCTTGATATTTTCATAATTAGTGAAAGAGTTAATCTTGTTACACCTTCGTTTAAAGAGCAAATTCCGTTAGAAAGCTTTTGAGGGAGCATAGGTATAACCCTTTCAGGAAAATACATGCTTGTAGAGCGAGCATAAGCCTCTTTACCTATTTCGCTATTGAAATTAACGTAATGAGATACGTCTGCAATATGAACGCCAAGCTCGTAACCACTTGATAGTTTTTTAACGCATACTGCGTCGTCAAAATCGCGAGAGTCCTCCCCGTCTATCGTAACGGTAAAATCCGCGGTAAAGTCTTTGCGAACTTTAACCTCTTCTTCCGATACTAAATCGGGGATTTTTTCTAGTTCTTTTTTAACTTTTTCAGGAAAATCAAGGGGTAAATCGTACGATTTTATAATGGATAATTCTTCCGCTTTAAGGTCGAATTTTTTGCCAAGAATTTCTACGATTTTGCCTTCGGGATTTCGGCGCTTTTCAGGATAGTCGGTAATAAGGGCAACAACCTTGTCACCCTTTTTAGCACCCATCGTTTTCTTTACGGGAATATACACGTCGACAAAGTAGTTTCTATCGTCGGGAATAACAAAACCAAAACCACCTTCGCCGTCAAAAGTGCCAACCACCTTTTGTTTACCGCGCTTTACTATTTTTATAATTTCAGCCTCGTCAGTCGAACCGCGCGAGGATATAGCTTTTTTGATAATTACGGTATCTCCATCAAGCGCACCACCGAGATATTTAGGCGGAATAAAATAATCGCCCCCGTCCGTAATAACGAAAGCAAAACCTCTTTCGTTGCCTTTAACAACGCCTTTTATAAGCCCGCTATTTTCAAACAACAAAAACCTACCGTTATCGTAAACGATAGCTAAATCGCGCTCTAAACTATCAAGCGCCTCTAAAACGGTATTTTTCTCCGCGCGGGACTTGGCGTTTAATAAAGAACATATCTTTTTAACGCCTATACCCTCAAATTCTCCACTATTAAATTTTTCAAGTAAAAAATCTTTAATAATCATGACTAACAAAAAAATAACGGCTGACTTTTAAAGTACAGCCGTTTTTGCTTTTTTAAATACCTGGGATAATCGATAATACGTAGAAAACAATCATGCAAACCGCTAAAACGATTACCGAGATAACGGTGAGTTTTTTCATCTTACTTTCTAAAGTTTTGTTTTTGTTTTTACCATAAAAAGTTTCCGAATTACCGCTAACAGCTCCTATACCGTTGCTGTTACCCGGTTGCATAATTACTACTATTATAACGAATATTGCCGCTAAGATAGAAAGCACAAGGCAAATCGTACTTAAAACTAAATATAAATCAGTATTAATTGCTAATAAATTAAACATTTTACACCTATAAATTTAACGCTATTTTAAGTTTACTTGTAAATTATAGCACAACATTTATAAATTTACAACAATTTTTTAGCGTAAATTTTATTATTTTATAATAGAAGAAGTTGAAAACTTGCTTGCAAGGGTTTGAAACTTCGCCATATTTAAAACTTGAAGTATAAAAAACCATAGTTTTTTTACCAAAACGACAGTTTTGGAAAGATTTTACCGCGAGGTAAAAATTTTACTTCTTTTATTTTACAATTAAAGAGCTTCCCGTCATCTCTTGAGGTTTTTCTTCGCCTAAAATTTCAAGGAGTGTAGGCGCAATATCAGCAAGCACGCCACCATCTCTAAGCTTTGCGTTTTTATAAAGGTCAGACACAACGATAAACGGAACGGGGTTTGTGGTATGTGCAGTAAACGGTTTACTACCGTTATCGTCCTCATACATTCTATCGGCGTTGCCGTGGTCTGCAGTTATTAAAAGCGTACCGCCCTTTGCTAAAACTTTATCGGTAACCTTTTGAACGCACTCTTCAACCGTTTTAACGGCTTTTACCGCCGCGTCCATAACGCCAGTGTGCCCTACCATATCGCAGTTAGCGTAGTTTAAAATAATAACGTCAAACTTATCGCTATCAATTTCTTCAAGAACTTTTTCAGTAACCTCAAACGCGCTCATTTCAGGTTGCATATCGTAAGTTGCAACTTTTGGTGAGTTAATTAAATCTCTAACCTCGTTTTTCTCGGGCGCTTCAATACCGCCGTTAAAGAAAAACGTTACGTGAGCGTATTTTTCGGTTTCAGCTATCCTTAACTGATTATAGCCTTTATCTGATAAAAACTTACCTAAAGTGTTTGTAAGTTTTATCTTTTTAAAAGCCACTTTAACGTTTTCAAAAGTAGCGTCGTAAGTGGTAAAACCTACGTAATAGGGCGATAAATAACCCGTTTTTCTTTCAAAACCGTCAAAGCTCTCCACCGTAAACGCGCGAGTGATTTCACGTGCGCGGTCAGGGCGGAAGTTAAAAAATATTATACTATCCCCTTTCTCAATAAGACCGATAGGCTGACCATCAGCTACAACGTTGGTTGGAAGAACGAACTCGTCGGTAACGCCGTTTTCATAACTTTCACGAACGGCTTGTTCGGCGTTTTCAGTTTTAACGCCGTTACCTATGGTAAGCGCGTCATAAGCCTTTTCAACTCTATCCCAACGGTTATCTCTATCCATTGCGTAATATCTACCCGATACGCTTGCGATTTTGCCTACGCCGATTTCGTCAATATTTTGCTGTAAATCTTTAATAAAATCAGCACCACTCGTAGGCGCAACGTCTCTACCGTCTAAGAAGCAGTGAACGTAAACGTCTGACAAACCGTTTAACTTACAAGCTTTTAAAAGTGCGTATAAGTGCGTAATATGGCTGTGAACGCCACCGCTTGATAAAAGACCGTAAAGGTGGAGTTTTTTGCCGTTATCTTTTGCGTTTTTAATAGCAGATAAAAGTTCTTCGTTTTTGAAAAAATCTCCGTCGACAATTTCTTTAGTTATTCTAGTTAAATCTTGATACACGATACGGCCAGCACCCATATTGAGATGCCCTACCTCGCTGTTACCCATCTGCCCGTCGGGAAGACCAACGCACATACCACTTGCACCAAGCAAGGTGGTGGGATAAGTTTTCATAAGATTATCAATAACGCCAGCATTTGCAATATCAATAGCATTACCGAATTTTGGAGTAGACAGACCGTATCCGTCCATAATAACAAGTACTACGGGTTTGGTTTTCATATAATATACCTCTTTTTCATAAATTTAACCACTCAAAGAGTGGTTAAACTGAATTTTATTAAACGTTAAAATATTTAATAACAACCATTTAAGGCGTTAGAAGCAAGTTAAAGAAGGCTCGACACTAAGGGGTAGTCGACACTAACCTTATCGGCTCAGGCGGATATAACTTAGTGGCAGTAACACACTTTAACGCAGTTTATAACGACTTAAAAATTAACTATTCCAGAGAAATCCACAGCCTTAAGCGCTGCACCGCCAATTAAGCCACCGTCAATTTCTTCCATTGCCATTAGCTCTTTAGCGTTAGAGGGTTTCATAGAACCGCCGTATTGAATTCTAACTTGCGAAGCGCATGCGGAGCAGAATTTTTCAGCTAAAGTTTTTCTTATAAAGCCGATAGTTTCGTTTGCTTGTTCAGCAGTTGCGGTTTTACCCGTGCCAATAGCCCAAACGGGCTCGTAAGCGATAACGAGCTTAGTTAAATCTTCAACGCCCTCAAGACCGATTTCGATTTGACGTTTTAATACCTCCTCAGTCTTGCCGGTTTCTCTCTCTTGTAAGGTTTCGCCAACGCAAACGATAGGAATAAGACCTTTTTTAAGAGCAGTTAAAGTTCTCTTATTAACTGTTTCGTCAGTTTCGCCAAAGTATTGACGGCGCTCGCTGTGACCTATTATAACGTATTCAACGCCGAGTTCTAAAAGCATATCCGCCGAAATCTCGCCGGTGTATGCACCGCTTTCAGCAAAGTGAACGTTTTCAGCACCAAGCTTAATATTAGAGCCTTTAAGAGCCTCGCCTACTGCGTAAATATCAGTTGCGGGAACGCAAACTACCACGTCGCAATCAGCGTTTGCAACTAAGGGCTTAAGTTCGTTTACAAGTGCAACGCCTTGAGAGGGCGTAAGGTTCATTTTCCAGTTGCCTGCTATAATTGGTTTTCTCATAATAATCTCCTATTATCTTTCGTTAAGGCACTCGATACCCGGTAATTGCTTACCCTCAAATAGTTCAAGCGAAGCACCGCCACCCGTTGAAATGTGCGACATTTTGTCCGCAAAGCCAAGTTGAGCAACCGCAGCCGCGCTATCGCCACCACCGATAATGGTAGTTGCGCCATCAGCCTCAGCCATAGCTTTAGCTACAGCGATAGTGCCTTTTGCAAGAGTGGGGTTTTCAAATACGCCCATAGGTCCGTTCCAGATAACCGTTTTACCGCTCTTTATAACGTCAGCGTAAAGTTCCATAGTTTTAGGACCGATATCAAGCCCCATTTTGTCAGCAGGGATTTTGTTAGAGTCAACAATCTCAACTGCAATTTCAGCATCGATAGGATCGGGGAATTCTTTTGCAACAGCAGTATCTACAGGAAGATAAAGCTTTTTGCCAAGCTTTTCAGCCTTTTCAATCATTTGATTGCAATAATCTATCTTTTCAAGGTCAACGAGCGAAGTTCCAACCTCACAGCCTTTAGCCTTTAAGAAGGTATAAGCCATACCGCCACCGATAATAAGCGAATCGCACTTTTCTAAAAGGTTAGAAATAACGTTGAGCTTGTCCGCAACCTTAGCACCACCTAAAATGCCGATAAACGGTCTTTGAGGATTTTCAAGCGAGTCAGCCATAACGGAAAGTTCTTTTTCAATAAGGAAACCGCATACTGCAGTTTTTACAAGACCGTATTCAACGATAGCTGCGGTAGATGCGTGCGAACGGTGAGCCGTACCGAACGCGTCGTTAACGTAAACGTCAGCAAAAGATGCAAGCTTTTTGCAGAACTCTAAATCTCTACCCTCTTCGCCCGCGTCAAAACGAGTGTTTTCTAAAAGAACAACTTCGCCATCTTTAAGTGCGTTTACTTTAGAAACCGCGTCTTCACCAACGGTATCGCTTGCAAAGGTAACCTTACCGCCAAGAATTTCATTAAGTCTATCAGCAACCGGCTTTAAGGTGAATTTTTTGATATCCTTTTTAGCCTTTTCAATATAAGCTTTAGTTGCCTCTTCTCTCTCGTTTTCGGGAAGAGCTTCAACAGCCTTTTTCTCTTTCTTATTAAGCTTAATCTTCTCGTTGAAGATGTTGTGTGGTTTACCCATGTGCGAACAAAGAATTACTTTAGCACCGTTGTCCATTAAATATTTAATGGTGGGAAGTGCGCCGTTAATTCTGTTTTCGTCAGTGATAACGCCGTCTTTCATAGGAACGTTGAAATCTACTCTGACAAGGCATTTTTTACCTTTAACTTCAATGTCTTTAACAGTTAATTTATTCATAGAATAAAACTCCTTTCAAAATTACTATTAACATTTTAGCCTTTTTTGATAAACTTGTCAAATAATATCGTTATATTTGTAAACATTTACGGTGTTTGTTGCCTGCTTTTTAGCCTCTTTTGGCGGTTTATCTTTTATCATAGCGCAAATCAGCCTCGTAAACGGCTTTAAAACAGGTAAAATTAGTAAGGTTACTAATATATTAAACAAAGTATGGAAGTTTGCAATTTCCCTTTCAATGCTACCTGAAAAACTCATAAACCACTCGCTAACTTGGCTTTTGAATAAGCTAAGCGGTAAAAACAATACGAGCGCGCCAACGATATTAAAGGCAATATTAAAAAATGCCACTCGCCTTGCCTCGGCAGGTTTGTTGCTTGCAGCGATAATTACCGAAAAACAAGTGCCGATATTTGCGCCAAGTATTAAAAACATGCTGTTTTCAAAGGTTAAAAGTCCGTTAGAGGCAAGTATTATCATAACGCTAGTTACCGCTGAAGAGCTTTGAATTATTGCAGTTATCAAAATGCCGTTGAGTAATAATAACAGCTCGTTTTCTACTAAAAAGATTTTTCTAAAGCTTTCAAAATTTTTGAAAAAGGCAACGCTGTCAGAAACGACGTCAAGCCCGAAAAACAGCATGCCAAAGCCAGCCATTACACCGCCTACGTTTAGCAGTTTTTCATTTTTAAAAAATGAAAGCACAAACCCCACGAAGGCAATCAACGAGCCAAGTGCTGTAATATCAAAGGCATCACTACCCGATAAGGAAACTAGCTGAGCAGTAATTGTAGTTCCGATATTCGTACCCATAATTACTGCCGACGCCGAATAAAAGCTAAGTATCCCACTCGACACGAACCCCACCGCTATAACGTTGGTTGCTATGCTTGACTGAAGTAGCGCGGTAGATACTGCGCCCGTCATAACGCCCGCACACCTATTTTTTGTAAAGGTTCTTAAAACCTTTTGCATTTTTTCGCCGGCAAGTTTTTCCATATTTTCGCTCATAAATTTAAGCCCTAAAAGAAAAAAAGTTATTCCGCCAAGCATTAATAAAAGATATCTTACAGCATACATATAAGTAATATACTTATTATTTTTAGAAAATATGATTTAAGCATTAAAAAAGCACGCTTTAAGCGTGCTTTTAAAAATCAGTCTGTCGTATAGTTGTCAAAATAACCTTGGATAAATACGATAGGCGTACCCTTATCGCCCGAGCCCGAGGTCAAATCGCAAAGCGAACCTATAAGGTCGGTTAAGCGACGTGGCGTAGTTCCTTCGCTTATCATATTGCCAACGAGGTTTGCGTCCTTTGCTTGAATTTTTTCGTTGATAGCTTTTTTAAGCTCTTCGCCTTTTAAATTAGCAAATTCGTTATCGGCAAGGTATTTGAGCTTAAGCTCGTTAGGCGTACCCTCTAAGCCTTTAGTATACGCGGGGGAAACTACGGGGTCGGCAAGTTCCCAAATTTTACCAACGGGGTCTTTAAAAGCACCGTCGCCATACACCATAACTTCAACGTTTTTACCCGTTTTTTCATAAACGAGAGCTTGAATATCGTCTACGAGTTTTTGGCAATCTCTCGGGAAGAGTTTGATTCGATCTTCAGTTGCTTTGTTAGAGCCGAGTAAACCGTATTTTTCATTGTAACCGCTACCGTTTACGCTAGCGCTTAAAATTTCATCCATCCCAAACACTTTTTCAGCGCCCGAGTTAAGTAAAAGGCGTTTAGTTCTGAAACGAGTGTGAATATCGCAGTTAAGAACGTTTTTAGCGTATTTTAAAATTGCGCGGGGGTCGTTAGCAAAAATAATTTCGCACTCTGCGCCCGCCTCCTTGATAAGGTCGCCGTAATAGGCTACGTAATCCATACCGGTAAAGGGGTGCTTAGTGTAGCCGAAAAGCTCGCGATATTTTTCGAGCGACAACACGTCGGTATACGGATTAACACCCTTTTCGTCAAGCGCGTCAAGACTAACTAAGTGGTTACCAACTTCGTCTGACGGATATGAAAGCATTAAAACTACTTTTTTAGCGCCCTTAGCAATACCTCTTAGGCATACAGAAAAACGGTTACGACTAAGTATCGGGAAAATAACGCCTACGGTTTCACCGCCAAATTTAGCTTTAACGTCGCAAGCGATATCGTCAACGGTAGCGTAGTTGCCTTGCGCCCTTGCTACGATAGACTCAGTCATCGCGATAATATCGCGGTTACGAACGGAAAACCCGTCTTCCTTTGCCGCATCTAATATCGAATCGGTTACGATTTGAACTAAATCGTCGCCTTGACGGATAATGGGTGCGCGCACGCCTCTTGAAATGGTACCAATCATACGGCTCATACAAATATCTCCTTTCGGTTTTTGCCTAAATTACGTCTTAGCAAAAAATACACGATATATTATAATCTATCGGGTTTGATTTGTAAATTATTTTAATATAAAAAATTTCTATTTTTTACAAAAATTCACAACGTTAATTTTAAACAATAAAAAACACGGTTAAGCCGTGCTTAAATTTTTAATTGTTTTTAGTTTGTTTAAAACCTATTTAAGGGTTTATGCAAATTAGATACACGCCAAGACTATACAAAGCTCTAATTAAGTCGTTAGTTGCAAGTTAGACGAGGCTAAACGCCCAAGACTATGAAAACTATTATTAAGGCGTTAGAAACAAGCAAGACAAGGCTCGCAAGGGGTTGCGGACAGCATTAACCTTTTTTGGTTGTGATGGTCGCAAAGCCGTAGCAGTAACGCAGTATTGCGCCGTTTATAACGGCTTAATCTAT